>NZ_JBVJMW010000001.1:0-329071 GCF_055583985.1 Streptomyces sp. NPDC104313
GGCCGGGGGGGCGGGGGGGGGGGACGCCCCGCGGCCGCCGGGCGGGCGGCCCGCGGCCCCAACCAACTGGTGCCCCCCCCGGGTATTTTACCGGGGGGGGGGTCCGGGGGGGGGGGGGGGGGGGGGCCCCGGGCCCCCCCCCCCCCGCCCGTACGCGGGAGGAGAGGTGTGTCAGCGGAGGAAGGGGTCCACCGCGACGGCGAGGAAGAGCAAGGAGACATAGGTGATGGACCAGTGGAAGAGGCGCATCTCCTTGAGCTTGGCCCCGCTCACTCCGGCCTTGGCCCGGTTCTGCAGACCGTGGGCCTCCCAGAGCCAGGCGCCACCGGACACCAGCGCCACCGCGGTGTAGAACCAGCCCGTGTAGCCGAGCGGGGTGAGCAGCAGCGAGACCGCGACCATCACCCAGCTGTAGAGGACGATCTGCTTCGCGACCACCCGGTTGGAGGCGACCACCGGGAGCATCGGGACACCGACCCGGGCGTAGTCGTCCTTGACCTTCATCGACAGCGGCCAGTAGTGCGGCGGCGTCCAGAAGAAGATGACGGCGAAGAGGATGACGGCGGCCCAGGAGAGCTCGTTCGTCACGGCGGACCAGCCGATGAGGACCGGCATGCAGCCCGCGATGCCGCCCCAGACGATGTTCTGGGAGGTGCGCCGCTTCAGCAGCATCGTGTAGACGACGACGTAGAAGAGCAGCGCGCCGAGCGCGAGAGCGGCCGAGAGCCAGTTGACGAGCAGCCCGAACCAGAGCGTGGAGATCACCGCGAGGGCGATGCCGAAGGCGAGGCATTCGCGGGGGCTGACCATGCCCGTGACCAGCGGGCGCTGGGACGTGCGGTCCATCAGCGCGTCGATGTCCCGGTCGATGTACATGTTGAGCGCGTTGGCGCCACCGGCGGAGAGATATCCCCCGATGGTGGTAGTGAGGACGAGCCACAGATCGGGTACACCCCGGGCGGCGAGGAACATCACCGGAACGGTGGTGATGAGCAACAGCTCGATGATCCGTGGCTTGGTAAGAGCCACGAAGGCCTTGACGCGGGCCCCGAACGGGCGATGGCCCCCCGGGCTGGGAGTCAAGGCGACCCCTGCGGGTCGGGACTCGACGGCCGTCACGCACACCCCTGACAGAGAAATCCCAGCAAGCTCCGGGCGGGAAGGCCCGATGAAGACTTGCGCGAACCCGTTCACTCTAGACGTTGCGGATACGCCGCCCTTCGCGGGGGTGGGGTCGTGTTGGGGGTGACTGTTCACCGGTATGCGCATTCCGCCGGGAGGCGAACTCCACGGGTCGCCCACACCCTGGAAAGTGCCCGGAAAGTGTGCCTGTCAACGGGGGTAGGCTCGACAGCGCCCGGTGCGGTAACAGTCACCGGTTTACGACAGTGGAGAGGAGCCCTGACTCAGGGTGAGCATCAAGCCGACCACCACAGACCTCCAGTGGACCGATTTGGACCAGCGGGCCGTGGACACCGCCCGCGTCCTCGCCGCGGACGCCGTACAGAAAGTCGGAAACGGCCACCCGGGCACGGCGATGAGCCTGGCTCCCGCCGCGTACACCCTGTTCCAGAAGGTGATGCGGCACGACCCCGCGGACGCCGAGTGGACCGGTCGCGACCGGTTCGTCCTCTCCGCGGGCCACTCCAGCCTGACGCTCTACATCCAGCTCTACCTGGCCGGCTACGGCCTGGAGCTGGACGACCTCAAGGCCTTCCGCACCTGGGGCTCCAAGACCCCGGGCCACCCGGAGTACGGCCACACCACCGGAGTCGAGACGACGACCGGGCCGCTGGGCCAGGGTGTCGCCAACGCGGTGGGCATGGCGATGGCCGCTCGCTACGAGCGCGGTCTCTTCGACCCCGAGGCGGCCCCCGGCGCCTCCCCGTTCGACCACATGGTGTGGGTCGTCGCGGGTGACGGCTGCCTCCAGGAGGGCATCTCGGCCGAGGCGTCCTCGCTGGCCGGGCACCAGAAGCTGGGCAACCTGGTCCTGCTCTGGGACGACAACCACATCTCCATCGAGGGCGACACGGAGACCGCGGTCTCCGAGGACACCCTGAAGCGGTACGAGGCGTACGGCTGGCACGTCCAGCGTGTCGACCAGCTCCCCAGCGGCGACCTGGACCCGGCGGGTCTGTACGCGGCGCTGCGGGCGGCCAAGGCCGAGACCGGGCGCCCCTCGTTCATCGCGGCCCGCTCGATCATCGCCTGGCCCGCCCCGAACGCCCAGAACACCGAGGCCGCCCACGGCTCGGCCCTCGGCGCCGAGGAGATCGCGGCGACCAAGCGGGTCCTCGGCTTCGACCCGGAGCAGACCTTCGAGGTCTCCGACGCGGTCATCGGGCACACCCGCGAGGCGTTGGACCGCGGCCGCGAGGCCCGCGCGGAGTGGGACAAGGCGTTCGCCGCGTGGCGCACGGCCAACCCGGAGCGCGCCGCCTCCTTCGACCGGATCGCCGCGGGCGAGCTGCCCGAGGGCTGGGAGGAGAAGCTTCCCGTCTTCGAGCCCGGCAAGGGCCTGGCCACCCGTGCCGCCTCCGGCAAGGTCCTCCAGGCGCTCGGCGAGATCGTGCCCGAGCTGTGGGGCGGCTCCGCCGACCTCGCGGGCTCGAACAACACGACGATCGACAAGACGTCGTCGTTCCTCCCGGCGGGCAACCCGCTGCCGGAGGCCGACCCGTACGGCCGGACGATCCACTTCGGGATCCGCGAGCACGCCATGGCCGCCGCCATGAACGGCATCGCGCTGCACGGCAACACCCGTATCTACGGCGGCACCTTCCTGGTGTTCTCCGACTACATGCGCAACGCGGTGCGGCTGTCCGCGCTGATGCACCTGCCGGTGACGTACGTGTGGACGCACGACTCGATCGGCCTCGGCGAGGACGGCCCGACCCACCAGCCGGTGGAACACCTGGCCGCGCTGCGCGCCATCCCGGGCCTGAACATCGTGCGCCCGGCCGACGCCAACGAGACCGCCATCGCCTGGCGCGAGATCCTGCGCCGCTACACCAAGGTGTTCGGCAAGGGCGCCCCGCACGGTCTGGCGCTGACCCGGCAGGGTGTGCCGACGTACGAGGCGAACGAGCACGCCGCCAAGGGCGGTTACGTCCTGTTCGAGGCCGAAGCCGGTGAGCCGCAGGTGCTGCTCATCGCGACCGGTTCCGAGGTCCATGTCGCCGTCGAGGCGCGCGAGCAGCTCCAGGCGGCCGGGGTGGCGACCCGGGTGGTCTCGATGCCGTCCGTCGAGTGGTTCGAGGAGCAGGACCAGGCGTACAAGGACAGCGTGCTTCCGCCGTCGGTCAAGGCGCGGGTCGCGGTCGAGGCGGGCATCGGCCTGACCTGGCACCGCTACGTCGGCGACGCCGGCCGGATCATCTCGCTGGAGCACTTCGGGGCCTCGGCCGACGCGAAGGTGCTCTTCCGCGAGTTCGGCTTCACCGCCGAGAACGTGGCCGCCGCCGCGCGGGAATCTCTCGCCGCCGTCACGCGCTGACGCCGATAGATACGACTAGTAGGAGATGCAACTCATGACAGACGCACTCAAGCGCCTCTCCGACGAGGGCGTGGCGATCTGGCTCGACGACCTGTCGCGCAAGCGGATCACGTCCGGCAACCTGGCCGAGCTGATCGACCAGAGCCATGTCGTCGGCGTCACCACCAACCCGTCGATCTTCCAGAAGGCGATCTCCTCGGGCGACGGTTACGAGCAGCAGCTCACCGACCTCGCCGCCCGCAAGGTGACCGTCGAGGAAGCCCTGCGGATGATCACGACGGCGGACGTCCGCGACGCCGCCGACATCCTGCGCCCGGTCTTCGACGCCACGGACGGCCAGGACGGCCGGGTCTCCATCGAGGTCGACCCGCGCCTGGCGCACCACACCACGGCCACGGTCGCCGAGGCCAAGCAGCTGGCGTGGCTGGTCGACCGGCCGAACACGCTCATCAAGATCCCGGCGACCAGGGCCGGCCTGCCGGCGATCACCGAGACGATCGGCCGGGGCATCAGCGTCAACGTGACGCTGATCTTCTCGCTGGAGCGCTACCGCGCGGTCATGGACGCCTACCTGGCGGGCCTGGAGAAGGCGAAGGCCGCGGGCCTGGATCTCTCCAAGATCCACTCGGTGGCCTCGTTCTTCGTGTCCCGGGTGGACACCGAGATCGACAAGCGGCTGGACGCCATCGGCTCCGACGACGCGAAGGCGGCCAAGGGCAAGTCCGCGCTGGCCAACGCGCGCCTGGCCTACGAGGCGTACGAGGAGGTCTTCTCCTGCGACCGCTGGGCCCCCCTGGACAAGGCGCAGGCCAACAAGCAGCGTCCGCTGTGGGCCTCGACCGGCGTCAAGGACCCGGCCCTGAAGGACACCCTGTACGTCGATGACCTGGTGGCGCCGAACACGGTGAACACCATGCCGGAGGCGACGCTGGAGGCCGTGGCCGACCACGGCGAGATCACCGGCGACACCGTCACCGGCGGCTACGACCAGGCTCGCGCCGACCTCGACGCGATCAAGAAGCTCGGCATCTCGTACGACGACGTCGTGCAGGTGCTGGAGGACGAGGGCGTCGAGAAGTTCGAGGCGTCCTGGAACGACCTGCTCAAGTCGACCGAGGCGGAGCTTTCGCGCCTCGCCCCCTCGGAGGGCTGACCACTTTGTCTGCTGTTCCCGGAGCCAACCCGCTCCGTGACGCACAGGACCGACGGCTTCCGCGTATCGCGGGGCCGTCGGGCCTGGTCATCTTTGGCGTCACGGGCGATTTGTCCCGTAAAAAGCTGATGCCCGCCGTCTATGACCTGGCCAATCGCGGCCTGCTGCCGCCGGGCTTCTCGCTCATCGGCTTCGCGCGCCGCGACTGGGAGGACGAGGACTTCGCCCAGGTCGTCCACGACGCCGTCAAGGAGCACGCCCGTACGCCGTTCCGCGAGGAGGTCTGGCAGCAGCTCATCCAGGGGATGCGCTTCGTCCAGGGCAACTTCGACGACGACGAGGCGTTCGAGACGCTGAAGTCGACCATCCAGGAGCTCGACAAGGCCCAGGGGACGGGCGGCAACTTCGCCTTCTACCTCTCCGTGCCGCCGAAGTTCTTCCCCAAGGTCGTCCAGCAGCTGAAGAAGCACGGCCTGGCCGACCAGGGGGAGGGCTCCTGGCGGCGCGCCGTCATCGAGAAGCCCTTCGGCCACGACCTGGCCAGCGCGCAGGAGCTCAACCAGCTCGTGCACGACGTCTTCCCGCCCAACGAGGTCTTCCGGATCGACCACTACCTGGGGAAGGAGACGGTCCAGAACATCCTGGCGCTGCGGTTCGCCAACACGATGTGGGAGCCGATCTGGAACCGGTCCTACGTCGACCACGTACAGATCACGATGGCCGAGGACATCGGCATCGGCGGCCGGGCCGGCTACTACGACGGCATCGGCGCCGCCCGTGACGTCATCCAGAACCACCTGCTCCAGCTGCTGGCGCTGACCGCGATGGAGGAGCCCGGTTCCTTCCACCCGAAGGCGCTGGTCGCCGAGAAGCTCAAGGTGCTCACCGCCGTCGAGCTGCCCGAGGACCTCGGGCAGCACACCGTGCGCGCCCAGTACGAGCACGCCTGGCAGGGCGGCCAGGAGGTCCTCGGCTACTGCGAGGAGGACGGCATCGACCCCAAGTCGACGACCGACACCTACGCGGCGATCAAGCTGACGATCAACAACCGCCGCTGGGCGGGCGTGCCGTTCTACCTCCGCACCGGAAAGCGGCTCGGCCGCCGGGTCACGGAGATCGCGGTCGTCTTCAAGCGCGCGCCCTATCTGCCCTTCGAGTCCGGCGCCACGGAGGAGCTGGGCGGCAACGCCCTGGTCATCCGGGTCCAGCCGGACGAGGGCGTCACCGTGCGCTTCGGCTCCAAGGTGCCCGGTACCTCGATGGAGGTCCGGGACGTCACGATGGACTTCGCGTACGGCGAGTCGTTCACGGAGTCCAGCCCGGAGGCGTACGAGCGGCTCCTCCTGGACGTCCTGCTCGGCGATGCCAACCTCTTCCCGCGCCACCAGGAGGTCGAACTCTCCTGGACCATCCTCGACCCGATCGAGCGGTACTGGGACAAGCACGGGAAGCCAGCGAAGTACGCGGCCGGCACCTGGGGTCCGGCCGAGGCCGACGAGATGCTCGCACGTGACGGACGGAGCTGGAGGCGGCCATGAAGATCGATCTCACGGAAACCACGTCCAGCAAGATCAACCAGGCGCTGGTCTCGGCGCGCCGGGCCATCGGCACCCCCGCCATCGGCATGGTGCTCACCCTGGTCGTCGTCACCGACGAGGAGAACGCGTACGACGCGCTCAAGTCGGCCGGCGACGCCTCCCGCGAGCACCCCTCGCGGATCATCGCGGTGATCAAGCGGGTCAGCCGCTCGCCGCGGGCCCGCCGGGACGCCCGCCTCGACGCCGAGGTGCGGGTCGGTTCCGACGCGGGCACCGGCGAGACCGTCGTCCTGCGTCTGCACGGCGAACTGGCCAACCACGCCCAGTCGGTGGTCCTTCCGCTGCTGCTGCCGGACGCCCCGGTCGTGGTGTGGTGGCCCGAGGGCGCGCCCTCCGACCCGGCGAAGGACCCGCTCGGGGCCCTCGCCCAGCGCCGGATCACCGACACCTACTCGGCCGAGCTGCCGCTCGACGAGCTGGCGGTGCGGGCGGCGACGTACAGCCCCGGCGACACGGACCTGGCCTGGACCCGGATCACTCCGTGGCGCTCGATGCTGGCCGCCGCGCTGGACCAGCAGCCGGCCGAGGTCATCGGCGCGACCGTCGAGGGCGAGAGCGACAACCCGAGCTGCGAGCTGCTCGCCATGTGGCTCGCGGACCGGCTCGGCGTCCCGGTGGAGCGCACGCTCTCCGGGGGGCCCGGTCTCACCGCGGTCCGGATGGAGACGAAGAACGGCGTCATCGTCCTGGACCGGGCCGACGGCTCGCTCGCCACGCTCTCCATGCAGAACCAGCCGGACCGCGCGGTGGCGCTCAAGCGCCGTGACACCGCCGAGCTGCTGGCGGAGGAGCTGCGCCGGCTCGACCCGGACAACACCTACGCGTCCGCGGTGAAGTTCGGCGTCGCCCGACTGCACGCGGGCGGCGAGGTCAAAGCCGCTCCGGTCGAGAGCGCCGCGGAGAAGGCGGCCAAGGCCGCCGAGGCCAAGGCTCCCGCCGCGAAGAAGGCCCCGGCCAAGAAGGCGGCGTCGAAGTGACGCCTCCCCAGCTGGTCGTGCACCGCGACAAGGAGCTGATGGCCCAGGCCGCGGCGGCCCGGCTGATCACGAGGATCGTGGACGCCCAGGCCTCCCGGGGCCATGCCTCGGTGGTGCTGACCGGCGGGCGCAACGGCAACGGCGTGCTGGCCGCGCTCGCCGCCGCGCCCGCCCGGGACGCGATCGACTGGGCGCGTCTGGAACTGTGGTGGGGTGACGAGCGGTTCCTGCCCGAGGGCGACCCGGAGCGCAATGTCACCCAGGCCCGCGAGGCGCTGCTCGACGCGGTGGAGCTGGACCCGGCCCGGGTGCACGCGATGCCCGCGTCCGACGGCCCGTACGGCGACGACGCGGACGCGGCGGCAGCCGGTTACGCCGCCGAACTGGCCGCCGCCGCGGGGCCGGAGGACCACGGCGCGGTCCCCACGTTCGACGTGCTGATGCTGGGCGTCGGCCCGGACACGCATGTGGCCTCGCTCTTCCCGGAGCTGCCCGCGGTACGGGAGACCGAGCGCACCGTCGTCGGTGTGCACGGGGCTCCCAAGCCGCCGCCGGTCCGCGTCTCGCTCACGCTGCCGGCGATCCGCGCGGCGCGCGAGGTGTGGCTGCTGGCGGCGGGCGAGGACAAGGCCGGGGCTGCGGCGATCGCGCTGTCCGGGGCCGGGGAGATCCAGGCCCCGGCGGCCGGCGCGTACGGGCGGAGCCGGACGCTGTGGCTGCTGGACGCCGCGGCGGCCTCGCAGCTGCCGCGCGCCCTGTATCCGCAGGCCTCCGCCTGACTCTCGCAGACTCTCACAGGCCCGGACCGCTTCTGCCGAGCGGTCCGGGCCTGCGGCATGCCGCGGCCGGCCTCTCGGGGAGCGGCGCGGACCATCACCCCGGGGACAGCAAGGTCTCCACACCGGCCTCCTCGAACAACGAGAGAACGCTCTCGGTGAAATCGCTGCCCAGCACTTCGCGGGAGGCCGCGAAGTTCCGCCACACCAGGCGGAACGGAGCCGCTCCTTCGCGCCGCACGGTCCGAAGACAGTCCCAGACCGCGTCGCGGTTCGAACCGAAGTAGCCGCCGGGTCCGTTGACGGCTTCTCCCAGGGCGCAGTAGAAGCCGTCCCTCGTGGTGAATCCGGAGCCGTCGATGACCGCCGTCCCGCCGGTCCCGTAACGCGTCGCGTTCCGTCCGGAGTCGAACCAGGCGGTCTGCACGACATGCAGCCAGCTCTCGTGCCAGTCGGACGGGTGGCGGGTCCATTCTCCGCGCTCCACGGGTCGGCCCGTGGCCCACTCCCGCCAGATCTCTCCGGCCCGGGGGTACTCGCAGGTGTACCCGAAGGAGTAGTCGAGGTCGGGGCGGTCCGCGACGGACGGCACGAGCTCGTGCCGGAACGCGGCGACCACCCTCCCGAGGCAGTACGCACCGATCCTTCTCCCCTGCCGGTCGATGACCTGCAGCTCGGCGCGCTCGGTCTTCCGCCGGGCGCGGCCGACCCGGTGTGCTCGGACGAAGGTGACGGTGACGGTCTCCGGCGGCTCCGGTTCCTCCTCCATGAAGTAGTCGCGAAGGTCCTCGGCGGCCAGCAGGACCTTTCCGGACTCCTTATCGACAAGCCGATACAGGACGTCCCCCGAACCGTCGATGTCTGCACTCTCAAGGCTCATGCGTAACCGTTCCGTTCACCAGGGCAAGCCGCAGGCCGCGCGATGCCTTCGCGCGGCCTGCGGCCGGACCCGGACTTCGTGGTGCTCGCGGACCCCGAGGGCAACCGCTTCCGCGTCATCGACACGACGCACGGCGGCTGAAGGCGGCCCGGGATCCCGGGGTCAGAGGACGATCTGGTCCGTTCCCTGCTCCAGCTCGGTGATCGCGGCACGGCAGGCGCCGACGAATCGGTCGAAGACCGGGGTCGTGCTGCCGGCCCGGCCCGCGCGGGTGTTGACGGTGAACATGGCGGCGCGCAGCTCCGTGGTGAGCTCCAGCTGACCGCCCTTGGCCAGCATGGTGCGGTTGACCGGGTTGGCGGGGTTGACCCCGGCCAGGTCGGGCACCTCGTTGCCGTCGCGCCAGGCGATGCCGACCGCGTCGAACTCTGCCTTGAGCAGGGTCTTGAAGCGGGTGTTCAGCCCCCCGACGACCACGGCCTGCGGGACGGTGCCCGCCTGCGCCGCCGTACAGCCGTGCAGGCCCAGGGCGTTGAGGCTGCTCGCCGCCATGGAGAGGGCGACGTGGTCGTCGCAGTTCTTGGCGGTGACGTGCAGATCCCTGTTGCCGGAGGTGCGCAGCCCCTCGAACATCCAGTAGTCGAACGCCCCGTGGCCGTCCGGCAGCGGGGCGAGCGTGGCCGGGTGGTAGCCGGCGATGGCGAGGCAGAGCTCGGAGGTGCCCGTCTCGATGCCGCCGCCGTGCAGGGCCATGACGGTGGTCCGGTTGTACGGGAATCTCTGCGGGACCGAGTGGTCGACGTACTCGTGTCTGCGGTAGCGGCGGGCGAACTCGACGCCCTCCTGACCGGCGAGCTTCTTGTAGAGGTCGGTGTTGGAGGTGTAGATGTCCAGGTCAGCGGTGGCGTGGGCGTCGGTCGCGGTGAGCGAACCCAACAGCGGACCGCTGACAGCTGCGGTGGCGAGGGCGGTGAGAACCGTACGACGGCTGGTGGAAGTCATGATCGGTATCGTCGCCGACCCGGGCCCGCCCGCACAGGGGGCCTCCTGTGCCGTCCGTCACGGCCCGGTGCCACCGGCGCGCTCCAGGAAGGGCTCCAGCAGCCCCGGTACCGCCTCGGCGGCGAAGGCGAGTCCCTCGGCCACGTCGGCGTCGTACACCGTGTAGGCGCCGTTGCCGGCGGCGGTGGTGGCCGTGATGCTCACCAGCCCGGCCCGCCGCTGGAACGCCGACCGCTTGACCGTCCAGCCGATCACCCCGGCCCGCTCCAGGGCGGCGGTGGAGCGGTGGACCGTGCCGGAGCGGGTGACCAGATAGCGCCCGGAGAGCGCGTGCCCGAGGCTCCGGTACGCGTCCAGCGCGAGCGCCACCGCCACGGGTGCGAGAACCACCGTGCAGCCGAGCGCGATCCACAGCAGCACGGGCGTGAGCAGCGCCCCGAGGACGGTCAGGACGAGGACCGGGCCGAGGACCGCGGCGAGCCACCAGCGCAGTCGGCGGCCCCGGGCGGCGCGAGGGTGCGGGGTGAGCGCCGCGCCGGTCGGAGTGAGCGCCTCGCGCAGCACGTCGGCGGCGACCTTGTCGACCCGGGTCCGGGGCGCGGCCGGGAGCAGCGTGTTGTGGTCGGCGTTCTTGGCCTCGGTGTCCTTGGCGAGGCCGGTGGTGATGGCGTCCAGCCGGGCCGCCCCGAGCAGCCGTACGCCCAGCGGCTCGACCAGATCGACACCGCGCAGCCGGGCCTCCTCGACCGATAGGGAGCGGGAGGTGAACAGCCCGCGCCTCACCCGCAGGGTGCCGCCCGGCTCGCGCTCCAGGCGGTAGTTCCACCACATCTCGATCCAGAGACCGAGCGCCCCGACGACGCCCGCGACCAGGGCGGCCAGGACGAGGATGACGATCATCCAGAGCACCTGGGTGTCCTGGAAGAGGCCACCGACCCACGCGATGACCTCACCCTGGGCCCCGAACCAGTCGCTGACCTGCATCACGGCCCCGGCGGCGGCCCCGCCGAGCATGGGCGCGACGAAGGAGACCGGGGCGTAGCGGATCCAGCGGGGGTCCAGGACGGCCAGTTCCCCTTCGCGGTGGACGCCGGGCGGGGCGGTGGCGGCGCGCTCCAGCAGGAGGCGGCGCAGCCGTTCGCCCTCGGCGCGGGTGACCGGGTCCAGTTCGAGGGTGGACTCGGAGCCCTGTTCGCCGGTGCCGATCCTGACGGTGACCAGGCCGAGGAGGCGGAGCAACGGGTTGGCGGTGAGGTCGACCGTGCGGATGCGGCTCCGGGCCAGGGAGCGGCGCTTGACGATCAGGAGGCCGGTGTGGAGGTCGACGCGCTCCTCACCGATCCGGTAGCGCGTGCGGTGCCAGCGGACCCGGTCGGCGCCCGCCGCGGCCCCGATGACCAGGACCGCGCCGGCGAGCACGTGGAGCACGGCGGCCAGGAGGCTGAACCACCGGGTGAGCCCGAGCGTGACGGGGACGGCCGCACCCGCGACGACGCCCGCCACGACGAGGGCGGTGACCAGGACGGTACGGGGATCGAGGCGGCGCCAGTCGGCGGGCGGGGCCGCGGTGCTCATGTGGCGTCCCCGGGGGTGTCGCGGGTGATCCGGGTGAGCTGCCGGGCGAGGTCGGCGGCGACCTCGTGGTCCAGGCCCGCGATCCGTACCGCGCCCTTGGAGGAGGCGGTGGTGACGGTGACCGTGGCCAGCCGGAAGAGCTGCTCCAACGGTCCCCGTGCGGTGTCGACGGTCTGGATGCGGGACATCGGGGCGATCCGCCACTCCTGCCAGAAGAACCCGGTGCGGACGTACACCGCGTCCTCGGTGATCTCCCAACGGTGCGTACGGAACCACCACAGGGGGAAGAGGACAGCGGCCGCCGTGCCCGCCGCGGCCAGGACCGCGGCGGGCAGCAGCAGCCAGAAGCGGGCGGGCTCGATCAGCGCGCCCAGTACCGCGAGCGGCACGACGGGTGCGGCGGTCAGCAGCAGACACTGGGCCCGCCACCAGCTGACGGCTCGCTCGTTCACCGTGTTACGCGGCGGTCGCAGCCGGACCGCCGTCCCCTCCCCCTGTGGCATCGGCTCAGCGCCCACGCAGCGTGCGGTAGGCGTCGACCAGGGCGGCGGTGGAGCTGTCCAGCTGCCCGGCGTCCACTCCCCCGGTCTCCGTCAGGAGCGGTTCGATCTTCTTGGCGAGGACCTTGCCGAGCTCGACGCCCCACTGGTCGAAGGAGTCGATGTTCCAGATGGCGCCCTGGACGAAGACCTTGTGCTCGTACAGCGCGATGAGCTGACCGAGGACCGAGGGGGTCAGCCGGTCGGCGAGGATCGTCGTCGTGGGGTGGTTGCCCCGGAACGTCTTGTGCGGGACCAGCTCCTCGGGCACCCCTTCCGCCCGGACCTCCTCGGGCGTCCTGCCGAAGGCGAGGGCCTGGGTCTGGGCGAAGAAGTTGGCCATCAGGAGGTCGTGCTGGGCGATCAGCCCGGGCAGCAGGTCGTGGACCGGGGCGGCGAAGCCGATGAAGTCCGCCGGGATCAGCTTGGTGCCCTGGTGGATCAACTGGTAGTACGCGTGCTGCCCGTTGGTGCCGGGCGTGCCCCAGAGCACCGGTCCGGTCTGCCAGTCCACGGGGTCGCCGTCGCGGTCGACGGACTTGCCGTTGGACTCCATGTCGAGCTGCTGGAGGTACGCGGTGAACTTGGACAGGTAGTGGCTGTACGGCAGCACCGCGTGCGACTGGGCGTCGAAGAAGTTGCCGTACCAGACGCCGAGGAGACCGAGGAGGAGCGGGGCGTTCTCCTCGGCGGGGGCGGTGCGGAAGTGCTCGTCGACGAGGTGGAAGCCGTCCAGCATCTCGCGGAAGCGGTCCGGGCCGATGGCGACCATCAGCGAGAGGCCGATCGCCGAGTCGTAGGAGTAGCGGCCGCCCACCCAGTCCCAGAACTCGAACATGTTGGCCGTGTCGATGCCGAACTCCTCGACCTTCTCGGCATTGGTCGACAGCGCCACGAAATGCTTGGCGACGGCGTCCTGACCGACCCTCAGCCCGGTCAGCAGCCAGTCCCGGGCGGAGGTGGCGTTGGTGATGGTCTCGATCGTCGTGAACGTCTTCGAGGCGATGACGAACAGCGTCTCGGCCGGGTCGAGGTCACGGACGGCCTCGTGCAGATCGGCGCCGTCGACGTTGGAGACGAAGCGGACGGTGAGCGCGCGGTCCGTGAAGGAGCGCAGCACCTCGTACGCCATGGCGGGGCCGAGGTCGGAGCCGCCGATCCCGATGTTGACGATGTTCTTGACGGGCTTGCCGGTGTGACCGGTCCACTGCCCCGACCGGACCTTGTCGGCGAAGCCGGCCATCTGGTCCAGGACGGCGTGCACGGCCGGTACGACGTTCTCGCCGTCCACCTCGATCACCGCGTCGCGCGGGGCGCGGAGCGCGGTGTGCAGTACCGCCCGGTCCTCGGTGGTGTTGATCTTCTCGCCGCGGAACATCGCGTCCCGCAGCTCCGCGACCCCGGTGGCCTCGGCGAGTTCGCGCAGCAGGCGCAGCGTCTCGTCGGTGACCAGGTTCTTGGAGTAGTCGAGGTGGAGGTCGCCGACCCGCAGGGTGCGGACGGTGCCGCGGTCCGGCTGCCGTGCGAACAGCTCGCGCAACTGGGGTGCGCCGAGCTCCTCACGGTGCTTGGCGAGGGCCGTCCACTCGGGCGTCTGGTTGAGCTTGGTTCGGCTTGCTGCGTTCATCCCGGATATCAGCCCGTTTCTTCTCGTCACTCAGCATCCCCGCTGCCCCTCCAACCTAATTGATCGAGGAGTCCGACGGCGTGGAGGTGGGCGGCGGCGTGGGAACGCGACCCGGCCGGACACCCGTGGGGTGTCCGGCCGGTGAACGACTGGGGTTCCGTGGAACCGCGCTGGGGGGAGCCTCAGATCTCGCCGCGGAGTCTGGCCAGCGCCTCGGCGAGGATCACCTCGCCGTCCTCGTCGCTCCGCCGCTCGCGTACGTACGCCAGATGCGTCTTGTACGGCTCGGTGCGGGGCGGGTCGGGCGGGCTGTCCTTGTCCTGGCCGGCCGGGAAGCCGCAGCGTGGGCAGTCCCAGGTGTCCGGCAGCTGCGCGTCATGGGCGAAGCTCGGCTGCGTCTCGTGCCCGTTCGAGCACCAGAAGGAGATGCGGGCGCGCGGCGCGGACTCGCCACGCTCGGCCTCCCCCATCGGCCCCGCTCCGACCCGGCTTCCCCGGATCGCGTTGCCACTTGCCACGGTCGTAACTCCCTGCGTGATGGTGCTCGAGCGATGCCCCAGTCTACGTAAGGCCCAACGCGCGTCCAGTGAAAGGAGTTACACCGTCACCGGTATGCGCGGACGACGGGTCAGCTGTCCAGCTTGACGAGCAGACCGAGTACCACGACGCACGCGAACCAGACCAGACCGACCACGACGGTGATCCGGTCGAGGTTACGCTCGGCGACCGAGGAGCCACCGACGGAGGACTGCATTCCGCCACCGAACATGTCGGAGAGGCCGCCGCCCTTGCCCTTGTGCATGAGCACCAGCAGCATCAGCAGCAGGCTGAAGACGATCAGAGCGATCTGGAACGCCAAAACCACGGCTGGTCCCTACTTTCCGGAATTCTTGACTACTGCGTGTACGTACACCGGGGGCCGAAGGGCGACTGGCCCCTCCGGCCCCCGCAAGGGTACGACGGATCCGCGCTACCGCATACTCACTGGTCGCGGAAGCGGACGATCTTGACGAACTCGTCGGTGTCCAGTGCGGCACCGCCGATGAGGGCGCCGTCCACGTCGGGCTGCGCCATGATGGCCGCGACGTTGCCGGACTTCACCGAGCCGCCGTACTGGATACGGACGGCGTCGGCCAGCTCCTGGGAGTACAGCTCGGCCAGCCGGCCACGGATCGCGCCGCAGACTTCCTGGGCGTCCTCGGGGGTGGCGACCTCGCCGGTCCCGATGGCCCAGACCGGCTCGTAGGCGATCACGATGGTCTCGGCCTGCTCGGCCGGAATGTCCTTCAGGGCGCCGTCGAGCTGGGCGAGCGTATAGGAGACCTGGTCACCTGCCTTGCGGATGTCCAGGCCCTCACCGACGCAGAGGATCGGCGTCAGGCCGTGCTGGTAGGCGGCCTTCACCTTGGCGTTGCAGATCTCGTCGTTCTCGCCGTGGTACTGGCGGCGCTCGCTGTGGCCGACGGCCACGTACGTGCAGCGCAGCTTGGCGAGCATGGGGCCGGAGATCTCACCGGTGTACGCGCCGGAGTCGTGCGCCGAGATGTCCTGGGCGCCGTACTTGATCTTCAGCTTGTCGCCGTCCACCAGGGTCTGCACGGAGCGCAGGTCGGTGAAGGGCGGGAGGACGGCGACCTCGACGTCCTCGTAGTCCTTGTCGGCAAGGGCGAAGGAGAGTTTCTGGACGTGGGCGATGGCCTCGAGGTGGTTGAGGTTCATCTTCCAGTTGCCCGCCATCAGCGGGGTGCGGGTGGTCATGAAAGGTCAGTCCTCCAGTGCGGCGAGCCCGGGAAGCGTCTTGCCCTCGAGGTACTCGAGACTCGCGCCGCCACCGGTCGAAATATGTCCGAAAGCATTCTCGTCGAAGCCCAGGATGCGAACGGCCGCGGCGGAGTCGCCACCGCCGACGACGCTGAAGGCCGACGAGTCGACGAGCGCCTGGGCGACCGCGCGGGTGCCGTCGGCGAAGTCGGGGTGTTCGAAGACGCCCATCGGGCCGTTCCAGAAGACGGTGGCCGCGTCGGCGAGCTTAGCTGCGTAGAGCTTGTTGGTCTCCGGCCCGTTGTCCAGCCCCAGCTGACCGGCCGGCATGGCGTCGGCGGCGACGGTGGTGGGGTGGGCCGGGGCCTTGGTCCTCAGGTCCGGGAAGGACGGGGCGACCACGACGTCGACGGGGAGGACGAACTCCACGCCCTTCTCCTCGGCCCGTCGCAGGTACTCCTGGACGGCCGGGATCTGGTCCTCCTGGAGCAGCGAGCCGCCGACCTCGTGGCCCTGGGCCTTGAGGAAGGTGTACGCCATTCCGCCGCCGATCAGGATGCGGTCGGCCCGCTCCAGCAGGTGGTCGATCACGCCGAGCTTGTCGGAGACCTTGGCCCCGCCGAGGACGACCGCGTACGGCCGCTGGACATCGGTGGTGAGCTTCTTCAGGACGCCGACCTCGGTGGCGATGAGGTAGCCCGCGTAGTGCGGGAGCCGGGCCGGGAGGTCGAAGACCGAGGCGTGCTTGCGGTGCACCGCGCCGAAGCCGTCGCCCACATAGATGTCCGCGAGCTCGGCCAGCTGATCGGCGAAGGCGCCGCGCTCGGCGTCGTCCTTGGACGTCTCACCGGCGTTGAAGCGGAGGTTCTCGATGACCGCGACCCGGCCGTCAAAGAGGCCGGCGACCGCGGCGCGGGCGGACTCGCCGACCGTGTCGGCGGCGAAGGCGACCTCGGCCCCGAGGAGTTCACCCAGGCGGGCGGCGGCGGGCGCCAGCGAGAAGGCCGGGTCCGGGGCGCCCTTGGGCCGGCCGAGATGCGAGGCGACGACGACACGCGCGCCGGCCTCGGCGAGCTTGGCGATCGTCGGGACGACGGCGCGGATACGGCCGTCGTCGGTGATCGTGGTGCCGTCCAGCGGCACGTTGAGGTCGGCACGGACGAATACCCGCTTGCCCACGACCCCTTCGGCGAGAAGTTCGTCGATCGTCTTCATCTGGTCTTCCGTTACTCCTTGCAAGGACGGATGAACATGCTGAGGGGCTCGACCGGCGCGTCGTTGCGCCGGTCGAGCCCCTTGCTCACATCGTGGTGCCGCCGACCCCGAGGATCAGAGCTGCTCGCCGACGAAGACCGTGAGGTCGACGAGGCGGTTGGAGTAGCCCCACTCGTTGTCGTACCAGCCGAGGATCTTCACCGTGTTCCCCTCCTGGACCATGGTCAGGGAGGAGTCGAAGGTGCAGGACGACGGGTCGCCGACGATGTCCGAGGAGACGATCGGGTCCTCGGTGTACGTCAGGAAGCCCTTGAGGGCACCGTCGTCGGAGGCCTTCTTGAACGCGGCGTTGACCTCGTCCTTGGTGACCTCGCGCGCCAGCGTCACGACGAGGTCGGTGGCGGAGCCCGTCGGGACCGGGACGCGCATCGCGATGCCGTCGAGCTTGCCCTTGAGCTGCGGGAGGACCAGGGCGGTGGCCTTGGCCGCGCCGGTGGTCGTCGGGATGATGTTCTCGGCGGCGGCGCGGGCGCGACGCAGGTCCGAGTGCGGGAAGTCCAGGATCCGCTGGTCGTTCGTGTACGCGTGGACCGTCGTCATCAGGCCCTTGACGATGCCGAAGTTCTCGTCGAGAACCTTGGCCATCGGCGCCACACAGTTGGTGGTGCAGGAGGCGTTGGAGATGACGTTGTGGTTGGCCGCGTCGTACTGGTCCTGGTTGACGCCCATCACGATGGTGATGTCCTCGTCCTTGGCCGGAGCCGAGATGAGGACCTTCTTGGCGCCGCCCGCGATGTGCTTCTCGGCGTCGGCCTTCTTGGTGAAGATGCCGGTCGACTCGATGACGATGTCGACGCCCAGCTCACCCCAGGGGATGTCGGCCGGGTTGCGCTCGGAGAGCACCTTGACGGTGTGACCATCGACGGTGATGGTGTCGGCGGTGTGGCTGACCTCTGCCTTGAGACGGCCCAGAATGGTGTCGTACTTCAGCAGGTGGGCCGTGGTCGCAGTGTCACCCAGGTCGTTGACAGCCACGATCTCGATGTCCGCACCCTGCTCGAGCAGCGCGCGGAAGTAGTTGCGACCGATGCGGCCGAAGCCGTTGATGCCTACGCGGATCGTCACGAACCGATCTCCTCGTTAGGTACGCCGGTTTTCGACGCCGGCGAGTTGTATAGGGATGTCCCCGACCGCTTCCGACCCTACCTCTCCGAGGGCCCGGAGGTGACATCGAGAGGGCCACCGCACGCCACCGGATACGTCCGGAGGTCCGTACTCGCCAGTAGGAGCACGGACCTCCGTTTCGCCCGCCGGGACTTGGGTCCCCGGGCCCGGGGACCCAAGTCCCGGCGGGGGCGGGACCAACGTCCCCCGGCTCGCCGCCGAGTCAGCCGACCAGGCCGTCGGCCAGCTCCTCGCTGAGGGTCGACTCGGTCCCCGGGATGCCCAGATCCTGGGCCCGCTTGTCGGCCATCGCCAGCAGCCGGCGGATCCGGCCGGCGACCGCGTCCTTGGTCAGCGGCGGGTCGGCGAGCGCGCCCAGCTCCTCCAGGGAGGCCTGCTTGTGCTCCATACGGAGCCGTCCCGCGGCGGCCAGGTGCTCGGGGACCTCCTCGGCGAGGATCTCCAGCGCGCGCCCCACCCGGGCCCCGGCGGCGACCGCGGCGCGGGCCGAGCGGCGCAGGTTCGCGTCGTCGAAGTTGGCGAGCCGGTTGGCCGTGGCGCGGACCTCGCGCCGCATCCGGCGCTCCTCCCAGGCGAGCACCGCGTCATGGGCGCCGAGCCGGGTCAGCAGGGCGCCGATCGCGTCGCCGTCGCGGACCACCACACGGTCCACGCCGCGGACCTCGCGGGCCTTGGCCGCGATGGAGAGCCGGCGCGCCGCCCCGACCAGGGCGAGGGCCGCCTCCGGTCCCGGGCAGGTGACCTCCAGCGAGGAGGAGCGGCCGGGCTCGGTGAGCGAGCCGTGGGCGAGGAACGCCCCGCGCCAGGCCGCCTCGGCGTCGCAGGTGGCCCCCGAGACCACCTGCGGGGGCAGCCCGCGGATCGGACGGCCCCGGCCGTCCACCAGACCGGTCTGGCGGGCCAGCTGGTCGCCGCCCGCCACCACCCGTACGACATAGCGCGAGCCGCGACGCAGTCCGCCGGGGGCCATCACGATCAGCTCCGAGCTGTGCCCGAAGATCTCCAGGATGTCGCGCTTGAGGCGGCGTGCGGCGTTGCCGGTGTCCAGCTCCGCCTCGATCACAATCCGGCCGCTCACCAGGTGCAGGCCGCCCGCGAACCGAAGAATCGCCGAGACCTCTGCTTTCCTGCAGCAGGTCCGGGTGACGGGAAGATGAGAGATTTCGTTCTTCACCGCTGGCGTCATCGCCATGGGCCGATCCTTCCATGCATCCGAAAAATACGGTCGTACGCGGCGGCCAACAGCTCCTGATCATGGACCGGAACGCCGTCGGGCGATGCCACCGGCGCCAGCTCGACCGCGGCTCCGAGCCGTAGTGCGGCATCGGCGAGTGACTCACGGTCGGGCACGGCGGCCTCATCGGCCAGCACCACGTCCAAGGCGAGTTTAGGGGCGTGTCGCCCCAAAACCTCCAAATGACGCTGCGGTGAGAAGCCTTCTGTTTCACCGGGCTGGGGTGCGAGGTTCAACGAGAGGACCTTGCGGGCCTTCGTGGTGACCAGCGCGTCGAGCAGTTCCGGCACGAGCAGGTGCGGGATCACCGAGGAGAACCAGGAGCCCGGACCGAGCACCACCCAGTCGGCGTCCAGGACCGCCTCCACGGCCTCCGGGACGGCCGGCGGGTCGGGCGGGACCACATGCACGGACTGCACCTCGCCGGGCGTGAGCGCCACCGTGGCCTGGCCGCGCACGGTGACGATCGCGTCGGGCAGGTCGGGGTCGTGGCCCTTGACCAGCGCCTGGAGCTCCAGCGGGACGGCCGACATCGGCAGCACCCGCCCGTGCGCGCCGAGCAGCTTGCCGACCAGGTCGAGCGCCTGGACAGGGTCGCCGAGCTGTTCCCAGAGGGCCACGATCAGCAGATTGCCGACCGCGTGCCCGTGGAGGTCCCCCTTGGACTCGAAGCGGTGCTGGACGACCTGGGACCAGGTCCGGCCCCAGTCGTCGTCGCCGCACAGCGCGGCGAGCGCCTTGCGCAGGTCGCCGGGCGGCAGCACGCCCAGCTCCTCGCGCAGCCGGCCGCTGGAGCCGCCGTCGTCGGCGACGGTGACCACAGCCGTGAGATCGCCGGTGATCCGGCGCAGCGCCGTCAGGGACGCCGAGAGACCCATACCGCCGCCGAGCGCGACGACCTTGGGCTGAGCGGCGCGCTTACGGCCCGAGAGCGCCGAGGTGGCGCGGCTCAGGCGCCGCATCCGCAGATTGCGTCCGGTCACTCTCGCCCCATGTCGCGGTGCACGAGGACGGTCTCGACGCCTTCGGCGGCGAGGCGGGCCGAGAGCTTCTCCGACATGGCGACGGAGCGGTGCTTGCCGCCGGTGCAGCCCACGGCGATGGTCACGTACCGCTTACCCTCACGGCGGTAGCCGGCGGCGATCAGCTGGAGCAGCTCGGTGTACTGGTTGAGGAACTCCTTGGCGCCCGGCTGGTCGAAGACGTAGTCGGACACCTCCTCGTTGACGCCGGTGAAGGGGCGCAGCTCGGGGACCCAGTGCGGGTTGGGCAGGAAGCGGCAGTCGACGACCAGGTCGGCGTCGACGGGCAGGCCGTACTTGTAGCCGAAGGACATCACCGTGGCCCGCAGCTCCGGCTCCGACTCGCCCGCGAACTGGGCGTCCATCTTGGCCCGCAGCTCGTGCACGTTGAGGCTGGAGGTGTCGATGACCAGGTCGGCGTCGCCGCGCAGCTCGCGCAGCAGGTCGCGCTCGGCCGCGATGCCGTCCACGATGCGGCCGTCACCCTGGAGGGGGTGCGGGCGACGGACGGATTCGAAGCGGCGCACCAGGGCGTCGTCGGAGGACTCCAGGAAGACGATCCGCCGGGTGACGTGCTTGGCCTCCAGGTCCGCGAGGGATTCGCGGAGGTTGTCGAAGAAGCGCCGGCCGCGTACGTCGACGACGACGGCGATCCGGGCCACGTTGCCCTGCGAGCGGGCGCCGAGCTCCACCATGGTGGGGATCAGCGCGGGCGGCAGGTTGTCGACGACGAACCAGCCGAGGTCCTCCAGACACTTGGCGGCGGTGCTGCGGCCGGCGCCCGACATCCCGGAGATGATCACCAGCTCGGGGATGGCCGCCTCACCCGTCTCGTTCGGGGCGTTCGTACTCACGTCTGCTGCTCCGTCTGCTCGGTCTGTGGTGTCCCGGCCGGTGGTGTCCCGGCCGGTGGTGTCCTGGCCGGTGGTGTCCCGGTCCTCGTGCGCCGCGCTGTTCTGTGCGGCCTCGTGGCTGTTCCCGGTCATGAGCTGCCCCCGTCGTCCTCTTCAATGATCTCTCCTGTGGCCGTATTCACGGCAGGTGCCGCGGGAGTGGCCGAGGCGAGGGCTGCGGCCACCGATTCCGCCGTCCTTCGCCCTATCCCGGGGACCTCGCAGATCTCGTCGATTGTCGCTTGCCGGAGCTTCTTCACCGAGCCGAAATGCTTGATGAGGGCCTGCTTCCGGGTCTCGCCGAGCCCTGTCACCTCGTCGAGGGGGCTGCTGCGGATGCGCTTGGCGCGTTTGGCGCGCTGGTAGGTGATGGCGAAGCGGTGGGCCTCGTCCCGGACGCGCTGGAGGAGGTAGAGGCCCTCGCTGGAGCGGGGCAGGACGACCGGATCGTCGTCATCGGGGAGCCAGACCTCTTCCAGGCGCTTGGCGAGGCCGCAGACCGCGATGTCGTCGATGCCCAGCTCGTCCAGGGCGCGCTTGGCGGCGGCGACCTGGGGCTGCCCGCCGTCGACGACGACGAGCTGCGGCGGGTAGGCGAACCGCTTGGGCCGTCCGTCGTCCTCCCGGGGCTTGGGCTCGTCGTCCGGGGAGGCGGCGGTGACGGCCGGGGCGGGGACGGGGCCCGTGGCGGCGGGGCCAGGAGCAGGGCCCGTGGCGGCGGGGACGGCCTCCGGCGTCTCCTCCCACTCCCCCGTGCGTTCCTTGTCCTGGAGGTAGCGCTTGAAGCGGCGGCCGATCACCTCGTGCATCGAGCGGACGTCGTCCTGGCCCTCGAAGCCCTTGATCTGGAAGCGGCGGTACTCGCTCTTGCGGGCGAGGCCGTCCTCGAAGACGACCATGGAGGCCACCACGTCCTCGCCCTGGAGGTGGGAGATGTCGTAGCACTCGATGCGCAGCGGGGCGGTGTCCAGGCCCAGCGCCTCGGTGATCTCCTCCAGGGCGCGGGAGCGGGTGGTCAGGTCGGAGGCGCGTTTGGTCTTGTGCAGCCCGAGCGCCTGCTGGGCGTTGCGCTGGACGGTGACCATGAGGTCCTTCTTGTCGCCGCGCTGCGGGATGCGCAGACTGACCTGGGAGCCCCGGCGCTCGGCGAGCCACTGGGAGACCGCTTCGGCGTCCTCCGGGAGGGCGGGGACCAGGACCTCCTTGGGGACGGCGTCGCCGCGTTCCTCCCCGTACAACTGCTGGAGGGCGTGCCCGACGAGGCCGGACGTGTCGACCGCCTCGACCTTGTCGGTGACCCAGCCGCGCTGGCCGCGCACCCGGCCGCCGCGCACGTGGAAGATCTGGAGTGCGGCCTCCAACTCGTCCTCGGCGACGGCGATCAGGTCGGCGTCGGTGGCGTCGGCGAGGACGACGGCGCTCTTCTCCATGGCCCGCCTGAGGGCCTCGGCGTCATCGCGGAGACGGGCGGCCCGCTCGTACTCCATCTCCTCCGCCGCCCGCGTCATGTCCTTCTCCAGGCGGCGGATGTAGGCGCCGGTGCGGCCGGCCATGAAGTCGCAGAAGTCATCGGCCAGCGCCCGGTGTTCCTCGGGGGTGACCCGGCCGACGCAGGGGGCCGAGCACTTGCCGATGTAGCCCAGCAGGCAGGGGCGGCCGGTGCGCGCGGCGTTCTTGAAGACCCCGGCGGAGCAGGTACGGACGGGGAAGACGCGGAGCATCAGGTCGACCGTCTCGCGGATCGCCCAGGCGTGGCCGTAGGGACCGAAGTAGCGCACGCCCTTCTTCTTGGCGCCGCGCATGACCTGGACGCGGGGGAATTCCTCGTTGAGGGTGACCGCGAGATACGGATAGCTCTTGTCGTCGCGGTACTTGACGTTGAACCGGGGGTCGAACTCCTTGATCCAGGAATACTCCAGCTGGAGCGCCTCGACCTCGGTGGAGACGACCGTCCACTCGACGGACGCGGCGGTGGTGACCATCGTGCGCGTACGCGGATGGAGTCCGGCGAGGTCCTGGAAGTAGTTGGCCACGCGTTGGCGCAGGTTCTTGGCCTTCCCGACGTAGATCACCCGGCGGTGCTCGTCGCGGAATTTGTAGACCCCCGGGGAGTCGGGGATCTGTCCCGGCTTGGGGCGGTAGCTGGAGGGGTCTGCCATGTCTCACACCCTACTTGCGGGCAGTGACAGCGCGTCGTCCTCGGGTGGTGCCGCGCTCCGGGGTGCCGTGGGATGTTCGCACCCCGGAGCGCGGGCCTGTGGGCCGGTGGAGCCGCTGCTCAGGCGTCCGTGGCCGGGGGTCGCCCGGCACGGTTGCGGCGGCGCAGCGCGGCGGCGGCGCCCAGGGCCAGGGCGAGCAGCGCCCCGGCCCCGGCGGTCGTGGACACGGCGGTCAGGGCCGTGTCCGGCGAACCGGACGCCGCGCCGGCGAGCGCGGGGCTCCCGGCGGGGTCACCGGCCCGGTCCGCGGCCGGTCCGGTGACCGGGCCGGGGGCGGGTACGGCCGCCGGGGCTCCCCCGGTGCCGGTGACCGCGTCGGGGCCGTAGCCGCCCGCCTTGCCGGAGCGGGCGTATCCGGAGCCGGGCAGCTTGTCGCCGTACGCCTCCTGGACCCGGGTCCGGTAGGCGTCGAGCGTGGTGCCCTTCGCTCCCACTGCGGTCTTCGCGTCCTTGTCCAGCGGGAAGACGCGGGAGCCGTCGTGGACGTACCAGGCGTCGATCTGCGGTTCGCGGAACACGGTGCCGCCGGGGAGCGCGCGGGCCCCCTGGGCGTCGTAACGGGCCTCGTCGTCGCCTGTGGCGATGTTCACCACCTGCCAGCCGTCGCCGCCCGCCCCGGGGACCGTCCACAGGGAGGCCTTCTGGCCGTCGGAGGAGACGGCGGTGCTGGCCAGGTAGTCCAGGGTGCTCGGGGCGGCCCCCCGCTTCCCGGCGACGAAGGCGGCGGAGAGCGTGCGGACGGGAACGGACCTCCCCTCGATCCTGGGAGCGCTCGCCGCCCTGCTCACCGCGCCCTCCCGGGCGAAGAAGCGGGACAGGGTGTCCAGGGTCGCGGGCTCGGTGGCGGCCTCGTGGGCCGCGTCGAGGGTGGCGGCGGTCAGCTTCGGCGGGGCCGCCCGGCCGTCGTCGGCGAGGGCGGGAGCGGCGGCGGTGAACAGGGCGGCGCCGGTGAGGGCGGTGGCGACGGCGATGCGCCGGGTGGTGGAGTTCATGACCTCACGCCCCGATCCGGTAGAGCGAGTGGGTCCAGGAGAACTCGTTGTTGTTGATGTACCAGGCGTGAGAAGCCCAGTTGTAGCGGCCGCTGGAGGGCCACGGATCGCCCCAGTAGACCCAGCTGTTGGCGTCGTCGTACCCGTAGATGACATGCATGTGGCCGCCGCCGGACGACCACTGGATACGGGTCTCGATGGGGCGCTGGGCGGCTATCTCGGCCTGCACGACCGGGTAGCGCAGCCAGCCGGTGACGTAACTGCCGGGCCTGACCCCGGCCCAGGACAGTCCGGTCTGGACGTTGCCGAGGGTGGCCTGTGAGTTGGGGCACTGGGAGTTCTGGCTGCGGTTGAAGGCGGCGTTGCAGAACTGGTTCTGCGTGTAGTTGCGGCCGAACCAGGCGGCAATGGTGTTGCCGCCGGCCGCCCAGCACCAGTTGGTCTGCTGTTGCGCCTGCATGGTGATGTTGAGCCGCTGGGCGGCGGCGATGGTGGAGCCCGCCCCGTCCGGGGACTGGGCGGCGGTGACGGTGCCCGCGGGGACGGCGAGCAGGATGGCGGCCAGGAGGGCGGTGAACGAGGACCTTCCGGGCCTGACTCTTCGGTTGCGCATGGCGTTCCTCCCAATGCGGGGGTGGGGATCGGAGGAGCGCGTCCGGACGCTGATGAGGAGCATCCGGCGTTGTCCGGAGCAGGTCAACACGCTTCAATGCGAGGTGACATCACGGTGTGAACGGCACGGCGTCCGTGTGAACGGCTCTGTCCCGTCACCTGCTCCCCCGCATCCCACCGGGGGAGGTGTCGCCACTTCCCACGTGAACGTTCACCGGAGGCCCACCATGCGGCAGACCGAGACCGAACTGGCGCAGGTACTGCGGACCGGACCGTTCCACCTGGCGCTGCGGACCGCTCTGTCGGTACGCGGGCTGCCGCTCCAGCGGGTGCAGCACCATCTGGCGCACCGGGGCGTCAAGCTCGGGGTGACCAGTCTCAGTTACTGGCAGCAGGGGGTGCGCTGGCCCCGGCGGGCCGAGTCGTTGCGGGCCGTTCGGGCGTTGGAGGAGGTGCTCGCGCTGCCGGACGACTCGCTGCTGCGGCTGCTGCGCGACGGTGACGCGCCGGCGGACGGGGACCGCCCGGCCGGCCGTTCGTACCGCTCACTCATGGAGGCGTCGGGCTCGGTGGAGCGGCTCCTCACGGCGATGGAGTCACCCGTGGACGGCGGTCTGCACACGGTGGGGCACCAGGAGCGGGTACGGATCGGGGCGCGGCGAGAGCTGCTGGGCCGCACGTCGCAGCACGTGGTGCGCGCGCATCGGGACGGCGTCGACCGCTATCTCGCGGTCCACCGGGGCGACCCCGGCTGCGACCCGTCGCGGATCGTGGTGCGGGCCCTGGAGAACTGCCGGACGGGCCGGGTCCGCTGGGACCGGGACGCGAGGGTGCTGGTGGCGGAGCTGCTCTTCGACACCCGGTTGCGGTCCGGTGAGACGTACCTCTTCGGCTACGGCTTCGAGGACGGTACGGGCGGAGCCGGCGGCGAGTACATGCGCGGCTTCACCTTCGGGGGCGGGCAGTACGTGCTCCAGGTCGGCTTCGACGAGGCGGCGCTCCCGGTGCGGTGCCGCCGGTTCGCCCAGGCTTCGGCGGGGGCGGCGCGCGGGGCCCGCCAGGACCTCACGCTGACCGGCCGGCACCGGACCGTGCACCTGGTGGAGGAGACCGTACGGCCCGGACTGATCGGGGTCGACTGGGACTGGGAGTGAGGGCCTCGGCCGTCGTGACGGCCGGCCTTCAGGCGTCGGGGCCGCGATGACGCACCGGGCGCCGGGCTTGCGGTTCCGCGTCGGGCGTCGGGCGTCGGGGCTTGCGGTTCCGCGTCAGGCGTCGGGCCGCGGTTCCGCTTCGGGCGTCGGGCGTCGGGCGTCGGGCGTCGGGCGTCGGGCGTCGGGCCGAGGCTCCGCTTCAGGCGTCGGGGCCCGCGACGAGCTTTCCGCCCTCGGCGGTGACCGGGACGGCGGGCAGCGGCACGGTGGCCGGGCCCTTCACCGGTTTGCCGGTGGTCATGTCGAAGCGGCTGCCGTGGCAGGGGCAGTGGCCCTCGGTGCCCTCGACCTTGTCCAGGACACAGCCGCCGTGGGTGCACTGGGCGCTGAACGCCTTGTATTCGCCCTTCGCCGGGCAGACGACGACCAGGCGCTGCTCGCGGTAGAGCTTGGCCCCGCCGACGGGCACCTCGGAGGCGGCCCCGAGATCCACGGGAGCGGTGGGGGTGGGGTTCTTGGCGTGGCCGAGCTTGGACTCGGTGGAGCAGGCGGCCGCTCCCAGCCCGGCGGCGCCGGCGAGCGCGGCGCCCTTCAGCACGGTACGGCGGGCGGCGGGCAGGCCGGGCATGCGGACTCCACGGGTTGTCGTTCGGGGTGGATCACGGTGGGGCGGGCTGTTCGGGGGTGGATCACGGTGGATCCGCGTCGCCGAACAGGATGGTGCGGCGACGGCGGCCCTGCGGGCCGGTGACAGAACCGACGATACCGGCGGGGATCGGAAGCCCTGCGACCGGGCCGGAGCACCGCACCGACGGGCGACGGCGGCCCCCTTCGTGCTGTGGGGGCCGCCGTCGCCCCCGAGGGGCGAGCGGCTGTCGGGCGGGACGACCGCTCGGGCCTCACTCAGGCCTTGCGGGCGCGGGTGGCCTTCTTCGGGGCGGCCGTCTTGGTGGCGGCCCTGGCCGTACCCGCCTTGGCGCCCGTGGCATTCGCCTTGGTCACCGCGGCCTTCTTGGCCGCGGCGGCCGTCTTCTTCCCCGGGGCGGTCTTGCGGGCGGCCGTCCTACGGGTCGTCCCCCGCCCGGAGGGCACCGCGGCCTCGCTGATGCGGTCCGCGTCCAGGACGCCCTGGAGGAACTTCCCGGTGTGGCTGGCGGGGACCGAGGCGACCTGCTCCGGTGTCCCCTCGGCGACCACCAGGCCACCGCCGTTGCCGCCCTCGGGGCCCATGTCGACGACCCAGTCGGCGGTCTTGATGACATCGAGGTTGTGCTCGATGACGATCACGGTGTTGCCCTTGTCCACCAGGCCGGAGAGCACGGTGATCAACTTGCTGATGTCCTCGAAGTGCAGACCGGTGGTCGGCTCGTCCAGGACGTAGACCGTGCGGCCGGTGGAGCGCTTCTGGAGCTCGCTCGCCAGCTTGACGCGCTGCGCCTCACCTCCGGAGAGGGTCGGCGCGGACTGGCCCAGCCTCACATAGCCGAGGCCGACCTCGTTGAGCGTACGGAGGTGGCGGGCGATCGTCGGGACGGCCTCGAAGAACTCCAGGCCCTCCTCGATCGGCATGTCCAGCACCTCGGCGATGGACTTGCCCTTGTAGTGGACCTCCAGGGTCTCCCGGTTGTAGCGCGCTCCGTGGCAGACCTCGCACGGAACGTACACATCGGGCAGGAAGTTCATCTCGATCTTGATCGTGCCGTCGCCGGAGCAGTTCTCGCAGCGGCCGCCCTTGACGTTGAAGGAGAAGCGGCCCGGAAGATAGCCGCGCACCTTCGCCTCCATCGTCTCGGCGAAGAGCCGGCGGACGTGGTCGAAGACTCCGGTGTAGGTCGCCGGGTTGGACCGGGGCGTCCGGCCGATCGGTGACTGGTCGACGTGCACCACCTTGTCGACGAGATCGTCGCCGTCGACCCGGGTGTGGCGGCCGGGCACCGACTTGGCGCCGTTCAGCTCGCGGGCCAGGTGGGTGTAGAGGATGTCGTTGACCAGCGTCGACTTCCCGGACCCGGAGACGCCCGTGACGGCGGTGAGGACGCCGAGCGGGAAGGAGACGTCGATGTCCTGGAGGTTGTTCTCCCGGGCACCGTGGACGGTGAGGCCCCGTCCCGGGTCGACCGGCCGGCGGACGTCGGGGGTCGTGATGGACCGCTTGCCGGACAGATACTGGCCGGTGATCGACTCCTTGTTGGCCAGGAGCTCCTTGAGCGAACCGGAGTGGACGACCTTGCCGCCGTGCTCACCCGCGCCGGGGCCGATGTCGACGACCCAGTCGGCGACCTTGATGGTGTCCTCGTCGTGCTCGACGACGATGAGCGTGTTGCCCATGTCGCGGAGCCGGACCAGGGTCTCGATGAGCCGGTGGTTGTCGCGCTGGTGCAGGCCGATGGACGGCTCGTCCAGGACATACAGCACACCGACCAGGCCGGAGCCGATCTGGGTGGCCAGCCGGATGCGCTGGGCCTCGCCGCCGGACAGGGTGCCGGCCGCGCGGTTCAGCGACAGATAGTCCAGGCCGACGTCGACAAGGAACTTCAGCCGCTCGTTGACCTCCTTGAGCACCCGCTCGGCGATCTTCTTGTCCCGGGCGTTCAGCTTGAGGCGGCCGAGGAACTCGGCGCACTCGCTGATCGACATCGCGGACACCTCGGCGATGGACTTCTCCATCACCGTCACCGCGAGCACGATCGGCTTCAGCCGGGTGCCCTCGCAGGTCGGGCAGGGCACCTCGCGCATGTAGCCCTCGAAGCGCTCCCGGCTGGAGTCGCTCTCGGCCTCGGTGTGACGCCGCTTGACGAACTGCACCGCGCCCTCGAAGGCGGGGGTGGTATAGGCGCGCTCGCGCCCGTACCGATTGCGGTAGCGGACCTCGGTCTGGATCTTGTGGCCGAACAGCAGGGCCTTCTTGGCCCGCTGCGGCAGCCCGGCCCAGGGGATGTCCGTACGGAAGCCGAGCGCTTCGGAGAGCGCGCCGATGAGGCGGCCGAAATACTCCTTGGTGTGGCCGTGGGACCAGGGATGGATCGCGCCCTCGTCGAGGGACTTCTCCTCGTCCGGGACGATCAGCTCCGGGTCGACCTCCATCCGCGTGCCGATGCCGGTGCAGTCGGGGCAGGCACCGAAGGGCGAGTTGAAGGAGAAGGAGCGCGGCTCCAGCTCCTCGAAGGAGAGGTCGTCGTACGGGCAGTAGAGGTGCTCGGAGAACATCCGCTCGCGCTCGGGGTCGTCCTCGGGGAGGTCGACGAAGTCGAGCACGACCATGCCGCCGGAGAGGCCGAGCGCGGTCTCGACCGAGTCGGTCAGCCGACGCTTGGCACTGTCCTTGACGGTGAGGCGGTCGACGACCACCTCGATGGTGTGCTTCTCCTGCTTCTTGAGCGTGGGCGGCTCGGCGAGCTGGATGGTGGCGCCGTCGACCCTGGCCCGGCTGTAGCCCTTGGTCTGGAGGTCGGCGAAGAGGTCGACGAACTCGCCCTTGCGCTCACGCACCAGGGGCGAGAGGACCTGGAAGCGGCTGCCCTCCGGCAGGCCGAGGACCTTGTCGACGATGGCCTGCGGCGACTGGCGCGAGATGGGGCGGGCGCACTCGGGGCAGTGCGGCTTGCCGATCCTGGCGAAGAGCAGCCGGAGGTAGTCGTAGACCTCGGTGATGGTGCCGACCGTCGAGCGCGGATTGCGCGAGGTCGACTTCTGGTCGATGGAGACGGCCGGCGAGAGACCTTCGATGAAGTCGACGTCCGGCTTGTCCATCTGGCCGAGGAACTGCCGGGCGTACGAGGAGAGCGACTCCACGTAGCGGCGCTGCCCCTCGGCGAAGATCGTGTCGAACGCGAGGGACGACTTGCCCGACCCGGAGAGCCCGGTGAAGACGATGAGTGAGTCGCGGGGCAGGTCGAGCGAGACGTTCTTCAGGTTGTGCTCGCGCGCGCCACGGACGATGAGACGGTCGGCCACGCCGGTCCGCACCTTTCTGGAGAGAAGCGGGGGAGCTGAGCCCCTCTCCCAGGGTATGGGGGGCGCCACAGCGGTGTAAGAAGCTTTCGATTCCGAGCGTATAGCACGCACATTCGATTTACGGCCACCCTCGGGCTCCTTCACCCGAATGAGTGGCGGAGCTAGGCTCGGCCGCATGATTGATCATGCGCACGACCTGGGAGCTGTACGCGAGGCGACGACACGACTGCTCGACGCAGCCGGTGAACTGGACAACGTCTCGGTCGCCGGGGCGTCACGGTTGCCCGGCTGGAGTCGGGGCCATGTTCTGGCCCACCTGTCACGTAACGCCGACGCACTCGGAAATGTTCTCCGGGGCCTCCCGATGTACGCGAGCAGCGAAACCCGGGACGCCGACATCGCCGACGGCGCCCCCCGCCCGGCGGCCGAGCAGCTGACCGACCTGCGGGAGAGCGCGGAGGGCTTCCTGGCGGTCGCCGCCGAACCCGCCGACTGGTCCCGTACGGTCACCCTGCGCAACAATGTGACGGACTCCGCGGCCCGGGTGCCCTTCCGGCGCTGGGTCGAGGTGGAGCTGCACCACGTTGACCTCGACGTCGGCCACGAGCTGGAGGACCTGTCCGCGGAGTTCGTGTCGCGGGAGATCGCCTTCCTGACCGAGCGCTTCCTGGGCAACCAGGACGTGCCCGCCACCGCGCTGACCGACCTGGACGGCCACACCTGGTCCACCGGCGGCGGCCCGCCGAGCGCCCTGGTGACCGTGCAGGGGCCCGCCGCCGAGCTGCTGGGCTGGCTCTGCGGCCGTCGCGACGGCTCCGCCCTGACCGTGGCCGGGGGCCCCTTGCCCGCGCTGCCCCCGCTATAGGCTGGGCCGTATGACGTACAGCGGAGCGGTGAAGGCCGGCGGACCGGCGAGCGTGCACGAACTGACGGATCTGATGATCTCCAAGGTCGCCGTCGGCGGGATGAACAACAACGCCTATCTGCTGCGCTGCCGGGCGACCGGCGAGCAGTTGCTGATCGACGCGGCCGCCGAGCCGGAGACCCTGCTCGCGCTGATCGGTGACGACGGGATCTCCTCCGTCGTCACCACGCACCGGCACGGGGACCACTGGCAGGCTCTGGCCCAGGTGGTCGGTGCCACCGGCGCCCGGACGTACGCGGGTCGCTACGACGCCGAGGGCATCCCCGTCCCGACCGACGTCCTGGTCGAGGACGGCGACACCGTCACCGTCGGCCGGGTCGAGCTGACCGCCCGCCACCTGGTCGGCCACACCCCGGGCTCCATCGCCCTGGTCTACGACGACCCGCACGGCGCCCCGCACCTGTTCACCGGGGACTGCCTCTTCCCCGGCGGGGTCGGGAACACGAACAAGAACCCCGAGGCCTTCGCCAGCCTCCTGCACGACGTCGAGACGAAGCTGTTCGACCGGCTGCCCGACGAGACGTGGGTCTACCCGGGCCACGGACACGACACGACGCTCGGCGACGAGCGGCCCCAGCTGCCCGAGTGGCGCGCCCGCGGCTGGTAGCCCGCGCACATCTCCCGTGTACGCATACAGAAGCGGCCGGGGCGGACGGCATTCGCCGTTACCGCCCCGGCCGCTGCCGGTGTGTCCCTGTGCCGCTCGGGGCGGCCCGGGGTCAGCTGTTGTTGATGCTCTTGCTCTCCTCGTCGGCCGGGCCGGCGGTCTCCGCCTTGCCGTCCTTCTCCGCCTCTGCCGCCGCCTGCTTCTTGCTGGCGATGAGGCTGGTGATCGTGGTGATCACCAGGACACCACAGATGAAGGCGAGGGAGAACGGGATGGAGATGACGGGCACGTGCACCCCGTTCTCGTGCAGGGCGTGCAGCACCAGCTTGACGCCGATGAAGCCGAGGATCACCGACAGGCCGTAGCTGAGGTGGACCAGCTTCTTCAGCAGACCGCCGATGAGGAAGTACAGCTGGCGCAGACCCATCAGAGCGAACGCGTTGGCCGTGAAGACGATGTACGGGTCCTGGGTCAGGCCGAAGATCGCCGGGATCGAGTCCACCGCGAACAGCACGTCGGTCATACCGATGGCGAGCATGACCACCATCAGCGGGGTCATGATGCGCTTGCCGTTCTGCCGGATGAACAGCTTCGTGCCGTGGTACTTGTCGGCGACACCGAAGCGGTGCTCGATCGACTTGAGGAGACGGTTCTCCTCGAAGTCGTCGTCCTCCTCGTCGGCCCGCGCCTCCTGGATGAGCTTCCAGGCGGTGTAGATCAGGAACGCGCCGAAGATGTAGAACACCCACGAGAAGTTCGCGATCACGGCGGCGCCGGCGGCGATGAAGATGGCCCGGAGCACCAGGGCGATCAGCACACCGATGAGCAGCACGCGCTGCTGGAGCTGCGAGGGCACCGCGAACTTCGCCATGATCAGGACGAAGACGAAGAGGTTGTCGACGCTCAACGACTTCTCGGTGATGAATCCGGCGAAGAACTCGCCGGAGGCCTGGCCCTCACCGAAGGCCATGAGGCCGAATCCGAAGAGAACGGCCAGGGCGATCCAGACGATCGTCCAGATTCCGGCTTCCTTGGTCGACACGTCATGGGGCTTGCGCCCGATGAAGAAGTCGACGGCGATGAGGGTTGACAGACCAAGAATGGTCAGAACCCATACGGTCCATGAAACGTCCACTGCGCCTCCGGCAGTTCGCTACGGCTACTGATCAGCGTCGTCGCTGCCGGAGGTCTCTTCCACCCGTGCGCGCTCTGTGCGCGCCCGGACCGGCGCCCCGGGATCGATAACGATCCGTATTGACGGGACGTCGCGTAAGGAGTACTCCCCTCCGTTCCGCAAACAGTACATGCACCGCCAAGGAAAGGTAAAGGAAAGAGTAAAGAAATCGTCAAAACCGCAGGTTGTCACGGCTTTTCGGGTCATCGGCCGCCCGCTCGGCGGGCGGCCGCCACCGCCGCGAGCACCTGTTCCAGGACGCGACTGCCCGGCGGAAGGGCCAACGGCTCGTACGTCCAGGCATGCCCGACCCACGGATCGGCGAGGTGACTGTCGGCGACCGGGGTGATCCGCAACAGCGAACGCCACAGCGGGTCGAGCACGGGCCCGTACGCACTGGCCTCCTCCCGGTCCGCGACCATCAGGAGGTGCACCCCGACCGCGGGACCCTCGTCGGCGAGATAGCGGAGCTGGGTGACGGCCCGGTCGTCGAAGCCGTGCGGGAAGTCGTTGACCACCAGGAGCTGCTCGCCGGTGTCCAGGTCGGGCGGGAGCGAATCGGCCGCTCCGGCCCGCACCGCCATCTGCACCAGGTCCACCCGCCGGGTGAGGTGGGTGAGGACCGAGGCCACTCCCCCGGGCCCGGCGGCGGGCGGCCCGGCGAGGACACCCGCGTCGACCAGCGGCGCGAGGGGACCGGCCGCGGCGCCCGCCGGGTCGATGACGTGCACCGAGAACGCACCGGGCGGATACACCGCGAGCAGCCGCGCCACGTGGGTGACCGCGGCCTCCACGGCCAGTCGGCGCAGTCGGTCCATGTCCATCAGGGCGGCCGCCTCGGACGCCGTCCGTCCGCTGTCCACCCAGATCCCGCGCTCCAGTGGCAGCCGGACGAGCAGCGGGACACGCAGGTCGGTGCGCTCGGGAAGGTGGAGATCGCCGATGCGCAGCGCCATCGGTATCTCCGTGGGGAGGCGGTGAGCGTGCCAGACGGGGTTGCCCCAGTCGGCGTACGCGGCCGGGAGCGCGGGCTCGACGACGGCCGCCTCGGCGGCCAGCTGGGCCAGATCGCGGTCGAGGACCTCCCAGGCCCGGGAAGTCAGCTCGTCGCGCTTGGCGCGGGCCCCCTCACGGGCACGGTCACCCGCACCGCCGATCCGGTTGCGCGGGTCGGACAGGGCCCGGTCGAGCTCCTGGTCCATGCGGGACTCGGCGAAGTCCACGGCGCTGCGGTAGGCGGCGACGGAGCGGGCCAGATCCTCGAACATGCCCCAGATCTGGTTGTAGAGGCGCTCGTCCATCGACCAGCCGGTGGCGTCCCCGGCGACCGGCTGCGCGGCCTGTCCGGGCTGGGCCGGGGGCACGGTGGGCGGGGGCGACGGGGGTGCGGCGTGCTGCCGCCGCGGGTGCGCGTAGTTGATGGGGCCGTCGGCGGCGGGTCCTGCGGCGGCCGGGCCCGGGGCGGTGTGCGGCTGGGGCGTGGTGGCCGGGTCGGTCAGCGGCTCGGGGGGCTCCGGGGCCTGCGGCGGCGTGGACGGGCGGTGGTCCGCCGCGGAGCCCGTGGGCTGCCGGACGCGCTCGCCTCCCCGGGGCCGGGGCGGCGGCGCCACCGAGCGGGCCATGCCCCGGGTGACGGCCTCCTGAATGGATCCGGCCAGTTCGGTGGCCTCGGCCACGCCCTGGTCGGCGAGCATCTCGGCGAGCCCGCCGGCGTACCCCTGTCCCACGGCGCGGACCTTCCAGGCGTCCTGACGGCGGTAGAGCTCCAGGGCACTGACCGCGGACTCGGCGTCCAGGCCGGTGAGCGTGAAGGTGGCGATCTCGGCGCCGTCGAGCCCGGTGACGGCGACGAAGGGGGCGGGGACCAGGCCGAACCGCGCCGGGCCACCCGCTCCGACGGGAAGCGCGAGCAGCACGGTGACCCGGTGGGCGCCGGCGGGCAGCGCCTCCAGGTCGACGGCGAGGCGGTGATCGGCCGCCGCCTGCTGTGAGACCTCCAGCCCGGGGAGCTGGGGCGAGCCGGGGTGGGCGATCCACTCGACGCCGCGCACCGTGCCCCGTTCGTCGCCGAGGGTGGCCCCGGCCACGACGGGCGTGCCCGCCGATACCCGGATCTCCAGACGGGTCCGGGGCAAGGTGTGGTTCTGCCCCCGGACCAGTTCGGCCGTCATTTCCCTGTCCCCCTCGACGATGGCCCGCGCGTCTGTGGGCGCGGTTCCATGCGATGCCGTGTTCTGCCGTGTTCTGCCGTGCCGTGCATGATCGCGGGTACGCGCGTGCCGTGCATGACCCTGTACGGGCGTGGCCGTTGTTCACGCGTGTGTGCCCTGTTGCCGTGCGCGTGCCGCATGGGGGGCAGCTCCCGGCGTCGGGTGCCGCCGGGAGCTGCTCCTGCCCCTTCCCGTGCCGGCCGTGCCGGGCCGGTGCGGGACCTACAGGTGCGGGAGGATCGACGGCATCAGGTCCTGGAAGGTGCGGCCGTTGGCCGGGTTCCCGAGGGCTGTCATCTGCCATCCGCTGCCCGCGCGGTGCACCTTCGCCATGATCTGGGCGGTGTACTGGCCGCCGCCGTCGAGCGTGTACCGGGCGAGCTCCTGGCCGTTGGTCTCGTCGACAATGCGGCAGAAGGCGTGTCGGACCTCCTGGAACGTCTGCCCGGTGAAGGAGTTCACCGTGAAGACGATCTGGTCGATGTGGACCGGCACGCGCTGGAGGTCGACGAGGATCGCCTCGTCGTCGCCGCCGCCGGAGCCGGCGCCGCCGACCAGGTTGTCACCGGTGTGCTTGACCGAGCCGTCATCGCTGACGAGGTGGCGGAAGAACACGACGTCGACCGGCTGCTTGTCGGCGAAGAGCACCGCCGAGGCGTCCAGGTCCACCTCGCGGGTGCGCGAACCGAACAGGCCACGGCGCGGAGCCGCCTGCCAGCCGAGCCCCATCCGTACCGCCGTCAGGGTCCCCCCGTCGCTCTTCTGCAGGCTGATGGCCTGACCCTTGGTCATATTGACCGTCACGCGCTGTCCCCTCTCGGCATTGCCCCGCAACCATCCGTGTGCGGTTTCCCCGCACCCTACGCATTCCACCCCGGGCGGCAGCAGGCTCGCTCCGCTTTCGTGTCGGTCTTGCAACACACCCGGCGCGGCATGCCCGGCGCTTCGGAGACCGCGCCGGAATCCACGCCGGAACAGGCGCGGGGCAGGCGCGGAACGGGTGAGGAACCAGCGCGGAGCCGGCACGCGTCAGTGGAGATCCCGCGCCGGCCAAACCACCCGGATCAGGCGAGGCCCGCTTCCTTCATCTGACGCAGTTCCTTCTTGAGCTCGCCGACTTCGTCGCGCAGCCGGGCGGCCACCTCGAACTGCAGATCCGCGGCAGCGGCCCGCATCCGCTCGGTCATCTCCTCGATGATCCCGGCCAGTTCGGTCGCGGGCCGGTCGCTGAGCACCGCGCCGGGCGAGGCCGCCCTACCCTTGGCCCCGCCCTTGGCGGCCTTGCCGCCGAGCGCGGGCACCGGCGCCTTGGCCTCCTTGCCCTGGCGGTAGCCGGTGCCGAGCAGCTGCTCGGTGTCGACCTCCTCCCGGGCGATGGTCGCGACGATGTCGTTGATCTTCTTGCGCAGCGGCTGCGGGTCGATGCCGCGCTCGGTGTTGTACGCGACCTGCTTCTCGCGGCGCCGGTTCGTCTCGTCGATCGCCTGCGCCATGGCCGGGGTGATCTTGTCGGCGTACATGTGGACCTGGCCGGAGACGTTACGGGCGGCGCGGCCGATGGTCTGGATGAGCGAGGTGCCGGAGCGCAGGAAGCCCTGCTTGTCGGCGTCGAGGATGGCCACCAGGGAAACCTCGGGAAGGTCGAGGCCCTCGCGCAGGAGGTTGATGCCGACGAGCACGTCGTACTCGCCGGAGCGCAGCTCGCGCAGCAGCTCGATGCGGCGCAGGGTGTCGACGTCGCTGTGCAGGTAGCGGACCTGGATGCCGAGCTCGAGGAAGTAGTCGGTGAGGTCCTCCGACATCTTCTTGGTGAGCGTGGTGACCAGGACCCGCTCGTCGCGCTCGACGCGCTTGCGGATCTCGTGGACCAGGTCGTCGATCTGACCCTCGGTGGGCTTGACCACGACCTCGGGGTCGACGAGGCCGGTAGGGCGGATGATCTGCTCGACGAACCCGTCGCCGCGCGAGAGCTCGTACTTTCCCGGGGTCGCCGAGAGGTACACCGTCTGGTCGATCCGCTTCAGGAACTCCTCCCACTTCAGCGGCCGGTTGTCCATCGCGGACGGCAGCCGGAAGCCGTGGTCGACGAGGGTCCGCTTGCGGGAGGCGTCCCCCTCGTACATCGCGCCGATCTGCGGGACCGTGACGTGGGACTCGTCCAGGACGAGCAGGAAGTCGTCCGGGAAGTAGTCGAGGAGGGTGTTGGGGGCGGTGCCGGGCGCGCGGTCGTCGAAGTGCATCGAGTAGTTCTCGACGCCGGAGCAGGTGCCGATCTGACGGAGCATCTCGATGTCGTACGTGGTGCGCATGCGCAGTCGCTGGGCCTCCAGCATCTTGCCCTGCTTCTCCAGCTCGGCCAGGCGCCGCTCCAGCTCCCGCTCGATGCCGCCGACGGCCTTCTCCATGCGCTCGGGCCCGGCGACATAGTGACTGGCGGGGAAGACGTGGACCGTGGGGTCCTCGCTGATGATCTCGCCGGTCAGCGGATGGAGCGTGGACAGGGCCTCGATCTCGTCGCCGAACATCTCGATCCGGACGGCGAGCTCCTCGTAGACCGGGAAGATCTCGATGGTGTCGCCCCGGACCCGGAAGGTGCCGCGGGTGAACGCCAGGTCGTTGCGGCTGTACTGCATCTCCACGAAGCGGCGCAGCAGCTGGTCGCGGTCGATCTCCTCGCCGACCGTGAGCCGGACCATGCGGTCCACGTACTCCTGGGGCGTGCCGAGGCCGTAGATGCAGGAGACGGAGGCGACCACGACGACGTCGCGCCGGGTGAGCAGCGAATTGGTCGCCGAATGGCGCAGCCGCTCGACCTCCTCGTTGATGGAGGAGTCCTTCTCGATGTAGGTGTCCGACTGCGGGACGTACGCCTCGGGCTGGTAGTAGTCGTAGTACGAGACGAAATACTCCACCGCGTTGTTCGGGAGGAGCTCACGGAACTCGTTGGCCAGCTGGGCGGCGAGGGTCTTGTTCGGCGCCATCACCAGGGTGGGGCGCTGCAGCTTCTCGATCATCCAGGCGGTGGTCGCCGACTTGCCGGTGCCGGTCGCGCCGAGCAGGACGACGTCCTTCTCGTCCGCGCGGATACGCCGCTCCAGCTCGGCGATGGCCGCCGGCTGGTCGCCGCTGGGCTGGTAGGAACTGACGACCTCGAAGGGCGCCACCGAACGTTCGATCTTGGAAACGGGCCGCATGCAACCACCGTACGGCTCGCCACTGACAACGGCCCCGGATCAGCGGTACCGAGCCCCTCCCGCCCCCTCGCGGGCGGTGCTCCGCGGGCGCTTCCCGGCCCTCGGGTCCGGGGCGGGATCGCCGGTCACGGCCCTGGGGTCGAACATCAGCACCACGGCGGCGAGGAGCAGGAAGAAGCCGGGGCCGGCCAGCATCGGGCCGATCATCTCGGCGGGCCGGTCGCCGGGCAGGACGTCGGCCAGGTCGGACGGCAGGGTGGGCGGCACGTGCAGGTGCACGTCGAGCGCGGCCATTCCGGTGTAGTGCATCCCGGTCACCGCGACGGCCATCAGGATGCTCGCGCCGAGGCCGGAGAGGGCTCCCCGGAGGGTGACGGCGGCCCACAGGGCGCCCGTGGCGGCGCACCCGGCGATCAGCACCGAGAGGACGACGAGGGGGGTGTCGTACGCGAACCGCGCGTCCATACGCATGCCCGCCATGCCGAGATAGTGCATCGAGGCGATGCCGAGGCCGGTGATGGTGCCTCCCGTGATCAACGCCATGCGGGTCGCGCCGCGGTACCCGACAATGAAGATGCCGATGCCGACCATCAGCACGGCCAGGGCGAGGCCGGCGAAAGTGAGGGGTTTGTCGTAGGAGATCGGAGCCTCCTGGACGGTGAAGCCCGTCATCGCGACGAAGTGCATGGTCCACACACCGGAGCCGATGGACAGCGAACCCAGCGCCAGCCAGCCGACCCGCCAGGAGCGTGTGGCGTGAAGGGACCGGGTGGTGCAACGGAGTCCGAGGGCGGCTCCCAGGGCAGCCATGAGGAAAGCCGCGACCGGGGTCACCAGGCCGTAGGTGAATCCGTCGACTGTTCCTTGCATGCGCGTACGCCCTTCGAGAAAGCCCGGGGTCGAGGAGGGTCCCCCAAGGGGCGAGTCCCGGCAGGCAGACAAAGAAAGCACATTTTATCGGCACGGCCGCGCGCCCTGCTCGGGCGGTGGCATCCGGGATCAAAGGTTCCGTTCATTTCGCGGCCATCGCCGCCCCGCCGGGCGTTGGCGGTCCGCTGTCACTCTCTGCGTGTCCGCACACTCCCGACGTGAGGAGTCCCCGTGTTCGTCCGCACCGCCACCGCCTCCACCACGGCCGCCGCCCTGCTCGGCGCCGGCGCCCTGCTGCTGCCCGCCGACCGGCCCGAGACTCCGGAGCGGCAGGACGCCCCGGTCGTCGTGGCCCACCGGGGGGCATCGGGCTACGCGCCGGAGAACACCCTCGCCGCCGTCGACGCCGCCGACGCGCTCGGCATCGACTGGGTCGAGAACGATGTCCACCGTACCGGCGACGGCGTGCTGGTCGTACTGCACGACGACAACCTGAAGCGCACGACGGACGCCGAGCAGGTCTTCCCCGACCGGGCGCCATGGGCGGTCAAGGACTTCACCGCGGCGGAGCTGGCGAAGCTCGACGCGGGCAGCTGGTTCGGAACGCGGTTCACCGGGGCCCGGGTGCCGACGCTCACCCAGTTCCTGCAGCGCATGGACCGCAACCGGCAGAAGCTGCTCCTGGAGATCAAGAGCCCGGCGGCCTACCCGGGCATCGAGCGGGACATCATCCGGGTCCTGGGACAGTCGGGGTGGCTGGACCGCTCCCATGTGCGGAGCCGGCTGGTCATCCAGAGTTTCGGCGCCGACAGCGTGAAGAAGGTGCACAGCCTGCGCCCCGACATCACGACCGGCTTCCTGGGTACACCGGCGGTGGCCGAGCTGCCCTCGTACGCGGCGTTCACCGATCAGATCAACCCCTCCTACGCGACGATCGGCGCCGACTACGTGGCGGCCGTCCAGCGGCTCAAGGGCCCGCACGACAAGCGTCTGCGGGTGAACACGTGGACGGTCAACAAGGCGGCGGACGCGGTGAAGGCCCGCGACTACGGGGTCGACGGCATCATCTCCAACTTCCCCGACGCGGTGCGTGACGCGACGAGCTGACGCGGCAGGGGGCGGGCCCGTCGGTTTCCCGCCGACGGGCCCGGCACTGTCAGTGGCGGGTCGTACACGGTGGTCGGCATGAACAGCTACGGGACCGATGCCGAGCGGGCCGTCGAGTGGACTGTCGTGGACAGCGACATCGGCCCGCTGCTGCTCGCCGCGACCGGGGCGGGTCTGGTGAGTGTGTCCTTCCACGCCCGCCCCGCCGTGCGGGACACGGTTCTCGACCGGTTGCGGACCCGGTTCGGCGCGGTGCCGGTGGAGAAGCCCGGCTCCGCTCGGCTCGCCGGGCCCATACGCGCGCTCGCGGCGTATTTCGCGGGCGAGAGGCAGGATTTTGACCTCGACCTGGACTGGTCGCTCACCTCCGGGTTCCACCGTGAGGTGCTCCGCGAGCTGGCGTCCGGGGTGCCCTACGGGACGGTCGTCGGGTACAGGGAGCTGGCCGCACGGGTCGGCCGGCCGGAGGGGGCTCAGGCGGTGGGCGCTGCCATGGGGGCCAATCCGCTTCCGGTGGTGGTGCCATGTCACCGGGTGGTGGAGAGCGACGGGGGTCTGGGCGGGTTCGGGGGCGGTCTGGAGACCAAGCGGCAGCTGCTGGCGCTGGAGGGGGTCCTGCCACGGCCGCTGTTCTAGGGACTCCCGTTCGGATCATGCCGGGCTCGCGGGGTCCGGCACCTTGCATCCGGCCCGATCCGAACGAAGCTCCTGAGCCTGCCCGATCGATCACGTCAGGGCTCGTTCACCCGCCCGGGTGCACGGCGGCGGTCGGGCGGTGACACACTGCGCCGGTGACACGACCGCTCTCCCTCCCCCAGGTCACGGCCGCCGGTCTGCCCGCTCTCCAGCGCCGGACGTCGGCCGTGCTCATCGTCAGCCAGATACTCGGCGGCCTCGGCGTGGCCGTCGGCATCGCCCTGGCCCCGATACTGGCCGCCGAGGTGAGCGGGTCGCAGGCGCTGTCGGGGCTGGCGCCGACCGCGTCCGTCGTCGGCACGGCGCTGCTCTCGCTGCCGATGGCCGCCCTGATGGCCGCCCGGGGCCGCAGGTCCGGCCTGGCGCTCGCCTATCTGATCGGCGCGCTGGGCGGTGGTCTGGTGGTCCTCGCCACGATGCTGCCCAGCTTCCCGCTGCTGCTGCTCGGCATGGCCGCGTTCGGCGCGGGGTCCCTGGCCGGTCTCCAGGCCCGGTTCGCGGCGGCCGACCTGGTGGGGCCGGAGCGGCGCGGGCGGGCGATCTCCACCGTCGTCTGGGCCACCACGATCGGCTCGGTCGTGGGCCCCAACATCTCGGACCCGGCCAGCCGGCTGTTCCGCGGTACGCCGGTGCCCGAGGCCGCCGGACCGTATCTGTGCTCGGCCGCCGTGTTCCTGCTCGCCGCGGTGGTCGTGGCGCTCGCGCTGCGTCCGGATCCGCTGCTCACCGCCCGCGCCCTGGCCCCGGAGGGCCCGACGGGGCCGCCGAGGAGCTCCCTGCGCGCCGGGGTCGAGGCCGTCCGGGAGTCGCCGATGGCGCGGCTCGCCCTGCTGACGGTCACCGTGTCGCACACCGCCATGGTGTCGATCATGGTCATGACCCCGGTCGACCTGGGCCGGCACGGCGCCGGTCTCCAGCTGATCGGGCTCGTGATCAGCGGTCACATCGCGGGCATGTACGCGTTCTCCCCGGTGATGGGGTGGCTGGCCGACCGGTTCGGCCGGCCGGCCGTGATCGGCCTGGCCGTCGGACTGCTGAGCTGCGCCGCGCTGCTCGCGGGCACCGCCGGGCCCCGGCACGGGCAGACCGCCGCGGGCCTGTTCCTGCTGGGCCTCGGCTGGTCGGCGGGGATGATCGCCGGCTCGGCGCTGCTCACCGACGCGGTGCCGCGGTCCGCCCACGCGGCGGTACAGGGGCTGTCGGACCTGATCATGAACGCGGCGGCGGCCGTCGGCGGGGCGGCGGCCGGGGTGATCGTCGCCGAGTGGGGGTACGGCCTCCTCAACGCGATCGGCGCCGCGCTGCTCCTGCCGGTCGCCGCGCTCGCCCTGCGCCGGAGCCTGCGACGGCCGGGAACGGTCAGCGGCTGACACACCGCCGGACCGCACCTCTGTCACCGTCGCCACGGCCCTCACCACTGCCGCGGAGACGGCCGTGGGCATGAACCGCGGCCATCGCCGGGGACCTCAGAGGCTGATGTGGTACGCCTTGCGGAGCGTCTCGTGGACGGTCCAGGTCGTCCGGTCGCCCTCGCGCAGGACACAGGCGTCCCCCGGGCCGATCTCCAGCCTCGCCCCGCCCTCGACCTCGACCGTCGCCCGGCCGCTGACGACCACGAACAGCTCGTTCGCCTCGGTGTCGGTGACCACGCCGGGCGTGATCTGCCAGATCCCCCGGATCTGCTTGCCGTCGGCCGATTCCCACAGCACCTTGCCCGTCACCACGGGATCGCCCGAGAGGGTCCGCGCCGGATCGAGAGGTTCCGGAACGAGTTCGGCGTCCGGGATGTGCACGGCGAAGGAGACGGGGACCTGGTCATATGTCGTCATGGCCGGTCACCTTAGCGACCACTTCCGGCCACCCTGCGGCCAGGACCCGCCCCAGGACGTCCGTCCATGGTTTGCGCCCCTCCCGGCCGCGACAGGGATGGGGCATGCCACAGAACCCACCGGACCAGCGTCCCGCCGCACACGAGAACCCTGGGACGAACGCCTACGTACCCGTGCTCTCGGGGGAGGTTCGGGACGCTCTGAGCGCCGGTCTGCCCGTCGTGGCGCTGGAGTCGACGATCATCGCGCACGGTCTGCCGCGCCCCCGCAACCTGTCCGTGGCCCGGGAGCTGGAGGGGCTCGTCCGGTCCGCCGACGCTGTCCCGGCCACCATCGCCGTTCTGGACGGACGGGCCCATATCGGCCTGAGCGAGGAGCAGTTGGAGCGGGTCGCCGGAGATCCGGCGGTACGCAAGCTCGGGCACCGCGATCTCGCTCCGGCGCTCGCCGCCGGGGCGAGCGGGGCGACGACGGTGTCCGCGACGGCGTTCCTGGCGGCCCGGGCGGGACTCGGCGTCTTCGCGACGGGCGGGCTCGGCGGCGTCCACCGGGAGTGGGCCGAGAACCAGGACGAGTCGGCCGATCTGCGGCTGCTCGCCCGCACCGGGATCACCGTGGTCTGCGCGGGGGTGAAGTCGATCCTCGACGTCCCGGCGACCCTCCAGCGGCTGGAGACCCTCGGCGTCTCCATCGTCGGCTACGGCACCGGACACTTCCCCGGCTTCTACCTGAGCAGCTCGGGCCAACCCGTCGACTGGACGGTGCACAGCCCCGAGGAGGCGGTGGAGGTGATCCGGGCGAAGGAGGCGCTGGGCGGCCCGGCAGCCGCTCTGATCGTCGCCAACCCCGTAGCGGAACAGGATCAGTTGGATCCGGCACTGCACGACCGGGTGCTGGCGGAGGCGCTGGACGCGTGCCGGGAGCGGGGCGTCACGGGGCAGGGCGTCACTCCGTTCCTGCTGGATGAGCTGATGCGGCGGACCGGAGGCGCGTCGCTGGAGGCGAACCTTTCGGCCGTACGCGCAAACGTGGCCCTGGCGGCGCGGATCGCCGTCGTGGCGGCGGGCTCCCGGTGAACCGTCCGGCGGCGGGCGGTGGGCTGTTGGTGGTGGGGGACGTGGTGACGGACGTGGTGGCGCGCTACGGATCGGCGCTCGCCCACGGTACGGACACGGCGGCCCGGATCCGTACACTGCCGGGCGGCGCGGGGGCCAACGTCGCCTGCTGGGCAGTGCGTTCGGGCTGTCGGGAGGTCCGGCTGCTGGCCAGGGCGGGGGCGGAGTCGGCCGGCTGGCACCGGGAGGAGCTGGAGCGGGCGGGGGTGCGGGCGTTCCTGGCGGTGGACGACGCGTTCCCGACAGCGACCGTCATCGCCCTGGTCGACGCGGCGGCGGAGCGCACGTTCCTGACCGATGGCGGGGCGGTGCTGCGGCTCGCCGTCGAGGACTTCGCGCCCATGATGCTCGACGGTGTCGGGCGGCTGCATCTCTCCGGCTATCTCCTGTTCGCCGCGACGAGCCGGACCGCCGCCCTCCTCGCCCTGCGCACCGCCGTGGAGCGGGGCGTACCGGTGAGTGTGGACCCGGCGTCGGCCGGGTTCCTCGGCGAGCTGGGCCCCAAGCGGTTCCTGGAGTTCGCGGAGGGGGCGGAGCTGTTGCTGCCGAACGCGGACGAGGCCCGCCTGCTCACCGGGCGGCCCGGACCGGAGTCCGCGGCGGCCGAGTTGAGCCGGTGGTTCCCGCGCGTCGTCGTCACCTTGGGCGCGCGGGGAGCCGTGGTGGCCGCCGGGGGCGAGGTCGTCGGCCGCGTCCCCGCCCCGCCGGTGCGCGAGCCGGTCGACTCGACGGGGGCGGGCGACGCGTTCACCGGCGGGTTCCTCGCGGCCCTACTGGCCGGGGCCGACGACATGACCGCGGCGGCCGAGGGCTGCCGGGCGGGGGCGGCGGCCGTGGCCACGGTGGGCGGGCGGCCACCGCCGGACCGGTAGCCCTCGGCCGCCGCCGTCCGGAAGCGGCAACCGCCCGCCCCGGTGACGGCCGATGCCGGGCCACGCGTCCGATGCCGCCCGTGTCGCTCCGCGCGCCGGCTACCCGCTCCCGGGCAGCCCCGACCAGGCGGGGTGCGACGGATCGTCCGCCCGGACCACCACGTCCGCGCGGTCCGAGGGCGCCGCCTCTTCCTCGTACCGGGCGAAGGCGGGCAGGGTCCAGCGTTCCGACTCCGCCGTACGTCGCCGCAGCGCCCCCGGGGACAGCCGCAGCTGGACGCTCAGCGCGAACGGGAACCAGTGCCCCAGCAGGAACGGGCCGTGCACGAGGACCACTCCGCCCTCGGGCAGACAGTGGTACGGGGTACGGGTGGCCCGGTCGGTCACGGGGTCCCACAGATCGGGCAGCACGCGGCCGGAGCCGCCCGCCTCCAGCGGCCCGAACACCTCGCGCCACAGCGCCCCGGTGTCGTACCAGCCCTCGGCGTACGCGTCCGGGTCCCGCCTCCCGTACTCGAAGCGCAGGCTCGCCGGGCGTAGGAAGCCCTCGGTGGAGACCACGAGCACGGCGCGGCCGAGCAGCCGCAGTTCCCGCGCGAGGCGTTCGGCGCTCTCGCCGGTGCGGGCGGCCGGCGCGCCGTCGATGCCGAGCGCGAGCCAGGGCCCGCCGTCGGCGGCGGACAGCCCGTCGGCGTACCGGGCCAGCTCGCCGGCCAGCCGTTCCCAGGTGATCGCTTCGAGTCGCACGGCTCCATCATCGCCGGACCGGCGGCGTGACGCTTGCGCGCGGGAGGCTCAGGCGCCCCGCAGTTCGGCGGCGAGCGGGCCTTCGCCGAGCACCTCGACGCGGCCCTCCCTCACCGCCTCCGCGAGTGTCGCCCCACCTCGCGCGAGCTCCAGACACACTTCGGCGCCGAGGAAGATCCGGGCGTCGGGGCGGTCGGCGGGACCGTATCCGTACACCGCGGAGACCGCTTCGGCGGCCGGGAGCGGGACGCCCGCTCCCCCACCGATATGGAGGTGGAACTCGCCCTCCTCCAGCCGGACTTCGAGGACGCCCTCCTGGGTGAGCCCGGCGAGGGCGCCGAGCAGGGGCAGGGCGAACCAGTGGGCCCGCACCGCGTCCGTGGGGCGGCGCTCGGCGAGGGCGGGCGCCCCCCACTCGGCGAGGGCGGCGAGGACGGGCAGCAGGGCGTGGCCGCGGGCGGTCAGCTCATAGACCGATGCGGCCGACGGGGGCGGCAGCTTGCGGCGCAGGGCCAGCCCGCCCTGCTCCATGTCCTTGAGCCGGGAGGCCAGCACGTCCGTGCTGACCCCGGGCAGATCGGCGTGCAGGTCCGTGTACCGGCGTGGCCCGCCCAGCAGTTCACGGACGATCAGCAGCGTCCACCGGTCGCCGACGGAGTCGAGGGCGCGGGCGGTGGCGCAGAACTGGTCGTAGCTCCGGCGACGGGCGGGGGGTGCTGCTGGCTGCTGCTGACGTGGCATGCGACGCAGTCTAGACATGTTGTTGGACTTTCCAAGCTGAAACTTGGTAAAACCAAGTATCGCAATTCGGCTCGGGAGGCAGCGCATGGAGTTCCGGCAGTCCAGCAAGCTCAACGAGGTCTGCTACGAGATCCGGGGCCCGGTCATCGAGCACGCCAACGCCCTGGAGGAGGCGGGCCACAGCGTCCTTCGTCTCAACACGGGCAACCCGGCCCTCTTCGGCTTCGAGGCTCCCGAGGAAATCGTCCAGGACATGATCCGGATGCTGCCGCAGGCGCACGGTTACACCGATTCGCGCGGCATCCTCTCCGCCCGGCGGGCGGTGGTCCAGCGCTACCAGGCCATCGGGCTCACCGAGATCGGCGTGGACGACGTGTTCCTCGGCAACGGGGTCTCCGAGCTGATCTCCATGGCCGTGCAGGCACTGCTGGAGGACGGCGACGAGGTGCTGATCCCGGCCCCGGACTTCCCGCTGTGGACGGCGGTGACCACGCTCGCGGGCGGCAAGGCCGTGCACTACGTCTGCGACGAGGAGTCCGACTGGAATCCGGATCTCGCCGACATGGCCGCCAGGATCACCGACCGGACCAGGGCCGTCGTGATCATCAACCCGAACAACCCCACCGGAGCGGTCTATCCGCGCGAGATCCTCGAAGGCATCCTCGATCTGGCCAGGCGGCACGGACTGATGGTGTTCGCCGACGAGATCTACGACCAGATCCTGTACGACGGGGCCGAGCACCACAGCGCGGCGGTCCTCGCCCCCGACCTGGTCTGCCTCACCTTCAGCGGCCTGTCCAAGACGTACCGGGTGGCTGGCTTCCGTTCCGGCTGGATGGTTGTGTCCGGTCCCCGCCGGCACGCCCGCAACTACCTGGAGGGCCTGACCATGCTGGCCTCCATGCGGCTGTGCCCCAACGCCCCGGCCCAGTACGCCATTCAGGCCGCGCTCGGCGGACGGCAGTCCATCCGGGAGCTGGTCGCGCCGGGCGGGAGACTGCACGAACAGCGCGAGAGGGCCTGGGAGCGGCTGAACGAGATCCCCGGCGTCTCGTGTGTGAAGCCGAAGGGCGCCCTGTACGCCTTCCCGCGCATCGACCCGAAGGTCCACCCGATCCTCGACGACGAGAAGTTCGTGCTGGACCTGCTGCTGCGGGAGAAGATCCAGGTGGTGCAGGGCACGGGCTTCAGCTGGCCGCGCCCGGACCACTTCCGCATCCTGACCCTCCCGCACGCCGACGACCTCGACGCGGCGATCAGCCGCATCGGCCGCTTCCTGAACGGATACCGCCAGTGACCTGTGCCCTCTGCCCCGTCCCCGTCCACACCCAGTTCGCCACTCCGGAGCTGGTCGGGGCGATCGTGGAGGGCGGGCTCGATCCGGCCGAGGATCCGGGCTGGGCGGAGTCGGGGGCGCCCTCGCCCACCGAGTACGCGCGTTGGGCAGGTCATCTGTGCGGTATGACCTGCCTGCGCATGGCGCTCGGCGTCGACGCCCCGTCCCTGTTCGCGCTGCGCGACGGGGCGTTGAGGTACGGGGCGTACACGCAGGACGTGGACGGACGGATCCGGGGTCTGGTCTACGCGCCCTTCGCGGAGTACGTCAACGAGGTGTACGGGCTCGGAGCCACGGTCCACCGGCATCTGGACGTGGGCGAGATCTCCGGGCTGCTGGACGCGGGCCGGACCGTGCTGGCGTCCGTCCACTACGGGATCCGGCATCCGGAGCGGCCCGCTCCGGGGCGGGGCGGGCATCTGGTGCTGTTGACCGCGCGGACGGCCGACGGGTCCGGCGTCCACTTCCACAACCCGTCGGGGACGGACGCCGGGACGCGGGCGGCCGTGCTGCCGCTGACGGAGTTCGAGCGGTTCTTCGCGGGGCGGGGCGTCTCGCTGTCATGACGCGCCCGTCGCCCGGGGCCGGAGCCCCGGAAACGGGAGCGGGCCCGGAGGCGTAGCCGGCCTCCGGGCCCTGATGGTGCCGCCCATCGGGCACGCCGGCACGTTTAAGGATCCGGGTCAGTCTGATGTCGTCGCGTCCTGCCTTTGGACCACCGCAGATCGAAGCTCTGCGGGCCGGACTTGAACCGGCATTTCGACGCGCGCGGGCCCGGGCCCGTTCGATCCGGCGATCGGCGGCGAATGCTGAGTCTGGAGCAAGAGTCTGAGATTGACGGCGGTCTGCCTCTGCCTGCTTGGGCTACTCCGGCCCGTGCCGGAGGGAGGAGTCGAACCTCCACTGGAACCGCGCCTTCACGACAAGCTTCAGTTTCAGCTTGCGCTCCTCGCGCACCCCGGCCACCGAAGACGGCGGCCGGGGAATCCATGGTCGGTCACCCGAAGAGGTAACCGAATACCGCATCACCCACTCGCTGGTCGGCGACGTCCGCGCCGTTGGCCTCCTCGCGAGCGAACTTCACGGCCTGCTGGAGCTTCTCGATCCGGTCCAGCAGTTCGTTGACGCGTCGCGCCGGAAGCGCCCCGGAGAACTTGACCGTCGTCCAGTACCCGATCGGGATGTCCTCGTAGTACACCTCGACCTGCGCCGGGTGCTTCTCGGTGGCCTCCGCCTTCACGTGGTTGCGGGGCACCTTCTTCGTGCGGACCGTGCGGACCGGCTCGGTCTTCCAGGAGTCGGTCGAGGGGTCCTGCGCCCAGGCCTCGGCGGCGTCCAGCACGGGCAGTTTGCGGACGAAGGTGTTGAGGTCGGTCAGCTGCTTCTCCAGGAAGAGCAGATACGACACGGGCACCTCGCTCACCAGCACCCGGCCGTCGACCAGCACATCGGCCCTGGCCGAGCAGTTCGCCCAGTCCTTCGTGGCGGTCACGTCGAAGAGCCTGGTCAGGGTGGCCGCGGTGTCCCTCAGGACGTGCTCGGCCTTGACCTGGACGAGGGTCGACTCGGGCGGAAGCTGTTCGCCCTCCTCGTCCTTGGGCTGGTAGGTCCGGGAGATCCCGGCCAGCAGTCCGGTCTTCTGGAGGCCGTGATGAGCCGCCGTCAGGTCCTGGTGTGCCTTGGACTTGACGCCCTTCTCCACTGCGATGATCTGATTGAGTTTCGCCACGTCGAGGACGCTAACAGTGGCGACTCACCGTCGGCCAAGGGTTTTACCGTACGTACAGGGGATCGGCCCCGGAGGTGTCCGGGACGGCATCGCCGGCCAGCAGTGCCTCGAGGGCGGCCACCGGGTCGGGTTCCGGAGCTGCGCGCGGCCACCAGTCGTCGGCGCCGGGATCGGATTCGTAGCCGTACCACCGGTGGTCGTGGCCGAAGCGGAGCTGGAGCGAACCCCGCGGGTGGGTGAGGTGGTTGCGCCGGGGTGTGAAGCGCGGGAAGCCGGCGGCGGCGAGCGCGGGGCGGGCCCGGTCGAAGGGACCGGCCGGCGGGTCCCAGGGCGTCTCCAGCAGCGCGAGGCCCTCGGCACCGCCCTGTCGCCAGGCGGCGACGGCGCGGGCGAGGTCGGTGGTGGTGCGGCCGGTGGCACGGGCCAGCTCCCGGTAGAGCGCGCGGGTGGTGGCGGTGAGCCCGGCGGTCGGCCGTGCGGCGGCGAGGCGGACCGCGTCCTGCCACGGGGTGAGCCCGGCCAGCGGATCACGGCCCGTGGTCAGCAGGGCGTGGGCGCGGGCGGCGGCGTCGGCGGCGAGGTGGTCCAGGCCCAACGGGTCGCGGGCGCCGGGCAGATCCGGATACGAGGGTGGCTGGCCGGGATACGGCGGTACGGGCAGGGGGGCCGGGAGCGGCGGCAGGAAGCGGGCGGCGAGAGCCTCCCTGGCCCCGACCGACGGGACGGCGGGGGCGGCGGGGCGTTCGCGGGCGGTGTGCTCGGCGTTGCGCCGGCCCAGCTCCTCCAGCAGTTCGCGCTCGCCCCGGCCCCGCATCAGCAACAGGACGAACGGGTCGCTGTCGAGCAGCAGGGCCGTTTGGAAGCAGAGGGCGGCGACGTGCTTGCAGGGCCGCCCGTGGTCGGGGCAGGTGCAGCTGGGGTCGAGGTCGTCGGCGGCGGGCAGCAGCCGGACACCGGCCTCCTCGGCGGTGTGGGCCAAGGAGTGCGGCATCTCCTTGGCCAGCAGCGCGGACAGATGGCCGGGGTGGGCGGCGACCGCGTCGAGCAGGGTTTCCCAGCCGGGGTCGGTGAAGGTGCGCAGCCGCAGCTCGGCACGGTAGGGGCGGGCCCTGCTGCCGTGCACATAGGCGACGACGCGCCCGGGGGTGACCGTGATCGCGGCGACCTGGCCGTCGTCGGCGTAGTGACGTCCGCGGGCGAGGCGGGCCTCGTCCATCGACAGCGACTCCAGCGCGTCCACCCAGGCCCGGCCCCACCAGCTGCCCGCGAAGGGCTCGTCCTGTCCGGAGGTGCGGGCGGGCACCGCCTCGAAGGTGCGCCGCAGATCGTCCGGGCCGGGCCGGGCGCGGGCGGCCGGTCTCCGGGCGGCCGGGCCGGTGGTCGGGCGCGGGCTCATGCGGGCCTCCGCAGCGATACGAGGTCGGCGAGGTCCCGGTCGCTGAGCTCGGTCAGGGCGCTCTCGCCGCTGCCGAGCACCGCGTCGGCGAGGACCCGCTTGGACTCCAGCAGCTCAGCGATCCGGTCCTCCACCGTGCCCTCCGCGACGATCCGGTGGACCTGCACGGGCTGGGTCTGGCCGATCCGGTAGGCCCGGTCGGTGGCCTGCTCCTCCACCGCGGGGTTCCACCAGCGGTCGAAGTGGACGACGTGGGCGGCACGGGTCAGATTCAGCCCGGTGCCGGCCGCCTTGAGGGAGAGCAGGAAGACGGGGACCTCGGCGGACTGGAAGCGGTCCACCATCCGCTCCCGCTCGGCCACCGGCGTACCGCCGTGGAGGAGCTGGGAGGGGATCGCGCGGGCGGCGAGGTGCGCGGAGAGAAGCTTCGCCATCGTCACGTACTGGGTGAAGATCAGCACCGAGGCGCCCTCGGACAGGATCGTGTCGAGCAGTTCGTCGAGCAGGGCGAGCTTGCCCGAGCGGCCCGTGAGCCGGGTCGGCTCCTCCTTCAGGTACTGGGCCGGGTGGTTGCAGATCTGCTTGAGCGAGGTCAGCAGCTTCATGACGAGACCCCGGCGGGCGATGCCCTCCGCCGCCTCGATCTGCGCCATCGTCTCGCGGACGGCCGCCTCGTAGAGCGTGGCCTGCTCACGGGTGAGGGAGACGGGGTGGTCGGTCTCCGTCTTGGGCGGCAGCTCGGGGGCGATGCCGGGGTCGGACTTCTTGCGCCGCAGGAGGAAGGGCCGGACCAGCCGGGACAGCCGCTCCACCGCCTCCTCGTTGCCCAGGCCCGCGGCGGTGCCGGTGTTCTCCACGATCCGGGCGTGCCGGGCCCGGAACGCCTTGAGCGGGCCGAGCAGTCCGGGTGTGGTCCAGTCGAGGAGCGCCCAGAGCTCGGAGAGGTTGTTCTCGACGGGGGTGCCGGTGAGTGCGACCCGGGCCGGGGCGGAGATGGTACGCAGCGCCTTGGCCGTGGAGGAGTGCGGATTCTTGACGTGCTGCGCCTCGTCGGCGACGACCAGGCCCCAGCTCTGTTCGGCGAGCCGGGCCGCGTTGGAGCGCATGGTCCCGTAGGTGGTGAGGACGAAGCCGCCGTCCGGGTCGCTCAGCATCCGGTCCGTGCCGTGGAAGCGGCGCACGGGGACGCCGGGGGCGAAGCGGTTGATCTCGCGGTGCCAGTTGCCGAGGAGAGAAGCGGGGCAGACCACCAGGGTGGGCGAGGGGTGCGCCCGGTGCAGATGGAGGGCGATGAGGGTGATCGTCTTACCGAGGCCCATGTCGTCGGCGAGGCAGCCGCCCAGCCCGAGCGAGGTCATCCGGTCCAGCCACGCCAGACCACGCAGTTGGTAGTCGCGCAGGGTCGCGTCGAGGCCGGGCGGGGGCGCGATCGTGGCGTCCTGGCTGAGGATCCGCGTACGGAGGGCGGCCAGCGCCCCGGCGGGGACGGCGTCCACCCGCTCGCCGTCCACCTCCGCGCTGCCCGTGAGGGCCACGGCGAGCGCGTCCACCGGATCCAGGAGCCCCAGCTCCCGCTTGCGCGCCTTGCGTACGAGGGCGGGGTCGACGACCACCCACTGGTCGCGCAGCCGCACCACCGGGCGGTGGGCCTCGGCCAGGGTGTCCATCTCCGCCTCGGTCAGCCGCTCCTCCCCCAGGGACAGCTGCCAGTCGAAGGCGAAGAGGTGCTCGGCGTCGAAGAAGGACGTGCCGTCGGTGGCCGATCCGGGCGCCGGCCGCACGACGGCGGTCGCGGTGAGCGAACGGGCCAGCTCACGCGGCCAGTGCACCTCGACCCCGGCGGCGGCCAGCCGGGATCCCGCGTCGCTCAGCAGCTCGTACAGCTCGTCCTCGGTGATCGCGAACACATCGGGGGCGGGCTGCCCCAGCAGCCGTTCCAGCGGGGCCCAGACGCGGGCGGCGCGGCGCAGCGCCAGCACCGCGTCGACCCGGGCACGCGGCCCGAACGGCTCGCCCGTCGTGCCGTTCCACAGGGCGGCCGCGTCCACCACGTAGGTCGGGTCGGCGAGGCTGTGGACCTGGACGACGGCAGCGGCGGCGTGCCGGACCGCCGGGTCGTCCGGGTGTTCCGGCCGCGCGGATCCGCCGGGGGTCTCCGCCTTCTCGTGGGCGGCCGTGACCGCGTAGGTGTCGGCGGTGTCGAACAGCTCGTACGCGGAGAGGTCCAGGCGCAGCGAGACCCGCACGCCCGCGTCCAGGCCCGAGGCGACCTCCACGGCCCAGGCCGCGGCATGGGGCAGATACTGGGCCTCGCGGGCGGCGAATGGCGCGCCCATCGCGAACGCCGCGGCGGGCGTGCGCGGCAGGGTGTCGGCGACGGCGTCCAGGAACGCCGCGATCAGGGCCTCGGGGTCGGGGAGCCGGGGCGGCTCGGAACCGGGGACCGGCGCGGCGTGCCCCTCGGCCGGCAGGGCGGCGGCGACCGCCCGCAGATGCGCGACATCCTCGGCGTCCCTCGGGCCCGCCCGCCAGGCGTCGTGACCGTCCGCCGTGAGTCCGGGGAGGAGCCTGCCGCGGGCGACGAGCCGCAGGGCGTGCAGCGCGGCCGCGCCCCAGCAGCGGGTGGCTGGGTGAGCGGAGGCGTGATGACGTGCCCGGACGAGCAGGGGCAGCGCGTCGGCCACGGACAGCAGCGCCGCGGGCGTCGCGACGGCACGGACACTCCCGGGGCCCGCCGCCGGGTCCGGCCGGACGACCGTGAGCCGGGCGGTGGTGTACGGAACGGGGTCGGGGCGGCCGGGGGGTTCCGCGTACGCGAAGGGCGTCCCGCTCCGCCCCTGCGCGCCGTCGCCGTGCCACGGGGCAGCGTCCACGAGCGGGTCCCAGAAGGCGATGCGGCCGTCCCTGGGCACCTGGCCGGGCAGGAAGACCGCCGCGCAGCGCAGCAGGCGTCCGGCGTCGGCGGTCCGGGACGTGTCCCCGGTCTCCCGCTGCTCGCCCTCTCGGGTCCGTGCCGTCATGTCCGCCACCTCCTCCCACCTGATCCGCTGATCCACTGATCCACGGTCTCCGTCGGCACGGAATGTGCTGACTCCGTGAGTCTAGGCGGGAGGTCCGACACCGCGGGATCCGGCCGCGTCACCCCAGCTCAACGGGGCGGGACCCGGCCTGTGCCAGGTCCCGCCCCGCAGCTGCGTCCAGCACGCTCAGTGATGGGCGAACGGTTTGGAGGAGGACGGTTCGGAATCCGTCGGTGCGGTCGAGGGGGCCGCTGCGGCCCCTTCTTCGGGTACCCGCCCTTCGAGCGCCTCCGCCTCCGGAGGCGGTGATCCTTCTTCCGAGGACAGCGGGGGCCGCTCGGCCGCGCCGTTCGCCGACGCCTGCCCACCCGCCCGCCCCGTGTCCGTTCCCTCCGCCGTCGGCTGCTGCGCGCGCTCCAGGAACCGGAGCAGCTCCACCGGGAAGGGCAGCACCAGCGTGGAGTTCTTCTCCGCCGCGACGGCGACGATGGTCTGCAGCAGCCTCAGCTGGAGCGCGGCGGGCTGCTCGGACATCTCCCCGGCCGCCTGGGCCAGCTTCTTCGAGGCCTGGAGCTCCGCGTCGGCGTTGATCACCCTGGCGCGGCGCTCCCGGTCGGCCTCCGCCTGGCGGGCCATGGAACGCTTCATGGTCTCCGGCAGCGAGACGTCCTTGATCTCCACCCGGTCGATCTGCACGCCCCAGCTGACCGCCGGACTGTCGATCATGACCTCCAGCCCTTCGTTCAGCTTCTCGCGGTTGGAGAGCAGGTCGTCCAGGTCGCTCTTGCCGATGATCGACCGGAGCGAGGTCTGGGCCATCTGCGAGACGGCGAACCGGTAGTCCTCCACCGCGATGACGGCGCTCGTCGGGTCGACCACCTTGAAGTAGATGACGGCGTCCACGCGGACGGTGACGTTGTCCCGCGTGATGCCGTCCTGGGCGGGCACGGGCATGGTGACGATCTGCATGTTGACCTTGCGCAACCGGTCCACCCCCGGCACGACCATCGTGAGGCCGGGCCGCCGCACGTCGTCCCGCAGTCTGCCGAGGCGCAGCACCACACCGCGCTCGTACTGCCGGATCACCCGCGCCGAGGAGGCCGCGTACAGCGCTCCCGCGCAGAGCACGACCACCAACGCGATCACCAGGAATTCAACCATTGCAGCCCCCTCGGAGGAGTGGGAGCGGACGCATGCCCGACTGCATAACATCCCTACGCACCTTATGCCCCATTTGGCCGCATAGTGAACCTCATCGAATCCCTGGCTCGCCCGGTCGGCCGCGCGCCGGATGCCGGGGCCCCGCCCGGCGGGCAGGGTGGCCAGCGCCAGCACGTCTCCCCCGACGTGCCCCACCGCCGGACGAGCACCGGACGAGCAGACGAGGACCCGCCCATGTCCGTGACCGCCACCGTTCCCCGCCGACACCGCCGCCTCGGGATCGCCGCCGGAGCCTCGCTCCTCGCCCTCGCCGTCTCGGGCTGCTCCGGGCTCGGCCGCACCGCGGTGGGCCAGGTGACGTACACGACGGAGCGCGAAGCGGTGCTGCAGGTGAACAGCCCGCCGGTACGCGGCTGCCACCGGATCGCCCCGGCGGGGGCCCACGAGGTGGAGAACGGGACGCTGGTCGACGTCGTCCTGTACCGCACTCGCGACTGCACGGGCGGCAGGACGACGTACGTACCGACCCGCTTCAGCGATGTGACGGCGCCGGGCAGCGGTCCGTGGCGCAGCTACAGCTTCGTGCACTGAGCGACAGGGACGGACGGCGACGGGAGCCGGCCGGCCGCGGCCCCTCAGAGCACGGGGCGGGCCAGCAGCCAGGTGCCGTCATCGGTGAGGGCGCGGTCCACGGCGAGTCCGGCCACTTCCAGGTGCCGGGCGAGGTCCCCGTCGGACAGCTCCCGCGACAGGAACGTCTGCGTCCACCGGGCGTCGTCGAAGTGATACTCCACGCGCACGGAGCGCACACCGTCGCCCACCGGATCCGCGGAGACGATCCGGATCAGGCCGCCGGACGGGTCGGTCCGCTCCCACGGCAGCTCCGAGCGGTGCGCGCCCCCTTCGCGCTGCACGAGGACGATCCCGTCGTCCCGCACATGGTCACGGCAGACGCGCAGCATCCCGTCACGCACCCGGTGCTCGCCCGCGTGGACCAGGAAGGAGCCGAGCAGCACCACGTCGAACCGCTCGCCGCCCAGATCCAGCGACTCGATGGGGCTCCGCACCCTGCGCGCCCCCACGACTGCCTCCAGCATCTCCGGCGACTCGTCCACCGCCGTCACACGGAACCCGCGCCGCACCAGCGGATGTGTCACCCGGCCCGCCCCGCAGCCCAGTTCGAGAATGCTCGCCCCGGCGGGGGCCACGCCCGCGATCACGTCCGGCTCCTCACCGACGGACAGTCGGCGATACAGCTCGACCGCGCACCCGTCCGGCGTGATGGCTCCGGGGCCGGTCCCTTCGTACCCCTCGCGTACCAGAGATTCGCTCATGAAGGACGAACGAGCCGTCACCGAGCGAGGTTCCCCACCCATCACGCCGGGTCAGCACCGGAGCTCGCAGCGTCATGCCCCTCCCTTGTGCGCCGCGTTCTGTTCCGTACGCCGTCGGGCGGGTCCATGCTGGGGAGTGAGGTGGTCGCCATGCGTACCGGCAGTGAACCCGCGACCGCCCGCAGTCCGCTGCGGATGCGGCTCTGGCTGAGCCTGTGGGGGATACTCTGGGCGCTCTTCGGCCTGGTGGCGTTCTCCCTGACCGGACGGCCGGGCTGGGCGGCGGCCTGCGCGGCGGTGCTGCTGCTCGCGATCCTCGACCTCTGCGTAATCACGTACCGCATACGCCAGGGCTCGCGCTATCAGCCGGGCCGCGATGTCCCGCCGTATCAACCGGACCACGACGACGACCGTCCGCATCGGCCGGGGCCCGGCAGGCACAGCGGCTGGAAGAACGGAGGCCGGGCCGGTCCTTCCTCGGGACACTCCTAGGGCGTCCGGACCCCGTCGACCGGGTCCGCCGGGCCCCGGACACCGTCGGCCCGCTCCGTGACACCATCGGCACACCGTCGGCCCGGTCGCTCAGCCCTGCTCGTCGAACTTCGCGGCCCGGAGGTACTCCGGCTTCGGGTCGAGCGCCGCCGCCAGGCGGAAGTGCCGGGTCGCCCGCTGGGGACGGTCGGCCCGCTCGAAGGTGCGGGCCAGGGCGAAGTGGGCGAACGCGCTGTCCGGCTCACTCTCCAGCACGAGCTCGAATTCCAGCTCGGCGGGACGCAGTTGGGCGGCGGCGAAGAAAGCACGGGCCCGGAGCAGCCGGGCGGTGGTGTGCTCCGGGTGCGCGGCGATCACCGAGTCGAGGATGCCCCACGGCACCCCGGGGGGGTCCCGGGCGTCGAGCAACTGCCCGGCCGCCGGGAAGTCGATGACGTGGGTCTGCGGATCGCTCTCGGGCACGGTCGCGTCCTTCCCTTCCCTCACGGGTTTCCCACCGTCACGGGTTTCCCACCGTCCGCCCCGGAGCCGGTACTCCGGTACATCCGGCCGGGGCGTCCCCGTACGCGGACTCAGCGGGCGGCAGCTCTGCGGACCAACTCGTCCCAGACCGTGCGGACCTGCGGTTCCAGCGCCTCCAGCGGCCCGTCATTGTCCACGATCAGGTCGGCGACGGCCCGGCGCTGGTCACGGGTGGCCTGTGCGGCCATCCTGGCACGTGCGTCGGACTCCGTCATTCCACGCAGCGTGACAAGCCGGTCGAGCTGGGTCCCGGCGGAGGCGTCGACGACCACGACCAGGTCGTAGAGGGGGGCGAGCCCGTTCTCCGTGAGGAGGGGGACGTCGTGGACGACGACGGCGTCCTCGGGGGCCGCCCGTTCCCGTTCGGCCGCGCGGGCGCCGACCAGGGGGTGGACGATCGCGTTGAGCGCCGCCAGACGCCCGGCGTCGGCGAAGACGAGCGCGCCGAGTGCCGGGCGGTCCAGAGCGCCTTCGGCGGTCAGGACACCCGGCCCGAACTCCTCGACGACGGCGGCGAGTCCGGGAGTACCCGGCTCGACGACCTCACGGGCGATCCGGTCGGAGTCGATCAGGACGGCGCCGTACTTCACGAGCAGTCGCGACACTTCGCTCTTACCGGCGCCGATGCCGCCGGTCAGGCCCACTTTCAGCATGGGCCGCAGCCTACGGGCCGGGCGGGGGCGCTCAGCCCTCGCCCTCCCGCTCGGCGAGGAAGCGCTCGAACTCGCGGCCGATCTCGTCGGCGGACGGCAGGTCGACCGGCTCGGCGACGAGGTTGCCGCGCGTCTCGGAGCCGGCGACGGCGTCGTACTGGTGCTCCAGCCCCTCGACGAGGGAGATCAGCTCCTGGTCACCCTGGCCGATCTGCCGGTCGATCTCGGTCTGGGTGCGGTGCGCCTCGGTGCGCAGGGAGTGCGCGAGCGCGGGCAGCACGAGACCCGTCGCCGCGGTGATCGCCTCCAGCGCGGTCAGTGCCGCGTCCGGGTAGGAGGACCTGGCGACGTAGTGCGGGACGTGGGTGGCGACCCCGAGGACATCGTGGCCGGACTCCATCAGCCGGTACTCGACGAGGGCCTCGGCCGAACCGGGCACCTGGGCCTCGTCGAAGGGGCTGCGGTGGCCCGGCATCAGGTCGGTGCGGTTGCCGTGCGGGGTGATGCCGACGGGGCGGGTGTGCGGGACGCCCATCGGGATGCCGTGGAAGTTCACCGTGAGCCGGACGCCGAGGCGCTCGACGATCTGCTCGACGGCGGCGGCGAACCGCTCCCACTCGACGTCCGGCTCCGGGCCGGACAGCAGCAGGAAGGGCGCTCCGGTGGCGTCCTGGACCACCCGCACCTGAAGGGCCGGGGCCTCGAAGGACGTCCAGCGGTCGCGCCGGAAGGTGAGCAGGGGGCGCCGTGCGCGGTAGTCGACGAGCCGGTCGTGATCGAAGCGCGCGACGACCTGGTGCGGCAGCGCTTCGAGCAGGCCGTCGACGATCTGCTCGCCGGTCTCGCCCGCGTCCATGTAGCCGTCGAAGTGGTAGAGCATGACCAAGCCGGCCGACTCCTGCGCCAGCGCCATGTCGACGACGGCCAGGCCCTTCGGCTCCCATTCGTACAAACTCTGCGGATCAAGCACGGTTACCGCTCCTCCTCGTATTCCTTGGAAACAACACGAGGGGTGACACGCGCATTCCCCGCACCCGGATCTTTCCCCGGTGAGGACGGTTCACGGCGCGTCAGCAGCCCATACCGCAGGAGCGGTTCGGCCTCGCCGGTACCACCGGCATCACCGGCATCACCGGCATCACCGGCATCACCGGCCGATCCTGGTCCAGACCTTGACGCACCCCGCCGCCATCCCTACCGTCGCTGGGCAACGCTCGTTCAGACACGCGCCCCATATTCATGTACGAGAACCGAATGGGAACGTATCCGCACGAGAGAACAGCTGGACGACTCCTCCGACGGGAAGGCACCCCCATGCGCAGCCGCTCCCCCCTCACCGTCCTGCTCGCCGCCACCCTGGCCGCCGGCACTCTCACCCTGGCAGGCGCCGGGCCCGCGACCGCCGCGGTCATCGAGGTCAGCACCGCGGCCCAGCTCAAGTCGGCGCTCACCACCGTCTCCCCCGGTGACACGATCCGGCTCGCCGACGGCACGTACACCGGGAACTTCAAGGCCACACGGCCCGGCTCCTCCGGGGCGCGGATCACCCTCACCGGCTCCAGCAGGGCGGTCCTGACCGCGGGCGGCGGCTACGGGCTGCACCTGAACGGCGCCTCGTACTGGACCGTCCGGGGCGTCACGGTCAAGGGCGGCCAGAAGGGCATCATGACCGACGCGGCGAACGGTGTCGTGATCGACTCGGTGACCGTGCACGACCTCGACATGGAAGGCGTCCACTTCCGTGCCTCCAGCAACGACGGCGTTCTGAAGAACTCCCGGATCTACGACACCGGGCAGAACGGACGCGGCATGGGCGAGGGCGTGTACGTCGGTTCGGCCGGCGGCCTCTCCGACCGCAGCGACAACGCACAGATCCTGAACAACATCATCGGCCCCGGTGTCGGCGGCGAGAGCATCGACATCAAGGAGGGCACGACCGGCGCGAGGATCATCGGCAACACCTTCGACGGCGACGGGCTGACCGGCGCCAACTACGACGACTCCTGGGTCGATGTGAAGGGCAACGACGTCCTGGTCGAGGGCAACAAGGGCTCACGCACCACCAACAACGGCTACGAGACCCACACCCAGCAGAGCGGCTGGGGCTGTGGCACCGTCTTCCGCGACAACGCCTCGAACCTCTCCGGGGCCACCGGCGACAAGCGACTCGCCGTCAACGTCACCAACAGCGGTTCCGACTGCCGCACCACCGTGTACGCGAGCAACACCGTCACCGGCGGCAAGGGGCTGACCAACATCGCCGTCACCCCCTGACCGCCCCGCCCCGCGAACACGAGTGAGGCCCGCCCCCGAAGGGACGGGCCTCACTTACCGCTTTACAGCTACCGCAGCCGATGAGCCGCCGGGGTCAGAGCGTCAGCTCTGGCCGCCCGCGAGCTTCTCGCGCAGCGCGGCAAGGGCCTCGTCCGACGCCAGGGCGCCGGAGTTGTCCGCCGACTCCGAGGAGTAGGAGCCGCCGCCGCCACCGCCACCGCTGCCACCGGAGGCGGCCGGAGCAGCACCGGCCGGGGCAGCAGCGCCCTCGGCCGCAGCAGCCTCGTCGGCCTCGCGGGACTTGATGACCTGGGCCTGGTGCTGCTCGAAGCGCGTCTGCGCCTCGGCGTACTGGGTCTCCCAGACCTCGCGCTGCGCCTCGAAGCCCTCGAGCCAGTCGTTGGTCTCGGGGTCGAAGCCCTCGGGGTAGATGTAGTTGCCCTGGTCGTCGTACGACGCGGCCATGCCGTACAGCGTCGGGTCGAACTCGACCGAGGCCGGGTCGCCACCGAAGGACTCGTTGGCCTGCTTCAGCGAGAGGCTGATGCGACGACGCTCGAGGTCGATGTCGATGACCTTGACGAAGATCTCGTCGTTGACCTGGACGACCTGCTCCGGGATCTCCACGTGGCGCTCGGCCAGCTCGGAGATGTGGACCAGACCCTCGATGCCCTCGTCGACGCGGACGAACGCGCCGAAGGGAACGAGCTTGGTGACCTTACCCGGGACGACCTGACCGATCTGGTGCGTCCGGGCGAACTGCTGCCACGGGTCTTCCTGCGTCGCCTTGAGCGACAGGGAGACGCGCTCGCGGTCCATGTCGACGTCGAGAACCTCGACGGTGACTTCCTGGCCGACCTCGACAACCTCGGAGGGGTGGTCGATGTGCTTCCAGGACAGCTCGGAAACGTGCACGAGACCGTCGACGCCACCCAGGTCCACGAAGGCACCGAAGTTGACGATCGAGGAGACGACGCCGGAGCGGACCTGACCCTTCTGCAGGGTGGTGAGGAACGTCTGGCGAACCTCGGACTGGGTCTGCTCGAGCCAGGCACGGCGGGACAGGACCACGTTGTTGCGGTTCTTGTCCAGCTCGATGATCTTGGCCTCGAGCTCCTTGCCCACGTAGGGCTGGAGGTCGCGGACGCGACGCATCTCGACGAGCGACGCCGGCAGGAAGCCACGGAGGCCGATGTCGAGGATGAGACCACCCTTGACGACCTCGATGACGGTACCGGTGACGATGCCGTCCTCTTCCTTGATCTTCTCGATGGTGCCCCAAGCACGCTCGTACTGAGCGCGCTTCTTCGAGAGAATCAGGCGGCCTTCCTTGTCCTCCTTCTGGAGAACCAGGGCCTCGATCTCGTCGCCGACCTTGACGACCTCGTTCGGGTCGACGTCGTGCTTGATCGAGAGCTCGCGGCTCGGGATGACACCTTCGGTCTTGTAACCGATGTCGAGGAGAACTTCGTCCCGGTCAACCTTGACGATGACACCGTCAACGATGTCGCCGTCGTTGAAGTACTTGATCGTCTCGTCGATCGCCGCGAGGAACGCGTCCGCGTCGCCGATGTCGTTGACCGCAACCTGCGGAGTGGTGGCGGTGGTCTCGGTGCTGCTCGTCATGTGGGAAAGGGCTCCGGTACGGACAGAGAGTCGTAGGTACTGCTACGCCGAAAGCCCGTATCGCCTCTGCAGAAGCCGGACAGCCTGGAAAGCGCGCAATCCGTTTCCGGAGAGACGCCTCGACAACCGAGGGGACATACAACAGACGCGAGCGCGGCCTGCTAGGTCTGAGGCGCGCAGGCTCGCAGCGCAACTTGTAGCATACGGGGGCAGCCGGACAGGGTCAATGCGCGAAGGCGCACACCCGGGGCACATCGCCCCAATTCCGGCACAACTCGTGTTCCCCGAGGCCACATCGGCCCGAGAACACTACGGCACAGGGTCGCGGACGCGCGTCCGTACCCCCGGGGTGCGCCCCCTGGTACGTACCGCGCGCGACGGGTGAAGGCAAACTACAACGACGGGCACGATGAGCCAAGAGATCCACGGGACCCACTCCGCAGAACCCGCAGAGCCCGAGGCCACGCGCCGCGCGGCGGACGGGGCGGAGAGCAGCCGGGCCAGCCGCGGCTGGTGGGACCGGAACGCCGACACCTACCAGAGCGACCACGGCGGCTTCCTGGGGGACGATCGTTTCGTCTGGGGTCCGGAAGGGCTGGACGAGGCGGACGCCGCCCTGCTGGGGCCGGCCGCCTCCCTCAGGGGTCTGGACATCCTGGAGATCGGCGCCGGCGCCGCCCAGTGCTCGCGCTGGCTGGCCGGCCGGGGCGCCCGCCCGGTCGCGCTCGACCTCTCCCACCGCCAGCTCCAGCACGCCCTGCGGATCGGCGGGGACGTACCCCTGGTCGAGGCCGACGCGGGCCGGATCCCGTTCCGGGACGGGTCCTTCGACCTGGCCTGCTCCGCGTACGGGGCGGTGCCGTTCGTCGCCGACCCCGTGCGGGTCTTCCGCGAGGTCCACCGGGTGCTGCGGCCCGGCGGGCGCTGGGTGTTCTCCGTGACGCACCCGATCCGCTGGGCGTTCCCGGACGAGCCCGGGCCCGAGGGGCTGTCCGTCGCCGCCTCCTACTTCGACCGCGTCCCCTATGTCGAGCAGGACGAGGACGGCGAAGCCCTCTATGTGGAACACCACCGCACACTGGGCGACCGGGTCCGGGACGTGGTGGCGGGCGGCTTCCGGCTGGTCGACCTGGTCGAACCGGAATGGCCCGCCTGGAACAGCCAGGAGTGGGGCGGCTGGTCCCCGCTGCGTGGCAACCTGATCCCGGGCACGGCGATCTTCGTCTGCGAGCGGGGCTGAGCCGCTGACCGGCCGGGGTGCGCGCAGACCTTCAGGACACTCCCGTACGACACTGGGGGCGTGATCCGCACCGACGCCCTGGACCGACTGCCCGTCCGCACCGCCGTGCCCGCCCTGCGGCGCGCGCTCGACGACCGGGGCGTCGCCGTCCTGTGCGCCCCGCCCGGCACCGGCAAGACGACGCTCGTCCCGCTGGTGCTGGCCGGGCTGACCGGCCAGGGCCCGGTGCGCCGGGTCGTGGTCGCCGAGCCGCGCCGGATCGCCGCGCGGGCGGCGGCGCGGCGGATGGCCTGGCTGCTGGGCGAGCGGCCGGGCGGCCGGATCGGCTTCACGGTGCGCGGCGAGCGCGTGGTGGGGCGGGACACGGTGGTGGAGGTCGTGACCACCGGGGTGCTGCTCCAGCGGCTCCAGCGGGACCAGGAGCTGGCCGGGGTGGACACGGTGATCATCGACGAGTGTCACGAGCGGCACCTGGACGCCGACACGGTCGCCGCGTTCCTCCTGGACGTACGGGAGGCGATCCGGCCCGATCTGCGGCTGGTGGCGGCGTCCGCGACGACGGACGCGCAGGGCTGGGCGCGGCTGCTCGGCGACGCCCCGGTGATCGAGGCCGAGGGCGTCTCGCATCCGGTGGAGGTGCTCTGGGCGCCGCCCGCCCGTCCGGTGAAGCCGCCGCACGGGATGAGGGTGGACCCTGCCCTGCTGACGCATGTGGCGGCGACCGTGCGGCGGGCGCTCGGTGAGCGGGAGGGGGACGTGCTCTGCTTCCTGCCCGGCGTCGGGGAGATCGGGCGGGTGGCCGGGCAGCTCGCGGGCGTGGACGCGGAGGTGCTCCAGGTGCACGGGCGGGCTCCGGCCGCCGTGCAGGACGCGGTGCTGGCCGGGTCCTTCGAGAGGCGGCGGGTGGTGCTGGCGACCTCGGTGGCGGAGTCGTCGCTGACGGTGCCGGGCGTGCGGGTGGTCGTCGACTCGGGGCTCGCCCGGGAACCCCGTACCGACCATGCCCGGGGGCTGAGCGCCCTGAGCACCGTACGGGCCTCCCGGGCGGCCGGGCGGCAGCGTGCCGGGCGGGCGGGGCGGGAGGCTCCGGGGGCGGTGTACCGGTGCTGGGACCAGGCCGAGGACGGACGGCTCGCGCGCTTCCCCTCGCCCGAGATCAAGGTCGCCGACCTCGCCGCCTTCGCGCTCCAGGCGGCGTGCTGGGGCGATCCGGACGCCTCCTCGCTCGCACTGCTCGACCCGCCGCCCGCCGGGGCGATGGGCGCCGCCCGGGAGGTACTGGAGGCGATCGGCGCGGTGGACGACGGGGGCCGGGTCACCGAGCGCGGTGCCCGGATGTCCCGGCTCGGGCTGCATCCCCGGCTGGCGCGGGCCCTGCTGGACGGCGCCCGGGAGGCCGGGGCGCGGCGGGCCGCGGAGGTGGTGGCACTGCTGAGCGAGGAGCCGCCGAGGGAGTACGGGGACGATCTCGCGGCGGCGCTGCGGACCGCCCGCCGGGGCCAGGACGGGTACGCGGCGCGCTGGAAGCAGGAGGTGCGCCGGCTGTCGTCGTCGCTGGGCGGCGGCTCCCCCGGTACCGGGAAGGGCGGCTCGGACGACGCCGTCGTCGGACTCGTGGCCGCGCTGGCGTTTCCGGAGCGGGTGGCGCGGGCCCGGGGCGACGGGACCTTCCTGATGGCGTCGGGCACGGGCGCGGAGCTGCGGGACGCCTCGCGGCTGCGCAGCGCGCCCTGGCTGGCCGTGGCGGTCGCGGACCGGCCCTCCCACGCGGCGTCGGCGCGGGTCCGGCTGGCAGCGGTCATCGACGAGCCCACCGCGCTGCTGGCCGCCGGGCATCTGCGGGTGCGGGGCGAGGAGGTCCGGTGGGTGGACGGCGAGGTGGCGGCCCGGTCGGTGGACCGGCTGGGGGCGGTGGAGCTGGCGGTACGGCCACTGCGGCAGCCCGATCCGGAGCTGGTGCGCGGAGCCTTGGTGGAGGGGTTGCGGCGCGAGGGGCTCGGGCTGCTGCGGCGGACCCGGGACAGTGAGCAGTTGCGGCCGCGCCTGGCGTTCCTGCACCGGGTGCTGGGCTCACCGTGGCCGGACGTCTCGGACGAGGCGCTGCTCGCGGAGACCGGGGCGTGGCTGGAGCCGGAGCTGTCGCGGGCACGGCGGCGTTCCGATCTGGGCCGGATCGACGCGGGCCAGGCGTTGCGGCGGCTGCTGCCCTGGGCGACCGGGGAGGCCGCCCGGCTGGACGAGCTGGCGCCGGAGCGGATCGAGGTGCCGAGCGGCTCCCGCATCAGGGTCGAGTACGGCGGTGAGCAGCCCGTCCTGGCGGTGAAACTCCAGGAGTTGTTCGGGATGGGCGAGACGCCCCGGGCGGCCGGGGTGCCGGTCCTGGTGCACCTGCTCTCCCCCGCGGGACGGCCCGCGGCCGTCACGGCGGACCTGGCGTCGTTCTGGCAGGAGGGTTACCGGGCGGTGCGGGCGGAGCTGCGCGGCCGCTACCCGAAGCATCCGTGGCCGGAGGACCCCACGGCCGTAGCGGCGACGCGGTTCACCTCGGCGCGGCTCAGACGGCAGGGTTCCTAGGGACTCTCCGCCTGCCGGGAGCGGGCTTCCAGCCAGAGGGCGAGCGCGAGCAGCCCGATGCCGAGGCCGAGGAAGCCCCAGGGCAGGTACGAGGTGAGGAGGAGGACCAGGACGCGCTGGGACTTCACCAGGTCGACGGTGTCCGCGATGTAGTCCTCGCGCATCTTCACATGGCCGAAGAACGCGGTGACGGTGTCCTTGGACATGCCCATCTTCTTGGCGTCGCGCAGTTCTTCCGTGTGGATCTCCTCGCCGTTGACGGGGGCTCCGGTGACGGGGTCGACCCAGAACATGCGCTTCGTGGTGTACCAGCGGGTCATGCCGGTCTGCGCGATCTGTTCGGCGGTGATGCCCTCGATGGGCATCTTCTTGGGCATCGGGACCTTGGTCCACGGGATGGTCTGCTCGAAGTAGTAGACCTCCAGGCCGCGGAAGGTGCGGGTGCCCTTGTAGTGGATGGGGGCGGTGGTGCGGCTCTGGGCGTCGAAGTACGCGTAGTCCCGTTTCTCGGTGAGGAAGGGCCACTTGTACTCGATGCCCTCGCGCCGGACCGGGTCGCCGTCGACCATCTCGCCGGTGGCGTTGACGGGGGCCTGGGTGTGGGCGTCGAAGATGTAGCGCTCGGGGATCTCGGAGACCATCTTGCCGTCGGGGCCCTGGATGTAGGAGAGCGCGTCCCAGACGACGACGTCGCGTCCGGCGCCGCGTTCGATCTTCTCGGACTCCTCCACGTTGCCCTTGAGCGTCTGGACGATGGTGACCTTCTCGACCTTCCTCGCCTTGAGGGTGGTGTAGTCGAGGAGGGTCGCGGGGGACGCCTCCAGGACGACTTCCTGGTACTGGTTCGGCGGGACCTTGGCCAGGCGCGGGAAGGCGTACCAGCGCAGCAGGGGTGACAGGGCGGCGAAGAACACGGCGAAGGCCAGGAGTACGAGAGCGGCTCGGCGGCGCATGGTGGTGACCTCTCCCTCTGCGGCGGCTATCTCTTCGGTCCCGGGACGGTGGTCAGCAGGGGTTTCGGCGAGGTCTCCCCGGCCGGGGAGCCGACGGCGGAGATGGTGAACACGAGCACGAGGGCGGCGGCCAGTCCGATGGCGGCGGCGACGAGGGCACGCATGCTCGGCCTCCCGGGACAGTGATCCGATGACGGCGACCTGATGGGTCGTCAGGGCTGGGGCACCGTAGCAACCGGGGCGCGAGATGAGAACACAGCGGACAGCCCCTCGGCCGGAGGGCCGAGGGGCTGTGCGGTGGCTGTGCGGTACGGCGGGGTCAGGCTCCGGGGGTTTGCGTCTCCTTCGGAGCGGCCTCCTCGGAGGCGGTCCCCTTCGGAGCGGTCCCCTCGGGGGCGGTCTTCTCCGGGGCGGTCTTCTCCGGGGCCTGAATGGTGAGTTCGATGACGACCGAGGCGCCACCCTCGGTGGTGAGGCGCAGCTTGAAGGTGCCCTCGGTGCCGTCAGCGAAGATCTCCGGGAGCCGGAGCACACCCTCGGCGTCCGTCGTCAGGGTGGTCAGGGTGCGCACCGGCTTGCCGGCCGCGTCCTTGAAGTACGGGCCCTTGTCGTTGTCGAAGAGCCCCAGGGGGTCCTTGACCATGGTGGCGGTGACGGCCACTCCGGCCGCGGCGGCGTCCTTGTACGTGGCCTTGACGGTCACGGCGTCCGCGAACTTCTCACCGGGTGCGGCGAGCAGCGCCTTCTCGTCGGTCCGGGCGATCGCGTCGGCCTGGCGGAGCGTGACGGTCGCCGCGTAGGTCAGGGTGCGCGGCCTGCCGGTGCCCGCGACGGCGGTCACCGTGAACTCCCCGGCCTTCTCGCCCGCCCGGAGATCCGGCGCGGTGGCGGTGCCGTCGGCCCCGGTCCGCACCGTGACGGTCTTCTTGCCGCCGGTGAAGAGCGTGCCGGTGTCCCCGGTGACGGTGAACGTGACGGGCACCTTGCCGAGCGGGGCACCGAGCGCGTTGCGGGCGAGGACGGCGACCCGCTCGTCGAACGTCCGGCCGGCGGTGGCGCGCAGCGGGCCGGTGCCCGCGTTCTCCAGGGAGCCGAAGGTATCGGCCGGCGTCGGCTTGGAGGTGGGCGGCTTGGAGGTGGGCGGCTTCGGCGTCGGGCCGGCGGTGCCGTCGCCGGGCTTCGAGGGACCCGGTCCCGGCTTGCCGCCCGGCTTGTCCGGGGAGGGCTTCGGGCCCGGAGTGGCGCCGGGGCCCGGGGTTCGCGGGTTCGGGCCCGGGGAGGAGCCGGAGGAGGTGCTCGGAGAGGTGGGCAGCGTTCCGGTGCCGTCGGGGATCTCGTGCGTACCGCGCTGGTAGTACGAGAACCAGGTGCGGACCGTACGCAGGTACTCCGTCGACCGGTTGTAGCTCAGCACGGCCTGGTCGAGGTCGGCGGCGATGGCCAGATCACGGTCGTTGGCGCAGAGGTAGCGGCCGGCGGCGAGCGCCGCGTCGTAGATGTTGTTGGGGTCCTTGCGGCCGTCGCCATTGGCGTCCTGGCCCCAGGAGGCCCAGGTCGACGGGATGAACTGCATCGGGCCGACCGCGCGGTCGTGGACCGCGTCACCGTCGTACGCCCCGCCGTCGGTGTCCTTGATCAGGGCGAAGCCCTGGCCGTTGAGCGCCGGGCCGAGGATCCGGGGGCTGGCGGTGCCGTTGGCGTCGACGCGCCCGCCGCGGGCCTGGCCGGACTCGACCTTGCCGATCGCCGCGAGAAGTTGCCAGGGCAGCCGACAACTCGGATCGGTGGTCGCGACGGTCCGCTCGGCCTGCTTGTAAGCGGCCAGGATCGACGCCGGAATGCCCGCTTCCGCACTGCCGGTCATCGGCAGCTTGCTGGAAGATCCGGGCTTGTCGGGGGTGACCAGGGGCGGAAGGTCCGTGTAGTAGGGCGAGTTACCGGTCGCGGCGCCGTCGTCCTCGGTGCTCGCGGTGTCCTCACCGGCCGCCTTCGGGTCGCCGCCACCGGCGGGTCCGTCGGCCAGGGTCACCGCGGGCGCCTGCGAGGCCGCAAGTGCCGCCACGGCGGCCGCCGCCACCGCGGTGGTCGTGGCCCCCCTGCGCAGACGTCGGCGAATGTGCGCTGCCATACGTTCCGGTCCCTCCCCCTCGAAGGCTGCTCGCGCTCCCCAGCGCAAGGACTCCAGCGACCCTACGGCAACTTGTGTTGCCCGAGCATCGGTCCCTGACCGCTTCTTACTGTTTTTTCACGTTCGCGGACGCATGTTGTCCTGCCGGCCACGGAAGAGTGCCCGAACGGTCCCGCATACTTGCCGCCATGCCGTTCACGCTCAGTCATGCCGCCGCCGTACTCCCGGCGATCCGCCGGAACGGGACGGCCCGGTGGCCGCTGTTCCCCTCCGCTCTCGTCGCCGGTTCGTTCGCGCCCGACATCACCTACTTCGCGGACACGGTGATCCCCGGGGCGATGGAGTTCGGGTCGTTCACGCACACCTTCCTCGGGGTGGTCACGGTGAACGTGGCCATCGCCGCGGTGCTGGTGATGGTGTGGGTCCTGCTGCGGGAGCCGTTGGCGGCGCTGCTGCCGGTACGCGTACGGGGCCGCGTCCACGCCTTCGTCCGGGGACAGCGGTGGACGCGGGCCTCCTTCGGGCCGTCCGCCTGGCTGTGGTTCGCCGTCTCCGGCGCACTGGGCGCGGCCACGCATGTGGTGTGGGACGCGTTCACCCACCACAGCAGGTGGGGGACGGAGCTGGTGCCGGTGCTCAGCCGCGACGTCGGCGGCTTCCCGGTGTTCCAGTTCGTCCAGTACGGCAGTTCGGCCCTGGCCCTCGTGGTCATCGGCTGGTTCGCCGTCACCGGGCTCCGGCTGACCCCGGCGGCCCCCGCACCCGAGGAGGTGCCGGTGCTCGACCGCCGGGAGAGGTGGGGCGCTCTCGGGCTGCTGGGCCTGTGCGTGCTGCTCGGCGCCGTCCACCGGTGCGCCCGCTGGTACGCCCACCACGGCCGGGTGGAGAACCCGCTCGACATCATCCCCACGGCCTGCTTCGGCGCGGGCGCCGGGCTGGCGGCCGGGCTGCTGCTGTACGGGGTGTGGATGCGACTGCCGCACCGCCGGGGCGGGACACCGGGTCCGGGCCGGACCGCGTCCGTGCCGGAGGCGTCCCGTACGGGAGTGTCCACCGACGGGAGGTAGGAACGCCGGAGGGGGCCCGCGACCACGTCGCCGGCCCCCTCCCCGCGGCTAGTGCGCGGCCGACTCCCAGTCCTTGCCGACGCCGACCGACACATCGAGCGGGGCGCGCAGCTCGACCGCGTGGGCCATCTCGTGGCGAAGGATCTCCTCGACCCGCTTCCGCTCACCCTTCGCGATCTCCAGGACGATTTCGTCATGGACCTGGAGCAGCATCCTCGAGGTCAACTCCGCCTCGGTCAGCGCCCGGTCCACCCGCAACATCGCCACCTTCACGATGTCCGCGGCCGTGCCCTGGATCGGGGCGTTGAGCGCCATCCGCTCGGCGGCCTCGCGGCGCTGACGGTTGTCGCTGTTCAGGTCGGGGAGATAGCGGCGGCGGCCGAGAATCGTCTCCGTGTACCCGGTGGCCCTGGCCTCCTCGACGACCCGGTGGAGATAGTCCCGCACCCCGCCGAACCGCTCGAAGTAGGTGTCCATCAGCACCCGGGCCTCGGCGGGGTCGATGTTCAGCTGCTGGGAGAGACCGAACGCGGACAGCCCGTAGGCCAGGCCGTAGGACATGGCCTTGATCTTGCGGCGCATCTCCGCGTCGACCGCGCCCTTCTCGACGCCGAAGACCTGCGAGGCGACCGTGGTGTGCAGGTCCTCGCCGGAGGCGAACGCCTCGATCAGCCCGGCGTCCTCGGAGAGGTGCGCCATCACCCGCAGCTCGATCTGGCTGTAGTCCGCCGTCATCAGCGTCTCGAAGCCCTCACCGACGACGAAGCCCCGGCGGATCGCCCGGCCCTCGTCCGTACGGACCGGGATGTTCTGCAGGTTGGGGTCGGTGGAGGAGAGCCGGCCGGTCGCCGCCACCGTCTGGTTGAAGGTGGTGTGGATCCGGCCGTCGGCCGCGACCGTCTTGATCAGGCCCTCGACGGTGACCCGCAGCTTCGCCTGCTCACGGTGGCGCAGCATCAGGACCGGCAGCTCGTGCTCGGTCTGCGCGGCCAGCCAGGCCAGCGCGTCCGCGTCCGTCGTATAGCCCGTCTTGGTCTTCTTCGTCTTCGGCAGACCCAGCTCGCCGAAGAGGATCTCCTGGAGCTGCTTGGGCGATCCGAGGTTGAACTCACGGCCCACCGCCGCGTGCGCCTCCTTGATCGCCTGCTGCACGGTCCCGGCGAACTGCTCCTCCATACCCTCCAGATGGGCCCGGTCCGCGGCGATCCCGTGCCGCTCCAGACGGGCCAGGAGGATCGACGTCGGAAGCTCCATGTCATGCAGCAGCTCCGCCGCGCCCACCTCCTTGAGGCGGGTGGTGAACGCATCGCCCAGGTCGAGCACGGCGCGGGCCTGCGCCATCAGGGCGTCCTGCTCGGCCCGGTCGTCCGCACCGAAGGCCAGCTGCCCGTCGGATGCGGCGGCCGGGGCCAGCTCCCGTCCCAGATACTCCACGGCCAGCGCGTCCAGCGCGAAGGAGCGGCGGCCCGGCTTCACCAGATACGCGGCGAGCGCGGTGTCCATCGTGACGCCTTCGAGCCGCCAGCCGTGCTCGGGAAGGACCCGCATCACGTTCTTCGCGTTGTGCAGGACCTTCGGCCGCGCCGGGTCCGACGCCCACGCGGCGAACGCCTGCTCATCGGCCTCCTCCAGCTGGGCCGGGTCCAGCCAGGCGGCGGCCCCGTCGGCGGCGGCGAGCGCGACCTCGGTGACCGCGCCGGCGCCCAGCGACCAGGTGTCCACCGTCATGACGCCGAGCGGCTGCGCCCCGTGCGCCTCCAGCCACGGGGCGACCTCGCCGGAGCCGAGCACGACCCCGTCCAGCTCGATACCGGCGGCGGGCGCGGGCGGCTCGGCCTCCGCCGCACCCGGGTCGACGGCGAGGAGGCGCTCGCGCAGGCTCGGGTTGCGGATCTCCAGTATGTCCAGGACACCGGTGACCGCCGTACGGTCGTACGGGGCACGCTCCAGCTCGGCCGGGGCCTTCGGCAACTCCACGTCACGGACCATCTCGGTCAGCACCCGGTTCATCTTCACCGCGTCCAGGTGGTCGCGGAAATTCTGCCCGGCCTTGCCCTTGACCTCGTCCGCCCGCTCGACCAGCTCGACGAACGAGCCGAACTGATTGATCCACTTCGCGGCCGTCTTCTCCCCCACTCCGGGAATGCCGGGAAGGTTGTCCGACGGGTCGCCGCGCAGGGCCGCGAAATCCGGATACTGCCGCGGGGTCAGCCCGTACTTCTCGACGACCTTCTCCGGGGTGAACCGGGTCAGCTCGGAGACCCCCTTGGTGGGGTACAGCACGGTCACGTTCTCCGTGATCAACTGGAAGGAGTCCCGGTCGCCGGTGACGATCAGCACCTCGAACCCGGCCGCCTCCGCCTGCGTGGCCAGCGTCGCGATGACGTCGTCCGCCTCGAAACCGTCCACCGCGAACCGGTCCGCGCGCATCGCGTCGAGCAGCTCGCCGATCAGCTCCACCTGCCCCTTGAACTCGTCGGGGGTCTTGGAGCGGTTCGCCTTGTACTCCGGGAACTCCCGCGCGCGCCAGGTCTTGCGGGACACATCGAACGCCACCGCGAAGTGCGTGGGCGCCTCATCACGCAGGGTGTTCGCCAGCATCGACATGAAGCCGTACACGGCATTCGTCGGCTGCCCCACCGCCGTCGTGAAATTCTCCGCGGGCAGGGCGAAGAACGCCCGGTACGCCAGGGAGTGCCCGTCCATGAGGAGCAGGCGCGGTCGGTTGTCTGCCGTCTTCTTCGATGCCGTCTCAGCCACGCCCCCGATCCTGCCACGGCCCACTGACAATCCGGACCGGCACGACATCCGGGGGCCGTGACAGGATCGACAGGAAGGACGTACGCAGGACGTAACCGACGTGGAAGCAAGCCCTCGGAGGGGAGCAGCATCATGGCCACCAAGCCGCCGACCGGTGACCCGGTCCAGGACGCCCCGCAGGTCGAGCCGGCCCCACACGCCGCCGCCGGACTGCCCGCGGTCGTCCACTCCCTGCGCATCGCGAAACAGCAGATGGGAGTACGCCGCACCGCACAGACCCTCCTCAAGGTCAACCAGAAGAACGGCTTCGACTGCCCCGGCTGCGCCTGGCCCGAGGGCGACAAGCGGCACACCGCCGAATTCTGCGAGAACGGCGCCAAAGCCGTCGCCGAGGAGGCGACGCTGCGCCGTGTCACCCCCGGCTTCTTCGCCGCCCACCCGCTGGCCGACCTCGCCGGACGCAGCGGATACTGGCTCGGCCAGCAGGGCAGGATCACCCAGCCGGTGTACCTCCCCGAAGGCGCCGACCGGTACGAGGCGGTGACCTGGGAGCGCGCCTTCTCGATCATCGCCGAGGAGCTGACCGCCCTCGACTCCCCCGACGAGGCCCTCTTCTACACCTCCGGCCGCACGAGCAACGAGGCCGCGTTCCTGCTCCAGCTCTTCGCCCGCGAGTTCGGCACCAACAACCTGCCGGACTGCTCCAACATGTGCCACGAGTCGTCCGGCTCGGCGCTCAACGAGACCATCGGCATCGGCAAGGGCAGCGTCTCCCTGGCGGACATCCACCAGGCCGACCTGATCATCGTCGCCGGACAGAACCCCGGCACGAACCACCCACGGATGCTGTCCGCCCTGGAGAAGGCCAAGACCGCCGGGGCGAAGATCATCTCGGTGAACCCACTGCCCGAGGCCGGCATGGAGCGGTTCAAGAACCCCCAGACCCCGCAGGGCATGATCCGGGGCACCACCCTCAACGACCTCTTCCTCCAGATCCGCATCGGCGGCGACCAAGCCCTCTTCCGCCTCCTCAACAAACTGATCCTCGCCACCGACGGCGCCGTCGACACCACGTTCGTCACCGAACACACCCACGGCTACGAAGAGTTCGCCAAGGCCGCCGAAACAGCCGACTGGGACGAGACCCTCACCGCCACCGGCCTCGCCCGCGCCGAGATCGAGCAGGCCCTCGCCCTCGTCCTCGCCTCGGAACGCACCATCGTCTGCTGGGCGATGGGCCTCACCCAGCACAAACACTCCGTGCCCACCATCCGCGAAGTCGTCAACTTCCTTCTCCTGCGGGGAAACATCGGCCGCCCCGGCGCCGGGGTCTGCCCGGTGCGCGGCCACTCCAACGTCCAGGGCGACCGCACCATGGGCATCTTCGAACGGCCCGCGCCGGCCTTCCTCGACGCCCTCGACAAGGAATTCGGCATCACCTCACCGCGCCACCACGGCCTGGACGTGGTGCGCTCCATCCAGGCACTGCGCGACGGCGAGGCGAAGGTCTTCTTCGCGATGGGCGGCAACTTCGTCGCGGCCACGCCCGACACCACCGTCACCGAGGCAGCGATGCGCCGCGCCCGCCTCACCGTCCACGTCTCGACCAAGCTCAACCGCTCCCACGCCGTGACCGGGACCCACGCCCTGATCCTGCCCACGCTCGGCCGCACCGACAAGGACGTCCAGGCGGGCGGCAAACAGTTCGTCACCGTCGAGGACTCCATGGGCATGGTCCACGCCTCACGCGGCAACCTCACCCCCGCGAGCCCTCAACTGCTCTCCGAGCCGGCCATCGTCGCCCGCCTCGCCCGCGCCGTCCTCGGCACCGGCTCCCGTACGGACTGGGAGGCCTTCGAGCGGGACTACGCCACCATCCGCGACCGCATCTCCCGCGTCGTCCCCGGCTTCGAGGACTTCAACACCCGCATCGCCGACCCCGGCGGCTTCACCCTCCCCCACGCCCCCCGCGACGAGCGCCGCTTCCCCACTGCCACCGGCCGCGCCAACTTCACCGCCGCCCCCGTCGAGTACCCCGAACTCCCCGACGGCAGGCTCCTGTTGCAGACGCTGCGCTCCCACGACCAGTACAACACCACCATCTACGGCCTCGACGACCGCTACCGGGGCATCAAAGGAGGCCGCCGCATCGTCATGGTCAACCCCGAGGACGCCGCCGACCTCGGCCTCACCGACGGCGCCTACACCGACCTCGTCAGCGAGTGGAAGGACGGCGTCGAGCGCCGCGCGGCCGGCTTCCGCGTCGTCCACTACCCCACCGCCCGGGGCTGCGCCGCCGCCTACTACCCGGAGACCAACGTCCTGGTCCCCCTCGACTCCACGGCGGACACCAGCAACACCCCCGCCAGCAAATCGGTCGTCGTCCGCTTCGAGAACATCCACCGACCCGGACCGGACCGGGCGCCCCGCACCGGACCACCCACGCAATCCCCCTAAGCGTTCGCTCAGCCGTCTGATAAGAACAGTGCAGACAGCAACGAACGAACGCACCGAAACGGAGCCGGATCCATGGGCGAGCACACCGCACCCCACTTCCCGCAGGAAGTCATCGACGAATACGCGGCACTCGGCGTCGACCTGCCCGCCCTCTTCTCCGCCGGCCACCTCGGCGAGCGCATGGGCGTGACCATCATCGAGGCCTCCGCCGACCGCGTCGTCGGCACCATGCCCGTCGAGGGCAACACCCAGCCCTACGGCCTCCTGCACGGCGGCGCCTCCGCCGTCCTCGCCGAAACACTCGGATCCATCGGCTCCATGCTCCACGGCGGAGCCTCCAAACTCGCCGTCGGCGTCGACCTCAACTGCACCCACCACCGGGGCGTCCGCAACGGACTCGTGACCGGCGTCGCCACCCCCGTACACCAGGGCCGCTCCACCGCCACGTACGAAATCGTCATCACCGACGAACAGGACAAACGGGTCTGCACCGCACGCCTCACCTGCCTGCTCCGCGACGCCCCCCACCCCAAAGCGGGCTGACCCCCACCACCGGCCACCCCTTCGGCCCACACGGCGAAACCCCACCTGCCCGACCAGAATCGCACCCTGTGCATTCCGGCCGGGCAGTTCCATATCCCCACCAAAGAAAGACAGTTGCCCAACACACTCGGTCAACTTCCTTGACGCAACGGCGCGTTCCATGAGCCACTCAGCAGCCACATCAGCCCCCACGCCCCCGGGGACCCAAGCACCGATGTAACACTGCGTAACGTGCAGGCGATGCGGAATCCAGCCGCACACCCCCGCCGCAGACACCCGGGAATCCTCGCCGCGCCCACCGCCGCCACCGCATCGCGTCAGCACCAAGATCACCCCAAGCCCCTTAGCAGAGCTGCGCGTTCTCACCATGTGGTCATTTCGCACTCCAGGCGAAACCCCCACACATCCTCACAGGAACCTCAAGCCTTGCTCAAGGGCATAACAAGAGAGTCACATCCGCCGCCGACCAGTCCCGGTGGCCCCCGGCTGCGCCTAGAGTCACCGCCAGTCACCGCGCCGCCGGGCGCGTCTGCCGCACGACCCTGCACCAAACCAGTACCGCCCGGCGACCGACACGGCACCTCAAGCAGAGGAGGCCGCGCCAGGGAAAGGACTTTTCGTGCGACACCGTTCTTTGCTCACACTCACCGCACTGCTCACCACCGGAGCACTCACCCTCACCGCCTGCGGTTCGCGCGACGACAGCAAGAACAACAGCGACGGCGGAGGCAACCAGACGGTCGTCATCGGCCTCGACGCCCCGCTCACCGGCGACCTGTCCGCCCTCGGCCTCGGCATCAAGAACTCCGCCGAACTCGCCGTCAAGACGGCCAACAAGGACAAGACCGTCCCCGGCGTCACCTTCAAGCTGGAGGCGCTCGACGACCAGGCCCAGCCCTCCGTCGGCCAGCAGAACGCCGTCAAGCTCATCGGCACCAAAGAGGTCCTCGGTGTCGTCGGCCCGCTGAACTCCGGCGTCGCCCAGTCGATGCAGAAGCCGCTCAACGACGCCAAGCTGACCCAGGTCTCCCCCGCCAACACCGGCACCGAGCTGACCCAGGGCAACGACTGGAAGACCGGCGCCAAGAAGCGCCCCTTCGCGTCCTACTTCCGCACCGCCACCACCGACCAGATCCAGGGCGCCTTCGCGGCCAAGTACCTCTTCGAAACTGCGAAGATCAAGGACGTCTACCTCATCGACGACCAGAAGCCCTACGGCGCCGGTCTCGCCGCCTCCTTCAAGGCGAAGTTCACCGAGCTCGGCGGCAAGATCGTCGGCACCGACCACGTGAACCCCGAGGACCGCGACTTCAACTCCGTCGCCACCAAGGTCAAGAGCTCCAAGGCCAAGGCCGTCTACTACGGCGGCGAGTACCCCGCCGGCGCCCCGCTGAGCCAGCAGATCAAGGACAGCGTCAAGATCCCCTTCATGGGCGGCGACGGCATGTACAGCGCCGACTTCATCTCCCTCAACAAGAAGGCCGAAGGCGACATCGCCACCTCCGTCGGCAAGCCCGTCGAGGAGCTCGAGTCCGCCAAGAAGTTCATCGCGGACTACAAGACGGCCGGCTACAAGGACGCCTACGAGGCCTACGGCGGCGGCACCTACGACGCCACCTGGTCCATCATCGAGGCCGTCAAGATCGTCGCCGCCGAGAACGACGGCAAGATCCCCGCGGACGACGGCCGCGCCAAGGTCCTCGCAGCCATGGACAAGGTCAAGTTCGAAGGCGTCACCGGCCCCGTCTCCTTCGACGAGTTCGGCGACACCACCAACACCCTGATGACCGCCTACCAGGTCACCAGCGGCAAGTGGGTCTCCAAGGCCAGCGGCACCGTCGAGTAACCACCGGCCGGGCCACGACCCCGCCACCATCACACAAAGCAACCAGACCGCGCGGGAGCGCTACGAGCCCTCCCGCGCGGTGCCATATCCGAACCACTCCACGGAGGCCCTGCGGTGAACGAACTGCCGCAACAGCTGGCCAATGGACTCATCCTCGGCGCGATGTACGGTCTCATCGCGATCGGTTACACGATGGTCTACGGAATCATCCAGCTCATCAACTTCGCGCACGGCGAGATCTTCATGATCGGGGGCTTCGGAGCCCTCACGGTCTACCTCGGGCTTCCGTCCGGATTCTCCCTCATCGCCGCGATACCCCTCATGATCGTCGGCGGCGTCATAGCCGCCGTCGCCATCAGCATGGCCGCCGAGCGCTTCGCCTACCGGCCCCTGCGCGGCGGACCACGCCTGGCACCACTCATCACCGCCATCGGGCTCTCCCTCGCCCTCCAGCAAGCGGTATGGATGTGGTACCCCAACGCCACGAAGGACCGCTCCTTCCCCCAGTTCGAAGGCGAAGCCTTCGACATCCTCGGCGCCACCATCCAGCGCGGCGACGTCTTCGTCCTCGTCGTGGCCCCCCTGTGCATGCTCGCCCTCGGCTTCTTCGTCTCCAAGACCCGGGCCGGCCGCGGCATGCAGGCCACCTCCCAGGACCCCGACACCGCCAAGCTCATGGGCATCAACACCGACCGCATCATCGTCATGGCCTTCGCCATCGGTGCCGCCTTCGCCGCCGTCGCCGCCGTCGCCTACGGGCTCAAGAACGGCCAGATCGGCTTCCGCATGGGCTTCATCATGGGCCTCAAGGCCTTCACCGCGGCCGTACTCGGCGGCATCGGCAACATCTACGGCGCCATGCTCGGCGGCATCGTCCTCGGCGTCGCCGAAGCCCTCGCCACCGGCTACATGAGCGAAGTCCCCGGCATGGAACTCTTCGGCGGCGGCGCCTGGAAGGACGTATGGGCCTTCGCGCTCCTCATCATCGTCCTCCTCGTACGCCCCCAGGGCCTGCTCGGCGAACGCGTCGCGGATCGGGCGTGATGACCATGACCATCAATACCACCGAGACGACCCCGGTCATCGCGATACCCACGGCAGCCGCCCGCGCGGCTACCGTTACCGGCGCAGCGCTCACGGTCGCCTCCACCTTCCTTGCCTGGACCTACACAGACGCCTTCCCCGGCGACCTCACCGTCTACGGGTACCCCGGCGGTCTCCAGGTCCTCACCCTCATGGGCGCGGTACTCACCCTGCTCTTCGCCACCGCCGGATACGGCGTACGGGGGCTGGGCTGGCTCAACCCCGCCCAGAGCAACAACTCAACCTTCCTCGTCGCCCTCGGCACATTCGCCACCACCTGGTTCACGACCATCGCCATCGCTGCGGAACTCGGCGGACTGGCCAACCTCGAACCCGGCGGCTTCGTCGCCATGGTGGTCTCACTCCTCACCGTGATCGCCTCCCTCGGCCTGCCACTCGACCGGCACACCAAGGAATCCCTGCCCCAGTTCAACTGGCTGGCCTTCATCGGCCTCACCATCATCACCGGGCTCCTCACCTACCCGCTCTGGCGCTACATCCGCCTCGGCTCCAACCCCCGCGAGATCCGACGCGCCAAGGACCTCCCCAACTGGGCCGAGATCCTCATCATCGCCGGATCCTTCGGCGTCGCCCTCCACGTCTTCACCTACGGCATCGACACCGAGTACGCCGAACTCTTCATCGGCTACATCATCAGCGTCGCGTTCGGCTTCACAGCCCTCACCCGGGCCGGGCTCATCGCCCGCATCACCCGGCTGACCACCAAGCACCGCAACGTCACCCTCGCCGCCGCACTCATCGCGGCGTTCTGCTTCCCCTTCACCCAGCAGAACGAGCAGTACGCCCTCATCGGCGCGAACATCCTCATCTTCGCGACCGTCGCACTCGGCCTCAACGTCGTCGTCGGCCTCGCCGGCCTCCTCGACCTCGGATACGTCGCCTTCCTCGGCGTCGGCGCCTACGCCGCCGCCCTGGTCTCCGGCTCCCCGCTCTCCCCCGTCGGCGTCCAGTTCCCCTTCTGGGCCGCCGTCCTCACCGGCGCCGCAGCCTCACTGATCTTCGGCGTCGTCATCGGCGCCCCGACCCTGCGACTGCGCGGCGACTACCTCGCCATCGTCACCCTCGGATTCGGAGAGATCTTCCGGCTCACCGTCAACGCCCTCAACGGCGTCAGCGGCCCCGACCTCACCAACGGCTCCCAGGGCATCCCCAGCATCCCCGACCTCAACCTCTTCGGATTCGACTTCGGCGTCAGCCACGACATCGCCGGATTCACCCTCGGCAGGTCGGCCAACTACTACCTGCTGATGCTCGCCTTCACCGCCGTCGTCGTCCTGGTCTTCCGACGCTCCGGAGAATCCCGCATCGGCCGCGCCTGGGTCGCCATCCGCGAGGACGAGACCGCGGCCACCGCCATGGGCATCAACGCCTTCCGGCTCAAACTGCTCGCCTTCGCCCTCGGCGCCACCCTCGCCGGACTCGCCGGTACCGTCCAGGCCCACGTCTCCTACACCGTGACGCCCGAGCAGTACCAGTTCGCCGGCTCCGTGCCCCCGAACTCCGCCTTCCTCCTCGCCGCCGTCATCCTCGGCGGCATGGGAACCCTCAGCGGACCCCTCGTCGGCGCCGCACTGCTCTACCTCATCCCGGCCAAGCTGCAGTTCATGCAGGACTACCAGCTCTTCCTCTTCGGCATCGCACTCATCCTCCTGATGCGCTTCCGCCCCGAAGGGCTCGTCGCCGACCGCAGGAAGCAGCTCGAATTCCACGAGACCGGCCAGAACGACGTCCCACCGGACATCCCACTCACCGACCGGGCCGCCGGCACCACGAAGGCGGGGGCGTGATCACATGACCACCGACACAACCACCCCGGCCACCACCACGGTGCTCGACGCCAGCGGCGTCACCATGCGATTCGGCGGACTCACCGCCGTACGCGGCGTCGACCTCACCGTCAACAGCGGCGAGATCGTCGGTCTCATCGGCCCCAACGGCGCCGGCAAGACCACCTTCTTCAACTGCCTCACCGGCCTCTACATCCCCACCGAGGGCAAGGTCAGCTACAAGGGCACCGTCCTGCCGCCCAAGCCCCACCTCGTCACCAAGGCCGGCATCGCCCGCACCTTCCAGAACATCCGCCTCTTCTCCAACATGACCGTCCTGGAGAACGTCCTCGTCGGACGCCACACCCGGACCAAGGAAGGCCTCTGGTCGGCCCTCCTGCGCCTCCCCGGCTACCACAGGGCGGAAGACGCCAGCCGCGAACGCGCCATGGAACTCCTGGAGTTCATCGGCCTCCAGGACAAGGCCGACCACCTCGCGCGAAACCTCCCCTACGGAGACCAGCGCAAGCTGGAAATCGCCCGCGCACTCGCCAGCGACCCCGGACTCCTCCTCCTGGACGAGCCCACCGCCGGCATGAACCCCCAGGAAACCCGCGTCACCGAAGAACTCATCTTCGCCATCCGGGACCAAGGCGTCGCCGTCCTCGTCATCGAGCACGACATGCGGTTCATCTTCAACCTCTGCGACCGGGTCGCCTGCCTCGTCCAGGGCGAGAAACTCGTCGAGGGCACCCCCAGCGACGTCCAGGCCGACGAACGCGTCATCGCCGCCTACCTCGGCACCCCCTTCGAAGGCGCCCCCGGCGCCGACGAGGTCGCCGAGGTGGAGGCCGCCGAAGCGGAAGCCGCGGCCCACACCGCACCGGCCACCGAAACAGCCACCGGCACGGCGAAGGACACCACGCCCGACACCACCAGCACCGATGAGGAGGGCACCCGATGACCGCACTGCTAGAGGTCGAAGACCTCCGGGTCGCCTACGGCAAGATCGAAGCGGTCAAGGGCATCTCCTTCACCGTCGAAGCCGGCCAGGTCGTCACCCTCATCGGCACCAACGGCGCGGGCAAGACCACCACCCTGCGCACCCTCTCCGGACTGCTCAAGCCGCTCAGCGGCCGCATCCTCTTCGAGGGCAAGCCGCTGGCCAACATCCCCGCCCACAAGATCGTCTCCCTGGGCATCGCCCACTCCCCCGAGGGACGCCACATCTTCCCCCGGCTGACGATCACCGAGAACCTCCTCCTCGGCGCCTACCTCCGCAACGACAAGGCAGGCATCGAGAAGGACGTCCAGCGCGCCTACGACCTCTTCCCCATCCTCGGGGAACGCCGAAAGCAGGCCGCGGGAACCCTCTCGGGCGGGGAGCAGCAGATGCTCGCCATGGGACGCGCCATGATGTCCCAGCCCAAGCTGCTCATGCTCGACGAGCCCTCCATGGGACTCTCCCCGATCATGATGCAGAAGATCATGGAGACCATCGTCGAGCTCAAGGCGTCGGGCACCACGATCCTGCTCGTCGAGCAGAACGCCCAGGCAGCCCTGTCCCTCGCGGACCAGGGCCACGTCATGGAGGTCGGCAGAATCGTCCTCTCCGGCGCGGGCTCGGACCTGCTCCACGACGAGTCGGTCCGCAAGGCCTACCTCGGCGAGGACTGACCCCCCTGCCGTACGTGAGAGGCCCGCATCCCGGTTCACCCCGGATGCGGGCCTCTCACGTGGTCCGTACGCGGCTACCCGGCCGACTTCTTCTTCTCCTCGGCGTCCTCGATCAGCGCCTCCGCCAGCTGCTGCATCGACATCCGGCGGTCCATCGACGTCTTCTGGATCCACCGGAACGCGGCCGGCTCGGAGAGCCCGTAATCCGTCTGCAGGATGCTCTTGGCCCGGTCCACCAGCTTCCGGGTCTCCAGCCGCTGGGAGAGGTCCGCGATCTCGCTCTCCAGTGCCTTCAGCTCCGCGAACCGGGAGACGGCCATCTCGATGGCCGGCACCACGTCGCTCTTGCTGAACGGCTTCACGAGGTACGCCATGGCCCCGGCGTCCCGGGCCCGCTCGACCAGGTCGCGCTGCGAGAACGCGGTGAGCATCAGGACCGGGGCGATGGACTCCTCGGCGATCTTCTCGGCGGCGGAGATGCCGTCGAGGATCGGCATCTTGACGTCCAGGATGACCAGGTCCGGCCTGTGCTCCCGGGCCAGCTCGACGGCCTGCTGCCCATCGCCCGCCTCACCGACGACCGAGTAACCCTCCTCCTCCAGCATCTCCTTGAGGTCGAGGCGGATGAGGGCCTCGTCCTCGGCGATGACGACGCGGGTCGTCAGCGGCGGGACGTGCGACTTGTCGTCGTCGACGGCGTCTACGGGCTGGGGCGACTCGGGGGTGGTCACGGGGCTCCTTGATATGGGGCAGATACTGCTGCCACGAGCCTACCTAGCTCCTGTAAGGTAGTGACGCGCAGGGCAGCAATGACCCTTCCTTTCTAAGGCCCCAGTACTCCAACTGGTTAGAGAGGCCGCTCTCAAACAGCGGACAGTGTGGGTTCGAATCCCACCTGGGGCACTTTTCCTTGGATTCCAAGGCACAACACGATTCGGCTAACTTCACTTGATCTGAGTACGCGTGCGCCATTCCGCGCCGGACTGCCTCGCACGCGACGAAACTCGGCAGCATGTACGACGTGGGAACCCGCGAGCGAGCTCTGGCCTTGGTCTCGCAGGGTCGCAGCCTCAATTCCGTGAGCAAGCAGACTGGCATATCGCGCGCCGCCATTCGTTCGTGGCAGTCGCGCCTTGAACCGCTCAATCGAGGTACGCCCTGCCCGAGGTGCTCCGAAGCGCCCACAGCGATCGAGTCTCCCTCTTCTTACGCCTACTTACTGGGGCTCTATCTGGGGGACGGCTGCATCAGCGCGACCAAGCGAGGCGTGTACTCGCTCCGTATCGCGTGCGCGGACGCTTGGCCCGGCCTGATCGACGCCTGCGCCGAAGCCCTACAGATCGCGCGACCGCACAACAAGGTCTGCCGGGTGGCGAGCGCGGGCTGCCAGTACGTCACTTCCTTCAGCAAGCACTGGCCCTGCCTTTTCCCTCAACACGGCCCCGGCAAGAAGCACGACCGTCGGATTGTCCTCGAACCGTGGCAACAGCAGATCGTGGACGCCCACCCCTGGGCATTCATCCGCGGCCTCGTCCACTCCGACGGATGCCGGATCATCAACTGGACCACGCGCCTCGTCCGTGGCGAACGCAGGCGTTACGAGTACCCCCGGTACTTCTTCACCAACAAGTCCGACGACATCCGCAAGCTCTTCAGCGACACCCTGACCGCCGTAGGTGTCGAGTGGACCACCCTCGCTCGCGGCGACAAACCGCTGAACATCTCCGTAGCCCGACGGGCATCCGTAGCCCTGATGGATGCGCACGTCGGGCCCAAGTACTGAGCTGATCCCGAGCCGCCCTACTTCGGGCTGTCGTCCTCGCCGATGTGGTGGACGCGGACCAGGTTCGTGGAGCCCGCGACGCCGGGCGGGGAGCCGGCGGTGATGACCACGACGTCGCCCTTCGCGCAGCGGCCGATGCGCAGCAGCTCCTCGTCGACCTGGGCGACCATCGCGTCCGTGGAGTCGACGTGCGGGCCGAGGAAGGTCTCGACGCCCCAGGTGAGGTTGAGCTGGGCGCGGGTGGCCTCGTCGGGGGTGAAGGCGAGGAGCGGGATGGGTGAGCGGTAGCGGGAGAGCCGCTTGACCGTGTCGCCGCTCTGGGTGAAGGCGACGAGGAACTTCGCGCCGAGGAAGTCGCCCATCTCGGCGGCGGCCCTCGCGACGGCGCCGCCCTGGGTGCGGGGCTTGTTGTGTTCGGTGAGGGGCGGGAGGCCCTTGGCGAGGAGGTCTTCCTCGGCGGCCTCGACGATGCGGGACATGGTGCGGACGGTCTCGACGGGGTATTTGCCGACGCTGGTCTCGCCGGAGAGCATCACGGCGTCGGTGCCGTCGATGATGGCGTTGGCGACGTCGGAGGCTTCGGCGCGGGTGGGGCGGGAGTTGTCGATCATCGAGTCGAGCATCTGGGTGGCGACGATGACCGGTTTGGCGTTGCGTCGGGCGAGTTTGACGGCGCGCTTCTGGACGATCGGTACTTGTTCCAGGGGCATTTCGACGCCGAGGTCGCCGCGGGCGACCATGATGCCGTCGAAGGCGGCGACGATGTCGTCGATGTTGTCGACGGCCTGGGGCTTTTCGACCTTGGCGATGACGGGGAGGCGGCGGTTCTCCTCGTCCATGATGCGGTGGACGTCGTCGATGTCGCGTCCGGTGCGGACGAAGGACAGGGCGATGATGTCGGCGCCGGTGCGCAGGGCCCAGCGGAGGTCGTCGATGTCCTTCTCGGAGAGGGCGGGGACGGAGACGGCGACGCCGGGGAGGTTGAGTCCCTTGTTGTCGGAGACCATGCCGCCTTCGATGACGGTGGTGTGCACGCGGGGGCCTTCGACTCCGGTGACTTCGAGGGTGACGCGGCCGTCGTCGACGAGGATGCGTTCGCCGGTGGTGACGTCGGCGGCGAGTCCGTCGTAGGTGGTGCCGCAGATGTCGCCGGTGCCTTGGCCTTCGAGGGGTTCGACGGTGATGGTGAAGGTGTCGCCGCGTTCGAGGAGTACGGGGCCTTCGCGGAAGCGTCCGAGGCGGATCTTGGGGCCTTGAAGGTCGGCGAGGATGCCGACGTTGCGGCCGGTTTCCTCGGACGCTTTGCGGACGTGGTGGTAGCGCTGTTCGTGTTCGGCGTAGCTGCCGTGGCTGAGGTTGAGGCGGGCGATGTCCATTCCCGCTTCGACCAGGGCTTTGATCTGGTCGTATGTGTCGGTTGCGGGTCCCAGGGTACAAACGATTTTCGCTCGGCGCATGGTTCGAGACTAAACCTTACCTACGGGTAGGTATTTGGCTCTGCGTGACACCTCAACAACCTTCTCATAAAGGGTGGTTGACGACTGTTGAATTGTGCGGTGGGCCGCTCTGATGAGCGTTTATCCGAGGTTCGGTGGGACGAGCGTGAAGGAGGCTTCGACCTGGGCGTCGACGGTCTGGCGTACGGGTTCGAGGTCGATGGGTGCGGCGTCGGTGGCGGCTTCCGCGGCTCCTCCGTAGGACCTGGTCTGGGCGGAGAAGCTGATGGGGGCCATGTGGGGGCTGCCGTGGACGCCGGTGTCGTTGAGTTCGAGGAGGGCGCTGAGGCGGGTGTCGAGGGCTTCGGCGTATTCGCGGGCGCGTTGGAGGGCTTCCTGGACCGCTTGGCGGCGGGCGGCGGCGTGGTGGGGGGAGGTGGGGCGCAGTGCCCACCAGGGGCCGTCGACGCGGCTGAGGTCGTGGTCGGCGACGCGGGCTGTGAGTTCGCCGAGTGCGGTGAAGTCGTTGAGGGTGGCGTTGAGTTGGATGCTGCCGTGGTAGGCACGGATGCGTTCGGCGCGGCCGTGGCGGGTGAGTTCGGGGCGGATGGTGAGGGTGCCGGTTTCCAGCTTTTCCACCGCGTCTCCGTAGCTCTTGATGAGGTCGAGGGTGGTGGTGTTGCGGTGGGTGAGGCCGTCGAGTGTGGTGCGGCGGTCGGTGCCGCGGGCGGTGAGGGTGATGGTGATGTGGGCGATTTCGGGGTCGACTTCGAGGTGGGCTTCGCCTCGGACGGTGACGTGGGGGGTGGTGGGCGTGCCGTAGGGGTGGTGGGGTGCGGGGGCGGGGATGGGTGCGGGGGTTTCGGTCATGCGTTCACTGTGGCATGGGGGGTGGTGTGTCGCGGTGTGTGTCGCGTGGTCATCGGATCGAAACCTGTGTGGGGTGTTGTGCGTGGTGGCCCCTGGGCCAGAATCTACGCGCGTTGCCCTTCTGAACGAGGAGTGAAGAGATGCCGTTGAACCGTAGGACGTTTCTGGGCCGTTCGGCTGCCGCCGGTGCGGGTGTGTCGATGGTGGGCGGGGCGGTCGTGGGCTCGGCGGGTGCGGCGGTGGCGGAGGGGCGCGGCCATGGTCACGGGCGCCCGGCGAAGCGGTACTCGTTCACGGTGATGGGCACGACCGATCTGCACGGGAACGTCTTCAACTGGGACTACTTCACGGATAAGGAGTACGACGACTCCGCGCACAACGATGTGGGGCTGGCGAAGATCTCAACGTTGGTGGACCGGGTGCGCCGGGAGAAGGGCCGCCGGAACACGTTGCTGATCGACGCGGGCGACACGATCCAGGGTACGCAGTTGTCGTACTACTACGCGAAGGTCGATCCGATCACGGCCCGTCGTGGTCCGGTGCATCCGATGGCGCGGGCGATGAACGTGATCGGTTACGACGCGGCGGCGCTGGGGAATCACGAGTTCAATTACGGTATTCCGGTGCTGCGGAAGTTCGAGGAGCAGTGCGAGTTTCCGTTGCTCGGGGCGAACGTGCTGGATGCGAAGACGTTGCGGCCGGCGTTCGCCCCGTATGTCATCAAGCGGATGCGGACGCCGTACGGGCGGGATGTGCGGGTGGCGGTGCTGGGGTTGACGAATCCCGGTGTCGCGATCTGGGACAGGGCGCATGTGGGCGGGAGGATGGTGTTCCCTGGTTTGGAGGAGCAGGCGGCGAAGTGGGTACCGAAGCTGCGGTCCATGGGCGCGGATGTGGTGGTGGTGTCGGCGCATTCGGGTTCTTCGGGGACTTCGTCGTGGGGGGATCAGTTGCCGTATGTGGAGAACGCGGCGGCTCTGGTGGCGGAGCAGGTGCCGGGTATCGACGCGATTCTGGTGGGGCACGCGCATGTGGAGATCGCCGAGCGTTTCGTGACGAACAAGGAGACCGGGAAGCGGGTCGTGCTCTCGGAGCCGGCGAAGTGGGGTCAGCGGCTGACGCTGTTTAATTTCGATCTGGTGTGGGAGAAGGGCCGCTGGACGGTGGAGCGGGCTGGTTCGCGGGTGCTGAATTCGAATACCGTGCCGGAGGACCGGAAGGTGACGTCGCTGTTGCTCTCCGAGCACCGCAAGGTGGTGGAGTACGTCAACCAGGTGATCGGTACGTCGGTGGTGGCGATGTCGACGGCGGAGGCGCCGTGGAGGGACGAGCCGATCATCGATCTGATCAACGAGGTGCAGGCGGAGACGGTGAGGGTGGCACTGGCGGGTGGGGAGTACGCGGGGCTGCCGGTGTTGTCGCAGGCTTCGTGTTTCTCGCGTACGGCGGGTGTTCCGGCCGGTGAGGTGACGATCAGGGATGCGGCGGGGCTGTATCCGTTCGAGAACACGCTGGAGGCGCGGCTGCTCACGGGTGCGCAGTTGAAGGAGTATCTGGAGTATTCGGCGCGGTATTTCGTGCGGACGCCGGCGGGTGGTGCGGTGGATACGGCGAAGTTGACGAACGCGGACGGGATTCCGGACTACAACTATGACGCGGTGTCGGGTGTGGTGTACGAGATCGACATCGCGCGGCCGGTGGGTTCGCGGATTGTCGGGTTGTCCTTCGGGGGGAGGCCGATCGATCCGGCGGCGCGGTTCGTGTTCGCGGTGAACAACTATCGGGCGAGCGGTGGGGGGAACTTTCCGCATGTGCCGGGTGCGCGGCAGGTGTGGGCGGATTCGGATGAGATCCGGAACACGATCATCGGGTGGGTGCGGGAGAAGGGGTCGGTGGATCCGGCCGCGTTCGCCTCGGTGGGGTGGCGGCTGACGCGTGATGGGGTGCCCGTGTTTCCGTAACGCTGTCTGTGGGGTGTGCTGTTCGTTCGGCCCGGGTCTCCTTCGGTGGGTGCCCGGGCCGTTGGTCGTGCGGGTCAGACGGATTGGCTCAGGGGGACGAGGGCGGGGGCCTGGGCGGGGATCCTCGGCGGCCGGGGGGTGAGGCCGAAGGTGGTGAAGGCGGTGCGTTCGGGGAGGGGGTAGGGGTTGGCGCCGGTGAGGTTGTTGAGGATGGTGGCGCTGCGCCAGGCGGCGAGGCCGAGGTCGGGGGCGCCGACTCCGTGGGTGTGGCGTTCGGCGTTCTGTACGTAGACGTGTCCGGTGACGGCGTGGTCGAGGACCAGGCGGTACTGGTCGTCGATGCGGGGGCGGCGGGAGGCGTCGCGGCTGAGGTAGGGGCCGAGGCCGCCGAGGACGGCGTCGAGGGGGCGTTCGCGGTAGCCGGTGGCGAGGATGACGGCGTCGGTGGTGAGGCGGGAGCGGGTGCCTTGTTGGGTGTGTTCGAGGTGGAGTTCGACGCGGGTGTTGGCGACGCGTCCCGCGGTGCGGACGTGGACGCCGGGGGTGAGGGTGGCGTCGGGCCAGCCGCCGTGGAGGGTGCGGCGGTAGAGCTCGTCGTGGATGGCGGCGATGGTGTCGGCGTCGATGCCTTTGTGGAGTTGCCATTGGCGGGGGACGAGTTCGTCGCGGGCGGATTCGGGGAGGGCGTGGAAGTAGCGGCTGTAGTCGGGGGTGAAGTGTTCGAGGCCGAGTTTGGAGTACTCCATGGGGGCGAAGGCCTGGGTGCGGGCGAGCCAGTGGATCTTCTCGGCGCCTTCGGGGCGGGCGCGCAGGAGGTCGAGGAAGATCTCGGCGCCGGACTGTCCTGATCCGATGACGGTGATGTGTTCGGCGGCGAGGAGTCGGGTCCGGTGGCGGAGGTAGTCGGCGGAGTGGAGTACGGGGACGGCTTCGGCTTCGGCGAGGGGTTTGAGGGGTTCGGGGACGAAGGGTTCGGTGCCGATGCCGAGGGCGATGTGGCGGGCGTAGGCGCGGCCGAGGGCTTCGGCCTCGCCGTCGCGGTCGGTCTGGGTGAAGTCGACTTCGAAGAGGGCGCGGTCGGTGTTCCAGCGGACGGCGTCGACCTGGTGGCCGAAGTGGAGGCCGGGGAGTTGTTCGCTGACCCAGCGGCAGTAGGCGTCGTATTCGGCTCGTTGGATGTGGAAGCGCTCGGCGAAGTAGAAGGGGAAGAGGCGGTCGCGGGTGCGGAGGTAGTTGAGGAAGCTCCAGGGGCTGGCGGGGTCGGCGAGGGTGACGAGGTCGGCGAGGAAGGGGACTTGGAGGCTGGCGCCGTCAAGGAGGAGGCCGGGGTGCCAGTGGAAGGCGGGGCGTTGTTCGTAGAAGGTCGCGGCGAGGGGGCGGGGGTCGTCGGTGCTCGCGGGGATGTTGTGGGCGAGTGCGGCGAGGGAGAGGTTGAAGGGGCCGATGCCGATGCCGACGAGGTCGTGTGGCTGGTCGGGGGCGGGGGCGGGCCGGGCGGTCATCGCGGGGTGTCGCTTTCCGTGGGGTGGGGGGTGGGGTGGGTCGCGGCGGGGTGGGTCGCGGTGGCGGGTGGGTGGGTGAGGAGGTCGGCGGTGGTGGCGGTGATGAGGTCGAGAAGTGCTTGGAGGTCCTGGGGGGTGGTGTGGGGGTTGAGGAGGGTCGCTTTGAGCCAGAGGCGGCCTTCGGCGTGGGCGCGGCCGAGGACGGCGTGGCCGCGTTGGAGGAGGGTGCGGCGGACGGTGGCGACGGTGTGGTCGTCGGCGTCGGCGGGGCGCAGGAGGACGGTGCTGATGGTGGGGCGGTCGTAGAGGTCGAGGGTGGGGGTTGTGGTGACGAGGTCGGCGAGGTGGTGGGCGGTGGCGACGGTGCGGTCGATGAGGTCGGCGAGTCCGGTGCGGCCGAGGGCCTGGAGGGTGACGGCGATCTTGAGGGCGTCGGGGCGGCGGGTGGTGCGCAGGGAGCGGCCGAGGAGGTCGGGGAGGCCGGCTTCGGTGTCGTCGTCGGCGTTGAGGTAGGGGGTGTGGTGGTGGAGGGGGGTGAGGTGGTGGTGTTCGGGTACGGCGAGGAGGCCGGCACAGGCGGGTTGCCAGCCGAGTTTGTGCAGGTCGAGGGTGACGCTGTGGGCGCGGTGGAGGCCGTGGAGGAGGGTGCGGTGGGTGGGGCTGAAGAGGAGGGGTCCGCCGTAGGCGGCGTCGATGTGGAGTTCGGCGCCGTGGGTGGTGACGAGGTCGGCGATGGCGTCGAGGGGGTCGATCTCGCCGGTGTCGGTGGTGCCGGCGGTGGCGACGACGAGGAGGGGGCGGTGGAGTTCGGTGAGGGCTTCGTCGAGGGCGGCGAGGTCGAGGGTGCCGGTGGGGGCGGGGACGACGACGGGTTCGGGGAGGCCGAGGAGCCAGGCGGCGCGGGCGATGCTGTGGTGGGCGTTGGCGCCGCAGATGGTCTGTACGGGGCCGTGGCGTTCGCGGGCGAGGAGGAGGGCGAGTTGGTTGGCCTCGGTGCCGCCGGTGGTGATGACGGCGTCGGGTGAGGGGGTGTGGGGGTAGATCTCGGTGGCGAGTGCGGTGGTGAGGTCGGCTTCGAGGGCGGAGGCGGCGGGGGCTTGGTCCCAGGAGTCCATGGAGGGGTTGAGGGCGCTGGCGGCGAGGTCGGCGGCGGCGGCCAGGGCGAGGGGCGGGGTGTGGAGGTGGGCGGCGCAGTGGGGGTGGGCGGGGTCCGCGGCGCCTGCGGCGAGGGCGGTGACGAGGCTGCGGAGGGCGTGGTGGGGGCCGGTGCCGTGGTCGGGGATGAGGGGGTGGGTGGCGGTGCGGAGGCGGGGGGTGACGGTGTCGGGTCCGCCGGCGGGGAGGGGGCCGCCGCGGAGGGTCGCGCCGTCGTGGAGTGCGGTGAGGACGGTGTCGATGAGGGGGCGGAGGGCGGCGGGGCCTGCGGTGCCTCCGGCGAGGGGTGGGGTGGGCATGGGTGGGGTGGTCCTTCGGGTGTGCGGGAGGTGGACATGCCAGCTTGTCCCGGGTTTCGGGTGGCGCGGCCGAAGAGCCCAACGATCTGGACTCGAAAGGGGTACTGGCGGCCGGTGTGGCCTGGTTGGGGAGGGGTGGGGTGGTAGGGGTGTGCGGTTGTGGGACGGGTGTGCGTGTCCGGGGGTGGGGGCTGGGATGGGTTCGGGGCCGGTCGCCGGGTCGGGGTGCGGGGGTGGTCGCCTCTCCCACCCTTGCCCAATGAGTGAATTGCAGATTTCAGCAATTCTCTACATGCTGTACGGGCCGTTCCGCCGCTGGCGTGCGGCCCCCGCGCGGCTCTCCGGCCCGCGGCGGTGGTTTTCCTGGCCGGGGAGTCCGCCCGATGATCACGCCGCCCGACACGTTGCCGTACCGGCATGTGCTGACGCTGCCCGCGATGGGGGCGGCCGTGCGTATCGCCCGGGAGACCGCCGAGAGGGTGCTGGCGGAGTGGGGGGTGGGGTCGGGCGATATGTGCCGGGATCCGGCGCTGCTGATCCTCAGCGAGCTGGTGGCCAACAGTGTGCGGCACGCGGCGGTGCTCTCGCCGAACGTGACGGTGGTGTTCGCGGGCGGGCCGGGCACGTTCGCGTTCGGCGTGCACGACCGTCACCCCTACCGGCCGGCTCTGTTCGCGTCCGCCGGTACGGCTCCGGGGCGGGGCCTGGCCACCGTGATGGAGCTGACCCGTGGTCTGGGCGGCAGTGCGGTGGTGCGGGGCGATGTCGACGAGGGCGGCAAGAGCATCTGGATCACCCTCCCGCTGCGGCCCGGCGGCCGGTGAGCGGACCGCCGGGTGGCTTCCCGGGCCGTCGGGTGACTTCGGGGGCGGGTGTCGTCCCCGGGTTCATCCGTGGGGCGCGAAGGCGCGAGGATGAGCCTATGGAGAAGAGTTCTGGTCAGCTGTGGTGCGACGGATTGCCGGCGTGCGGAACGGGGCCGCGCCGGTGAGCACACCGCTGTACCGATTGAAGGCGGAGTTCTTCAAGACGCTGGGGCACCCGGTCCGGATCAGGGTGCTCGAACTGCTCAGTGAACGCGAGCACGCGGTCTCGGAGATGTTGTACGAGGTGGAGGTCGAGGCCGCCCATCTCTCGCAGCAGTTGGCCGTGTTGCGCCGTGCCGGTCTCGTGACGGCCCGGCGGGAGGGATCGGCCGTCCACTACACGCTGGCCGACCCGGGGGTGGCGGAGCTGTTGCGGGTGGCGCGGACGATCCTGACCGGGGTGCTGGCGGGCCAGGCGGAGCTGCTGGCCGATCTGCGGGCGGCGGGCGGTTCCGGGGACGACGACCCGGTCGGGGCTCCGGACGACGTCGCGGACGAGGCCGCGGACAAGAACGACGACGGCAGCGGCAGCGGCAGCGGCAGCGGCAGCGGCAGCGGCAGCGGCAGCGGCAGCGGCAGCGGCTGATCCTCCGTACCGCCCGGTGATCCCGCCACGGCCGCGGGGCGGGAAGCGGTTCCCGTCCCGCGGCCGTGGCGGGTCGGTCAGTCGGCGAGGGCGACGGCCGACCGTACGGCCAGGGCCCGGCGCAGGTCGTCGAGCTGGTCGACGAGCTTGCGGCGCAGGGCGGGGAGGAGGGCCGGGTCCTCCAGGGCGCGGATGCCGATGCCGAGGCTCTCGGGGTCGACGGCGTACGCGGGGAAGGCGTAGCGTCCGGCGGCCTCGGCGATGGCGGGGCCCCGGCGGTCGGCGAGCGCGATGGCGTCCGGGTAGAAGCGGGACACGTAACCGCCGAGCAGCTCTTCCTGTCCGGGCTGCCAGAAGCCCTGGGCGGTGGCGGTGAAGAGGTAGTTGGACAGGGTGTCGTCGGTGAACAGGGCCGCCCAGGCGGCGGCCTTGGCCTCGGCGGTGGGCAGTGCGGCACGGCAGCGGGCCGCGCCTTCCCTGCCGGTGGCGCTCGGGTCCGCCGCCAGCGCGGCGGCGATGGCGGCCTCGTCGGTGGCGCCGAGGACGGCGAGCCGGGTGAGGATGCGCCAGCGCAGTTCGGGGTCGAGTTCGGGTCCGCCGTGGACGGTGCCTTCGTCGAGCCAGCTCCGGAGCGTGTCGGGCTGGGTGGCGGCGTCGATGAAGTGGCGTACGGCGATGAGGCGGAGGCCCGGCTGTGAGCCGTCCTCGGTGCGGCGGATGAGGTCGCGGCAGAGGTCGGTGAGTGTGGCGCGGGCGGCGGGCAGGTCCTCGGGAACGGTGTAGCGGTCGACGACCTGGGCGGCGGCGAAGGACAGGACGCCCTGGACGAGCGCGAGGTCCCTCTCGTGCGGGAGGTGCGTGCGGGCGGTCGCGAGGTAGGTGGCGGGAGGGAGTTCCGCGTCGCGGACCATGTCGCGGGCGGTGTTCCAGACGACGGCCCGGGTGAGGGCGTCGGGGATGCCGGAGAGGCTGGTCAGGACGGTGTCCCAGGAGGCGGTGTCCAGACGGACCTTGGCGTAGGTGAGGTCGCCGTCGTTGAGGACGACGAGGGCGGGCCGGCTGCCGGGGCGGATCGTGGGCGTCCCGTCGCCGGGTACGTCGAGCTCGAAGCGGTCGCGCGGGGCGAGCCGGCCGGGGCCTGCCTGGGTACCCGGGGCGAGGTCGTAGGCGCCGACGGTGACACGGTGGGGGCGGGAGCCGTCGCGGGTGACGGTGAGGGACCAGGACGGGCCGGCGCCGTTGCCGTTCGGCGCGGGCTCGGGGGCGCCGGTCTCGGCGGTGAGGGTGTCGATGCCGGTGGTACGCAGCCACTGCTCGGCCCAGGCGTGGACGTCGCGGTCGGTGGCGGAGGCCAGGTTGTCGATGAAGTCGGCGAGGGTGGCGTTGGCGAACTTGTGGCGGGCGAAGTGGGTGTTGATACCGGCCAGGAAGTCCTTCTCGCCGAGCCAGGCCACGAGTTGGCGCAGTGCGGAGGCGCCCTTGGCGTAGCTGATGCCGTCGAAGTTGAGGAGTGCGGACGCGGTGTCGGGGACGGCGTCGGGGTCCGGGGCGACGGGGTGGGTGGAGGGGCGCTGGTCGGCGTCGTATCCCCAGCCCTTGCGGGCGACACCGAAGTCGACCCAGGTGTCGGGGAACAGGGTCTCCCCCGCTCGATCGGGGTTGAGAGCTCGGGGAAGGGTCGCTTCGGTGAGGGTCTGGTAGCCCATGTACTCGGCGAAGGACTCGTTCAGCCAGATGTCGTCCCACCAGGTCAGGGTGACGAGGTCGCCGAACCACATGTGGGCCATCTCGTGGGCGATGACCATGGCGCGGGTCTGGCGCTCGGTGTCGGTGACGGCGGAGCGGTAGACGAACTCGTCGCGGAAGGTGACGAGTCCGGGGTTCTCCATGGCGCCCGCGTTGAACTCGGGGACGAAGGCCTGGTCGTAGGAGTCGAACGGGTAGGGCTCGTCGAACTTCTCGTGGTAGCGGTCGTAGCAGGCGCGGGTGATGTCGAGGATCTCGTCGGCGTCGGCGTCCAGGTACGGGGCGAGGGAGCGGCGGCAGTGGATGCCGAAGGGCAGTCCGGCGTGCTCGGTGGTGACCGAGTGCCAGGGTCCTGCGGCGACCGCGACGAGGTAGGTGGAGACGAGGGGTGTGGCGGCGATGGTCCAGCGCCCCTCTCCCGTGTGTTCGGCGACGCTGTTGCCAAGGACGGTCCAGCCTTCGGGGGCGGTGACGTCGATGGCGAAGACGGACTTGAGGTCGGGCTGGTCGAAGGCGGCGAAAACGCGCTGGACGTCCTCCATGAACAGCTGGGTGTAGACGTAGGTCTCGCCGTCGGTGGGGTCGGTGAAGCGGTGCATGCCCTCGCCGGTGCGGGAGTAGTACATCGCGGCGTCGATGCGCAGTTCGTGGGGGCCTGCGGCGATGGCGGTGAGGGGGTAGCGGTTGCCGTCGAGGAGGGCGGGGTCCAGGGGGTGTCCGTCGAGGCTGATCGAGCGCAGGGTGGCGGGCTTGACCTCGACGAAGGTGTCTCCGGCCGCGCGGGCGGTGAACCGGATGGCGGTGCGGGAGTCGAAGGTGTCCTCGCCGGTGGTGAGGTCGAGGGCGATCGTGTACCGCTCCACGTCGAGGATCTGGGCTCGGGTCTGCGCTTCGTCGCGCGTCAGTACGGACATGGCCCCATGCTGCCGTACGGGGGACGGCGGGCGCAGTGGGGTTCTCCCTGGGCGGACGGGGCGGTTCGGGCGGTCCCCGGGGCGGGCGGTCCCCGGGGCGGGCGGGTCTCACGGGGCGCGGGCAGGGAGGAGCACGCGGGGTACGCGGGGTCCATGGCCGACCGGTCAGGCTCCGGCCGCCGTGCCCGTCGTGCCCCCGGTCCGGCCGGCGTGGCCGTTCTCCGCTTCGTCGGCGATGCGCTCGTGGTGGCGGATCACCTCGGCGATGATGAAGTTCAGCAGCTTCTCGGCGAACGCCGGGTCCAGGTTGGCGCTCTGCGCGAGCTGCCGGAGCCGGGCGATCTGGCGGGTCTCGCGGGCGGGGTCGGCGGGCGGCAGCCTGTGGTCCGCCTTGAGGCGGCCGACCTGCTGGGTGGCCTTGAAGCGCTCGGCCAGCATGTGGACGACGGCGGCGTCGATGTTGTCGATGCTCTCGCGCAGCCGGTTCAGCTCGGCCTGGACGGACGCGTCGATCTCGCTCGTACTCATGGTCAGCGAGCTTAGACCGCCGGGCTCACGTGGTGATCGTCGGTGGGTCGTCGGGGTCGGGCACCCGGTCGCTCCAGCCGCCGGGCACGCTGCGGCCCTGCTGTTCGCGGAAGCGGACGGGGGCGGTGCCGACGCGGCGGGCGAAGAGCCGGGAGAAGTAGGCGGGGTCGTCGTAGCCGACACGGCGGGCCACGGCGGCGACCGGGAGGTCGGTGCCGGCCAGGAGCTCCTTCGCCCGGCCCAGGCGGATGCCCAGCAGGTAGTCCTTGGGGCTGCATCCGGCGCCGCGCCGTACGGCGGCGCGCAGTTCGGCGGGGGTCATACCGTGCCGGGCGGCGTGCTCGGCGACGGTGAGCGGCTGGTACGCGTCGCGGGCCAGCGCCTGGAGCACCGGGTCGCCGTCGGGGCCGATGTCGGCGCGGGCGCGGCGCAGGGTGACGAGGAGTTCGTGGACGGCGGCCCCGGTCTCCACCTCCAGGAGGGGGTTGCCGCGCCGGGCGGCGCGCACGATGCGTCCGACGGCGGCGCGGGGGGCGGCGGTGTCGGAGAGGGGGACGAGGGGGCGGTCGGGCTCGATGTAGCCGAGTTCGGTGTACGTGGTGGTGGCGGGGCCGGTGAAGTCGACGAAGCTCTCGTCCCAGCCGGTGGCGGGGTCGGCGCCGTAGTGGTGGGGGGTCCCGGGGGTCAGCCAGATGAGGCTGGGGCCGGTGACGGGGGTGCGGCGGCCGTCGGGACCCTTGAACCAGCCGGTGCCGGAGTTGACGATCACGGCGACGTGGTGGTCGAGGGTGCGGGGTCCGACGGTGGGCAGCGCCCCGTGCTGGAGACCGACGCCGAGGCAGACGAGGCCCAGGCGGTGGTGGAGCGGGCTCGGGGTGAAGAAGCGCATCCAGGTGTGGTACATCGCGGTCCTTCCGCTCCCTGCTGGTCCGTGGTGTCCGATCCGGCTGATGCGTGGTGTCCGATCCGGCTGGTCCGTGGTGTCCGATCCAGCTGATGCGCGGTGTCCGATCCGGCTGGTCCGTTGTGTCCAATCAACAGCGATCTTTGTCCATGGACCCGGTGCGGCGCCAGAGGTGAAGGTGGTCGGACCCATCGACCCGAGGGCCTCGGGTGCGGCCGAGCACAGGAGCGTACGAGCACCATGACCGACTTCGCCGTGGGGGACGACTGCTTCCGGCTCGATGGGAAGCCCGTGCGGCTGCTGTCGGGCGCCCTGCACTACTTCCGGGTGCACGAGGCCCAGTGGGAGCACCGGCTCGCGATGCTCGCCGCGATGGGGCTGAACTGCGTCGAGACGTATGTGCCGTGGAATCTGCACGAGCCCCGGGAGGGCGAGGTCCGGGATGTGGGGGCGCTCGGCCGGTTCCTGGACGCGGCGGGGCGGGCAGGGCTGTGGGCGATCGTGCGGCCGGGTCCGTACATCTGCGCCGAGTGGGAGAACGGCGGTCTTCCGGTGTGGGTGACGGGCCGGTTCGGGCGGCGGGTGCGCACCCGGGACGCGGAGTACCGGGCGGTGGTGGAGCGGTGGTTCCGGGAGCTGCTGCCGCAGGTGGTGCAGCGGCAGGTGTCCCGGGGCGGCCCGGTGATCCTCGTCCAGGCGGAGAACGAGTACGGCAGCTACGGCAGCGACGCGGTGTATCTGGAGTGGCTGGCGGGGCTGCTGCGGCAGTGCGGGGTGACGGTTCCCCTGTTCACGTCGGACGGCCCGGAGGACCATATGCTGACCGGCGGTTCGGTGCCGGGTCTCCTCGCGACGGCGAACTTCGGTTCGGGGGCGCGGGAGGGGTTCGAGGTGCTGCGCCGGCACCGGCCGAGGGGCCCGTTGATGTGCATGGAGTTCTGGTGCGGCTGGTTCGACCACTGGGGGGCGGAACCGGTGCTGCGGGATCCGGAGCGGGCGGCCGGTGCGCTGCGGGAGATCCTGGAGTGCGGTGCGTCGGTGAACATCTACATGGCGCACGGGGGGACGAACTTCGGGGGCTGGGCGGGCGCGAACCGGTCCGGACCTCTGCAGGACGAGTCGTTCCAGCCGACAGTGACGTCGTACGACTACGACGCGCCCATCGACGAGTACGGGCGGGCCACGGAGAAGTTCCGGCTGTTCCGGGAAGTCCTGGAGGCCTACGCCGAGGGGCCGTTGCCCGCGTTGCCGCCGGAGCCGGTCGGGCTCGCCGCGCCGGTGCGGGTGGAGCTGGCGGAGTGGGCCGGGCTCGGGGACGTCCTGGAAGCGCTGGGCGACCCGGAGACGGAGGCGGGGGCACCGCCGACGTTCGAGGAGCTGGGCGTGGACCGGGGTCTGGTGCGCTACCGGGTGGCGGTGCCGGGGCCGCGTCAGGCCTATCCGCTGAGGGCCTCGGGGCTGCGGGACCGGGCGGTGGTGTACGTGGACGGGGTGCGGGCCGGGGTGCTGACCGAGGAGTCCGACACGCTGCCGGAGCCGGTGGCGGGTCCGGCGGAGGCCGAGCTGTGGGTGGAGTCGCTGGGCCGGGTCAACTACGGGCCGCGCCTCGGCGAGCCGAAGGGCCTCACGGGCGGCGTGCTGCACGAGCGGCAGTATCTGCACGGAGTACGGGCCCGGGGGCTGCGGCTCGACGCGTTCGAGGCCGCGGGCGCGGTGGCCGCGGTCCCGTTCGGGCCGGTGGGGGCGGCCGCCGGGGCGGGTGAGGCGGGGCGGACGGGTCTGTTCCGGGGGACGTTCACCATCGGGGGAACCGCGGGCGCTTCAGGTGTTGCCGGCGCTGAAGGCGCTTCGGATCCGGAAGACGCTTCGGGCGCTCTTCGCGCTTCTGGCACTTCGGGTGCCTCGGGCGCTCTTCGTGCTTCTGGTGCTTCGGGCACTTCGGGCGCTCTTCGTGCTTCGGGTGCTTCGGGTGTTCTCGGCGTCGACCACGCGGGACTCGAACTGCCGGGCTGGACACGCGGGTTCGTCTGGGTGAACGGCTTCTGCCTGGGGCGGTACTGGTCGGTGGGCCCGCAGCGGACCCTGTACGTGCCGGGTCCGGTGCTCCTCGATGGCGCCAACGAGGTGTGGGTGCTGGAGCTGGAGGACGCGGGTGAGCCGCGGGTGGAGCTGGGTCCGGGGGCGCCCGTCGATGCGGACGCCCCCGGGGTGGTTCAGCCGTGATCATCCGCGGGGTCGCGGGTGGTGGCGGGCCTCAGAGCGAGGCGGCCGCGGAGGCGATACCGGAGGCGAAGGTCGAGACCTCGGTGTAGACGCCCGGGTAGCCGGGCCGGGCGCAGCCGTTGCCCCAGCTGACGATGCCGACCTGGACCCACGCGTTGGCGTTGTCCTTGCGGAACATCGGGCCGCCGGAGTCACCCTGGCAGGTGTCGATACCGCCGGTGTCGGTGTATCCGGCGCACAGCTCCTCGGAGGAGACGAGGTTGCTGTAGGCCGCCCGGCAGGTGGCGTCGGAGACGTAGGGGACGTCGGCCTTGAGGAGGTAGCGCTGCTGGCTGCCGCCCTCGCGGTTGGCGCCCCAGCCGGCGACGGTGAAGGTGCCCTGGTTGTAGGCGGTGGTGGTGGCGATCTTCAGGGTGGGCTGGTTGATGGGCTGGGCGAGCTTGATCAGCGCCCAGTCCTTGCCGGTGCCGTTGTAGCCGGGGGCCTGGAGGACCTTGGTGGACTTGACCTTGACGGCGTTGGGCGACTGGAGGTCGACGACACCACCGGTGACGGTGATCGAGGTGTTGTTGCCCGATCCGTTCACGCAGTGGGCGGCGGTGAGGACGATGTCCTGGGCGTAGAGGGCGCCGCCGCAGCCCATGGAGAGCCGGACCATGAACGGGAACTCGCCCTGGGCGGCGCGGGTTCCGCCGACGACGGGGTTGGGGGCCGCGGAGGCGGTGAGGGGCTGGAGGCCGACGGTCGCGATGGCGACGGCGGCTATGACGACGGAGAATCTCTTCAGCGCACGCAGAAGCTGCTTCATGGGCTGCCTGCTTTCGTGGGGGGGGGTCGCTGGGGTGCCCGACGAGAGCTTTAGTCATGCTCCCGACAAGTGATCCGATTATCGGGAGTTGCTCACCGCTGATACAAGAGACACTTTCCGGCCATGATCCCCGCGCCGGGATCCACCCCCGCCGAGCCCCCCTCGGGCCTACAGTGGAAGTCCGCCGACCGTCGCGGGCGCACGGCGCGGACGGTCGCCGCACGGAGGGGGTAAGGCATGACGAACAGCCCTCCGGGCGCACCCGTCGTCCACGGCTTTCCGCATCTGGACACGGTCCGCTCCGCCATCACCGCGCTCTACCGGCGGCTCTCCGCGGACGGCGTCCACGCCTATGCCACCAGCCTCCCGCCCGCCGACGCCGCGTTCGCGGACCGGGATGATCTGCACCTGGGGGCCCAGCGGGTGGCGCGCTCCCTGGTCCAGCACCTCCATCTGCCCGAGGCCCGCATGATCGTCGGCTTCCGGGCGATGGAGCACGCGGCGAGTGTGGAACTGACCGCGGGCCCCGAGTACTTCATCGAGCTCAACGACCGCTTCCGCACCCACCGCAGGGACATCGGGGCGGCGCTGGCGCACGAGGTCACCCATGTACTGCTGCACCGGCTCGGCCTGGAGTTCCCCGGTACCCGCGCCAACGAGATCCTGACCGACACGACGACGGCCTACCTCGGTGCGGGCTGGCTGCTGCTGGACGCGTTCCGGGAGGACGCCACGTCCCGCCAGAAGCTCGGCTACCTCACCCCCGAGGAGTTCGGATACGTCCTGGCCAAGCGGGCGTTCGCCTTCGGTGAGGACCCCTCACCGTGGTTCACCAGCCCCCAGGCGTACACCGCGTACACCAAGGGGCGGGAGCGGGCGCTGCACGATCTGCGCAGGCCCCCGCTGACCGCCGCGGGCTGGGCGAGCCGCCGCCGCTACGCCAAGGACCGGCGGTACGCCCAGGACCACCCCGGCGCGAGCCCGGCCCCGGACACCCCGTACGCCTTCCGGACCGACGGCCGAGACCTGCGCGTCTCCTTCCCCTGCCCCACCTGCCACCAGCGCATCCGGGTCCCCGTCCGGGGCCGGTTCACCGCGCGCTGCGGGCTGTGCGGGACCGCCCTGGAATGCGACACCTGAGCGTCGTTCCGGCCACCGTAGGATCGAAGCATGACGAACGAGCCGATCAGGGACGAACTACGCCTGTTCGACGCGCTGTACGAGGACGAGAACGCGGTCGTACGGGCGCTGCGCTCGGGCGTGCGGGCCGAGTCGAGCGACGAGGAGGGCACGACGGCGCTCTATCTGGCGTCGGTGCAGGACCGCCTGGAGGCGGTCCGCCTGCTGCTCGCCGCCGGGGCGGACCCGAACCGGGCGAGCGGCCCCGGGGCGAGCGACCTGCCGCTGTGCGGGGCGGCGTGCGGCGGGCACACCGAGGTGGTGGAGGCGCTGCTGTCCGCCGGGGCCCGGCCGGATCTGCGCGAGGAGTTCGGCTTCACCGCGCTGCGGTGGGCGGTCGGTCTGGGGCACGCCCCGACCGTGGAAGCGCTCCTCGCCCATGGCGCCGACCCGCTGCTTCCGGGCCCCCGGGGAGAGGCGATGCTGGCACTGGCGGCGCAGCGCGGATCCCCTCGGACGGTACGGGCGTTGCTCGCGCACGGTGCGGGGGCGGCCGGGCAGGAGCCCGTGGTCGCCCTCGCGCTGGCCGAGGCGCGCCGCATCGCCGCCCTCGACCCGGAACGCGAACTGCGGCGACAGCTGGAGGAGTCGTACGGCTCCGACATCGAGACGGTGACGCTCCGCGAGCACAGGGACGGCGAGGAGACGGTGGCGGTGGAGTTGCTCCGGGACGGGGTGCCGTCGGCGGGCACGGACCAGCACACGGGGCACGGGGAGATCGCGGCCCTGCTGGGTGGGCCGTCGTAGGCGCTACCGGGTCGCTTGTCTGTCGCGCTCCCACCCCTCACGGGTGAGTACGTATTCGACCTCACCGTGCTCGGAGCCCTCGATGGCCTCCGGCCAGTTGTCCGTGTAGGCCCGTAGGAAGGTCAGGCCCGTCTTCTCCATCACGCGCCGGGATCCCATGTTGACCGCCATGGTGTTGGCCGTGACCCGCTGGACACCGAGGTCGGTGAACCCCTTGTCGACCAGGGCTCGCGCGCCCTCGGTGGCGTAACCACGGCCCCAGGCGGCCCGGTTCAGCCGGTAGCCGAGTTCGGCGACGGCGGGGTCGTGGTCATCCAGCGGCCGGAGCTCGAACCAGCCCAGAAAGGCTCCGGCGCCCTTCTCCCGCGCGGCCCAGAAGCCGCGGGATCCGGTGCACGGGTGGTCGTGGAGGAGCCTCGGCAGGGTCCGGTCCCGGATGGACTCGGGGCTCGTCGGCCGGCCGCCGTTGATGTACCGCATGACGGCGGGGTCGTTGTCGAGGGCGAGCAGGTCGGGGGCGTCGGCCTCCGTGACCGGACAGAGGACGAGCCGGTCGGTCTCCAGAAAGGTGCGCATACGGCGATCCTCACCGCCGGCGGCCGGGCCGCGCCACCCGATATGCGCGGGCGTCGGTGGTCCGGGCCGGAGGTCCGGTCCCGGGCCCGGAATCAGGCCTCCGGGGCCTGGATCAGGTCCCGGTCCCGGCCCTGGATCAGGTCCCGGTCCCGGCCCTGGATCAGGTCCCGGCCCCGGCCCTGGATCCGGAACGTCAGCCCCTCCGGGCTGCGCAGCCGTACGATGCGGCGACCGCCCTCGTCGGCCGGGGTCACGAGGTCCGGCCCGTGAGCGTGGGCCCGGCCGATCACAGCGTCCGGGTCGTCCACGGCGAGGGCCAGTTCCCACTGCGGTACGGAGCCGGTGGCGCCCGCTCCGGTGCCGGTCGGGGCGGGTCCGGCTTCCCGGAAGGCGGCCCGGCCGAGGGGCGTGCCCGTCGCCTTGGTGTAGAACTCCCGGGCCCGCTCGGGGTCTTCGCAGGCCAGGACCGCATGGTGGGGCGTGCCACCGGCCGTGGCCGACACCGGCCACCCGGCGAACCCACGCGGCCGCCAGAGGGAGAGGACGGCGCCCACCGGGTCGATCAGTGTGGCGATCCGGCCCTGGTCCCCCGCGTCGAACGGCGGGACGACGACCTGCGCCCCGTTCGCCACCGCCAGAGCCGTACGGTGGTCCACGTCGTCCACCGCGAGGTAGTAGGCGATGTGCGGCGGCGTACCGGGCGGGTAGACCGGCTGGGCGAGATCGCTCACCCCGCCGATCCGGTCGGCCCCGGCGGTGATCTTGACGGCCCGCCGCCAGTCCTCCTCGTCCACGGCGAAGTCCCAGCCCAGCACCGAGGAGAAGAAGGCGGCGGTGCCGGCCGGGTCGTGGGTCTTGAGGTCCATCCAGCAGAACTCGTTCATCGGGCCGTGTCGCGTCATCGTGTGCTCCTCCGGTGTCCCCTGCTGGATACCGGGTGCCCGGACGGGTGCGCAAGCGGGTTTCCGTACGCGATCGGCGGGGCAGAGGGTGCCGGGGCACGCGCGCCCGGAACGACCGGCAGGGACACCTCTCAGGACGCCCCGTAGACCCGCCCCGGCTCCTCCGCGTCCGCCAGCAGGCGGCGCACCGTCTCGCCCGCCTCGGCCGGGGATCTACGGGCGCCCCGGTCGTCGGTGGGGCCGGGGCGCCAGCCCTCCATGACGGTGATACGGCCCGCCTCGGCCTCGAAGACGCGGCCACTCACCCCCTCGCTCGCGGCGGAGCCGAGCCAGACGACGAGGGGCGAGACGTTCGCGGGGGCCATGGCGTCGAACTCCCCCTCCGGGGCCGCCATCGTCTCGGCGAAGGTCTGCTCGGTCATCCGGGTCCGGGCGGCCGGGGCGAGGGCGTTGACGTGGACCCCGTACCGGCCCAGTTCGGCGGCGGCGACCAGGGTCAGGGCGACGATTCCGGCCTTGGCCGCCGCGTAGTTGCCCTGGCCGACGCTGCCGAGGAGTCCGGCGCCGGAGCTGGTGTTGATCACCCGGGCGACCGGCGGGCGGCCCGCCTTCGCCTCGGCCCGCCAGTGGGCGGCTGCGTGCTTGAGGGGCAGGAAGTGGCCCCTGAGGTGGACCCGCATCACCGCGTCCCAGTCGTCCTCGTCCAGGTTGACGAGCATCCGGTCGCGCAGGACGCCCGCGTTGTTGACCAGGGTGTCGAAGCGGCCGAAGGCCTCCAGGGCGGTGGTGACCAGGGAGGCCGCGCCCTGGGCCGTGGCGATGTCGCCACCGTGGACGACGGCTTCGCCGCCCGCCGCCGCGATCTCGTCGACGACCTCCCGGGCCGGGCCGGCAGAGCCCCCGTCCCCGTCCGGGCCGACGCCGAGGTCGTTGACGACGACCCGCGCCCCTTCGGCGGCGAAGGCCAGAGCGTGCGCCCGGCCGAGCCCCCGCCCGGCGCCCGTGACGGCGACGACCCGGTCCGCGCAGAGTCCGGCACGGCGTGCGGTGGATGCGGTCATCTCATCTCCCCATGATCAACGGCCGGCTGACGGCAACCGGCCGGCAGGCGGTTGGCGGGCGGCGTCGCGACTGCTACCGTCCACCTAACAAATGTTTGGTGGAAAGGTAGCTGATCCTCCGATGAGTGTCTCCACCGCCTGCCCCTCGGACGGCGTCCGCGTCGTCACCGTGGACCGTCCCCCCGTCAACGCGCTCCCCGTGCAGGGCTGGTACGACCTGGCGGACGCCGTCCGGGCGGCGGGCCGCGATCCCGGGGTCCGCTGCGTCGTCCTGGCCGCCGCCGGGCGCGGCTTCAACGCGGGCGTCGACATCAAGGAGTTGCAGCGCGATGCGGGCCACGGGGCCCTGATCGGCGCCAACCGGGGCTGCGCCGAGGCGTTCGCGGCGGTGTACGCGTGCGAGGTCCCGGTCGTCGCGGCGGTGCGGGGCTTCTGCCTGGGCGGCGGGGTCGGCCTGGTCGGGAACGCCGACGCGATCGTCGCGAGCGAGGACGCGGTCTTCGGCCTGCCGGAGCTGGACCGGGGCGCGCTCGGCGCCGCGACCCACCTGGCCCGGCTGGTCCCGCAGCACCTGATGCGCACGCTGTACTACACCTCCCGCACGGTCACCGCGGCGGAACTGCTCGCCCACGGATCGGTGTGGCGGGTGGTCCCTCCCCACGAACTGATGGACACCGCCTTGGAGTTGGCGGACGAGATCGCCGCCAAGGACGGCCATCTGCTGCGGCTCGCGAAGGCCGCACTGAACGGCATCGACCCCGTCGACGTACAGCGCAGCTACCGCTTCGAGCAGGGGTTCACCTTCGAGGCGAACCTCGCCGGGACCGCCGCCCGGGTCCGCGACACCTTCGGCAAGGAGGACTGAATCGTGCCCACTCCCCCTCATGTGCGCGACAAGACGATGACGCCCGAGGAGGTCGTCGACCGGCTGAGCAGCGGCATGACGATCGGGATCGGCGGCTGGGGGGCGCGCCGCAAGCCGATGGCCCTGGTCAGGGCGCTGCTGCGATCGCCCGTCACCGATCTCACGGTGATCTCCTACGGCGGCCCGGACGTGGGACTGCTGGCCGCGGCGGGCCGGATCGCCCGCCTGGTCACGGCGTTCGTGACGCTCGACTCCATCCCGCTGGAGCCGCACTACCGGGCGGCCCGGCAGCGCGGGGCGTTCGCACTGACGGAGATCGACGAGGCGATGTTCATGTGGGGACTGCACGCGGCGGCGAACCGGCTGCCGTTCCTGCCGGTTCGCGCGGGCATCGGATCGGACGTGATGCGGGTCAACCCCGAGCTGCGCACCGTGACTTCACCGTACGAGGACGGCGAGGAGTTCGTCGCGATGCCGGCCCTGCGGATGGACGCGGCGCTGGTCCACCTCAACCGGGCGGACCGGCTCGGCAACGGCCAGTACCTGGGCCCCGACCCGTACTTCGACGACCTGTTCTGCGAAGCGGCGGACGCGGCCTACGTCTCCTGCGAACGCATCGTGCGGACAGCTGAGTTGACCGAGAACTCCACCGCCCAGACCCTCCTCGTCCAGCGGCACTCGGTCACCGGCGTCGTGGAGACGCCGGGCGGGGCGCACTTCACCTCCTGCGTACCCGACCACCCGCGCGACGAGCCGTTCCAGAAGGCGTACGCGGCCGCGGCGGCGGACCCGGCCGCCTGGGCGGAGTTCGCGGCCCGCTTCCTGCCGCCGGACGGCGACGAGAAGGGCTACCAGCAGGCGGTCCGCACCTGGCACGAGGAGCAGAAGTGAACGCGTCCGCGACCGGCAGCGACACCGGCACCGGCACCGGCACCGGCACCGGCACCGGCAGCATCACCCGTGCCGAGTACTGCGTGATCGCGTGCGCGGAGGCCTGGCGGGGCGACGGCGAGATCCTGGCCAGCCCGATGGGCGCGGTGCCCTCGGCCGGCGCGCGGCTGGCCCGGCTGACCTTCGCCCCCGAACTCCTCCTCACGGACGGCGAGGCGACGCTCGTCGGCCCGGACGGCGAGGCGGAGGGCTGGCTCCCCTACCGCAGGCACCTGGCCCTGGTGACCGGCGGTCGGCGGCACGTGATGATGGGCGCGAGTCAGATCGACCGCTTCGGCAACCAGAACATCTCCTGCATCGGCGACTGGGAACAGCCCTCCCGGCAACTGCTGGGTGTACGCGGTGCCCCGGTCAACACCCTGAACAACCCGGTGAGTTACTGGATCCCCCGGCACTCCCCCCGGGTCTTCGTCGAACGCGTCGACATGATCTGCGGGGTCGGCCACGACAGCGCGCGGGCGGCGGGCCCTTCGGCCACCCGTTTCCACCGCATCCCCCGGGTCGTCAGCGATCTCGGGGTCTTCGACTTCGCGACGCCCGACCGTTCGATGCGCCTGGCCTCGGTCCATCCCGGCGTCACGGTGGACCAGGTCAGGGAAGCGACGGGTTTCGCGCTCACGGTCCCGGACGACGTCCCGTACACCCGCGCCCCGTCCACCGCCGAACTCGCCCTGATCCGCGAGGTCGTCGACCCGGCCCGCACCCGGGACCGGGAGGTCCGGTCCTGATGCGCACCGCCCTGACCGACCTCGTCGGTGTCCGGCACCCGATCGTGCAGACCGGGATGGGCTGGGTGGCGGGCCCCCGCCTGGTCACCGCGACCGCGCGGGCCGGGGCGCTCGGCATCCTGGCCTCGGCGACCATGACGCCGGGTCAACTGCGGTCCTCCGTAAGGGAGGTGAAGTCCCGGACGGACGCGCCGTTCGGGGTGAATCTGCGGGCCGACGCGGGGGACGCCCGGGAGCGGGTCCGGATCATCGTCGAGGAGGGTGTGCGGGTGGCGTCGTTCGCGCTCGCCCCGTCCAGGGAGCTGATCGCGGAGCTGAAGGACGCGGGTGTGGTCGTCGTCCCGTCGGTGGGTGCCCGGCGGCACGCGGAGAAGGTCGCGGCGTGGGGCGCGGACGCGGTGATCGTGCAGGGCGGCGAGGGCGGCGGCCACACCGGCGAGGTCGCCACCACGGTGCTGCTGCCGCAGGTCGTGGACGCGGTGGACATCCCGGTGGTCGCGGCGGGCGGCTTCCACGACGGCCGGGGCCTGGTGGCGGCGCTGGCGTACGGGGCGTCGGGCGTCGCGATGGGCACCCGGTTCCTGCTGACCTCGGACTCGACGGTCCCGGACGCGGTGAAGGCCCGCTATCTGGCGGCGACCGCCAAGGACATCACCCTGACGAGGGCGGTGGACGGGCTCCCGCACCGCATGCTCCGTACGGAGATGGTGGCGGAACTGGAGGGTGCGGGCCGGCTGCGCTCCTTGTACCGGGCGCTGCGCCGGGCGTCCGGCTTCCGCCGGATCTCCGGCCTGAGCTGGCCGGGCATGGTCCGCGACGGTCTGGCCATGCGGCACGGCAAGGAGCTGAGCTGGAGCCAGGTGCTGCTGGCGGCGAACACCCCGATGCTGCTGAGGGCGTCCATGGTCGACGGCCGCACGGACCTCGGCATCATGGCGTCGGGCCAGGTCGCGGCCCTGATCGAGGACCTGCCGAGCGTGGCGGAGCTGGTGGACCGGATCCTGGCCGAGGCGGACGAGGCTCGCGCGGCGCTGCCGGCTCCCGATCCGGAGGACCGGGCGGCCGACTCCAGCCCGTCCGGCGCTTGAGGACAAGACCCCGGCCGCATCGTGCCGAGGCCGGGCCCTCGGCCGACAACAACGACCGGGCGGCCACACCCAGCCCGTCCGGCGCACGAGGACAAAGCCCCGGTCCGGGGTCCGGGGCTGAGCCCCGGACCCGGTCCTCCATCGCCGGACGGCTGGAGATGAGTGGCCCTACGCGGCCCGGCGCCCCCGTGCGGGCGCGCCGGAGCGGTCTGCGCCACCGGAGCGCGCCGCACCGCCACCGGAGCGTGCGGCACCGGCCGAACGCGCCGCGCCGCCACCGCCGGCCCCCGCGCCGGACCCGCGCCGTCCACGTCCCCGGCTGCCGGACCGCACCGCGCCCCCGCCGGAGCCGCCCGCCGCACCGCCCGACCGGGTCCGCTGCTTCGGCGGAGTCGGCTGCGGCACCTCGATCACGATCGCGACACCCGAGGGCTCACGGGCCCCCGTGATCCGGCCCAGCTCAGCATCGCTGGAGGTGACCCGCGTGGTGCGCGGCGCGATGCCGGCGTCCTGCATGAGCCGGGTCATCTCGCGCTTCTCCTCGGGCAGCACCAGCGTGACGACGCTGCCGGACTCCCCGGCGCGCGCCGTGCGCCCGCCGCGGTGGAGGTAGTCCTTGTGGTCGGTCGGCGGGTCCACGTTGACGACCAGGTCGAGGTCGTCGACGTGGATGCCGCGGGCCGCGACGTTCGTCGCGACGAGCGCCGTGACCTGCCCGTTCTTGAACTGGTCGAGTGTCCGGTTGCGCTGCGGCTGCGAGCGCCCACCGTGCAGGGCGGCCGCCCGTACACCGCTGGCGAGCAGCCGCTTCGCGAAGCGGTCGGCGGCGCGCTTGGTGTCGACGAACATGATCACCCGGCCCTCGCGGGCGGCGATCTTCGTGGCGACGGCCTTCTTGTCGGTCTCGTCCAGGACGTGGAGCACGTGGTGCTCCATCGTGGTGACGGCACCGGCGGACGGGTCGACGGAGTGCACGACCGGGTCGGTGAGGAACATCTTCACGAGCCGGTCGATGTTCTTGTCGAGGGTCGCGGAGAACAGCATCCGCTGCCCGTCCGTCTCGACCTGCTTGAGCAGCGCGACGACCTGCGGCATGAAGCCCATGTCGGCCATCTGGTCGGCCTCGTCCAGGACCGTGATGGAGACCTCGTCCAGGCGGCAGTCGCCGCGCTCGATGAGGTCCTTGAGCCGGCCCGGGGTGGCGACGAGCACTTCGGCGCCGCGCCGCAGGGTGGCGGACTGCTTGGTGATCGACATGCCGCCGACGACGGTGGCGAGCCGCAGGTTCACGGCGGTCGCGTACGGGGTCAGCGCGTCGGTGACCTGCTGGGCCAGCTCGCGCGTGGGCACCAGGACCATGGCGAGCGGGGCGCGCGGCTCGCTGCGGCGTCCGGCGGTGCGGGCCAGCAGTGCCAGGCCGAAAGCGAGCGTCTTGCCGGAGCCGGTGCGACCGCGGCCGAGGATGTCGCGGCCGGCCAGCGAGTTCGGCAGGGTCGCGCCCTGGATCGGGAACGGCTCGGTGACGCCCTGCGCGGTAAGGGTCTTCAGCAGCCCGCCGGGCATGTCCAGGTCGGCGAAGGCGTCGACGGCGGGCAGCGCGGGGGTCACGGTCTCCGGCAGGGCGAACTCGCCCTGCGGCGGGGTGGCGCGGCGGCGGGCCGGGGGCTTGGAGCCGCCCTGGGCCTTGGAGCGGGGTGCGCCGCCCCGGCCGTTCGCGGGAGCCTGGGGGCCGGCGCCCTGGCCGCGGCCTCGGCCACGGGCCGGTCGCGAGCGGGGGGTGCGGTCCTGGCGTTCGGAACTGGTCATACGGAATTGCCCTCCTGGGGGATTCCTGGGCAACTGCCGAGTGGGTTTACTGCGATGTGCCGGCCCGGCCGTCTGTGATGCGCCCCCAGGATGTGCGCACGAAACGGGTTCTTGCTCGGACAGCACAAACCGGGGCCCGCACCTTCACGGTGCGGGCCCCGGTCAGCGAGGTACGCGTCCGGCGATTAGGCCGGGACGATGTTCTCCGCCTGCGGGCCCTTCTGGCCCTGCGTGACGTCGAAGGAGACCTTCTGGCCCTCCTGGAGCTCACGGAAGCCCTGGGTGGCGATGTTGGAGTAGTGGGCGAAGACGTCGGCGCCGCCGCCGTCCTGCTCGATGAAGCCGAAGCCCTTTTCCGAGTTGAACCACTTCACGGTTCCAGTAGCCATGTCATTCTCCTAAAACAGGTGCAGTGCCGAGAACCCGCACTTTACGGATTCCAAGTCGCCGCATTGAGCCCCACCCGGAGAAAGCCGGAAAACAATAAAGCGCCTGAGGAAGCATTCCCGTCAGGCGCACATAAAGTTCATGGGTACCAAAACTGCAACGGGAAACACCCTAGCACGTCCTCTCCTCCGGTGGTGGATCACGCCGCACCGTCGGAGGGAAGACTTGGCTGACCAGAGGGTGCCCGGGCGAGTCCGGCCCGGGGCCGGACTCGCCCGAGAGGCCGGCCCGGGCCGGCCTCTCAGAGCCGCTCGACGATGGTGACGTTGGCCTGTCCGCCGCCCTCGCACATCGTCTGGAGCCCGTAGCGACCGCCGGTGCGTTCCAGTTCGTGCAGCAGGGTCGTCATCAGCCGGGCCCCGGTCGCGCCGAGCGGGTGGCCCAGCGCGATGGCTCCGCCGTTGACGTTGACCCGCTCGGGGTCCGCACCGGTCTCTTTCAGCCAGGCGAGGACGACCGGGGCGAAGGCCTCGTTGATCTCGACGAGGTCGATGGCGTCGATGGTGAGGCCGGTCTTCTTCAGGGCGTACGCGGTGGCCGGGATCGGGGCCGAGAGCATCCGGATCGGGTCCTCGCCCCGTACGGACAGGTGGTGGACGCGGGCCCGCGGGGTGAGCCCGTGTTCGACAACGGCCCGCTCCGAGGCGATGAGCAGGGCGGCGGCCCCGTCGGAGACCTGGGAGGAACAGGCCGCGGTGATGGTGCCGCCCTCCACGACGGGCCGCAAACCGGCCATTTTCTCCAGGGTGGTGTCGCGGCGCGGACCCTCGTCCGCGGTGACGTCCCCGTAGGTGACGGTCTCGCGGGCGAAGCGGCCCTCGTCGATGGCGCGGAGTGCCCGGTGGTGGGAGGTGAGGGCGAACTCCTCCATGTCCCGGCGGCTGATGCCCCACTTCTCGGCGATCAGCTGGGCGCCGTGGAACTGGTTGACGGGGGCGTCGCCGTAGCGGGCGCGCCAGCCCTCACTGCCCGCGTACGGCCCCTGGGTGAGGCCGAGGGGTTCGGCGGCCCGGCGGGAGGCGAAGGCGATCGGGATCTGCGTCATGTTCTGGGTGCCGCCCGCGACGACGAGGTCCTGGGTGCCGGAGAGGACACCCTGCGCCGCGAAGTGGAGGGCCTGCTGGGAGGAGCCGCACTGCCGGTCGATGGTGACGCCGGGGACCTCCTCGGGCAGTCCGGCGGCCAGCCATGACGTACGGGCGATGTCGCCGGCCTGCGGTCCGACGGTGTCGAGGCAGCCGAAGACGACGTCCTCGACGGCCGCCGGGTCGACGCCGGAGCGGACGATCAGCTCTTTCAGCACATGCGCGCCGAGGTCGGCGGGGTGGACGGCCCCGAGGCCGCCTTCGCGCCGCCCGACGGGGGTGCGTACCGCTTCGACGATGTAGGCCTCGGCCATGGCTGCCGCTCCTCGGTTCGCTCGGGATGGACCGTTTTCCGGTTACGTACGCAGGGCGATTCCGTCGAGCACCATCGAGAGGTACTGACGGGCGATCTCTTCGGGGCTGTGGTGTCCGCCGGGCCGGTACCAGGAGGCCGCGACCCAGACGGTGTCGCGGACGAAGCGGTAGGTGAGGCGGATGTCGAGGTCGTCGCGGAAGACGCCTTCGGCGACACCGCGTTCCAGGGTGCCGAGCCAGGCCTTCTCGAACTTCGTCTGCGAGTCGAGGAGGTAGGCGAAGCGTGGCTGGGTGGCGAGGTGCTTGGACTCCTTCTGGTAGATCGCGACGGCGGGGCGGTGCCGGTCGATCTCCCGGAAGGACTCGGTGACCAGGGCCTCGATGGTCTCGCGGGAGCCGAGGCCGGCTTCCAGGACGGTGCCGTAGCCCCGCCAGAGCTCGTCGAGGAAGGTGGAGAGGATCTCGTCGATCATCGATTCCTTGGAATCGAAGTGGTAGTAGAGGCTGCCCGCGAGCATTCCCGCCTCGTCCGCGATCCGGCGGACGGTGGTGGCGTTGTATCCCTGGGCGGCGAAGACCTCGGCGGCGGTGGCGAGCAGTTCACGGCGTCGCTCCGGCGTGGGGGTCACCTGGGGCTTCTTCTTGGTAGGCACCCGGTCATTGTCCGCCCACGGCCCGCGTGTTCACGCATGCTGGCTGCTGACGGGGACGACCTCGCCGGTCATGTACGAGGAGTAGCCGCTCGCGAGGAAGACGATCACGTTGGCGACCTCCCAGGGTTCGGCGTACCGGCCGAAGGCCTCCTTCCCGGTGAGCTCGGCGAGCAGTTCGGCGGAGGTGACCTTGGCCAGGTGCGGGTGCATGGCCAGGCTGGGGGCGACGGCGTTGACGCGTACGCCGTAGTCGGCGGCCTCGACGGCGGCGCAGCGGGTGAGGGCCATGACGCCGGCCTTGGCGGCGGCGTAGTGGGCCTGGCCGCGCTGGGCGCGCCAGCCGACGACGGAGGCGTTGTTGACGAGGACTCCCCCGGTTCCGGCGGCCTTGAGGGAGCGCAGGGCGGCGCGGGTGCAGCGGAAGGTGCCGTTCAGGGTGACGTCGAGGATCCTCGCCCACTGGTCGTCGGTCATCTCGGTGAGTTCGGCGGTGCCGCCGAGGCCCGCGTTGTTGACGACGATATCGAGGCCGCCGTGGGTGCGTTCGGCGTGGGCGAAGAGGGCGCCGACCTGGCCCTCATCGGTGACGTCGCAGGTCAGGTGGGTGACGCGGTCGGGGCCGAACTCGTCGGCGAGGGCGTGGGAGCTCTCCTTCAGCCGGCGGGCGTGGGCGTCGCCGATCACGATGCGGGCGCCCTCCTCCAGGAAGCGGCGGGCGGTCGCGCCGCCGATCCCCGCTCCGGCGGCGGCGGTCACGACGGCGGTGCGGCCGGCCAGCAGTCCGTGTCCCGGCAGGTACGACGGTGTGTCCATGGCCCGGTCCCCCGGCTTCTCGACGGTCTGTGGGTCGTACGTTAACCTACCAAACACTTGTTAGGGAACACCGTCGGCGACGGTGCCGACCGGACGGAAGGCGGGCGCTCCATGGATCTGGCGCAGACGGCGCGGACGGCAGCCCTGCGGGCCGAGGCCCGGGCCTGGCTCCGGGACCACGTACCGGCCCGGCCACTGCCCTCCCTGGAGACCGAGGAGGGGTTCGCCGCGCACCGGGAGTGGGAGGCGCTGCTGGGCACCGGCCGGTGGTCGGCGCTCTCCTGGCCGAAGGAGTACGGGGGACGGGGCGCGGATCTCTTCGGCTGGCTGGCGTTCGAGGAGGAGTACTGGGCGGCGGGCGCACCGGGCCGGGTCTCGCAGAACGGGATCAGCCTCCTCGCCCCGACCCTCCTCGCCCACGGCACGGCGGAGCAGCGGGCCCGGGTGCTGCCGCCGATGGCGAGCGGCGAGGTGGTCTGGGCGCAGGCCTGGTCGGAGCCGGAGGCCGGGTCGGACCTGGCGGCGCTGCGGTCGCGGGCGGTGCGCACGGACGGCGGCTGGCTGTTGTCGGGGCAGAAGACCTGGTCCTCGCGGGCGGCGTTCGCGGACCGGGCCTTCGGCATCTTCCGTACGGACCCGGGGGCCGCGAAACCGCATCACGGGCTCACGTATCTGATGTTCGGGCTGTCGGAGCCGGGGGTCACCGTCCGCCCCGTCGGGCGGCTGGACGGGAAGCCCGCGTTCGCCGAGATCTTCCTCGACGAGGTCTTCGTACCGGACGAGGACGTGATCGGGGAGCCGGGGCAGGGCTGGCGCATCGCTATGTCGGCCACCGGCGACGAGCGCGGGCTCACCCTCCGCTCCCCCGGCCGTTTCCTGGCCGCCGCCGACCGGCTCACCGACCTGTGGCGGGAGGCGGGCGACCCTACGGACACGGCGCTGCGGGACCGGGTGGCGGACGCGGTGATCGGGGCGCGGGCGTATCAGCTGTTCACGGCCGCCTCCGCGTCCCGGTTCGCGGCGGGGGCGTCGCTGGGGCCCGAGTCCAGCCTGAACAAGGTGTTCTGGTCGACGTACGACATCGCGCTGCACGAGACGGCGCTCGATCTGCTGGGCCCGGACGCGGAGCTGGCGGACACGGCGTGGGCGCAGGGGTACGTCTTCGCCCTCGCGGGCCCCGTGTACGCCGGGACGAACGAGATCCAGCGGGACATCATCGCCGAGCGGCTGCTCGGCCTGCCGAAGGGACGGCGCTGATGCGTTTCCTCCTCGACGACGAGCAGCGGGAGTTCGCCCGGTCGCTGGACGCGATGCTGACGGCGGCCGGCACGCCATCGGTCCTGCGGGCGTGGGCCGCCGGGGATCACGGGCCGGGGCGGGCCCTGTGGGGGCGGATCGCGGACGCGGGGGTGTTCGCGCTCGCCGTCCCTCAGGCGTACGGGGGTCTCGGGCCGCTCCCCGTGGAGCTGGCCCTCGCCTGCGTCGAGCTGGGGCGGCACGCGGTGCCCGGACCGGTGGCGGAGACCCTGGCGGCCGGGGTGCTGCTGGGCGGGACCGGCGGACCGGTGGCCAGGGAGTGGCTGCCCCGGATCGCCTCCGGCGGGGCGGCCTGCTCGCTGCGGCTGGCGGGGCACGGGCCGTACGCCCTGGACGCGGACGCGGCGGACGCGGTGTTCACGGTGGACGGCGACGAACTGCGGCTCGCGCCGGGGCACGGGGAGCCGTCGGCGTCGGCGGATCCGGCGCGGCGGCTGTTCCGGCCGGAGGCGGGCGGCGAGGTGGCGGCGACCGGCCCCGGGGTACGTGAGGCGGCACGGTCGGCGGGCGACTGGGCCTCCTTCGCCACGGCGGCCCTGGCGCTGGGCTGTGGGGAGGAGCTGCTGCGGGCGACCGTGGCGTACGTGAAGCAGCGCACCCAGTTCGGGGTGCCCGTCGGGTCCTTCCAGGCGGTCAAGCACCGGCTGGCGGACACCCTGCTCGGACTGGAGTTCGCGCGCCCGCTGCTGTACGGGGCGGCGGTGGAGCTGGCCGGGGACCCGGCCGGGTCGGGGGCGGCGGTCGCCGCGGCGAAGGCGGCGGCGGGCGAGGCGGGGTACGCGGCGGCCCGCACCGCGCTCCAGTCGCACGGCGCGGTCGGCTACACCGAGGAGCTGGACCTCGCGTGGTGGCTCCGCCGGGCCCGGCCGCTGCGGGACGCCTGGGGAACGCCGTCCGCCTGCCGGGCCCGGGTACTGGCGGGCTGAGGACCGCCGGTCGCCACTCCTGTTCAGGACACCTCGGTCGGCGGGGTGTCGTCGCCGGTGCGGCGCACGGTGCGCGGCGGCTGCCCGGGACGCCAGGACCGGATGACCAGCGCCTCGCCGTCGAGCCCGATGCGGACCACCTCGGTCAGCTCCGCCCGGAAGAGATGGAAGGGCTCCGGTGGGCTCGCCTCCTCGATGAAGCGGGCGATCAGCCGCGGGTCCGTGATCTCCACGGCCCGGCCGCTGACCCGGACGTCCCCGTCGTTGAGTTCGGCGTCCGGCCCGGGGTTGGCCTGGAGCGCGAAGCGCGGATCGCGCCGCAGGTCCAGGGCCTTGAGGGAGTTCGGCATCATGCCGAACAGCAGCTCACCGAAGCGGAAGTCGGCCTCCAGGCCGGTGACCCGGGGCGATCCGTCCTTCCGCAGGGTGGCCAGGACGTGGTGCTTGTAGAGCCGGAAGCGGGCTCGCACGGTGGCGGCGAAATCGGGCTCGGCGGCGGCGAAGCCTTCCCAGGAGACCGGGGCGGACGAAGGCGATGAGGAGGTCATGGGTGCCATGGAACACCGGATACCAGACATCTTCTGTCGGTATTCGAACGCGACAGGCAGGCGAATTCACCGGGCCGGACGCTCTCCGTGGGACGCCGACGCGCGGTCTCTCGCCCAGGACGCCGCCGCCGAGCGCCTCAGGCGCGGTTCTCCGGAGCCGGCCGGATGAGCCTCAGCATGACCTCGTCGTACTCCTCGTCGACGCGGCGGCTCTCCTCCACGAAGCCCATCCGGCCGTAGAAGCTCCGGGCCCGGGTGTTCTTCTCGTACACGTCGAGGGTCAACGCACCGCGCAGCGCCGCCGCGTGTTCGACCAGGCGCCGGCCCACCCCGGTGCCCTGTGCTTCCGGAGCCACGAAGAGGCCGCCGATCTCGGCGTCCAGGAGACCGAGGAGAGCCACCACACGGCCGTCCGTCTCGCCGACCCAGTTCTCGGCGTGGACGAGGTAGGTCTCGCGCATCTCTCGGGCGCGCTCGCCCTCGCCCTCGCCGGGGATGAAGGGGTGGGCCAGGCTGCCGGCGCGGGACCAGACGTCCATCGAGGCGTCCTCGTCCGCGGAGGTGTAGCGGCGGATCACGGTGCTTCCGGGTACGGATACGTTCTCGGGCATGCGTGCGACCGTATCCCGCGACGGGGCGATCGGCATCCGGGTTTCCCGCCCGTCGGGGGCCCATCGGGGAGGCCCGCCGGGGCCCGTCGGGCAGGCCCGTCACACGCCGGAGAACGTGATCAGCACCGCCCGGCCCATCGTCCGCAGGACCCCGGGCGACACCCCGGCCGCCAGCACCGCGTCGTAGCGGTCCAGCCGGACGCCCGCGCCCTCCAGCTCCGCGCCGTCGTCCAGGGAGACGGCCAGCACGGCGCCGCACTCCGGTGGCAGCAGTCGGACCGTGCCGCAGACGACGGCGGTCTCCGCCCGCGTACGGTCCCTGCGGTACATGACGTTGAGATTGACGACGGGGCCCGCCAGCAGGAAGCCCTCGGTGGGCAGGTCGCCGGGGAAGCCGTACGGCCACAGCGGCTCGTCGACGATGTGGTGCTCGCCGCCGACGACGAGGTCCATGCCCGCACCCTCGACCACGGTCAGGACGCGCTCCACACCGGGGAAGGCGGAGAACGGCCCGTCGGCGGTGACGTCCGCCAGGCTCACCCGCCAGTCGAAGGCGTCGGTGCCCGCGCCCTCGGGGCCGGTGGCGATCTCGCGGACGGTCCCGCCGCCGTTCCTCCACGGGACGGGCGCGCGGTCGGCGGCGCGCAGGATCCGTACCGTCATCGGACGATCCCCTGCTCCCGGGCGGCGGCCAGCCAGCGCGGGAACTCGGCGACGAGCCGGTCGTACAGCTCGGGGTCCGGAACCTTCCGGGGGTCCTGGCCGGCGTGGAAGTACCCGGCGTTGTCGACGGTCCGCTTGGCGGGGACGGCCAGCTCGTCGAGCCGCCGCAGGAAGTCGAACTGGCTGCCGCGGGTGTTGCCGAAGCCGACGAACTGCCAGAACAGGGGCAGCTTCGCGGCCTTGCAGAGATAGCGTTCGGCGGCGAGCTTGTTGACCGGCCCGCCGTCCGTCTGGAAGACGACCAGGGCGGGCGCGGTGGAGCCGCTGTCGAGGTAGTGGTCGATGACCGCGTCCATCGCCAGGTGGTAGCTGGTCCTCCCCATGTGCCCGAGGCCCGCCACGATCGTCTCGATCCGGCCGCGGTGGTTGCCGAGGGCGATATCGGTGACCGCGTCGACGTCAGTGGAGAAGAAGACGACGGGCACCGTGCCGTCGTCGTCGAGATGGGCCGACAGACCCAGCACCCGGTCGGCCAGTGCCTGGACGCTGCCGTCGTTGTAGTAGGGCCTCATCGAACCGGAGTGGTCGATAACGAGGTAGACGGCCGCGCGGTGACCGCCCAGACCGTGCTTCTCCAGCGAGATCCCGGCGCTCCTGTAGTGGCCGACCAGGGCCGGAGCCGTCTCGCGCACCTTGGTGAGACCGATGGCCGGGCCGGAGCCCACGACCGTGTTCACACCCTGCATGACGGCCCCCGTTCCGTGCTCCGCGGACCTTGAGCGTAGGCCACGGCCGGGCCCCGGGCACACGGGCCACCGCACCGGTTCGCTATCTTGATCGCCGCCGCCCCCACCGGCCCCGTTACACATCCCCAGTGAAGGAGCCGGCCATGGAGGCCGCCGCCACCGCGTGTTACCGCCACCCGTCCTACGAGACATACGTCCGCTGCACCCGTTGCGACCGCTACATCTGCCCGGACTGCATGCGGGAGGCCGCTGTCGGCCACCACTGCGTGGAGTGCGTGAAGGAGGGGCAGCGCTCGGTGCGCCAGGCCCGTACGGTCTTCGGCGGTGCGGTGTCCCGGGCAACGGCGCCGATCATGACGTACATCCTGATGGCGCTCAATGTCCTGGTCTACATCGGCGAGGTGGTCAGACCGGAGATCGTGGACCGGTTCGCGGTGCTCGGGGCGGCGCTCACCGGGCCGGACGGTGAGCGGTACTACTACCGGGGTGACACCTATCCCGGGTACGAGCTGACGGGCATCGCGGACGGGGAGTGGTACCGGCTGGTGACCGGGGCCTTCCTGCACCTTCCTCCGGATGCCTCGTTCGGGGTGATGCACCTGGTGTTCAACATGTTCGCGCTGTGGAACATCGGCCGGGCGGTGGAGGATCAGCTCGGGCGGGCCCGCTTCTCCGCGTTGTATCTGCTGTCGGCGGTGGGCGGTTCGGTCCTGGTGTACCTGCTGGCCCCGGACACCTCGACGGTCGGCGCCTCCGGCGCGGTCTTCGGGCTGGCGGCCGCGTACTGGGTCATCCACCGGCGGCTCGGCCGTGACATGGCGGCCGTCAACCGCTTCATGGCCGGATTCCTGCTCTGGATGCTGATCTCGGCCGCGTTCACCTCGTGGCAGGGGCACCTGGGCGGGCTGCTGACCGGGGCGCTGGTGACGTACGGGCTCGCCTTCGCGCCGGCGAAGCTGCGGGTGTGGCCGGTGCAGCTCGCGGGCGGGTTGGTGCTGGCGGGCCTGTTCGCGGTGGTGGTGGGCGTGCGGACCTCGGCTCTGACGGGCGGCTGAGGCCGGGCGGACGCCGCCGGGCCGGGCACCGTGGAAGGACCCGGCCCCGGACGCGCCACGGCGCCCGCTTGAGTCCGGTCGGGGACAGGCAGGCGCCGCGTTCAGTTCCGTACGCCGTTGTACGGGACGTCTTGTGGGGGCTCCCCCGGGCCGCGTGGCCCAGGGGGAATCCGGGTGGTGCTCAGACCAGCAGTGAACGGTCCGTCGGGCGGATCGGCGCCGGCAGGGCGCTGGTCCCGGTCAGGAAGCGGTCCACCCCGCGGGCGGCGGAGCGGCCCTCGGCGATCGCCCAGACGATCAGCGACTGGCCGCGTCCCGCGTCTCCGGCGACATAGACGCCGTCGACGTTGGTCGCGTAGTGCTCGTCGCGGGCGACGTTGCCGCGCTGGTCGAGCTCCAGACCGAACTGCTGGACCAGACCGTTGGACTGGTCGGTTCCGGTGAAGCCCATGGCGAGGGTGACGAGCTGCGCGGGGATGCGCCGCTCCGTGCCGGGCTTCTGCTCCAGCTTACCGCCCTTGAACTCGACCTCGACCAGGTGGAGGGCCGCGACGTTTCCGTCCTCGTCTCCCTCGAAGTGGGTGGTGGAGACGGAGTAGACCCGTTCGCCGCCCTCCTCGTGCGCGGAGGTGACCTTGTAGAGCATCGGGAAGGTCGGCCAGGGCTGGCCCGGGTTCCGCTCCTCGCCCGGCTTCGGCATGATCTCCAGCTGGGTGACGGAGGCCGCACCCTGGCGGTGGGCGGTGCCCACGCAGTCCGCACCGGTGTCGCCGCCGCCGATGACGACGACGTGCTTGCCGCCGGCGTGGATCGGGGCGACGGTCAGGTCGCCCTCCTGCACCTTGTTGGCGAGCGGCAGGTACTCCATCGCGAAGTGGATGCCGCCCAGCTCACGGCCGGGGACGGGCAGGTCGCGGGAGACGGTGGCACCGGCCGCGATGACGACCGCGTCGTAGCGGCGACGGAGCTTCGCGGCGTCGATGTCCTTGCCGATCTCCACCTCCGTACGGAACTTGGTGCCTTCCAGGCGCATCTGCTCGATGCGGCGGTTGATGTGCGACTTCTCCATCTTGAACTCGGGGATGCCGTAGCGCATGAGGCCCCCGATGCGGTCAGCGCGCTCGTAGACGGCGACGGTGTGACCGGCCCGGGTCAGCTGCTGGGCGGCGGCGAGCCCCGCCGGGCCCGAGCCGATGACCGCGACGGTCTTGCCGGAGAGGCGCTCGGGCGGCTGCGGGGTGACGTCGCCGCTGTCCCACGCCTTGTCGATGATGGAGACTTCGACGTTCTTGATGGTGACGGCGGGCTGGTTGATGCCGAGCACGCACGCCGACTCGCAGGGGGCCGGGCACAGCCGCCCGGTGAACTCCGGGAAGTTGTTCGTGGCGTGCAGCCGCTCGGAGGCGGCGGTCCAGTCCTCGCGGTAGGCGTAGTCGTTCCACTCGGGGATGAGGTTTCCGAGCGGACAGCCGTTGTGGCAGAACGGGATGCCGCAGTCCATGCAGCGGCCGGCCTGCTTGCTGATGATCGGGAGCAGCGAGCCCGGAACGTAGACCTCGTTCCAGTCCTTGACGCGCTCGGCCACGGGGCGGGTCTGGGCGACCTCGCGTCCGGTGGTCAGGAAGCCCTTGGGGTCAGCCATGGGTCGCCGCCTCCATCATCTTCTCGGTGGTCTCCTGCTCGGAGAGACCGGCGAGCTCAGCGGCGTCCTTGGCGGCGAGCACTGCCTTGTACGTGGACGGGATGATCTTGCTGAAGCGCCTCACGGCGGTGTCCCACTCGGCGAGGAGCTTCTCGGCGACGGTGGAGCCGGTCTCCTCGTGGTGGCGGCGCACGACGTCGTGCAGCCACTGCTTGTCGGTGTCGTCCGGTTCCTCGACCGCGCCGAGGTTGCCGACGTTGACGTTGTCGCGGTTCAGGTCGATGACGTAGGCGACACCGCCCGACATACCGGCGGCGAAGTTGCGGCCGGTCTCGCCGAGGACGACGGCCCGGCCGCCGGTCATGTACTCGCAGCCGTGGTCGCCGACGCCTTCGGAGACGACGAGCGCACCGGAGTTGCGGACGCAGAAGCGTTCGCCGGTACGGCCGCGCAGGAAGACCTCGCCGCCGGTCGCGCCGTAGCCGATGGTGTTGCCGGCGATGGTGGAGTACTCCGCGAGGTGGTCGGCGCCCCGGTCCGGGCGGACGATCACCCGGCCGCCGGAGAGGCCCTTGCCGACGTAGTCGTTGGCGTCGCCCTCCAGGCGCAGGGTCACCCCACGCGGCAGGAACGCGCCGAAGGACTGGCCGGCCGAGCCGGTGAAGGTGATGTCGATGGTGTTCTCGGGCAGGCCGGGACCGCCGAACTTCTTGGTCACCTCGTGGCCGAGCATCGTGCCGACGGTGCGGTTGATGTTGCGGATCGCGACCTGGGCGCGGACCGGCCGGGCGGCCTCGGGGGTCTCGGCCCCGAGCGCGTCGGCGGCCAGCTTGATCAGCTGGTTGTCGAGCGCCTTCGTCAGACCGTGGTCCTGCTCGACGATGCGGTGGCGGACCGCTCCCTCGGGCAGCTCGGGGACGAAGAAGAGCGGAGCCAGGTCCAGGCCCTGCGCCTTCCAGTGGGTGACGGCCCGGTCGGTGTCGAGGAGTTCGGCGTGGCCGACGGCCTCCTCGATGGTGCGAAAGCCCAGCTCGGCGAGGATCTCGCGGACCTCTTCGGCGATGAACTCGAAGAAGTTGACGATGTACTCGGCCTTGCCGGAGAAGCGGTCGCGGAGCACCGGGTTCTGGGTGGCGATGCCGACCGGGCAGGTGTCCAGGTGGCAGACGCGCATCATGACGCAGCCGGAGACGACGAGCGGCGCGGTCGCGAAACCGAACTCCTCGGCGCCCAGCAGCGCGGCGATGACGACGTCGCGGCCGGTCTTGAGCTGGCCGTCGGTCTGCACGACGATGCGGTCGCGCAGGCCGTTGAGCAGCAGGGTCTGCTGGGTCTCGGCGAGGCCGAGCTCCCAGGGGCCGCCCGCGTGCTTGAGCGAGGTGAGCGGGGAGGCGCCCGTTCCGCCGTCGTGGCCGGAGATGAGGACGACGTCCGCGTGGGCCTTGGAGACACCGGCGGCGACGGTGCCGACGCCGACCTCGGAGACCAGCTTCACGTGGATCCGCGCCCGCGGGTTCGCGTTCTTCAGATCGTGGATCAGCTGGGCGAGGTCTTCGATGGAGTAGATGTCGTGGTGCGGCGGCGGCGAGATGAGACCGACGCCGGGCGTCGAGTGACGTGTCCTGGCGACCCACGGGTAGACCTTGTGGCCAGGCAGCTGGCCGCCCTCGCCGGGCTTGGCGCCCTGGGCCATCTTGATCTGGATGTCGTCCGCGTTGACCAGGTATTCGCTGGTCACACCGAAGCGGCCGGAGGCGACCTGCTTGATGGAGGAGCGGCGCGCCGGGTCGTACAGGCGGTCCGGGTCCTCGCCGCCCTCGCCGGTGTTGGACTTGCCGCCGAGCTGGTTCATCGCGATGGCGAGCGTCTCGTGCGCCTCGCGGGAGATGGAGCCGTAGGACATGGCGCCGGTGGAGAAGCGCTTGACGATCTCGGAGGCGGGCTCGACCTCGTCGAGGGAGATCGGCTCGCGGCCGGAGTCGAAGCCGAAGAGGCCGCGGAGCGTCATGAGGCGCTCGGACTGCTCGTTCACCCGCTCCGTGTACTGCTTGAAGATGTCGTAGCGCCGGTTGCGGGTGGCGTGCTGGAGGCGGAAGACCGTCTCCGGGTCGAACAGGTGCGGTTCGCCCTCGCGCCGCCACTGGTACTCGCCGCCGATCTCCAGCGCGCGGTGCGAGGCCGCGATCCCGGAGGCGGGGTACGCCTTGGTGTGCCGGGCGGCGACCTCCTTGGCGACGACGTCCAGACCGGCGCCGCCGATCTTGGTGGCGGTGCCGTTGAAGTACGTCGCGACGAAGGCCTCGTCCAGGCCGACAGCCTCGAAGACCTGGGCGCCGCGGTAGGAGGCGACGGTGGAGATGCCCATCTTGGACATGACCTTCAGGACGCCCTTGCCGAGCGCGTAGATCAGGTTCCGGATGGCCTGCTCGGACTCGATGTTCTCGATGAAGGTGCCGGCGCGGACCAGGTCCTCGACGGACTCCATGGCGAGGTACGGGTTGACCGCGGCGGCGCCGTAGCCGATGAGCAGCGCGACGTGGTGGACCTCGCGGACGTCCCCGGCCTCGACCAGCAGGCCCACCTGGGTGCGCTGCTTGGTGCGGATGAGGTGGTGGTGGACGGCGGAGGTGAGCAGCAGCGAGGGGATCGGTGCGTGTTCGGCGTCGGAGTGCCGGTCGGAGAGGACGATCAGACGGGCGCCGTCCTCTATGGCGGCGTCGACCTCGGTGCAGATCTCCTCGATGCGCGCGGCCAGCGTGTCGCCGCCGCCGCTCACCCGGTAGAGACCGGAGAGGGTGACGGCCGTCATGCCCGGCATGTCGCCGTCGGCGTTGATGTGTATCAGCTTGGCGAGCTCGTCGTTGTCGATCACCGGGAAGGGCAGGGTGACGCTGCGGCACGCGGCGGCGGTCGGCTCCAGGATGTTGCCCTGGGGGCCCAACGAGGAGCGCAGCGAGGTGACGAGTTCCTCGCGGATGGCGTCCAGCGGCGGGTTGGTGACCTGGGCGAAGAGCTGGGTGAAGTAGTCGAAGAGCAGCCGGGGGCGCTCGGAGAGCGCGGCGATCGGCGAGTCGGTGCCCATGGAGCCGAGCGGTTCGCCGGCGGTGCGGGCCATCGGCGCGAGGATGACGCGAAGCTCTTCCTCGGTGTAGCCGAAGGTCTGCTGGCGGCGGGTGACCGAGGCGTGGGTGTGCACGATGTGTTCACGCTCGGGCAGGTCGCCCAGCTCGATCTCGCCGGTCTCCAGCCACTCCTGGTAGGGCTGCTCGGCGGCGAGGGACGCCTTGATCTCGTCGTCCTCGATGATGCGGTGCTCGGCGGTGTCGACGAGGAACATCCTGCCGGGCTGGAGGCGGCCCTTGCGGACGACCTTCGCGGGGTCGATGTCCAGGACGCCGACCTCGGAGGAGAGCACGACGAGGCCGTCGTCGGTGACCCAGTAGCGGCCGGGGCGCAGACCGTTGCGGTCGAGGACCGCGCCGACCTGGACGCCGTCGGTGAAGGTGACGCAGGCCGGGCCGTCCCAGGGTTCCATCATCGTGGCGTGGTACTGGTAGAACGCGCGCCGGGCTGGGTCCATGGAGTCATGGTTCTCCCACGCCTCGGGGACCATCATCAGCACCGAGTGCGGCAGCGAGCGTCCGCCGAGGTGGAGCAGTTCCAGGACCTCGTCGAAGGAGGCCGAGTCGGAGGCGTCCGGGGTGCAGACGGGGAAGATCCGGCTCAGCTGCGCCTGGCCGAAGAGTTCGGAGGCGAGCTGGGACTCGCGGGCCTTCATCCAGTTGCGGTTGCCCTTGACCGTGTTGATCTCGCCGTTGTGGGCGACGAAGCGGTACGGGTGGGCCAGCGGCCAGCTGGGGAAGGTGTTGGTGGAGAAGCGGGAGTGGACCAGCGCGACCGTGGAGGCGAAGCGGCGGTCGGAGAGGTCCGGGAAGAACGGCTCCAGCTGCCCGGTGGTGAGCATGCCCTTGTAGACGATGGTGCGGGCGGAGAGCGAGGGGAAGTACACCCCGGCCTCACGCTCGGCACGCTTGCGCAGGACGAAGGCCTTGCGGTCCAGGACGATGCCGGTGGACTCGCCGTCGGCGACGAAGACCTGGCGGAACTCGGGCATGGTGGCGCGGGCGCCCTTGCCGAGAAGTGCGGGGGTGACCGGGACGTCGCGCCAGCCGAGGACCTTCAGGCCCTCCTGCGTGGCGATCTTCTCGATCGTCCGGACGGCCTCGGTGGAGTCGTCCGCGGGGAGGAAGGCGATGCCCACGGCATACGAGCCGGCCTCGGGAAGCTCAAAAGAGGTATCGGCGCGGAGGAAGGCGTCCGGGACCTGGCAGAGAATGCCGGCACCATCGCCGGAGTCGGGCTCGGAGCCGGTGGCGCCGCGGTGTTCGAGGTTGCGCAGTACGGTCAGCGCCTGCTCGACCAGCTCATGGCTGGCCACACCGGTCAGAGTGGCCACGAACCCGACACCACAGGCGTCGTGTTCGTTACGGGGGTCGTACATCCCCTGCTGGGCGGGGCGACCGTCCATGGGCGACCAGGCGTCGATACGCATCGGCTCTCCCGTCGTCGTCGTGGCATTTGCGGTGCCGAGGGACGACGTTGGCCCTCTGCGAAATTTCGTGCAGGTTACATGATGGGGCGCTTCTCAAGAAGCGGAAGGCATGTTCCAACATGCGGACACCGTAGTGACCGGAAGTGACTGGGTGACCAGAGGTGACCGGCCCGGCCAGGGGGGGGTGGGTCGCTGTCGGAACGATCGGCGCCCGGGGACCCGCAGAGAGCAGGCGTCGTTGCCTGCGGTGTCTACGGCTCTTTCCCGGCAGGCACAGAATCGAAACCGCCGGGAAATGGCTACTTATGTGTAGCGCTGCATAACGTCCCACTTTACGGCCGTCCCGCGCCCCCCGCCCAGAGGTGTGCGTCACGACGTACGTCACACCGGGGCGTCGGCACAGGCCCCGGTGAGGCGGGCCGCGCCTTCGTCGTGGGCCGGAGAAGCTCAGCACCGGTGAAACGTGTACGCCGGAGCAACCCGTACACCGCGGAATCCCGTACGCGCCGGAATCCCGCACTCCGCACCCTGCGGGCCGTACCAGGCCGGCCCGGTACGGCCGTACCACCGAGGGAGGCGCTCCCTCAGCCGGCCGCCACACCGAACAGGGTGCCGAGTCCGTAGGTCAGCGCCGCCGCCGCGCCACCGAGGGCGAGCTGGCGCAGTCCGCTGAACCACCAGCTGCGGGCCGTCACCCGGGCCACTACCGCGCCGCAGCCGAAGAGACCGAACAGCGCGAGGAGCACCGAGGGCCACAGGGCGCTCGCCCCGAGGAGGTAGGGCAGGACGGGCAGCAGGGCGCCGAGCGCGAACGCGCCGAACGAGGAGACGGCGGCCACGAGCGGCGAGGGCAGGTCACCCGGGTCGATGCCGAGCTCCTCGCGGGCGTGGATCTCCAGCGCCTGCTCCGGGTCGCGCGACAGCTGCCGGGCGACCTCGCGGGCCAGCGGGGCGTCCACGCCGCGGGATTCGTAGAGGGCGGCCAGCTCGGCCATCTCGTCCTTGGGGTGCTTGCGGAGCTCACGACGCTCGACGTCGAGCTCGGCCTCGACCAGCTCGCGCTGCGAGGCGACGGAGGTGTATTCGCCGGCCGCCATGGAGAAGGCCCCGGCCGCGAGCCCCGCCAGGCCGGTGATCACGATGGTCTGCTGGGAGACCGCGCCGCCCGCGACCCCGGTCATCAGGGCGAGGTTGGAGACCAGACCGTCCATCGCGCCGAAGACGGCGGGGCGCAGCCAGCCGCCGTTCACATCCCGGTGGGTGTGGTTGTCCCGGTGCGCCTCGTGCAGGACGGCTTCGGTCTCGATGATGGCCACGGCGCGCTTCTCCCCTTTGCTCCGGCGGGCCGTCACCCCACCGCTTCCCCATGGAATACAACTTTTGACACAGTCCAAACTACGCCGCCCAGATGACCGCCGCCAGCAAGCCAGGCCTGGCTTACCACCCCTCTGACCTGCGAAGAAAGGACAGCCTCAGCTATCTCCGCCAGTCATCCGCCTGGCCCCTTTCCCAGTGTTTCCCGCCTCCCTTCGCCCTCCGCGTGGCACAGATGCGGACAGGGCCCGGATGGACCCGGATGTGGACCCGGATGTGGACCCGGATGTGGACGCACATCGCCGGACGAGCGAAAGGCGACGCGATGAACACGGCCGTCGGCAATGACCGGGCCAGGGGTGCGCTGCTGGGACTGGCGGTCGGAGACGCGCTCGGCGCCCCGGCGGAGAACCTGCGGCCCTCCGAGATCCGCCGCCGCTGGGGGCGGATCGAGGGCTTCGTGAGCGATGATCCGGCGGGCACCGATGACACGGAGTACGCGATCTTCTCCGGGCTGCTGCTGGCCCGGCACGGCTCGGCGCTCGACGTCTCCCATGTGGAGCGGGCCTGGCACCACTGGATCGCCGATCTGGACGAGGGCCCCTTCCGGGGGGCCGGGTTCAGCGAGCGCGGCACACTGGAGAACCTGCGCCGGGGCCTGGCCGCCCCCATCTCCGCCCAGCACCGGCACGCCTGGAGCGACGGGCTCGCGATGCGGGCGGCCCCCTTCGGGGTCTTCGCGGCGGGCCGCCCCGCCGAGGCGGCCCGGCTGGTCGCGGTGGACGGCCGGGTCAGCCACGAGGGCGAGGGGATCTACGGGGGCCAGGCAGTCGCGGCCGGGGTCGCGGCGGCCATGGTCGGCTCGGGCCTCGCCTCGGTGATCGCCGCCGCGCTCTCGGTGGTCCCGATGGACTCCTGGACGGCCCGGTCGCTGCGCCGGGCGGTGACGGCGGCCCAGCGGCCCTACCCCGACCGGCTCACGATGGAGCGGGCGGTGCGCTCGGCGGTGGTGATCGCCGGCTACCCGTGGACGGACCTCGCGCCGGAGGCGGTCGGCCTGGCGTTCGGGGCGTTCACAGCGGCGCGCGGGGACTTCCCGACGGCGGTGCTCACGGCCGTCAACATGGGCCGCGACGCGGACACGACGGCGGCGGTGGCGGGCGCCCTCGCCGGGGCGCTGAACGGGGAGAGCGCCATCCCGCCGGACTGGGCGGCCGCGATCGGCCCGGTCCGGGGCAGCTGCCTGCCCTCGATGCGCGGCTACCACGTGCTGGACATCGCGGAACTGCTGACCCCGGAGGCCCCGGACGGGACCGGACCTGCGGGGACCCCGCAGGAACGCGGCGGCGGTCGCGCGCCGTCGGCCGCACGGGACATGGCATCGATGGCGGCCTCCTTCGAACCCGTACAGGGCGTGGCGTCGGTGTCACCTTCCTTCGAACCCGCACGGAACACGGCTTCCGTGACAGCCCCCTTCGAACCCCCACGGGAGGACCGGCGATGACGACGTCGACCGAGAGGGCCGGGACCCCCGCCCCCTCCCGCCGCGCCCGGATCGAGGGGCTGCTGCTCGGTCTCGCGGCTGGCGACGCCGCCGGGTGGCCCGCCGCCCGGCACCGGGCGGCCCGGATGCCCGAGTGGACCCGGCGGCTCACCCGGGAGCTGGACACCTTCGCCGAGCAGAACGCCACCACCACACTCCCGGTGCCCATCGCCCTCAACCAGCCGCCCGAGCCACTGCGGCTCGGCCCCTCCGACGACGCCGAGTGGGCCGCGTTCGCCGCCCGTACGGTGCTGGCGGCGGCGGCCGACGAGGCGGTGGACCTCTCCCCCGGCCGCCGGATGCGGGACGCGGTCGACCGGGCCTGGAACGCGCTCGCCGCCACCGTCGCCGCCGCCAGCGCCCGGGCCCCCGAGGTCGAGGCCGTGGTGCTCCCGCTACGGGCCCGGATCTCGGTGCGGGCCGGGCTCGGCAATCTGGCCGCCGGGCTGCGGCCCCCCGCCACCGGGCACGACAACCCGCACTACTTCGACGACGCCGCCTGCGTGCGGGCCGCCGTGCTCGCCGTGGTCCACCCGGGTGACCCGGAGGAGGCCGCCGCGCTCGCCGAGTTCGACGCCCGCTACACCCAGGACGGCGACGGGGTGCACGGGGCACGGGCCGTGGCCGCCGCGATCGCCGTGGCGCTGGCCGGGGCGGATGTCGACACCGTGGTGGACGCGGCTCTCGGCCAACTCCCCGAGGGCACCGAGATCGCCCGAAACGCCGCGCACGCGGTCCGCCTGGCCCGGGAGTTCGCGGACGAGCCCGCCGGGGCGTTCGCCCTGGTCCCGGTGTTGGAACACCAGATCGTGGACCATGTCTACAGCTACGGGATCGCGGCGGCGGAGACCGTACCGGTCGCGCTGGCCCTCACCACCGCGGCCCGGGGAGAGATCGCCCAGGCGATCCCGGCCGCCGCCTGCCTGTCCCGGGTCGCGGACTCCGCGCCCGCCCTGGCCGGGGCGCTGACCGGGGCGATCGGCTCGGTCAGCGCCGTGCCGGCGGGCTGGCGCGAGGCATGCCGGACGCTGGCGGGCTGTGCGCTGCCCCGGCTCGCGGGCACGGACCTGATCGAACTCGCCGGGCTGCTGGCAGCCACGGAACCGGCCTCCCCGGGTAGACAATTCCGACATGACGCCTACAACGGCCATGGAGTCGGTCATCTCGACACCACGCCCCTCCCCCACTACGCCCGGACTCGATGAACGCGTCACCCGGGCCATCGTCGGAGCCGCCGTCGGCGACGCCCTCGGCGGCCCGGTCGAGGGCTGGACCCCCGAGCAGATCGCCGAGCGCCACGGCGGCCGGGTGACCGGGATCGTCGGCCCCTGGTACGGCGAGGACTGGCGCACCGCGCGCCCCATCGCCCCGTACCACAAGGGCGACGGGAACGTCACCGATGACACTCTGATGACCCATGCGCTGATCCGGGTCTACGACCGGGTCCGCGACCACCTCGACGCGTACGCCGTCGCGGACCACCTCGTCCCGGACCTGCTGTCGCCCCGCTGGATCCCGGAGCTGGAGGCGGAGGCTCTCCCCCTCCAGCGGATCTTCCTGGCCGAGAAGTGGATCGTGGCCCGGCTGCACTACGGGCACATGGACCCGCGCGAGGCCGGCGCGGGCAACATCGTCAACTGCGGGGCGGCGATGTACATGGCCCCGGTCGGCCTGGTCAACGCCGGCCACCCGGAGGCCGCGTACGCCGAGGCGCTGGAGGTCGCGGCCCCCCACCAGTCCTCCTACGGGCGGGAGGCAGCCGGGGTCTTCGCGGCAGCCGTCGCCGCCGCCTGCCGCCCGGGCGCCACCCCCGGCACCGTGGTCGACGCGGCTCTCTGCCTGGCCAAGGACGGCACCCGGTCCGCGATCGAGGCGGTCGCCGAAGTGGCCGTGCGCCACGAGGACTTCGAGTCCGCGCTCGTCCCGATGCGGGCGGCGGTGGAGCCCTTCGACACGGTCGGCCCCGACTACCGGAGCCCCTCGCTCGGTGCGCGGCGCCCCTCCCGGCTGCACGCCATCGAGGAACTTCCCATCGCGCTGGGGATGTTGCTGGTCGGGGGCGGTGACTACCGGCGTACGGTGCTCGGTTCGGTGAACTACGGGCGGGACTGCGACTCCATCGCGACGATGGGCGGGGCGATCGTGGGCGCGCTGGGCGGCGAGGCCCCCGCCGACTGGACCGCCACGGTCGCGGCGGCGAGCCGGCTGGACCTGGATGGACCGGCGGTGGTGCTGGCGCGGGTGGCCCGGGAGGTCTTCGCCCGGGACCTGGAGCGCCGCCGGGCCCACGAGGAGGCGTTCGGCGTGCTGGCCGGTGAGCGGTGAACGTCCGCCCTCCCCGGGCACGGCCCCAGGCCCCGCCGGTCCGCCTCACCTGGGTGCAGCCCGAGGACCTGGTAGGGCACGAGCTGCGGCAGGCCGCGCAGGACGGCCGGGACGCCCGGGAGATCGAGGAGCGGTGGTACGCGGCCGGGGGCGCTCCTGCCCCGGTCCGGGCAGGCGCCTCCGAGCCGCCCGCATCGCCGCGACTGCGCGCGCTGGCCGGCCGACTCCTCGACGAACTCGCGCTGCTGGAATCGCCGTTGGCCGCCGACGAGCCGACCGGGCTCGATGAGATCGTGGCCGCCTGCCCGCACTGGCCCGGGCCGGTGGACGCCGCGCCCGTGGCCGGCCGGGACCGGCTGCACGCCGCGTGGCTCGGCCGCGCGGTGGGCTGCCTGCTCGGCAAGCCGGTCGAGAAACTGCCGCTGGAGGGCGTTCGCGCCCTGGCCCGCGCCACCGGCAACTGGCCGCTCACCACCTGGTTCACCGCACGCGGCGTACCGGCCGAACTGCTGGCCGCCCACCCCTGGAACCGCCGCTCGGCCCCCACGTCCCTGGCCGAGAACATCGATGGCATGCCGGAGGACGACGACCTCAACCACCCTCTGCTGACCCTGCTGCTGCTCCAGCGGCACGGCCGCTCCTTCAGCACCGCCGACCTGGCCCGCCTCTGGCTCGACGAACTGCCGGCCGGGCGGACCTTCACCGCCGAGCGCATCGCGTACGGCAACCTCCTGGCGGGCGTCGAGCCGCCGGAGACCGCCCGCCGCCGCAACCCGTTCCGGGAGTGGATCGGCGCGCAGATCCGGGCCGACGCGCACGGCTGGACCCACCCGGGCGACCCGGCCGGGGCCGCCGCCCAGGCCCACCGCGACGCGGTCCTCACCCACACCGGCAACGGGGTGTACGGCGCGATGTTCACGGCCGCCGCGCTCGCCGTCGCGGCCGGCGGCGAGAGCGATGTGCACGGCTGCCTGGCCGCCGGGCTGCGGGTGGTGCCGCCGCGGTCGCGCTATGCCCGCGCGATCCGCCTCGGCATCGAAACAGCCCGTGGGGAAGGGGAGTTCGACGCCGTCGTGGACCGTCTGCACGCCGTCTACGCGGGCACCCACCACTGGGTGCACGTGCTGCCCAACGCCGCGCTGCTGGCCGCCGCCCTCACCCACGCCGACGGCGACTTCACCCGGTCGATCGGCCACGCCGTCTCCGGCGGCTGGGACACCGACTCCAACGGGGCGACCGCCGGATCGCTGGCCGGGCTCCTCGCGGGTGGGCCGGACGCCCTGCCCGAGCACTGGACGGCTCCGCTGAAGAACCGGCTCGCCACCTCCGTACCCGGCTTCGACCGGATCGGGTTCGACACCCTCGCCGCACTGACCCACCAGGAGGCTCTGCGCCCATGACCCGCATCGCGGTGCTCGGCAGCACCCATATGGACCTCGTCGCCTACACCGCCCGCGCCCCCGGACGCGGCGAGACCGTCACCGGAGGGGAGTTCCGGACGGTCCCCGGCGGCAAGGGCGCCAACCAGGCCGTCGCCGCGGCCCGCGCGGGCGGGGAGGTGACGATGGTCGGCGCGGTCGGCGACGACGCCTACGGCGCCCTGTTGCGCGACACCCTCGAACACGCGGGGGTGGACACCGACCTCCTGCACACCGCCGAGGGCCCCAGCGGCACCGCGCACATCGTGGTGGACGACACCGGAGCCAACTCGATCGTGGTGGTACCCGGCGCGAACGGCGTCCTCACCGCGCTCGGGCCCGGCGAGATCGCCGCGATCACCGCCGCCGATCTGCTGCTGACGCAGCTCGAACTGCCCCTGTCCGCCGTCGTGGAGGGCGCCCGCGCGGCCCGCGACCACGGCGTACGGACCATCCTCACCCCCTCCCCGGCGCAAGCTCTGCCCGATGAACTCCTTGACCACATCGACCTGTTGGTACCCAACGAGCACGAGGCCGCCGAGCTTTCCGGGCAGGCCGAACCACACGCCGCCGCCCAGATCCTGCTGCGCCGGGTGCCCGAGGTCGTCATCACCCTCGGCGCGAAGGGCTGCCTGTACGCGGCCCGGGGCGGCGAGCCGGTGCTCTTCGAGGCCCCTTCGGTGACCGCCGTCGACACGACCGGGGCCGGGGACACCTTCGTCGGGACGCTGGCCGTGGCGCTCGGCGAGGGGCGGCCGGTGGCCGAGGCCGTGGCGTTCGCCTCCTCGGCCGCCGCGCTCTGCGTCCAGAAACCCGGCGCGTCCACCTCCATGCCCTACCGCAGCGAGATCGAGGCCTCATGAGCGCCACCGCGGCAGGCCCCCTGACCGGGCTGAAGGTCATCGACCTGGCCACCCTCTTCGCCGGACCGCTCGCGGCCACCATGCTCGGGGACTTCGGCGCCGATGTGATCAAGGTCGAGCATCCCCGTAGGCCCGACCCCTCGCGCGGGCACGGGCCCGCCAAGGACGGGGTCGGCCTGTGGTGGAAGCTGCTCGGCCGCAACAAACGCACCCTGACCCTCGACCTGTCCGCGCCCGGCGGCCGGGACGTGCTGCTCCAGCTCGCCGCTCGGACCGATGTGGTCATCGAGAACTTCCGGCCGGGGACCCTGGAGCGCTGGGGCCTGGGCCCCGAGGAGCTGCACGCCGTCAACCCGGCTCTGGTGCTGGCCCGGGTCACCGGTTTCGGCCAGTTCGGGCCGTACGCCCACCGCCCCGGTTTCGGCACGCTCGCCGAGGCGATGAGCGGCTTCGCGGCGATCACCGGGGAGCCGGACGGGCCGCCGACGCTGCCGCCGTTCGGGCTCGCCGACTCCATCGCGGCGCTGGCCACGGCGTACGCGGTGATGGCCGCGCTCGCCGGGCGGGAGAAGACCGGCGAGGGCCAGGTGGTGGACCTGGCGATCATCGAGCCGATCCTCACCGTGCTGGGCCCCCAGCCACTCTGGTACGACCAGCTCGGCTACGTCCAGCCGCGTACCGGCAACCGCTCCCGCAACAACGCCCCGCGCAACACCTACCGCACCGCCGACGGCCACTGGGTCGCGGTCTCCACCTCGGCCCAGTCCGTCGCCGAGCGGGTGATGCGCCTCGTCGGCCGCCCGGAACTGATCGACGAGCCCTGGTTCGGCGCGGGCACCACCCGGGCCGAACACACCGAGGAGCTGGACGGGGCCGTGGGCCACTGGATCTCCCGCCACAGCCGCGAGGAGGTGCTGGACGGCTTCGAGAAGGCGGAGGCGGCCGTCGCACCGATCCACGACGTGCGGGAGGTGATGGAGGACCCGCAGTACCGGGCGCTGGGGACCATCGCCGAGGTCGACGACCCGGAGCTGGGGCCGCTGCGGATGCAGAACGTCCTCTTCCGCCTCTCGGGGACCCCCGGCGGGATCCGGTGGGCGGGCCGCCCGCACGGCGCGGACACCGAGGAGATCCTGGCCGGGCTCGGCCTCTCGGAGACGCGGATCGCGGCGCTGCGGGACCAGGGGGCGCTGTGACCGGCCGCCCGATCCCGGCCCCGCCGCTGCCGAAGGGCCCGCCGCCGCCCGTCGGCCGCCCGCCGCTGACCTGGCTGTACGTGCCCGGGGACCGGCCGGAGGTGGTGGCCAAGGCGCTGGGCTGCGGAGCGGATGTGGTGATCGTCGACCTCGAGGACGCCGTCGCCCCGGACCGTAAGGAGTACGCGCGCTCCGCCACCGCCGAACTCCTCGGGGACCGGGGCACGGCGGCCCCGGACGCGGCGCCGGTCCATGTCCGGGTGCACGGCGAGGACGACATCCGGGCGCTGGCGGAGCTGCCGGGGCTGACCGCGCTCCGGCTGCCGAAGATCACCCATGCGGTCTCGGTGCACCATGTGGCGGCCGTGGCCCCGGGCGTGGCGCTGTATCCGCTGCTGGAATCGGCGCTCGCGATCGAGCACGCGTACTCGATCGCCTCGGCGCATCACGCCGTACGCGGCATCGCCCTGGGCGAGGCGGACCTGCGGGCTGATCTGGGCGTACGGGAGGATGCCGGGCTCGACTGGCCGCGCAGCCGCGTCGTGGTGGCGGCCCGCGCGGCGGCTCTTCCGCCGCCCGCCCAGTCGGTGTTCCCGGACGTCCGGGATCTGGACGGGCTGTGGACGTCGTGCCGGCGGGGGCGGGCGCTCGGGATGCTCGGCCGGGCGGCGATCCATCCGCGTCAGCTGCCGGTGATCGAGCGGGCATTCCTGCCCACGGCCGAGGAGATCGAGGCGGCCGAGGAGATCGTCGCGGCCTCGGTGGTGGAGGCGGGGGCGCTGGCGCTGCCGGACGGGAGGTTCGTGGACGCGGCGGTGGTGGCGTCCGCCCGCAGAACGATCGCGCTCGCCGGGCGGGCCTGAGACTGCGGGCCCGCCCGGCGAGCGGGAGGTGTGCGGGGGTGCGCCCGAGGGGCGGCCGGTCAGCTCTTCTCCGCTGCTCCGGCCGCCTGGGTGCTCTCGGCGGTGGCGTCCTTGCCGGGCTCGTCCTTCGTGAGCGGGTCCTTCTCGGCGGCGTCCGCCTTCGCGGTGCCGTCCTCGTCGGCCGGGCCGTCCTCGTCGGCGCCGTCCTTCTTCGCGGGGGCGGCGTCCCGGTCGGGCTCGACGATCTCCTCGCGGCCCGGTCGGGTCTTCGCGGAGATCACGATGTAGACGACGGCGAGGACGAAGACGATGATCGCGGTCCACACGTTCAGCCGGAGACCGAGGATGTGGTGGGCCTCGTCGACCCGCAGGTACTCGATCCAGCCGCGTCCCGCGCAGTAGGCGGCGACGTACAGCGCGAACGCCCGTCCGTGGCCGAGCCGGAAGCGGCGGTCGGCCCAGACGACCAGGAGCGCGACGCCGATGCACCACAGCGACTCGTACAGGAAGGTCGGGTGGTAGGTCCCGGCGACCCGGTTCGGGCCCTCGCTGATCTCCAGCGCCCAGGGGAGGTCGGTGGGCTTGCCGTACAGCTCCTGGTTGAACCAGTTGCCCCAGCGGCCGATGGCCTGGGCGATGGCGATGCCCGGGGCCAGCGCGTCGGCCCAGGCGGGCAGGGGGATGCCCCGGCGGCGGCAGGCGATCCAGGCTCCGACGGCGCCGAACGCGATGGCGCCCCAGATACCGAGGCCGCCCTCCCAGATCTTGAAGGCGTCGACCCAGTCCTCACCGTCGCTGAAGTACAGCTGGTAGTCGGTGATCACATGGTAGAGCCGGCCGCCGACGAGGCCGAAGGGCACCGCCCAGACGGCGACGTCGGCCACGGTGCCGGCTTTGCCGCCCCGGGCTACCCAGCGCTTGTTGCCGAACCAGACGGCGACGAAGACACCGATGATGATGCAGAACGCGTAGCCGCGGAGCGGGATCGGGCCGAGCTCGATCACGCCGGTCGACGGACTGGGGATGAAGGCAAGATTCATGGCGGTGTCGACGCTACCTTGCCGAGTGGTGGGTACGGCAAGCTCTCCGGCAACTTCTGGGTAACGAGGACCGCCCCACGGGCGGGTGGGGCGCGCTCAGGAAGCGGGGGCCGACGACGGTCCGGCCGGGTCCGACGGGGTGGCGGTGCCCGGCTTCTTGCCCTTGTTGGCCGCGGCGACCCACTTCTTCAGGTTCTCCGGGGAGATCTGCTCCTCGCCCTTGGCCGGGAAGACGGACTCCCCGTTGAGCAGCACCGTCGGCGTGCCCTGGAAGCCGCCCTCGCGGAACGCCGTGTCGGACTTCTTCACCCAGCTGTCGTGCTCGCCGTCCTCCACACAGCTGCGGAAGCCCGGCGTGTCGAGTCCCCCGACCTCGCCGGCCAGCTCGATCAGCCGGCTGTTCTTGCCGAAGGCGTCGTCCGGCTCCGGAGGCTGGTTGCCGAAAAGCACGTCGTGGTACGGCGCGAACTTGCCGGCGTCCTGGGCGCAGGCCGCGGCGTTGGCGGCGCGCAGCGACCCGGTGCCGCCGAGGTTGCCGTCGATGATCGTGGCCAGGTGGTACTCCACCTTGACCAGGCCGTCGTCCGCCAGCTCCGTGATGGTGTCCCGGAAGGCGGTCTCGAACTGGGCGCAGACGGGGCAGCGGAAGTCCTCCCAGATCGTGAGGGTGGACGGGGCGTCGGCGGCGCCGACCGGCACGGTCAGGGCGTCCTCGCCGATCGCGCCCGAAGGGGCGACCGCCGGGCCGGAGGCCGTGCCACCGTCGTCGTCCTTGCCCGCGTTGGCCGCGATCAGGCCGACCACGGCGGCCAGGGCGAGCACCCCGACCACCGCCGTGGCGACGATCAGGGTCCGGCGGCGCTTCTCGCGCCCCTTCTCCCGCTCGCGCTGCTGTGCCAGGCGCTCGCGCGCGCTTCTGTTTCCCTCAGGGATCTTGTCGCTCACACCCGGGGAACGAACCGGGGAGGCATCTGCGCGCCTCCCCGATCCATAATCCACCCATTCGGGTGATTCAGGGCTCAGCCCTTTCGAACACCTTCGGCCAGTTCGCCCGCCAGGGCGCGGACGGCGGCGAGACCGGCGGCCTCGTCGGGGGCGTCCAGCATGGCCTTGACGAAGGCCGAGCCGACGATCACGCCGTCCGCGAACCCCGCGACCTCGGCGGCCTGCGCCGCGTTGGAGACACCGAGGCCGACGCAGACCGGGAGATCGGTGGTGGCGCGGGTGCGTCCCACCAGGTCCTGGGCCTGGGCTCCGACGGAGGCGCGGGTGCCGGTGACGCCCATCAGGGACGCGGCGTAGACGAAGCCGCTCCCGGCCGCCGTGATGGTGGCGAGGCGGGCGTCCTGGCTGCTGGGGGCGACGACGAACACGGTCGCGAGGCCGTGCTTGTCGGCGTGCTCGCGCCACAGCGCGGACTCCTGGACCGGCAGGTCGGGCAGGATGCACCCGGCGCCGCCCGCCTCGGCGAGCTCGGCGGTGAAGCGCTCGACGCCGTAGCGGTCGATGGGGTTCCAGTACGTCATGACCAGGATCGGGACACCGGTGGCCTCGTACGCCTCGCGGACCGTACGCATCACGTCGGCGATCCGGACGCCGCCCCGCAGGGCGATGTCGTCGGCGGTCTGGATGACCGGCCCGTCCAGGACCGGGTCGCTGTGCGGGAGCCCGATCTCGACGATGTCCGCGCCGCCCGCGATGACGGCCTTGACCGCTTCGATGCCGCCGTCGACGGTCGGGAATCCCGCCGGGAGGTAGGCGATGAGCGCCGCTCGGTCCGCGGCCCTGGTGGCGGCCAGGGTGGTGTTCAACAGCTCGATGTTGCCGCTCACTTGGCGTCCCCCTCGATCTCGGCGCGGTCGCTGTCGGCGTCCGCCTCGACGGCGGCGTCGGTGTCGTAGAGCCCGAAGTAGCGGGCGGCGGTGTCCATGTCCTTGTCGCCGCGGCCGGACAGGTTGATGAGGATCAGCCCGTCCTTGCCGAGCTCCTTGCCGAGGTCCAGCGCACCGGCGAGCGCGTGGGCGCTCTCGATGGCCGGGATGATGCCCTCGGTGCGCGACAGCAGGCGCAGGGCCCGCATGGCCGCGTCGTCGGTGACGGCGCGGTACTCGCCGCGCCCGACGTCCTTGAGGTACGCGTGTTCCGGGCCGATGCCGGGGTAGTCCAGTCCCGCCGAGATGGAGTACGGCTCGGTGATCTGGCCCTCGTCGTCCTGGAGGACGTAGGAGCGCGAACCGTGCAGGATGCCGGGCTCCCCCGCGGTGAGGGTCGCCGCGTGCTCGCCGGTCTCCACCCCGTGCCCGGCGGGCTCGCAGCCCACCAGGCGGACATCGGCGTCGGGGATGAAGGCGTGGAAGAGGCCGATGGCGTTGGAGCCGCCGCCGACGCAGGCGACCGCCGCGTCCGGGAGGCGGCCCGCGCGCTCCAGGATCTGGCGGCGGGCCTCGACGCCGATGACGCGGTGGAAGTCGCGGACCATCGCCGGGAAGGGGTGCGGGCCCGCGACCGTACCGAAGAGGTAGTGCGTGCGGTCCACGTTGGCGACCCAGTCGCGGAACGCCTCGTTGATGGCGTCCTTCAGCGTCCGCGAGCCGGACTTCACGGCGACGACCTCGGCGCCGAGCATCCGCATCCGGGCCACGTTCAGCGCCTGGCGCTCGGTGTCGATCTCACCCATGTAGATGGTGCATTCGAGGCCGAAGAGGGCACAGGCGGTCGCGGTGGCGACGCCGTGCTGGCCGGCCCCGGTCTCGGCGATGACACGGGTCTTGCCCATGCGCCTGGTGAGGAGGGCCTGGCCCAGCACGTTGTTGATCTTGTGCGAGCCGGTGTGGTTCAGGTCCTCGCGCTTGAGGAAGATCCGGGCGCCGCCCGCGTGCTCGGCGAAGCGCGGGACCTCGGTCAGCGCGCTGGGCCTGCCCGTGTAGTGGACCATGAGCTCGTCGAGCTCGGCGGCGAAGGCGGGGTCGGCCTTGGCCTTGTCGTACTCGACAGCGACCTCGTCCACGGCGGCGACCAGCGCCTCCGGGATGAACTTGCCGCCGTACGCGCCGAAATAGCCCTCGGCGCTGGGAATCAGACCCTCGGGGTCCGGAATGAAGAAGTCGGACGACATACGACGTGCTCCTTGGCATGGCAACGGATGGATGCACCGTATGCGCGGAGCGGCGAGCGCCACCGCGACCGGCGTGCGGTCACAGCGGTGCGGTCGTACGTACGAGAAGAACGGTGTCTGGTGCGGTACGTCGGCCGGGGCTCGCCTACAGCGCGGACCCCGCGCGCCATCGCATGCCGTTCACCTGGCCGGGCTCGTCGCCGATGACGTACCGGACGCGCCGGCCGTGCACGCGCCGGGCGGGGGCGCGGCAGCCGCGGGGGCGGCAGCCTCGCGCCAGCGGGGCGTGCGGGTCCCGGGCCGAAGACCCGGCGGGGCCGAGGCCCGGCCGGGTGCGGGGCACGGGACGTCCGGTCATGGTCGTTGCGTCCCCCGGTCAGCCGCGGCCGTGGCGGAGCGCCGGGTGGGCGCCCGCGGCGACGAGGTCGGCGACGGCGGCGCGCGGGTCGCGGCCGGTGACCAGCGACTCGCCGACCAGGACGGCGTCGGCGCCCGCGTTGGCGTACGCGATCAGGTCGTGCGGGCCCCGGACACCGGACTCGGCGACCTTGACGATGTGGTCGGGGATCTCGGGGGCGACGCGCTCGAAGGTGGAGCGGTCGACCTTGAGGTCCTTCAGGTTGCGCGCGTTGACGCCGATGATCTTGGCTCCGGCGTCCACGGCCCGCTCCGCCTCCTCCTCGTCGTGCACCTCGACGAGCGGGGTGAGCCCGATCGACTCGGCGCGCTCGATGAGGGAGACCAGGGCCTCCTGGTCGAGGGCGGCGACGATCAGCAGGGCGAGGTCGGCGCCGTAGGCGCGGGCCTCCCACAGCTGGTACGAGGTGACGATGAAGTCCTTGCGCAGGATCGGGGTGTCGACCTTGGCGCGGACGGCCTCCAGGTCGGCGAGCGACCCGCCGAAGCGGCGCTCCTCGGTGAGGACCGAGATGACGGACGCGCCGCCCGCCTCGTAGTCCGCGGCGAGCGCGGCCGGGTCGGCGATGGCGGCCAGGGCCCCCTTGGACGGGGACGAGCGCTTGACCTCGCAGATGACGGTCACGCCTTCACCGCGCAGGGCGGCGACTCCGTCCTTGGCCTGGGGAGCACGGGCCGCGCGCTCCTTCAGCTGGTCGAGGCTGACGCGCGCCTGCCGCTCCGCGAGGTCGGCGCGAACGCCGTCGATGATCTCGTCGAGCACACTCACGCGAGAGGCCCCCTTCCGAACGGTTGACGGTGAACAGGATCAGCCCTGCCGATGGTATCCGCAGGATGCCCCGGGGCTCGCATCCGGCCACGTCGCGTCCCACTTCCTGGTCATTCAGCGGGCCGGCCCGCTGATTCAGGGAGCGAGCGCCGAGCCGAACGGCAGATTCCGGACCACGGTGAAGATCAGCAGGACGGCGCCCACACCCCACCACCAGAGGGGCGCCAGACCGATGCGCAGGGGCTGTCCGCGCCAGGCCCGGACCAGCCAGAGGACCCAGACCGCGGCGAAGAGGAAGTAGCCGGCGGTGGCGATCGCGTTCGCGGAGAACGCCGCGCCGAGATCGCCGTGGATGAAGGCGTGGGCGCTGCGCAGCCCGCCACAGCCGGGGCAGAGGACCCCGGTCAGCTTGAGGAGCGGGCAGAGCGGGTAGTGGCCGGACTCGTTGGGGTCGACGGTGCCGACGTAGGCGAAGGCGCCCGCGACGGCGGCGAGGACGCCGAGCGGGGTGAGGAGGCGGCGCGGGCGGGTGGGCGGCGCGGGGCGGGTGGGCACCGGCGAGGCTCTCCCGCCCGAGGGACCTGTGAGCTCCGGGCCCACCCCGGCGAGGGTTCCGTCCTCGAACGCCGGACGGGCCGAAGCGGGCGGGGCCGTGTCCGGGGCCGGGCGGACCGTCAGCGGCATGTTCCGGGGGCCGACGCCGTGCGGCGCCGCTTCCGGGCGGGCCGGGTCGGGGCCGGGACCCGGCGGCGGCGGCTCCGTTTCCGGGTCCGGCGGCTGGGCGGCGGAGGGGGCAGGCGAGGCGTCCACCCGCTGATTGTCCCCCGCCGACGCGAAAAGGCGCAGCCCCGGGTGAGGGCTGCGCCTGTCGGCGTGTCGGTCGCCGGGCCGGGCCGGCGTCCGGGTCAGTGGGAGATCTGCGCCCGCCCGGCGCGCTCCCTGGCCTCGAGCATCTCGGCCGACTCCTTCGGCATGCCGAGGCCGGCCACCTTCATGGCGAGGCCCACGAGACCGCCGGCGAAGATGACGGCGATACCGGCCCAGAAGCCGAGCGGGTTGGCCGCGACCATGAAGACGCCTGCGACGCAGAAGCCGATGAACGCGATGATGACACCGGTCCAGGCGGCCGGGGTGTGTCCGTGGCTGTTGCCCGCCATGAGTTGCTCCTCGTGGTGTTGCCCTGTGGGTGACGCTGTACGTGTGGCCGCCGCCCGGGGACGGCTCGGTCTCATTGTCCCGTACGGGACTGCGGGAGGTGAGCGTGGGGTCAGGCCTCGCGCGTCGGGTCCTCGCCGCGGTCCAGGGCCTTCCACAGGTCCTCGGGCCGGTCCGGGTCGGGGGCGGTGCGGGGCGCCCTGCCGGGGCGGGGGGTGCCGTCGCGCTCGTACTTTCCGGACATGGCGGGCCAGCGGCTGCCGTAGCGCAGCGCGAGGAGCCCGGCCAGCAGGATCAGCAGGCCGCCGGCGGCGGTGACGTAGGGCCAGGCGGTGTGGCCGATGGCGTGGATGGTGGCCGCCGCGTCGCCGGTCGTCCTGGCCGCCTCCTCGTCGAGGGCCGTGTTGTCGGACGCGCCGGCCCAGGCGCCGATGGTGGCTCCGAGGCCGCTGAGGGCGAGGAGGGTGGCGACGATCCGTCGGCCGGCGCCGCGTACGGCGAAGACGGCGACGAGCGCGGCCAGTCCGACGACGGCCAGGGCGGCCGGGACGCCGGTGACGTCCTGGCCGTCGACGGCCAGCGGAAGCGCGCCGCCGCCGGTCGCCGCTTCGCCCTCGGCCCAGGTCTGCCCGGAGGCGAGGAGGACGACGGTCGCACCGGCCGCGCCGAGGAGCAGACCGGCCGCGAGGCTGCGGCGGTTCCTCGCGGAGTCGGGCGCGGCGCCGGACGCGGAGTCGGCGGTTCGGGCACGGGGCTGGGGTACGGGTACGGCGCTCACGCCCTCCACTATCCCCTACCGGTTCAACGGTCGTGGAGCCGGTTGGCGGTATGGACGGCGCGGAGCACGGCCGCCGCCTTGTTGCGGCACTCGGTGTCCTCGGAGACCGGGTCGGAGTCGGCGACGACCCCGGCCCCGGCCTGGACGTACGCGGTGCCGTCGCGGAGCAGGGCGGTCCGGATGGCGATGGCGGTGTCGGAGTCCCCGGCGAAGTCGAGGTAGCCGACGCAGCCCCCGTACAGTCCGCGGCGGCTCGGCTCCAGCTCCTCGATGATCTGCATGGCCCGGGGTTTGGGGGCACCGGAGAGGGTGCCCGCGGGGAAGCAGGCGGTGAGGACGTCGAAGGCGGTGAGGTCCTCCGTGACGCGGCCGGTGACGGTGGAGACGATGTGCATCACGTGGGAGTAGCGCTCGATCGACATGAAGTCGACGACCTCGACGCTGCCCGGTTCGCAGACCCGGCCCAGGTCGTTGCGGCCGAGGTCGACGAGCATCAGGTGCTCGGCGCGCTCCTTGGGGTCGGCGAGGAGCTCGTCGGCGAGCGCCTGGTCCTCCTGCGGGGTGGCGCCCCGGTGCCGGGTCCCGGCGATCGGGTGGACCGTGGCCCGGCCGTCCTCGACCTTGACCAGGGCCTCGGGGCTGGAGCCGACGACGTCGAACCCGTCGAAGCGGAAGAGGTACATGTACGGGGACGGGTTGGTGGCCCGCAGTACCCGGTAGACGTCCAGGGCGCTCGCCGTGCACGGGGTCTCGAAGCGCTGGGAGGGGACGACCTGGAAGGCCTCGCCCGCCCTGATCCGCTCCTTGATGTCCACGACGGCGTCCCTGTAGGCCTCGCCGCCCCACAGCGCGGTGTACGGCGGCAGCTCGGACGGGGGCAGGACGGCGGGGGCGTTCTCGACCGGGCGGCGCAGGTCCCGCTCCATCGCGTCGAGGCGGGCGACGGCGTCCGCGTGCGCCTCGTCGACGCCGGTGTCGAGGTCGTTGTGGTTGATCGCGTTGGCGATCAGCAGGACGGTGCCGTTCCGGTGGTCGAGGACGGCGAGGTCCGAGGTGAGGAGCATGGTCAGCTCGGGCAGCTTCAGGTCGTCGCCGCCGTGCTCGCCGATCCTCTCCAGGCGGCGGACGACGTCGTAGCCGAGGTAGCCGACCATGCCGCCGGTGAACGGCGGCAGGCCCGCGTCGCCGACCAGGTCGCGCGGGGTGTGCAGGGTCTCGACGGTGGCGCGCAGCGCGTCCAGCGGGTCGCCGGTCGCGGGGACGCCGACAGGCGGGGTGCCGAGCCAGTGGGCCTCGCCGTCGCGGGCGGTGAGGGTGGCATCGCTGCGGACGCCGATGAAGGAGTAGCGCGACCAGGTCCGGCCGTTCTCGGCGGACTCCAGGAGGAAGGTGCCGGTGCGTTCGGCGGCGAGCTTGCGGTACAGGCCGACCGGGGTGTCGCCGTCCGCGAGGAGACGGCGGCTGACGGGGACGACGCGCCGGTCGACGGCCAGTTTGCGGAAGGTGTCGAGATCCATGGCCGGACCTTAGCTGTCGAGGAGGTGCAGGAGGTCGGCGTCGAAGCAGGTGCGGTCTCCCGTGTGGCAGGCGGCGCCCGTCTGGTCGACCTTGACCAGCACGGTGTCGGCGTCGCAGTCCAGGGCCACGGACTTCACGTGCTGGACGTGACCGGAGGTGTCGCCCTTGACCCAGTACTCCTGGCGGCTGCGGGACCAGTAGGTGCAGCGGCCCGTGGTGAGGGTGCGGTGCAGCGCCTCGTCATCCATCCAGCCGAGCATCAGCACCTCGCCGGTGTCGTACTGCTGGGCGATGGCCGGGACCAGACCGTCGGCGCCGCGCTTGAGGCGGGCGGCGACGGCCGGATCGAGGCTGCTGGGGGGCGGCGGGGCGCCGGGCGTGCTGGTCATGGGCCCATTGTGCCGTGACCGCGAGGCCTTTCCCGGCGGACGTCCACTGGGCGGACCCCGGGTGACGGTCGTACGCTGGCGGGCATGTCGACCCATGCGAAGCGTGAACGTCTTCTGCTCGCCGATCTGTTGGAAGCGGCCGGCCCCGAGGCCCTGACCCTGTGCGACGGCTGGAAGACCCGCGATCTGGCCGCCCATGTGGTGGTCCGCGAACGCCGCGCGGACGCGGCGGGCGGGCTGCTGGTGAGCGCGCTGAAGGCCCGGCTGGAACGGGTGCAGGCGGAGTTCGCGGCGAAACCGTACGAGGAACTGATCCAGCTGATCCGCACCGGTCCGCCCCGGTTCTCCCCGATGTCCCTCAAGCAGATCGACGAGGCGGCGAACACCGTCGAGTTCTTCGTCCACGCGGAGGACGTGCGCCGGGCCCAGCCCGACTGGTCGCGCCGCGAGCTGGACCCGGTCTTCTCCGACGTGCTGTGGTCACGGACCGAGAAGACGGCCCGCCTGCTGGGCCGCAGGTCCCCGGTGGGCCTGGTGCTGCGCCGCCCGGACGGCCAGACGGCGGTGGCCCACAAGGGGGCCCCGGTGGTGACGGTGACCGGGGAGCCCGCCGAGCTGCTGCTGTACGCGTTCGGCCGGCAGGGCGCGGCGCATGTCGAGGTGGAGGGCGACCAGGCGGCGGTGGAGCGGCTGGGGGCGGCCGAGCTGGGGATGTAGGCCCGGGGCTCCGGGGGTGCCGGGTCAGCGGGGCAGTTCGGCGCGGCGGAGTTCGGTGAAGGCGAGGCCCACCGCGCCGCCCGCCGCGCACACCGCGGCGCTGACGGCGTAGACCGGCCCGGTGCCCCAGAGGGCCGCGGCGGCCCCGGTGGCGGGGTAGCTCAGCGGGATGAGCGCGTAGGTGAAGAGCGTCGACACGGAGGTGACCCGGCCCAGGTACGCCGGGGCGGCGGCGGTCTGGACGAGGGCGGCGCCCAGCGCACCGGCCAGCCCGATGGAGAGGCCGACGAACGCGGCGGTCGCGGCGGCGAGGGCGACCGAGGGGGCCTGGGCCAGGCCGGCGATGCCCGTCGCGCCGACGAGGACCGTCAGGCACATCACCCGGCCCGCCTGCGGCACCCGGCCCCGGACGGCGAGGAGGAGGGCGGACCCGGCCGCGCCGGAGGCGAATCCGGCGACGATCCAGCCCATGCCGGCCGCACCCCAGCCGCGCTGCTCGGAGAGCAGGATCAGCCCGAGGTTGAGCGGTCCGACGAAGCCGAGTTCGCTGAGGCCGATGACGATCATCAGCGGGCCGAGCACGGGGTGGCGGCGGATGTGCCGCAGCCCGTCGACGAGGTCCTGCCGGGCGGTCGGCGTCTCCCCGGTGGCCGGCTGTGTCCCGCGGTCCCCGGCCGGCGTCCCACCGTGCCGCACGGGCGCGGGCAGCGGTCCGATCCGCAGGCGCAGGAGCAGCGGCAGCGAGAGGGTGAAGAGCAGACCTGCGGCGGCGAAGGCGAGCGCGGGCCCGCCCGTGGCCACGGCGACCCCGCCCAGCGGCGCGCCCACGATGGAGGCGCCGCGTGCGGCGAGTCCGCGCAGGCCCTGGATCCGGGCGAGCTGGCCCGGAGGGCTGATCCGGGGCGGCAGGGCTCCGACGGCGGGCAGGAACAGGGCGTCGACCGCGCCGAAGAGCAGGGCGACGGCCACCAGGACGCCGACGGTGGGCGCGGTGAGGACCAGGGTCGCGGCGAGTGTGAGAACCAGGACCGCGCGGGCGGCGTCGCTGCCGATGACGACGCGGCGGGGCCCGATCCGGTCGGCGAGCACTCCCCCGCCGAGCATCAGGAGCGCCCGGGGTATCGAGCCGGCGGCGAGGACCAGGCCGGTGCCCGAGGCGCTGCCGGTGCGGGCGGCGGCCCAGGCGAGAGCCATGAAGTAGATGCTGTCGCCGATCATCGACGCGCTGTACGCGCCGAGCCAGCGCAGCACGTTGGGGTCGCGGTGGGCGGGGTGTTCGGGCGCTTCCACGGCGCTGACGGTCATGGGTTCGTCCTTCCGGGAGGGGTGGCGGGCTCAGGGGCGGAAGGGGAATCCGTACGTGTGCAGGGCGACGCTCTCCCGGCCCTCCGTGTCGCTCGCCTCCTCGCGGGCGCGGCCCGCCTCCTCGTAACGGTCGATCAGCGCGCCCATCTCCCGTCCGAGGGCGGCCAGTTCCTCCGCGGTGAGGCGCAGGAGGTTCTCCGCGCTCCAGGAGGCGCCGCGCCATTTCGCGTCCCAGGTGTGCCGTGCGTCCTGGTGGGCCCGGTAGAGCTCGACGTGCTGGTCGAAGGACATCCGGCCGGCGGCGGCGTAGACGGCCGCCTTCTCCGGCGCGTCGTCGAAGTCCGTGTCGCTGAAGGTCAGCCCTCGGGAGGACGGCTGCCACCAGCGCTCCCGGCCGTCGGTGCCCTGGCCCTCGGCCGGTTCGATCAGCCCGTGGTCGGCGAGCTTGCGCAGGTGGTAGCTGACGAGGGAGACCGCCTCGTCGACCTGGTCGGCGAGCTGGGAGGCGGTGGCGGTGCGCTTGATGTGCAGGGCTCGGTAGAGCTTCAGGCGCAGGGGGTGGCCGATCGCCTTGAGGGTGTCGAGGTCGGAGACGCGGCGTCGTTCTTCATGGGGCATGACAGGACCGTAGACGCACAGGAAAAGTTGCGCAAGATTAATTGCGCAATATTTGTTTCGTGATTCTCCGGTCGCAGCGGGCCTCTTCCGCTTCGCTGTGGCGGAACTCTTCCCTCGTTGCGGAACCCTTCAGTTGCCGAGCAGCAGCCGCACCGCCAGGGCGAGGGAGACCTCGACCGCGTCCCGGAGGCGGGTGAGGCAGCGGCCGGTGAGCTGCTCGAAGCGTCGGAGACGGTTGAGGACGGTGTCGCGGTGGCAGTAGGGCCTCGCGCCCGCCCGTTGCGCCGAGCCGTCCGCGTCCAGCCAGGCGGTGAGGGTCTTGACGATGACGTCCCGGTCGGCGGGGCCCAGCCGGTCCAGCGGCCCCAGCACCCATCATGCAGCGTGCCCCGGTGCCATCTGTCGCCGATCCAGACCTCCATGTGTAAGAGATGCATGGCGTACAGACTCCCCCGACCGACCTGGACCGGACACGTCGCGTCAACGCGAGTTCAGCGCGCGCCTGGCTGCGTTGATGACGTTGTGGGCATCGGCCACGTACACGGCCGACTCCCGAAGGGTCTTCCAGACCTTCACGTACAAGTCGATGTTGTCTGCATCGTCCAACCACATCTCGGCGTGCCAGTCCTCCGCGACCACCAGGCGGTCATCAAGGACCCAGAAACCGTTGGCGGGCACGATCTTGACCGACGCCGTGAACGGGATCACGCCCAGCTCCACCGTGTCCATGCCGATCATTCCGGTGAGGCGGTCGAGCTGGGCGACCAGCACGGAGGGCGGGCAGATCAGCGACCGCAACGCGGCTTCCCACATCAACACGTGCAGCTTGCCACCAGGGCGGTACAGCCACTCCTGCCGCTGTGCCCTGGAGCGCACGGCGGCCTCGATGTCGCTGGCTCCGCCGAGCAGCTCCGCATAGCGCTGGACGACATGGCGGGCGTACTCGGGGGTCTGCAACAGACCGGGGATTACCGATTCTTCCCAGATCCACATCTGTGACGTGCGATCGATCTCCGCGCTCAAGCCCTCGTGCAGCGGCTTGAACCCGTTCGACAGCGCTCTGCGCCATGACCTGATGTGCGACTCGAACCCGGCCAGCCGGGCGGCAAGCTCGGCGTACACGCCCGGCTGCTCCGTCGCGTCGGCCCATGCCCTCAGGTCCTCGGGAGTGGCCGTCTGTTTGCCGTTCTCCAGCTTGCTGACCTTGGAGCCCTGCCAGCCGAGCCGCTGGGCGAGCTGCCGACCGGTGAGTCGACCACCGGGGCACGAGAAGCGGAGTTCGCGGAGTCGCACCCCCAGGGCTTCCCGTGCCTGCTGATAGTCAGTGCTCACCGGCCACGCGCTCTATTCGGTCGCGGCCACCTGCGCCGCGAACTGGTCGAACGGGACCGCGTGGTGCATGGCTGCGTCGCGGACGATGGCGTACCGCACGACCTCAGCCGGTTCGGTGATCAGCTCAATGTCGAGCATGTTGTCCTGGTCGTCGAAGTGCAGCAGGGCGACGATGCGCGAGTCGAAGATCCAGAAATCCTCGGCGGGCAGGTCGGCAGTGTCCTCGCGCCACAGGTAGCGCATGTCCTCGCCGACCGCCGCGTTGTGCCGGGCGTAGTCGAGTAGGAACCGCTGCTCGGTGGTGGGCGGGTTGTCGGCGATGCGGACACGACCGACCGTTTTGCCCCCGTCTGTCTGCGCCTTGATGTTGACGAACCACGGCTCGTTGGGGTCACAGGGCGAGGAGCCAGTGGCCAAGAATTCTTGGAAGTCGGGGTCCTGCCGGTCGGACGCGTAACCGCGCCGCGTCTCCAGTCGCCAAGCGGTGTGCTTGAAGGCCTCGAAAAGACACCGGAAGGTGGCCCGGTCGACAAACTCCGGCACCCGCTCCATCTCCTTCGGCCCCCAGTTCACGAGCAGTTCGCGCGGCACGACCACCGCCGCATCGTCCGGCCCGAAGTGCTGGAGCTGTGCGATGTCTCCGGGGTCAGTGACGGGCGCGCCTTGAACAATGATCTCACCGGTGCCCTCATCCGTGTGCAGGGCGGGGCAACCGTCGACCTTGCTGTCTGTGCCGGTAAAGCGCAACTGACGAGCCATGACGCTCTCCTTTCCAGGGGTGTTGATCAACAGCATGGCCGGAGCCCCAGCTCGGTTCTACGGGATCAGGCGAGGTACGTGAGAAAACATCAGCAATCTTCATGACCTACCGAGCAAATTCGAGCAAACAGCATACCGCCGGGCAACAGCACACTTCTAACGTCGGTTCATGGCCATCAAGGAACAGCAGGACATCGACCCCTTGGTGGCGATGGAGTCTCTGCGGGCAGCGCTGACCGGAGTCGGGATCGTTTTTCCCTCGCTGCGAGCAGACCCCGCATCCCCCACGCCGAAGCTCGTCGAGCCGGGGCGCGTGCACTCCGACGTGGCCGCCCGCCTGGCCGAAGCGCTTAAGCGAGGAGGCCGAGAGTGACCCAGCACAAGAAGCCAACGACGACCCTCAGCCACGGCGCGCTGCCCTACCCGCGCGGAACCCTCGTGATGGACACGGTCTCGGAGCGAACCGGCCTGCTGGTGGGCGTGATCGAGGAGCGCTACAAGTCGAACGGCAAGCTGCACAAGAGCCAGGCGTTCATGGTGCCGGAAGGCGGCGGCATCGAATGGGACGTGCCGCTGGAGCGCATCAAGCGGGCCGAGAAGCCGAAGTGATGACGCCGACCGAGGTGGCCGCCCCCGTCGGTCCGGGAGACCGGATTGACTACGAGGGGCAGGGAATGAACTGCTGCTCACGCTGCCGGAGTTGTCCGCGTAGCACGCGCTTCTCCCGCGCCCGTCACTCAACCCACGAAGCAGCGGGCGCGGTCGCGCTGCAACAGTGCCTGAGGATCACAGTTGGCGCTTCGCACCTGGGGGCCCGGCCACGCCGGGAACCAGGACGCAGAGCCCCGTTGGAGCTTCGGAGTCCCCATCTGTGCCTGCTTTCAGTGATCGTCGCCATGGTGGCTGGGCTCCTCATCCACACGCCAGGCGCACCCAAGGCCACTGCCGTCCTGTACGGGGGCGGTACGTTCGCCGGGTCCATGCTCCTCGCGCTGACGGCGCTGACGGCGCTGACGGCGCTGACGGCGCTGACGGCCATCGACGCCCGGTGCACACGCGACAGCCCCGGAGAGACGACTCTCCGGGGCTGTGCGGGTGTCAAGCGGCGACGCGGAAGCGGATCGGAGCCAGGGAGGCACCTCCGGAAAGAGGTGGGGGCGGACCGGTGATACCGCCGTAAGGGCTCAGCGGACCGGGTGGCCCGCTTCCCGCAGCGCGCCCTTGACCTCGGAGATCCGCAGGTCGCCGAAGTGGAAGACGGAGGCGGCGAGCACCGCGTCGGCCCCCGCCTCGATCGCCGGGGCGAAGTCGGCGAGCCGGCCCGCGCCACCGGAGGCGATGACGGGGACGGTGACGTGCCCCCGTACCGCCTCGATCATCTCCGTGTCGTAGCCGTCCTTCGTGCCGTCGGCGTCCATCGAGTTGAGCAGGATCTCGCCCGCGCCCAGCTCGGCGGCCCGGTGGGCCCACTCGACGGCGTCGATGCCGGTGCCCTTGCGGCCGCCGTGCGTGGTCACCTCGAACGTGCCCCGGGGGGTGCGTCGGGCGTCCACCGAGAGCACCAGGACCTGGCGTCCGAAGCGTTCGGCGATCTCGCGGATGAGGTCGGGACGGGCGATGGCGGCGGTGTTGACGCCGACCTTGTCGGCCCCGGCACGCAGCAGCCTGTCGACGTCGTCCGGAGTGCGGACGCCGCCGCCGACGGTGAGCGGGATGAAGACCTGCTCGGCGGTGCGGCGGACCACGTCGTACGTCGTCTCGCGGTCGCCGCTGGAGGCGGTGATGTCGAGGAAGGTCAGCTCGTCCGCGCCCTCGGCGTCGTACAGCTTGGCCATCTCCACGGGGTCGCCCGCATCCCGCAGATTCTGGAAGTTGACGCCCTTGACGACCCGGCCGTTGTCGACGTCCAGGCAGGGGATGACCCGTACGGCGAGGCTCACTTCGCGCCTCCCCGGTAGGCCTCGACCTCGACCTCGACGACCAGGCTCGGGTCCACGAAACCGGACACGATGATCATGGAGGCGGCGGGGCGCACGGCGTCGAACAGCTCCTTGTGGGCGCGGCCGACGTCCTCCACGTCCCGGGCGTGCGTGATGTACATCCGGGTGCGGACGACGTCGTCGCGGGTGAGGCCGACCTGCTCCAGCGCCGCGAACGCGACGTCGAAGGAGGTGATCGCCTGCTCGTAGGGGGAGCCTGCGGAGATCTGGCCGTTGATCATGGAGGTGCAGCCGGCCACCAGGACGAGGCCGTTGGGGAGCTCGACCGCGCGCGAGTAGCCGAACTTCTCCTCCCAGGGCGCGCCGGTGGAGATCCGGCGTACGGCGGATCCAGCGGCAGCGCCTGCCGTGTCGGGGGAATCGGTCATGCGGCGACCGCCCTGAGAGCCTCTTCCATCGTGAACGCCTTCGCGTACAGCGCCTTGCCGACGATCGCGCCCTCGACGCCCTCGGGGACGAGGAGGGAGATCGCGCGGAGATCGTCGAGCGAGGAGACCCCGCCGGAGGCGACGACCGGGCGGTCGGTGGCGGCGCAGACGTCCCGCAGCAGGCCGAGGTTCGGGCCCTCCAGGGTGCCGTCCTTGGCGATGTCGGTGACGACGTAGCGGGCACAGCCCTCGGCGTCGAGGCGGGCGAGGGTCTCGTAGAGGTCGCCGCCGTCGCGGGTCCAGCCCCGGCCGCGCAGGGTGGTGCCGCGGACGTCCAGGCCGACGGCGATCTTGTCGCCGTGCTCGGCGATGACCTTGGCGACCCACTCGGGGGTCTCCAGGGCGGCGGTGCCGAGGTTGACCCGGCGGCAGCCGGTGGCGAGGGCGGCGGCGAGCGAGGCGTCGTCGCGGATGCCGCCGGACAGCTCGACCTTGATATCCATGGCCCCGGCGACCTCGGCGATCAGGGCGCGGTTGTCGCCGGTGCCGAAGGCGGCGTCCAGGTCGACGAGGTGCAGCCACTCGGCGCCGGCGCGCTGCCAGGCGAGGGCGGCCTCCAGCGGGGAGCCGTAGGAGGTCTCGGAGCCGGATTCGCCGTGCACGAGACGGACGGCCCGGCCGTCGCGGACGTCGACGGCGGGGAGCAGTTCAAGCTTCGGCATTACAGCGTCTCGATCCAGTTGGTCAGCAGCTGGGCGCCGGCGTCGCCGGACTTCTCGGGGTGGAACTGGGTGGCCCACAGCGCACCGTTCTCCACGGCGGCCACGAACCGTTCGCCGTGCGTCGCCCAGGTGACCTTGGGGGCACGGATCTTGGCGTTGGTCACTTCGAGGGACCAGTCGTGGGCCGCGTAGGAGTGCACGAAGTAGTACCGCGCGTCGGCGTCCAGGCCCGCGAAGAGCCGGGAGTCCTCGGGTGCCTCGACGGTGTTCCACCCCATGTGCGGGACGACATCGGCCTTCAGGGGACCGACGGTACCGGGCCATTCGTCCAGGCCCTCGGTCTCCACGCCGTGCTCGATGCCGCGCTCGAACAGGATCTGCATCCCGACGCAGATGCCCATGACGGGGCGCCCGCCGGAGAGCCTGCGGCCGACGATCCAGTCGCCGCGGGCCCTCTTGAGGCCGTCCATGCAGGCGGAGAACGCGCCGACGCCGGGGACGAGGAGCCCGTCGGCGTTCATCGCGCGGTCGTAGTCGCGGGTGATCTCGACGTCCGCGCCGACATGGGCGAGGGCCCGCTCGGCGGATCGGACGTTGCCGAAGCCGTAGTCGAAGACGACGACCTTCTTGGTGTCTGTCACAGCGTGCCTCTCAGTCCCACAGTCCCTGGATCCGCAGGATGCCCGCCACCAGGCACATCACGGAGCCGATCGACAGCAGCACGATGACGCCCTTGGGCATCCCCTGCTTCGCGAAGGAGTAGACGCCGCCGGCCAGGAAGAGGCCGACGACGATCAGGATGGTGTTGAGGCCGGTCACAGGGCGCCCTTCGTGGAAGGCAGGATGCCGGCGGCGCGCGGGTCGTGCTCGCAGGCGTAGCGCAGGGCGCGGGCGAGGGCCTTGAACTGGCACTCGACGATGTGGTGGGCGTTGCGCCCGTACGGCACGTGGACGTGCAGGGCGATCTGCGCCTGGGCGACGAAGGACTCCAGGATGTGCCGGGTCATCGTCGTGTCGTACTCGCCGATCATCGGCGCCATCTTCTCGGGCTCGGTGTGCACGAGGTAGGGGCGGCCGGAGAGGTCGACGGTGACCTGGGCGAGCGACTCGTCCAGCGGGACGGTGCAGTTGCCGAAGCGGTAGATGCCGACCTTGTCGCCGAGGGCCTGCTTGAAGGCGGCGCCGAGCGCGAGGGCGGTGTCCTCGATGGTGTGGTGGCTGTCGATGTGCAGGTCGCCCTCGGTCTTGACCGTGAGGTCGAAGAGGCCGTGGCGGCCGAGCTGGTCGAGCATGTGGTCGTAGAAGCCGACCCCGGTGGCGACATCGACCTTGCCGGTGCCGTCGAGGTTGATCTCGACGAGCACGGATGTTTCCTTCGTGGTGCGTTCCACGCGGCCTACGCGGGGGCTCATGCGTCGTGCTCCTTCTTCAGTTCGCGTACCGCATCGAGGAACGCGTCGTTCTCTGCCGGTGTTCCCGCGGAGACCCGCAGCCATCCCGGTACGCCGTTGTCCCGGACCAGGACGCCCCGGTCGAGGATCCGCCGCCAGACGGCGTGGCTGTCGTCGAAGCGGCCGAACTGGACGAAGTTGGCGTCCGAGTCGGTGACCTCGTACCCGGTGGCGCGCAGCTCGTCCACCAGCCGGTCGCGCTCGCTCTTGAGCTGCGCGACGTATCCGAGCAGCGTATCGGTGTGCTCCAGGGCTGCGAGCGCGGTGGCCTGGGTGACGGAGGAGAGGTGGTACGGCAGCCGCACCAGTTGGACCGCGTCGACCACGGCCGGGTCGGCGGCGAGGTAGCCGAGGCGGAGGCCTGCCGCGCCGAACGCCTTGGACATGGTCCGGGAGAGGACCAGGTTGCGCCGGCCCTCGATCAGCGGGAGCAGCGAGGGGTGGTGGCTGAACTCGCCGTAGGCCTCGTCGACGACGACCATCGAGGGCCCAAAGGCCTGTGCGGCCTCGTACAGGGCGAGGACGGTCTCCGCGTCGACGGCGGTGCCGGTGGGGTTGTTGGGCGAGGTGATGAAGACGACCTCGGGGCGGTGCTCGGCGATGGCGGCGCGGGCGGCCTCGACGTCGATGGTGAAGTCGTCGTCGCGCGGTCCGGAGATCCAGCCGGTGCCGGTGGACCGGGAGATCAGGGCGTGCATGGAGTAGGAGGGTTCGAAGCCGAGCGCGGTGCGGCCGGGTCCGCCGAAGGTCTGGAGCAGCTGCTGGAGGACCTCGTTGGAGCCGTTGGCGGCCCACACGTGGGCGGTGCTGACCTCGTGTCCCGCCGTGCGGGTCAGGTAGCGGGCCAGTTCGGTGCGGAGCTCGATGGCGTCCCGGTCGGGGTAGCGGTTGAGGCCGCGGGCGGCCTCGCGGACCCGCTCGGCGATCCGGTCGACCAGTGCCTCGGGGAGCGGGTAGGGGTTCTCGTTGGTGTTGAGGCGTACGGGGACGTCGAGCTGGGGGGCTCCGTACGGGGACTGGCCGCGCAGTTCGTCGCGGATGGGGAGCTCGTCCCAGGGGTTGCGGGTGGGAAGCCCGTCCCCGGAGTCGCGGGAGTCCCCGGAGTCGCGGGAGTCACGGGAGTCCCCGGAGTCGCGGGAGGTGCTGTCGTACGTCACTGCTGTGGAACCTTCCAGCCGAACCTTGCCTTGAGGGCCGCGCCGTGGGCGGGGAGGTCCTCCGCCTCGGCGAGGGTCACGACGTGGTGGGTGACCTCGGCGAGCGCGTCGCGGCTGTAGTCGACGATGTGGATACCGCGCAGGAAGGACTGCACGGACAGGCCCGAGGAGTGGCAGGCGCAGCCGCCGGTGGGCAGGACGTGGTTGGAGCCGGCGCAGTAGTCGCCGAGCGAGACGGGCGAGAAGGGGCCGACGAAGATCGCTCCGGCGTTGCGGACCCGGTCGGCGACGGCCGCGGCGTCGGCGGTCTGGATCTCCAGGTGCTCGGCGCCGTACGCGTCGACGACCTTGAGTCCGTCGTCGAGGGAGGAGACCAGGACGATTCGGGACTGGCGGCCGGCGAGGGCGGGCTCGACCCGGTCCTTGATGTGCTTGGTGGCGGCGACCTGGGGGACCAGCTCGGCCTCGGTGGCGGCGGCCAGCTCCTCGGAGTCGGTGACCAGGACGGCGGCGGCCATCGGGTCGTGCTCGGCCTGGCTGATCAGGTCGGCGGCCACGTGCACCGGGTCGGCGGTGGCGTCGGCGAGGATCGCGATCTCGGTGGGCCCGGCCTCGGCGTCGATGCCGATGCGGCCCTTGAGGAGGCGCTTGGCGGCGGCGACGTAGATGTTGCCGGGGCCGGTGACCAGGTTGACCGGGAGGCAGTCCTCGGTGCCGTACGCGAACATCGCGACGGCCTGGGAGCCGCCGGCGGCGTACACCTCGTCGACGCCGAGCAGGGCGCAGGCGGCGAGGATCGTGGGGTGCGGCAGCCCGCCGAAGTCCTTCTGCGGCGGGGAGGCCACAGCGATGCCCTCGACGCCCGCCTCCTGGGCCGGGACGACGTTCATCACGACGGAGGAGGGGTAGACCGAGCGGCCGCCGGGGACGTACAGCCCGACGCGCTCGACGGGCACCCACTTCTCGGTGACGGTGCCGCCGGGGACGACCTGGGTGGTGTGCGTGGTGCGGCGCTGCTCGCGGTGGACGAGGCGGGCGCGGCGGACCGACTCCTCCAGGGCCGCCCGGACGGCCGGGTCCAGCTCCTTCAGGGCACGGGAGATGGAGTCGGCGGGCACCCGGACCGACTCGATCCGGACACCGTCCAGTTTCTCCCCCCAGTCGATCACTGCCGCGGTGCCGCGATGGCGTACGTCCTCGCAGATGGGCCGCACCGTCTCCAGGGCGGCTTCCACGTCGAACTCGGCACGGGGCAGCAGGTCGCGCAGGGCGGCGCCCTCGGGGAGGACGTCACCGCGCAGATCGATTCGAGAGATCACACCGCAATTCTCTCAGACCGCTCCGAGCGGCCGGTCGCCCGTATCACTGGCTGATACCGGTCGCCCGCACCACTGGCCGATACGCGTCTCGGCCATGTCCGGCTGTCACTGCTGACCACTAGCTTTCATGGCGTCACACGGAGGGAAGAACAGCACTACAGCATGTGTGCACGGAGGGAGCGGCCGTGACCGAGCCGCACGAAGGCGACATCCCGGACGGCCTCAGCGCAGCGGAGCTGGGCATGTGGCAGTCCTTCCGCAATGGGACCACCTACGACCTACGCAGTTACGACCCGGCCCACAACGATCCGTTCGCCCCGCAGGTGTGGGGGCCCGAGCGGAGTGTCGGCGCGCGCACGGTGGCGCGGCTGCTGCTGAGCGGTCCGCCGGCCCGGCCCGGCCGGGTGGCGGCGCTGAAGCTCCGGGGGGTGCGGATCACCGGGAAGCTGGATCTGGCGGGCGGCCGGGTGGCTCCGTACGTGGAGCTGACCGGCTGCCGCTTCGAGCAGGAGGTGGTGCTCCCCGAGTGCCACTTCACGACCCTGCGGCTGGTGGGGTGCGCGCTGCCCCGGCTGGAGGCCGCGCGGCTGCGCACGGAGGGCGATCTGCATCTGCCGCGCTGCCGGATCGACCGGGGAATCCGGCTGACCGACGCCCAGATCGGCACGGACCTGCTGATCAACCAGCTCAGTGTCGGCCCGGACCGGCACGGGCGGGCCGTCGTCGGGGACGGTATGGCGGTCGCCCAGGACCTCCAGGCCGAGATGATCGAGACGCTCGGCGAGCTGAGCCTGCGCGGGGCGAAGGTGGGCGGTTCGCTGAGCCTGCGCGGCAGCCGGCTGCGGGCCGCGGAGGACCGTCGCGCGCTGAACGCCCCGCAGCTGACGGTCGAGCGCACGCTCTACATGACCGAGGCGTGGGTGAGCGTCGACACGGGGAACCAGGGCACCACTCCCCCGTACGGCGTGGTCTACGCCCCGACGCCGGCCCGCGGCACCCGCTCGCAGATCTTCGAGTGCCGGGGCGGGGTGCGGCTGGACGACGGGCGGTTCGGGGACGCGGTGGACCTGCACAAGGCCCGGTTCACCATGACCCGGCAGGAGGAGCTGTCGCTGCGCCGGATCGTGACGCCGGAGCTGCGGTTCAACGCGGAGCGCCCGGAGGAGGGCCGGGTCGTCCTGAACGGCGCGAAGGTGGTGACCCTGATCGACCTGTCGACGAGCTGGCCGGGCCCGGGCGGTCTGGCGATGGGCGGCTTCGTCTACGAGAACCTCGTCCCCTACGGCCACTTCCCGCTCTCCCGGCGGCTGGAATGGGTGCTCGCCGCGACCCCGGAGTACGTCCCCGAGCCGTACGAGCGGCTGGCCACGGTGATGCGCAGCTGCGGCGAGGACGCGGACGCGCGCGAGGTGCTGCTGGCCAAGCAGCGTCGCCGCCGCGAGACACTGCCGCCCGCCGCGAAGGCCTGGGGCTATCTCCAGGACTGGACGGTGGCGTACGGCTACCGGCCTGGGCGGGCCGCGGTGTGGATGGCGGTGCTGTGGGCGGCGGGCACGGCGGCGTTCGCACAGCACGTTCCGTCCTCCATCAAGGGCGAGGAGCATCCGCAGTGGAATCCCGCCCTGTACGCGCTGGATCTGCTGATTCCGGTGATCAACCTCGGGCAGGACGGGTACTGGCGGATGGAGGACGCCTGGCAGTGGGCCGCGGCCGGTCTGGTACTGGTGGGGTGGGTTCTGGCCACCACCGTGGCAGCGGGGGCGTCCCGGATGCTGCGCAGGGGCTGACCCCGAAGGGCTCTCCATCCGGCCGTGGGCGGTCGGGGACAGGGACCCGGCCGCCCGCACCGCGCGACCGGAGGGAGGGGCGATCATCACGGGAGGGTGCGATCAAGCCAGCGAAGGGCATTTCCTTTGCCCTTTCTTGACCTGGTCCGATACAACCCATCCACTCGGCACAGAAGCTTCACAGCACATCTCTGGCGCGGCCCTCACCAGCGCTTTTCAATGGTCTGCACCATGGCATTCCTTCGCGCTCTGCTCAGTACCGCGCGCATGATCCGGCACAGCCCTCCGCTGTCCGCCGGACTGCCCGCGGATGACGCGGTGCTGCTCGACGCCCCCGACGAGCGGCTCTCCCCCGCGCTGGTCTCCGCTGCCCTGGGCGACTACGAACCGGCCGCCAAGCTGCTCGCCACCACCCGGGACGCCGCCGACTGGGAGAACCGGGACCGCTACCTCGGCCGGCTCGTCGTCTTCGCCCGCGGCCGGGACGGCTGGCTCGTCGACTGGCTGGCCGCCGCCCCACGCGATCCGGACGCGCTGCTGGTCAAGGCGGAGCTGTCGGTCCACCGGGCCTGGGAGTCGCCCGCCCGCGCGGAACGGCTCCGCGAGGTCGGCCCGCTGATCACCGCCGCCGCCGACGCGGACCCGCGCGACCCCGTGCCGTGGCGGCTGGCCCTGGACCACGCACGCGGCACCCACGCCACGCACACCGCCTTCGAAGCGTTGTGGGAGCAGGCCGTACGGCGCTCCGCGCACCATTACGGCTGCCATGTGGCGGCTCTGCGCTACCTCTCCGCCGCCTGGTACGGCTCGCACCGCGAGTGCTTCGACTTCGCCGAGCAGGCCGCCGAGGACGCGCTGCCCGACTCCCTGGTGCAGGCCCTCCCGGTCCGGGCGGCCTTCGCGCTGCTCCTGGACACCCCGGCGGCGGGCCGCACCACCTCCGTACTGGAGGAACGGATCGACACGGCGTCCGACCTGGCGATCAGGCTCTCCGCCGCCTACCGGCCCGGCGATCCCTGGCCGGCCGAGGTCCGCAATCTCCTCGCGTACGTCCTGCTCGCCCGGGGCCGGTGGGCGGAGGCCCTGCACCAGTTCAACCTGATCGGCCTGCACGCGACGTCGTTCCCGTGGTCGTCGGTGTCCGAGGACGCGCTCGGCCGGTTCCTGGAAGCGCGGGACAGCGCACGGCTCCGGACGGCCTCCCTGCCCCCGCCTGGCGACCGGGCCGACCACGGCCGCCCCCGGGGCCATTACGCTTGACCGTTGTGACCACCGCCCGCCTTCCCCTTTTCCCGCTCAACGCGGTGCTGTTCCCCGGCCTGGTGCTGCCGCTCAACGTCTTCGAAGAGCGATATCGCGCCATGATGCGGGAGCTGCTGAAGAGCGACGAGGACGAACCTCGCCGCTTCGTCGTGGTCGCGATCCGCGACGGCCGCGAGATCGCCCCGACGGCCACCGGTATGCCGGAGACCGTCGCGGCCGCCCCGCCCCCCGAGCGCGCTCCGGCGGAGGGCTTCGGCCCCGACCCGATCCAGACCTTCCACCGGGTCGGCTGCGTCGCCGACGCGGCGACGGTCCGCGAGCGCGCCGACGGCAGCTTCGAGGTCCTGGCCACCGGCACCACCCGGGTCAGGCTGCTGTCCGTCGAGGCGAGCGGCCCCTATCTGACCGCCGAGGTCGAGGAGCTGGCCGAGGAACCGCCGGGCGAGGACGAGGCCGACGAGGCGGGAGCGCTCGCCGAGGGCGTCCTGCGGGCCTTCCGCGCCTATCAGAAGCGGCTGGCCGGGGCGAGCGAACGGTCGCTGGCGACCGGCGCCGACCTCCCCGACGACCCGTCCGTGATCTCCTACCTGGTCGCGGCGGCCACGGTCCTGGACGTCCCGACCAAGCAGCGCCTGCTCCAGGCCCCGGACACGGCGACCCGACTGCGCGAGGAGCTGACCCTGCTGCGCAAGGAGACCGCGGTCATCCGGCACCTGCCCTCGCTGCCCGCGACCGACCTGACCCGGGCCCCCACCCACCCCAACTGATCGAGGACCCCTCCCGGTGGCGAAGAAGCCCAAGAAGCAGTCGGGCGGCACCCCCGCCACGGTCGCCCTGACCGCGGCGGGTACCGCCTTCACGGTCCACGCCTACGACCACGATCCGGCCTCCCCCTCCTACGGGGAGGAAGCCGCCGAGGCCCTGGGCGTCTCCCCCGACCGGGTCTTCAAAACCCTGGTGGCGGACGTGGACGGCGCTCTGACGGTCGCGGTGGTCCCGGTGGCCGGCTCCCTGGACCTCAAGGCCCTGGCCTCCGCGGTGGGCGGCAAGCGCGCCGCGATGGCGGACCCGGCCGCCGCCGAACGCGCCACGGGCTACGTACGCGGCGGTATCTCCCCTCTGGGCCAGCGCAAGCGGCTGCGCACGGTGCTGGACGCGTCGGCGCGCGCCCACGCCACGATCTGTGTGTCGGCGGGCCGCCGAGGCCTGGAGGTCGAACTGGCGGCGACGGACCTGGCGGAGCTGACGGGGGCGACGTTCGCGGAGATCGCGCGTACGGGCTGAGTGGGCCCACGGCTCAGCCTTTCCGGCGCTCGATGAGCCGGCTCCGGGGCGGCGCCCCGGTACCGGGAAGAGGCGGGCGGGGGGAACAAGCCCGCCGCGGGCGACCCTAGACGCGCCCGTCCCCCGTGCCCGTCCCGGCCGTCGGCCCCGACGACGAAGACCCCGGCCCCGCCAGGGGCCCCTGCACCGGCCCTCCGTGATACTCCGCGTACCCCGACCAGTCCGGCTCCACGTCCCGCGGCCCGAACGCCGCCGTGAGCAGCAGATGGATCCCCATCGCCGCGAACGGCCACGCCAGCACCGCCACCCACACCGAGTGCAGCTCCAGCGGCGCGTCGAACGTCACACCCTGGCCGGCCTCCCGGGCCCGCCCCACCACATCGGGCGAAGGTCCCAGCCAGACGCCGACCCGCCACGCCACCAGCGAGGCGAGCAGCGCGCCCAGCGCCAGTCCCGCGACCACGAGGACACCCCCGCGGCGCAGCCGCCAGAAGACGGCGGCGGCCGAGAGCACGCCGAAGCCGATGGCCAGCAGGACAAACGTTCCATCCGCCCCGATCGCCTCCTCGCCCTCGCTGTTCTTGAGGAAGACCGCCGTGTCGTCGGAGACCAGCGGAACGCGCGGCGCGAGCCACAGCCACAACAGCCCGAGCGCGATGCCCGCGAGCGCGACCAGGACGACGACGACGGCGGCCTGACGGAGCTCCGTGGCCGCGTCCGGGGCGTCCGGATCGCCCACCGGGGGCGCGGGGTGGGAGCCCGAAGGCGGGGCCTGCCACGGGTCGTGGGGGCCGGGCTGGTGGGGCGGCGTCAGAGGTGCGGTCACCGTGCCATCGTGCCAGGCCACCCTGTGAGGCGCCTCACCGGATGCCGCACCCGGCCGCACCCGTGCCCGCCGGCCCGGCGGACCCGGGAAGTCCTGGGTGGCCGGGGGCCACTACCGTACGGCGGCCCGCCGGTACGCCCACGTCGCCACGGCCAGCGAGAGAACCCCCACCGCCGCGCAGATCGCGAGGAAGAAGGCGATGAGCCCCCAGTCCGGGCGGGCGTCGAAGGACCGGGCCAGCGCCTCGACCCCGTACGTCGAGGGCAGCAGGTCGCGCGCCCACCCCACCGGCTCCGGCAGCCGGTCGGCCGGCAGCACCCCGAGGAGCAGGGCGGCTGACATCCCCAGCTGGCCCAGCAGGGTCGCCAGCTCCGGGCGCGGGGCGAGCAGCCCGAGGGCGGCGCCGAGACCGGCCAGGGCCGCGCCGGAGAGCGGGACGACGGCCACCAGGACCCACAGATGGGTCATCGGCAGCTGGAACAGCACGCTTCCGGTGATCGCGGTGAAGACCGTGCCGGGCACGGTGAACGAGGCATAGGCGGCAGCCGCGCCGAGCACCACAGCGGCGGGCGGCACGGGCAGGGTGGCGTAGTGGTCGAGCCCGCCGCCCGCACGCAGCTGCCCGAAGTACTGGGCGAGCAGATTGAGCGCGACGAACGCGACGACCAGGACGGTGGATCCCGCGACCACCGCGCGGGCCTCCGCGCCGCCGTCCACGACGCCCCGCATCAGGACCATGATCCCGACGGACTGGAAGGTCGCCACGAAGAGCAGCGGGATCCGGGCGACGCGCGCCCGGGAGAGCTGGGCGCGGTAGACGGCGGCCAGCGAGGGCAGCAGCCGGGCGCGCGGCGCGAGGGGCGCGGCGACGGTACGGGCGGGGCCCGTACCGGAGGGGCCGGGCGCGGGCCGGGGGCACGGCGGTGCGGTCCTGGCCGGAATGATGCTCGTCACCTGCGGCCGCCCCCCTGAAACACGTCCAACACGTCCAACACGTCCAACACGTCCAACCTGCCGCGTACGTTCACCGCACTCACCGCGTTCACACTTCCCACGCCCCTCACGCCTTAACCAGCCCCTTGGTCGCATTGGCCGCGTCTCCCCCGAGCGCGAGATAGACATCCTCCAGGCTGGGCGTGGTCAGGGTGAAATCGTCGAGCGCGGCGAAGGCCGCGCCGCCCGTCACCGCGGCGACCGCGGCCCGCGCCTCGTCCGGCCCGAGCCGCAGCACCCAGCGCCGCCCGGACTCCTGGGCGGACGGCCGCAGAGCCGCCACCTCGGGGACGTCCAGCGGGGCCCGTTCACGCCACACCAGCTCGACGCGGACCTCCCCGGCGACCTGTTCCTTGAGCCCGGCGGGGGTGTCGCAGGCGATGACCCGGCCGCGTTCGAGGACGGCGACCCGGTCGAGGACGGTCTCGGCCTCGATCACGTTGTGGGTGACCAGCAGGACCGTGGCCCCGCGCTCCGCCCGGCGGCGGTCGACGGCGGCCCAGACGGCGCGGCGGGCGACCGGGTCCATTCCGGTGGTCGGTTCGTCGAGGACGAGGACGGGCCGGTCGCCGACCAGGGTGGCGGCGAAACAGGCGAGCCGGCGCTGACCGCCGGAGAGCTTCTTCAGTGGCCGCCCGGCGATCGCGGTGAGGCCCAGTTCCTCCAGGACGGCGTCGCGCTCGGCGCGCGCCTCCCGGGCGCCGAGACCACGCAGCCGTCCGGTGGTCTCCGCGGCGAGCGAGACCGTCAGCTCGTCGAGGGCGGTGGATTCCTGCCCGAGGTAGCCGATCAGCCGGGAGGCCCGCTCGGGGTGGCGTACGAGGTCGTGGCCCAGCACCTCGACGCTGCCGGAGTCGGGCCGCATCAGCCCGGTGAGCTGGCGGACCAGTGTGGACTTGCCGGCCCCGTTGGGGCCGAGCAGGCCGAAGATCTCACCGCGCTCGACGTCCAGACTGATGCTGTCCGTGGCTCGGATCTCGGGCGTCGCGGGAGTGCCCCGGCGGCCCCGGACGGCGGGATAGGTCTTGACCAGATCGCGCACCGCACACACGGTGCCGGTGTCCCTCTGCGCCTGTGCTGTGCCCGTACTCACGAGGTACGAGAGTACGGGGTCACACGCCCCGGTTCGCGTCCGGGGCCACCCCGCGGCGCCGGGCGGCGCGGCCGGCTACTCCCCCGCCGGTACGTGCTCGGCGGCGGCCCGGACATCGATCTCCCGCCAGAAGCCGGCCCGGATCGCATAACGGTCGTGCTCGTCGATCTGGTCGTCCTTGTGGGCCAGGAGCCCGAAGCGGGCGGCGTACCGCAGCAGTTCGCCGTCGATCCGGTGCGGGATGCGCGGGTACATGGTGGAGAGTTTCTGCAGGTGAACGGTTTCCGGCAGGCGCTCCATCCAGCGGCGGGCGAAGACCTGGCCCACCTCGAAGGGGTCGCCACCGACGGTGGTGATGTCCTCCTCCCGGTCCGCCCAGCGCTGTTCGGCGCTGGTGACCTGGGCGAGGGTCGGCAGGGACGCGGTCTCCGCCGGCTCGCCGAGGGGGCCGCCGCGCTCCACCCAGCCCCTGTCGGAGGACCAGCGCAGCGTGGCGGTCGCGGGCTGGGGCGGGTGCTGACGGTCCGGGTGGGTGGCGTGGGCTCGCAGTGCGGCCAGGTCCTTGGGGGTGGGAACGCCCTTGTGGCCGGAGGCGGACTGGGCGTCGGACGGGGTGTCGGACGGGGCGACCGCGGTGTTCTCGGCGGGGGCGGCGCCGCCCCGGGCCGCGGCGGCCTGGGCCTCCAGGGCGCGTTCGGCGGAGGCGGCGAGGGCAGCCTCCGGCAGCGGTGCGGAGAGGATCGCGGCGATGTCGGGGCGCGGGACGGGCGGCGGGGCGCAGGTGCCGCCGAGGTCCTTGGCGCGTACGGCCTTGGTGATCCAGGCCCGGTCGAGGACCCGCCGTTCGTCGGCCTCGGCGACGAGGTCCTCGGACTGGTTGTAGTCGCCGTCGGCGGCCTGCACGGCCCAGAGGTGGACGGCGACCCCGTGTTCCTTGGCGGACATCAGACCGGGCAGCAGATCGCCGTCACCGGTCACCAGGACCACATCCGAGCAGGCCCGGTTCCTGGCCAGTTCGGTCAGCTCGGCGTGCATGGCCGCGTCGACGCCCTTCTGCGCCCAGCGTCCGTCGCTGCGGGTCAGGGCGCCGAGCCGGACGGTCACGCGGGGCATCACGCGGAGCCGGCGGTGCTCGGGCTGGGGCACCCGGTCGGGGGCGCCGTCGAACCAGTAGATGCGCAGCAGGGGCTGTTGGGTGTCGGCCTCGGCGCGCTCGCGCAGCCCCTGGATGAGGGCCGCGTGGTCGACGGTGATGCGGGAACGGGCGGGCTCTCCGGCCAGCAGACTCGCGGCTGCGCCCAGCAAGTAGCCGGCGTCCACCAGGACGACGCAACGGTCCACGCGTTCCACCCTCTTCCGAATTCGGGAACGGTTCAGCGGCCCGCTCCTCGATGACCGGGTCCGCTTCCCCAGGGTTTCCTTCGAGTCTGCCCGACCGTGCGGGGGTTAACGGCCGGAACTGGATCATCGGCGTGGCGGATCCGGAAAGAAACGAGGGGAAGAAGGGAGAGGGAAAGGAAAGGGAGGAGGGACGGACAGGACGCGGAAAGGCCGGGGGGAGGCGGCGGAACGGGGCCCCACGGTGGAACCACTACACACGGTAATGATCCAACATGCGGTGTTTGCGGCGCTATGTGAATCTGACAGCGGTCCTGGCCCCCCAGGATTCCCCACAGGAGGCATTCACCATGGCCAAGAACAAGAACCGCAAGCAGGGCAGCCAGCACGACCGCGCGTCCGCGTCGGAGCGGAGCGCGGAGCAGGCCAAGTCGACGGCGTACGAGTCGCAGAACCAGCCGCAGGCGCAGCCCCAGGGCAGCCCGTCCGACGTGGCGCGCAAGCATCAGCGACGCTTCGGCCACAACTAACCCGTCGGCCACACGCGGTAGAGACAGGCGTTGAGGACAGCGAGAGGGGCGTCCCGCATGTGCGGGACGCCCCTCCTGCCGTTCTCGGTGCCGCGCGCTCAGCCGGCCAGGCAGGCAGGGCCGAGCAGCACCTTCAGGTCGCCGAAGAGAGCCGAATCGGCCTTGACCCGGTGCCGGTCGAGCCGGAGCACCGTGGTCTTGCGGGGACCCTGGAGCTTGATCCGCACCTCGGTGTCGCCCCGGTGGTGGCTGAGCACCTCACCGAGCCGGGTGACCATGGGCGGGGTGATCTTCACGGTGGGGATGGTGAGGACGACGGGCGCGTTGGTCCCGGCGTTGGAGATGTCGGGGACCTGCATCTCCATGGCGACCAGCCGGGGCACGTCCTCGCGCTTGTCGAGCCGCCCCTTCACGAAGACGACGGTGTCCTCGACCAGCTGGGTGGAGACCAGCTGGTAGGTGGCGGGGAAGAACATGCACTCGATGGAGCCCGCCAGGTCCTCCACGGTGGCGATGGCCCAGGCGTTGCCCTGCTTGGTCATCTTGCGCTGGAGGCCGGAGATGATGCCGCCGACGGTGACGATGGCGCCGTCACCGTAGTCCCCGCTCATGAGCTGGGAGATCGAGGAGTCGGCCTTGTCGGACAGCACGTGCTCCAGGCCGAACAGCGGGTGGTCGGAGACGTACAGGCCGAGCATCTCCCGTTCCTGGGCGAGCAGGTAGGCCTTCTCCCACTCGATGTCGGAGAACTCCACGTCGAGACCGAAGCCGGGCTCGCCGCTCTCCTCCTCGCCGCCGCCGAAGAGGTCGAACTGCCCCTCGGCCTCCTTTCGCTTGACCTGCACCACGTTGTCGATCATCGGCTCGTGGTGGGCGACGAGGCCCTTGCGGGTGTGTCCCATCTCGTCGAACGCGCCGGCCTTGATGAGCGACTCCACGGTGCGCTTGTTGCAGACGACCGCCTCGACCTTGTCGAGGAAGTCGGGGAAGGTGCTGTACTTCCCCTTCGCCTTGCGGGACCGGATGATCGAGTCGACGACGTTCTGGCCGACGTTGCGGATGGCGGTCAGGCCGAAGAGGATCACGTCGTCGCCCTGGGCTGCGAAGTTGGACAGCGACTCGTTGACGTTGGGCGGGAGCACCTTGATGCCCATGCGGCGGCACTCGTTGAGGTAGACGGCGGACTTGTCCTTGTCGTCCTTGACCGAGGTCAGCAGGGCGGCCATGTACTCGGCGGGGTAGTTCGCCTTGAGGTATCCGGTCCAGTAGGTGACCAGCCCGTACGCGGAGGAGTGCGCCTTGTTGAAGGCGTACCCGGCGAACGGGACCAGCACGTCCCACAGCGCCTTGATCGCGGCGTCGGAGAAGCCGTTCTTCTTGGCGCCGGCCTCGAAGAGGACGAAGTTCTTCGCCAGTTCCTCGGGCTTCTTCTTGCCCATCACGCGGCGCAGGATGTCGGCCTCGCCCAGCGAGTAACCGGCGACGATCTGGGCGGCCTTCTGGACCTGCTCCTGGTAGACGATCAGGCCGTAGGTGAGGCCGAGGACCTCCTTGAGGGGCTCCTCCAGCTCCGGGTGGATCGGGGTGATCTCCTGGCGGCCGTTCTTGCGCTCCGCGTAGTTCGTGTGCGAGTTCATGCCCATCGGGCCCGGCCGGTAGAGGGCCGAGACGGCGGAGATGTCCTCGAAGTTGTCGGGCTGCATCTGGCGCAGCAGGGAGCGCATCGGCCCGCCGTCGAACTGGAAGACGCCGAGCGTGTCGCCGCGGCAGAGCAGTTCGTAGGTCTTGGGGTCGTCCAGCGGGAGGGAGAGCATCTCCAGGTCGATGCCCTTGTTGGACTTCACCATCTTGATGGCGTCGTCCATGATCGTCAGGTTGCGCAGGCCGAGGAAGTCCATCTTCAGCAGGCCGAGCGACTCGCACTGCGGGTAGTCCCACTGCGTGATGGTGACGCCGTCGGTGTGTCGCGTCCAGAGCGGCGCGTGGTCGACGATCGGCTCGCTGGACATGATGACGCCGGCGGCGTGCACGCCCATCTGCCGGACCAGGCCCTCGACGCCCTTGGCGGTGTCGATGACCTTCTTGACGTCCGGTTCGCTCTCGTACATCCCCCGGATCTCGCCCGCCTCGCCGTAGCGCGGGTGCTTGGGGTCGGTGATGCCGTTGAGGTCGATGCCCTTGCCGAGGACGTCGGCGGGCATGGCCTTGGTGAGCCGGTCGCCCATCGCGTAGGGGTAGCCGAGGACGCGGGCGGAGTCCTTGATGGCGTTCTTGGCCTTGATCTTGCCGTAGGTGCCGATCATGGCGACCTTGTCGGCGCCGTACTTCTCGGTCACGTACCGGATCACCTCGACGCGCCGGCGCTCGTCGAAGTCGATGTCGACGTCGGGCATGGAGACGCGCTCGGGGTTGAGGAACCGCTCGAAGATCAGCCCGTGCTCGATCGGGTCGAGGTCGGTGATGCCCATCGCGTACGAGACGATCGACCCGGCCGCGGAACCACGGCCGGGGCCCACCGCGATGCCGTTGTTCTTGGCCCACATGATGAAGTCGGCGACGACCAGGAAGTACCCCGGGAACCCCATCTGGATGATGATGTCCATCTCGTACTCGACCTGCTTCTGCCGGTCGTCGGGGACGCCGTTCGGGAAGCGGCGGCCCATGCCGACCCGGACCTCCTCCTGGAACCAGGTGATCTCCGTGAAGCCGTCCGGGATCTCGAACTGCGGCATGAGGTTCTTCGCCTCGAACATGCCGGCGGTATCGATCTGCTGGGCCACCAGAAGGGTGTTGGCGCACCCCTGCTGCCAGGCGTCGGAGGAGTCGACGGCGTACATCTCGTCCGTCGTCTTGAGGTAGTAGCCCGTGCCGTCGAAGCGGAAGCGGTCGGGGTCCGAGAGGTTCTTGCCGGTCTGGATGCAGAGCAGGGCGTCGTGGGCGGTGGCCTCGTTGGCGTACGTGTAATGGGAGTCGTTCGTCACGAGCGGCGGGATGTCGAGCTTCTTGCCGATCTCCAGCAGCCCGTCGCGGACCCGGCGCTCGATCTCGATGCCGTGGTCCATCAGCTCCAGGAAGTACTTGTCCGCCCCGAAGATGTCCTTGTAGTCGGAGGCCGCCTGGACCGCCTCGTCGAACTGGCCGAGCCGCAGCCGGGTCTGCACCTCGCCCGAGGGACAGCCGGTGGAGGCGATGAGGCCCTCGGACCACTGGGAGATGGTCTCCTTGTCCATCCGGGGCCACTTCTGGAGCCAGCCCTCGGCGTACGCGTCGGAGGAGAGCCGGAAGAGGTTGTGCAGTCCGGTCTTGTTGGACGCCCAGATCGTCTTGTGGGTGTAACCACCGGATCCGGACACATCGTCGCGCTTCTGGTGCGGCTGCCCCCACTGCACCTTGCGCTTGTGTTTGCGCGACTCCGGGGCGACATACGCCTCGATGCCGATGATCGGCGTGACGCCCGCCTTCGTCGCCGAGTGGAAGAAGTCGTAGGCACCGTGGAGGTTGCCGTGGTCCGTCATCGCGATGTGCGACATGCCCATCTCGTTGCAGGCCTCGAACATGTCCTTGAGCCGCGCCGCACCGTCCAGCAGCGAGTACTGGGTGTGAACGTGCAGGTGCGTGAAGGGCGGCTTGGTCACGGCGTCGGGCCTCCGGGATGTCGGGCGATGACGGACGGGGGGACAGCGTGGAAGTCTACGACGTGACGGAGTCGGACGACGGGCACTCCCGGCTTCCGCCGAGCGTTGGAGAGGACGGGACACGTGTCCGTTTTGTCATGCACTCGGTCAGGGCCCGGCCACGTGGGCCCCGGGTTCGGCCAGACACAGCAGCTACAGCAGGAGGCAGCAAGAAATGTCGGAACCGCAGACCGGCGCAGCGCGGCGCGGGGAGCAGATTCTCGCCGTTTTCGACACCGCCTTCGGGGAGCTGCTGGCCGCCGATCCGGCCGCTTTCCGGGTCAAGTTCCGCAAGATGGCGGGCTCGGCCTTCGCCTTCTACCGGGGCACGGCCTGCCTGTTCTACGGCGACCTGGAGCGGGAGCGGCACGGCGGCCCGTTCCTGGACGAGCGCACCGGCCGGGTGTGGATCCACGGCGATCTGCACGCGGAGAACTTCGGCACCTACATGGACGCCAACGGCCGCCTCGTCTTCAACGTCAACGACTTCGACGAGGCGTACGTGGGCCCCTTCACCTGGGACCTGAAGCGCTTCGCCGCCTCCGTGGCACTGATCGGCTACGCGAAGGCGCTGGCCGACGAGCAGATCAGCGAGCTGGTGACGGTCTTCGCTGTCTCCTACCGCGAGCGGATCCGCGCACTGGCGACGGGCGCGAAGAACGACGAGGTGCCGCCGTTCACGCTGGACACCGCGGACGGACCGCTGCTGGGCGCGCTGCGCGCCGCCCGGTCGCGCACGCGTTTCTCGCTGCTCGACTCGATGACGGTGATCCGGGACTTCGAGCGCCGGTTCGCGGACGGCGGCGGGTCGATCGACCTGGACGCGGCGACGCGCTACAAGGTGCTGGCCGCGTTCGACGGCTATCTGGAGACGCTGCCGGAGTCCAGCCTGACCCGTCCCGACTCCTACCGGGTCAAGGACGTGGTGGGCCGCCGGGGCATCGGCATCGGGTCCGCCGGGCTGCCCTCGTACAACATCCTTCTGGAGGGCAACAGCGACGCCCTGGAGAACGATGTGGTGATCTACCTCAAGCAGGCGCAGACCCCGGCGGTCTCCCGGCACATCACGGACGCCGCCGTGCGGGAGTACTTCCAGCACGAGGGGCACCGCACGGTGATCTCCCAGCGGGCGCTCCAGGCGCACGCGGACCCGTGGCTGGGCTGGACCGAGCTGGACGGCTCGGGTCAGCTGGTCGCCGAGGTCTCGCCGTACGCGGTCGACCTGGACTGGTCCGACATCGACGAGGTGGAGGAGATAGCGGCGGTCGTCGCGGATCTGGGCCGGGCGACGGCCACGATGCACGCGGCGGCCGACGACGAGAGCGGGCACTCGCTGGTGCCGTTCTCCACCGAGCGGGCGATCGACGCAGCCATAGCGGCCGACGAGGAGAGCTTCGCGCCGATGCTGGTCGACTTCGCCCACAGCTACGGGGCGAGGGCCCGCGCGGACCACCAGATCTTCGTGGACCTCTTCCGCAACGGCCGGATCCCCGGGCTGTAGGGCCCAGGAGCCGAGAGGGGTCCCCGGGCCGTGCCCGGCGGGGGCTCTCAGCCTCTTTTAAGGTCCGCTTACCTCGGCGCATGACACACTTTCCGGCGATGGACATCTCAGGGACGCAGCTCAGGGTCGCGCGCGCGGCGGTCTTCACCGCGCTCGTCGTGACCCTGTCCACGGCGTCCCATGTGCTCCTCTCCCGGGTCCCTCTGCCGTTGACCGCGGTCGCGCTGCTCGCCGCCGCGGTCTTCGCGGTGGCGTACGCGCTGGCCGGGCGAGAGCGCGGCTTCGGGGCGATCGCGGGCCTGCTGGTCCCGCTGGAGCTGGCCGCCGACACGCTCTTCACCACGGGCCAGCACCTCTGTTACGGGGCGGCCGGCGGCCCGGTCGCGGGCACGCTGCGCGCGGTGGGCTTCGACGTCCTGTGCGGCGGGGAGGTGGGCACGGGCGGAGCCCGGATCGCGGGCATCGGCGCGGTGGGCACCCCGCCGGCCGATATCACCGGTGCGGGCGACCGTGCGGCGGCGCTGCTGGCGCAGCCGGCACCGGCCGTGCCCTGGCTGCTGCTCGTCGCCCATGTGGCGGTCGGGCTGCTCGCCGCGGCCTGGCTGCGGCGCGGCGAGGCGGCCCTGGCCGGGCTGCTGCGCGCGGCGGCCCTGCTGGCGTTCCGGCCGCTGCTGACCGCGGTCGCCGTGGTGCGCGCGGGCGTCCGGGCCGCGGCCCGCCGCTCCCGGCCCGCCGGGCGTCCGCACCCGCCGCTGACCGCGCGTTTCCTCGTGCACTGTGTGGGACGCAGGGGCCCGCCGCCCGCGACGTACGCCGCTGCCTGAGGGCACGGCGACGCGACGACGGCAGCACCCCGCCCACTCCCCACACACGTACTCACGGAGAACGAACATGAGCAAGCGCAACAACCAGGCGAACAAGGCAGCGGCCCGCGAGCGGCTGCGCGTCGAGCGCGAGCGTCAGGCGAAGAAGGACCGCACCCGCAAGCAGGTCGTCGTGGCGGTCTCGGTCGTCGCCGCCCTCGCCGTGGTCGGCGGCATCAGCTACGGCGTGACGCAGCTCAACAAGCCGGACGCCTGGGAGGCGGCCGCCGACGCGAAGAACGTCACCGCGCCGAAGAACACCTCGGGCGACGACGGCACCACCGTGGTGATCGGCGAGCCGAGCGCGAAGAAGACCCTGGAGCTGTACGAGGACTCGCGCTGCCCGGTCTGCGCCACCTTCGAGCAGGGCATCGGCGAGACCCTCTCGAAGGACGTCGAGGCCGGCAAGTACAAGGTCAAGTACGTCGGCGCGACCTTCATCGACAACACCGACAACGGCGAGGGCTCCAAGAACGCCCTGAGCGCGCTCGGTGCGGCGCTGGACGTGAGCCCCGAGGCGTTCCTGGAGTACAAGGCCGCGCTGTACTCGGCGAAGTTCCACCCCGAGGAGAGCCAGGACAAGTTCGCCAAGGACAGCTACCTCATCGAGGCCGCGGACTCGGTCGACGCGCTCAAGGGGAACAAGGACTTCCAGAAGGACGTGGAGGACGGCACGTACGACGCCTGGGCCGTGAAGATGTCCAAGTCGTTCGACAAGAGCGGGGTGCAGGGCACGCCGACGCTGAAGATGGACGACAAGAAGATCACGGCCGAGGGCAGCGACAACGCCCCGATGACGGCCGATGAGTTCACGAAGGCCATCGACAAGGCGCTCAAGGCGTAGCGCCTTCGCCCTCCGCGACACCCGGCGCGTCCGGGCGGGCGGCCCGCCCGGACGCACCGGGTGTCGCGCGTTTCTACAGGGTGGCCAGGAAGCCGAGCGCGACCTTCCAGGTCTGCTCGGCGGCCGGCTGGTCGTAGTCGTGCAGATCGGGGTCGGTGAACAGGTGCCCGGCCCCGGGGTAGCGGTAGACCTCGACGTCCGCGCCGGTGCGCTGCATCTGGAGGTACCAGCTGTTCAGCCAGTCGTGGGACTCGAAGGGGTCCGGGTCCGCGACGTGCAGCTGTACGGGGAGCTCGTCCACCGAGGCGTTCTCGGCGATGTCCGAGGTGCCGTGGAACAGCAGCAGCCCGCGGGCCTTCGCGTCGCCGAGCGCCAGGGTCTGCGCGGTCGCCGCCCCGAGGGAGAAGCCGGCGTAGACGAGCCCCCGGTCGGAGTAGGGCGCGGCGGCCAGCACGGCGCGCTTCAGCAGCTCCTCCTTGCCGACCTCCTCCTTGTAGGCCATGCCTTCTTCCACCGTGTCAAAGGTGTGCCCCTCGAACAGATCGGGCACGCGCACCTCGTGGCCGGCGTCCCTGAGGCGCGCGGCCGCGGCGTGCACGGCGGGCCTGAGCCCGTACGTCGAGTGGAAAAGCATGATGTCCATGAGGCCCATGGTGCCATTTGTGCCCCGCGGGCCGCCCTACAGCCAGGAGAACGAAGCGATGGAGAGCGTGCTGCGCCCGCTGATCGTGATCGGCGGTTCCGTGGTGATCACCCTGCTGGCCGGCTGGCTGGTCGACCGGCTGCTGCGGCGGGCCGACAGCCGTCACCACGAGACCCCGTTGTGGGGGCTGCTGCGACGCTGCCGGCCCCCTTTGCAGGTGGTGCTCATCACGGCGCTGCTGCGCAGCAGCTACCGCCAGATGGGCATCGACTGGATCCGGGACCACCGGGCCGGGATCGGCCAGGCCCTGACCCTGATCCTGATCGGCGCGTCCGCCTGGCTGGTGGTGCGGATCGCGGCGACGGTCGTGGAGGCGAGCTACTCGCGCTACGCGACGTCCACCCGTGATCCGGCCCGGGTCCGGCGGGTCCGTACGCAGGTGACGCTGATCCAGCGGGTGGTCATAGCGGTGGTGACGGTGGTCGCCATCGCGGCGATGCTGCTGACGTTCCCCCCGATGCGGGCGGTCGGCACGTCGATGCTCGCCTCGGCCGGTCTGCTCGGCATCGTCGCGGGTGTCGCCGCCCAGTCGACGCTCGGCAACCTCTTCGCCGGGCTGCAGATCGCGTTCGGCGACATGGTGCGGATCGGCGACACCGTGGTGGTCGACGGCGAGTGGGGCACGATCGACGAGATCACCCTGACCTTCCTGGCGGTACGGACCTGGGACGAGCGGCGGATCACGATGCCGGTCTCGTACTTCACCAGCCAACCGTTCGAGAACTGGTCGCGCGGCGGGGTGCAGATGACCGGCACGGTCTACTTCCACCTCGACCACTCCGCTCCCGTCGCGGCGATGCGGAAGAAGCTGCGTGACCTCCTCGGCGACATCGCCGCCTGGGACGGCCGGGACTGGTCGCTGGCGGTCACCGACACCACGCCGACCACGATCGAGGTGCGTGCGGTGGTCACGGCGAAGGACGCGGACGACATCTGGACGGCGCGCTGCGCGGTGCGCGAGCAGCTGATCGGCTGGCTGCGCGACCACCACCCGTACGCGCTGCCGCGGATCGCCACCGGGCCCGCCGTGCCGCCGCCGGGCGAGCAGTGGGCGGAGCTGACGGGCGCGGGGCCCCGGGCGGGCCGCGACGGGACGGCGCCGCCCGCCGACGGGGACGGCTCCAAGGCCCCGCGCACGGGACGCGGCTGAGGCTGCCCCGCGGCGGCCCTCAGCGCAGCGAGCGGAAGTCCAGATACCGCAGCACCCGGTCCACGACCTCCGGGGCGGAGCCGGGCTCGCTGCGCGCGGAGAGCACCTCGTGGCGGGCGGCCGACATCATCTCGCGCTGGACACGGCTGATCGCCTTGAAGCGTTCCGCGCGCTGGGCGTAGGCCTCACGCCGCTCCTCGTCGACCATGTCCGGGCTGATCCGGGCTCCGATGTCGTACGCGGCGCGCTGGAGCCGCTCCATGACCTCCTCGGGGAACTCCTCGACCTCCTGGATCTCCTTGAGGCGGTGTTTGGCGGCCTTGGCGGCCCGGACCGCGAGGTCCCGCTCCAGTGCCTCTTCGGCGTCGGTGTCGGCCCTGACCCTCAGCTTGCGCACCAGCCAGGGCAGGGTGAGCCCCTGGAAGACCAGGGTGGCCATGATCACGGCGAACGCGATGAAGATGATCTCGTCGCGGCCGGGGAAGGGCTGCCCGTCGTCGGTCTCCAGCGGGATCGCCAGCGCCAGGGCGACCGAGGCCACCCCGCGCATGCCGGCCCACCACATCACGACGGTCTCCCGCCAGCTGGTGGGGATCTCCTCGCTGACGTCGCGGCGGCTGTGGAGCCGCTTGGCCAGCCAGGTCGCCGGCAGCAGGTACAGCAGCCGTACGCCGACGACGACCACGACGATCGCGAGCCCCCAGCCGGCCATCTCCAGGGCGTGCCCGTCGGCGGTGCCGAACACGCTGTGCAGCTCCAGGCCGATCAGCCCGAAGGCCACGCCGGTAACGAGGGTGTCGACGATGTCCCAGAACGTAACTCCGGTGAGCCGGCCCAGCACGTCGTCGGCGTCGGCGGTGTGCTCGGCGAGGAACAACGCGACGGTCAGGACGGCCAGCACGCCGGAGCCCATCAGCTCCTCCGCGAGGACGTAGGAGACGAACGGCACCAGCAGGGTCAGCCCGACCTGGAGGGTGGCGTCGCCCAGCAGGTTCATCAGCTTGATGGTGAGCCAGCCGAGCGCGAGGCCGACGGCCACCGCGACGACGGCCGAGAGGGCCAGCAGCCCGAAGGCCTCGGGAAGCGAGAAGGTGCCGCTGACGGCTGCGGCGATGGCCACGTGGTAGAGCACGATGGCGGTCACGTCGTTGAAGAGCCCCTCGCCCTCCAGGATCGACACCAGCCGGCGCGGCAGCCCCACGGAGCCCGCCACGGCCGTCGCCGCCACCGGGTCGGGCGGGGCGACGAGCGCGCCGAGGGCGACGGCGGCGGCGATGGGCAGCCCTGGCACGATCGAGTTGGCGACCGCGGCGACGGCGGCGGCGGTGACGAAGACGAGGGCCACGGCCAGCAGGAAGATCGGGCGTCTGTTGGCGGCGAACTGCCGCCAGGAGGTGCGCTGCACGGTGGCGTAGAGCAGCGGAGGAAGCAGTGCGGGGAGGATGATCTCCGGTGGGATGTCGACGTTCGGCACGAACGGCAGGAAGGCCATCGCGATACCGATGAGGGTCATCAGCACCGGCGCGGGCAGCCCCAGTCGGCCGCCGAGCGGCACCGTGACCACGGCTCCGAGCAGCAGCAGGAGCAGCAGGGACATCTGTTCCACGAGGTGCCTTCCGGAGCATGCGGGCCCGGCACACCACGAGCGGCCGAACAGGGCTCCCACCCTGCCACGCGGGGTGCGCTATTCGGCCGATACCCACCGTTTCCGGCACTCAGGCGGGGCGGATCTCCCGCCGCATGGCCCGGTGCGGCATGCCCGCGTCGGGGAACTCGGGGCCGTACGCGACGTATCCGAGCCGCTCGTAGAAGCCGAGGGCGTGCGTCTGGGCGTGCAGGTCGACAGCGGCCAGGCCCAGCGCCCGCGCCTCGTCCTCGATGGCCCGCACGAGGGCGGCGCCGACCCCGAGGCCACGGGCCTCCCGGCTCACGGCGAGTCGGCCCAGCGAACCGACGGCCGGGTCGCCACCGGTCTTCCCGGCCGCGTCGGCGCCGTGCAGCAACCGGCCCGTACCGAGCGCGGCGCCGTCCGCCGCGGCGGCCAGGACATGCACCGCGGTCGCGTCGTGGGCGTCGTACTCCAGCTCCTCGGGCACGTTCTGCTCGCCGACGAAGACCTCTTTACGGACCTGGAAGCAGGCGTGGAGGTCGCTCTCCTCGACGGCCCTGCGGGTGCTGTACGGGGAGGGCGCGGAGGTCACTGACTCTCCGCGGAGATGGTGTCGAGGGCGTGCTGGAGGTCGGCCGGGTAGGTGCTGGAGAACTCCACCCACCTGCCGTCGCTCGGGTGTTCGAAGCCCAGGCGCACGGCGTGCAGCCACTGGCGGGTCAGCCCGAGGCGCTTGGCCAGGGTCGGGTCCGCGCCGTACGTCAGGTCGCCGACACAGGGGTGGCGGTGAGCGGACATGTGGACCCGGATCTGGTGGGTGCGGCCGGTCTCCAGCTTGATGTCGAGGAGGCTGGCGGCGCGGTAGGCCTCGATCAGGTCGTAGTGGGTCACCGACGGCTTGCCCTCGGCGGTGACCGCCCACTTGTAGTCGTGGTTGGGGTGGCGCCCGATGGGGGCGTCGATGGTGCCGCTCATCGGGTCCGGGTGGCCCTGGACGAGGGCGTGGTACTTCTTGTCGACGACCCGGTCGCGGAACTGGGCCTTGAGCAGGGTGTAGGCGCGCTCGGACTTGGCGACGACCATCAGGCCGGAGGTGCCGACGTCCAGGCGGTGGACGATGCCCTGGCGCTCGGCGGCGCCGGACGTCGAGATCCGGTAACCGGCGGCGGCGAGGCCGCCGATGACGGTGGTACCGGTCCAGCCGGGGCTGGGGTGGGCGGCGACGCCGACCGGCTTCATGATGACGACGATGTCGTCGTCGTCATGGACGATCTCCATGCCCTCGACGGGCTCGGCGACGATCTGTACGGGAGCGGCCGCCTGCGGCATCTCCACTTCCAGCCAGGCACCTCCGTGGACCCGCTCGGACTTCCCGGCCACCGAACCGTCCACCTGGACCTTCCCGGCTGCGGCCAGCTCGGCGGCCTTGGTGCGGGAGAAACCGAACATCCGGGAGATGGCGGCGTCGACGCGCTCGCCTTCCAGGCCGTCCGGTACGGGCAGGGTGCGGATCTCGGGGTGCGTACTCACCTGTCGAGTATGCCTTGCGCGCAACACTCTCCGCGCAGCCCGGGGGCGCCCCTAGTCCTTGTGCACGGTCCCGTCGGGGTCCAGGCCCTTGAAGGAGAGGATCACGATGAGGATGCCGCCGCACACGATGGCGGAATCGGCGAGGTTGAAGACGGCGGAGTTCTTGGGGGCGATGAAGTCCACCACCGCGCCCTCGAACACGCCGGGCGCCCGGAAGATGCGGTCGGTGAGGTTGCCGAGCGCACCCCCCAGGAGGAGGCCCAGGGCAATGGCCCACGGCAGGCTGTAGAGCTTGCGGGCGATCCGGATGATGACCACGATCACTCCGGAGGCGATGATGGTGAAGATCACCGTGAACGCCTCGCCGATCCCGAACGCGGCGCCCGCGTTACGGATCGCCCGGAACTGCAGCCAGTCCCCGATGATGTCGATCGGCGGCTGATGCTCCAGCTTCGCGACCACGATCATCTTGGTGACCAGGTCCAGCAGATAGGCCACGACGGCCACGCTCAGGAGAACGGCGATCTTCCGCTTGCCCCGGCCCGCGCTCACGGACCCGTCGGCGGCCGTACTGCCGCCTTCGCCCGTGCCCTCGGCATCAGGAATTTCCGGCGTACCGATGATGCGCTCCGCCTCTGCCACGTGAGTCCCTCAACCTAGGTGCCTGCCTGAGGACGAGGGTACGACACCCTGTGCGGATCAGCCGCGCCGCTCCTGCTTCTGCTTGTCCTCGACGCACAGGGTGGCCCGGGGGAAGGCCTGCATTCGTGCCTTTCCGATCGGTTTGCCGCAGACCTCGCAGAGCCCGTACGTACCCGCCTCCAGCCGGCCGAGCGCCCGCTCGGTCTGCTCCAGCATCTCCTGGGCGTTGGCGGCCAGCGACAGCTCGTGCTCACGGGTGATGTTCTTGGTGCCGGTGTCGGCCTCGTCGTCGCCCGCGCCGTCGCCGGAGTCCCGCATCAGCCCGGCGAGCGCCGCGCCGGAGGCCTCCAGCTCGCTGCGGAGCCGCAGCGTCTCGCTCGCCAGCAGGGTGCGCGCCTCGATGACCTCCTCGGGCGTCCAGGGGTCCTCCCCGGGCCGGACGGTCAGCTCGTCGGAGGCGGCGGCGCGGGCCGGCGGCACGGGGGCCGTGGCCTGTGCGCCCGCTGCGTGAGAACTCGCGCTCTTCTTGGCTACCACCGTGTGGACTCCCGTCTGCTCGGCGGCCCGGGCCGCCTCCGTGGCCGCCGCTGCGGCCTTCTCCGTCGTCTTCTTGGCGGCGCTCTTCTTGGCGGCGGCCTTCTTCGCCGTCGTCTTCTTCGTCGTGGCCGTCGTCTTCTTGGCCGTGCTCTTCTTGGCGGCGGCCTTCCTCGCCGCCCTCTTCTCGGGCGCGGGCACCTGCTCGGCCGGTGGCTCGTGGATGCCGTCGTGCTCGGCCGCGGTCTCTTCCGCCGTCTTCTTCGCCACCATGGCCGCGGCCCCTTCACATATTATGATCTTGCTCGCGAATCGTGCTGGGACGATAAATCGACTCCAGCCCCGCGGCAACGGGGCACGCCGCCTTCTCGCCCTCCCCCGTATCCGGTTGTGGCGCGCCTGCATCCGTTGTTCCCAGCTCCCCGCCCGGTAACCCGGCCCTCAAGCCCCGCCGGGAAGTCCTTCTACCCCGTCCCGCCACTCGGGTCACGCCCCAGCGCCGCCGATAGCCGGTCGGCCGTCGCCCGTACGGGCCCGTACACTGGGCCCAGCGAGAGGCTTGGATGGGACGAGTAGCGCCGTACGCAGCCAGTAGCGACCCGGGGACGGTGGGAGCCCGGGGGCGAGCGCGTCGTGAAGATCACCCCGGAGCCGCCGGAAGAACGCTTTGAACGGTGGGCCCCGCCCACCGGCGCAAGGCCACTAGACCCGGCATCGCGACCCCAATGAGGGGGCCACGGGCCTGCGCCCGGGGCCAAGGAGGGTGGTACCGCGGGAGCCGAGACGCTCTCGTCCCTCCGACGGAAGTGGAAGACGTCCGCCGGAGGAAGCCGCACATGACATCGCCGCAGTACCGCCAGGTACCCGCCCAGGTCGACCTGCCCGCGCTTGAGCACGCCGTGCTCGACTTCTGGCGCGAGAGCAAGATCTTCGCCAAGAGCCTCGACCGGTCCGAGGGCCGCCCCGAGTGGGTCTTCTACGAGGGTCCGCCCACCGCCAACGGCATGCCGGGCGCCCACCACATCGAGGCCCGCGTCTTCAAGGACGTCTTCCCCCGCTTCCGCACCATGCAGGGCTACCACGTCGGCCGCAAGGCCGGCTGGGACTGCCACGGCCTGCCGGTCGAGCTCGCGGTCGAGAAGGAGCTGGGGTTCAACGGCAAGAAGGACATCGAGGCGTTCGGCATCGCCGAGTTCAACGCCAAGTGCCGTGAGTCGGTGACCCGGCACACCGACGCGTTCGCCGAGCTGACGACCCGCATGGGCTACTGGGTCGACCTGGACGACGCGTACCGCACGATGGACCCGGAGTACGTGGACTCCGTGTGGTGGTCGCTCAAGGAGATCTTCAACAAGGACCTGCTGGTCCAGGACCACCGCGTCGCCCCCTGGTGCCCGCGTTGCGGCACCGGCCTGTCCGACCACGAGCTGGCCCAGGGCTACGAGACGGTCGTCGACCCCTCGGTCTTCGTCCGCTTCCCGCTCACCTCCGGCCCGCTGGCCGGCGAGGCGGCCCTCCTGGTCTGGACGACCACTCCCTGGACGCTGGTCTCCAACACGGCGGTCGCCGCCCACCCCGAGGTCCGCTACGCCGTCGCGACGAACGGCGAGGAGAAGCTCGTCGTCGCCGAACCGCTGCTGGAGAAGGCGCTGGGCGAGGGCTGGGAGGCCACCGGCCAGTCGTTCACCGGCGCGGAGATGGAGCGCTGGAACTACGAGCGCCCCTTCACGCTCGTCGACTTCCCGGCGGAAGCCCACTACGTGGTGAACGCCGAGTACGTGACGACCGAGGACGGTACGGGTCTGGTCCACCAGTCCCCCGCGTTCGGCGCCGACGACCTCGTGGTCTGCCGCGCGTACGGCCTCCCGGTGGTCAACCCGGTCCGCCCCGACGGCACCTTCGAAGAGGATCTCCCCCTGGTCGGCGGCGTCTTCTTCAAGAAGGCCGACGAGGCGCTCACCGCGGACCTGGACGCGCGCGGCAAGCTCTTCCGCCACGTCCCCTACGAGCACAGCTACCCGCACTGCTGGCGCTGCCACACGGCGCTGCTCTACTACGCGCAGCCGTCCTGGTACATCAGGACGACGGCGGTCAAGGACCGGCTTCTCCAGGAGAACGAGAAGACCAACTGGTATCCGGACTCGGTCAAGAACGGCCGCTTCGGCGACTGGCTGAACAACAACGTCGACTGGGCCCTTTCCCGTAACCGCTACTGGGGCACGCCGCTGCCGATCTGGCGCTGCGAGGACGACCACCTCACCTGCGTGGGCTCGCGCGCCGAACTGACGGAGCTCACGGGCACCGACCAGTCAGGGCTGGACCCCCACCGCCCGTTCATCGACGAGATCACCTTCACCTGCTCGCACGAGAACTGCCAACTGGAGGCGTACCGCGTCCCGGAGGTCATCGATGCCTGGTACGACTCGGGTTCGATGCCGTTCGCTCAGTGGGGCTACCCGTACAAGAACAAGGAGATCTTCGAGAGCCGTTACCCGGCGCAGTTCATCTCGGAGGCCATCGACCAGACCCGCGGCTGGTTCTACACGCTGATGGCGGTAGGCACCCTGGTCTTCGACAAGTCGAGTTACGAGAACGTCGTCTGCCTGGGCCACATCCTCGCCGAGGACGGCCGCAAGATGTCCAAGCACCTGGGGAACATCCTCCAGCCGATCCCGCTGATGGACCAGCACGGGGCGGACGCCGTGCGGTGGTTCATGGCGGCGGGCGGCTCCCCGTGGGCGGCACGGCGCGTGGGCCACGGCACGATCCAGGAGGTCGTCCGCAAGACGCTCCTCACCTACTGGAACACGGTTGCCTTCCAGGCCCTGTACGCGCGCACGTCGGGCTGGGCCCCCTCCGAGGCCGACCCGGCCCCGGCGGACCGCACCGTCCTGGACCGCTGGCTGCTGAGCGAACTGAACGCGCTGGCCGACCAGATGACCGTCGCGATGGAGGGCTACGACACCCAGCGCGCCGGCAAGCTGCTCTCGGCGTTCGTGGACGACCTCTCCAACTGGTACGTACGCCGCTCGCGCCGCCGCTTCTGGCAGGGCGACAAGGCCGCGCTGCGCACCCTGCACGAGGTCGTCGAGACGGTGACGCGGCTGATGGCCCCGCTGACCCCGTTCATCACGGAGCGGGTCTGGCAGGACCTGATCGCGCCGGTGACCCCGGACTCCCCGGAGTCGGTCCACCTGTCCTCCTGGCCGAAGGCGGATCTGTCGGCGATCGACCCGACGCTCTCCACGCAGATGGCGCTGGTGCGCCGCCTGGTGGAGCTGGGCCGGGCCACGCGCGCCGAGTCGGGGGTGAAGACCCGTCAGCCGCTGTCCCGCGCGCTGGTGGCGGCGGCAGGCTTCGAGGGGCTCTCCGCCGAGCTGCGCGCCCAGATCACCCAGGAGCTGAACGTCACGTCGCTGGCCTCGCTCTCGGAGGTGGGCGGCTCCCTGGTCGACACGACGGCGAAGGCCAACTTCCGCGCCCTGGGCAAGCGGTTCGGCAAGGGCGTCCAAGCGGTGGCCAAGGCCGTGGCCGAGGCCGACGCGGCAGCTCTCTCCCTCGCCCTGCGCGAAGGCACGGCGTCGGTCGAGGTCGACGGCGAGCGGATCTCCCTCTCCCCCGACGAGGTCATCATCACGGAGACCCCCCGCGAGGGCTGGTCGGTCGCTTCGGACTCGGGCGCGACCGTCGCCCTGGACCTGGAGATCACCCCGGAACTGCGCCGCGCGGGCCTGGCCCGTGACGCGATCCGCCTGATCCAGGAGGCCCGCAAGAACAGCGGCCTGGACGTCGCGGACCGTATCGCCGTCCGCTGGACCTCGACGTCCCCGGCAACGGTGGAAGCCCTCACCGAGCACACGCCGCTGATCTCCGAGGAGGTGCTCGCCCTGGACTACGCGGAGGGCGAGGCGGACGAGAGTTACGGCGCGGCGTTCGAGGACGAGGGCCTGGAGCTCACGTTCCGCCTGCGCAAGCGGTAGCGGTAACCCGCAGGACAGGAAGGGCCCGCCGGAACGGATTCCGGCGGGCCCTTCCGTGTACCCCTCAGGGGGGCTGCCCCCGCGCCTCAAACGCCGGCAAGGCTGAAAAGACGTCCTCAATCGCCGGACGGGCTGGATATTGTCAGCCCCTCCGGCGCTTGAGGGCAACGGGGGTCCGGGGGCAGCGCCCCGGTTTCGGGAAGGGGCGGGTAGGGGAACAGGCCCGCCGCAGGCGCCCCACCCGCACCCGGCAAGGGCGGGCCGAGCCCACGCCAAAGGGCCGGGCCCCGGAAAATCCCGGGGCCCGGCCCTTTGCCTGCCGACGGCTACGCGCTCAGCGAGCGCGAACCGCTCAGTTGTCGTCCTCGTCGATCAGGAACCCGCGCATCGGCGAAGGCGCCTGCTGCATCGGCTGCGGCGCCTGCGGCCGCACCGGCGCCATCGGCTGTGTCATCGCGGGCGACATCTGCTGCTGGCCACCGTAGGACGGCGCGCCGCCCATGGTGGACTGGCCGCCACCCATCTGCTGGCCGCCGTGGCCACCGTGGTTGGAGCCGCCCATGGAGTGACCCATCGCACCCGCACCGGCCGGGGCCAGCGAGGGGGACGGCGGCAGCGAAGCGGCTGCCGGAGTCCGCGGCGGGGCGAGCGAGTCGTCCGCCTGGGTCTCCAGCTGACGCAGCTGGCTCTCCAGGTAGGACTTCAAACGCGTGCGGTACTCGCGCTCGAAGCCACGCAGGTCCTCGACCTTGCGCTCCAGCGTCGCGCGGGCCGACTCCAGCGAGCCCATCGCCACGCGGTGCTTCTCCTGCGCGTCCCGCTCCAGGGCGTCGGCCTTGGCACGCGCGTCGCGCTCCAGACCCTCGGCACGGCTGCGCGCCTCGCCGACGATCTTGTTGGCCTCGGAACGGGCCTCCGCGATCGCCTGGTCGGCGGTCTGCTGTGCGAGCGAGAGAACACGGGCGGCGCTGTCGCCGCCGGGGCCCTGCCCCTGCTGCTGCATCTGCGGCGGCTGCATCTGCTGCATCTGCTGCTGCTGGGGGTGCTGACCCATGGGGCCGCCCATCGGGCCACCCATGGGACCGCCCTGCATCGGGCCGGGGCCGTGCGGGCCCTGCGGACCGGGGCCGTGACCACCCTGGGGGCCGTGACCACTGGGACCTGCGGGCAGCTGCGGCACGCCACCGGGCAGCTGGGGCGGACCCATCTGCGGGGGCTGCTGCTGCGGCGGTCCTGATATGGCGGCGGGAACAGGCGCACCCGGGCGATCCTGCTGCTCCGGAGGCTTGCGCATACCCTGTTGTTGTTGCTGTTGCTGGTTCTGCGCGGCGGCACGCGTCGCGGCGGCCAGCTTGGCGCGCAGGTCCTCGTTCTCACGGAGCAGACGGGTCAGCTCCGATTCGACCTCGTCGAGAAAGGCATCGACCTCGTCCTCGTCATAGCCTTCTCGGAGGCGGACGGTCGTGAACTGCTTGTTCCGCACGTCCTCGGGGGTCAACGGCATCTCTTCTTCACCTCTACGTAGTCGTCGGCAGTCGGCAAGACCGTATCGCTCACAACCTGACCACAACGCTGATCAGGATGTAGACGATGATCATCAGAACGAAGAAGGACAGGTCGAGTGCCACGCCCCCGAGACGCAGCGGCGGGATGAACCGCCGCAGAAGCTTGAGCGGTGGATCGGTGACAGTGTAGGTGGCCTCCAGTACGACCACCATCGCCTTGCCGGGTTGCCATGAACGTGCGAACTGGAAGACATAGTCCATGACAAGTCGGAAGATCAGCACGATGAGGAAACACATCAGCGCGATATAGACAACATCCAGTGCGACGCCCATGTCCCGCGGTTCCCTCTCCCCTGGCTCTCGTCAGCTCCGGCCTCGTGGCCGGCACCGGCCTCTCGGCCGGGTTGTTCCGGTGTCGCGTTCTCAGCTCTGGTTGAAGAATCCGCCCTCTGCGATGCGGGCCTTGTCCTCCGCCGTGACATCGACGTTAGCAGGCGACAACAGGAACACCTTCTGCGTCACGCGTTCAATGCTGCCATGGAGACCGAAGACGAGTCCCGCGGCAAAGTCGACAAGTCGCTTCGCGTCCGTGTCGTCCATCTCCGTGAGATTCATGATCACCGGAGTGCCCTCACGGAAGTGTTCCCCGATGGTACGGGCCTCGTTGTAGGTCCTGGGGTGCAGCGTGGTGATGCGGTACGGCTCCCGCTCGGACACGACCTTGGGCATGATCACCGGTGCGTTCTTCTCCATGTTCGGGCGTTCAGGTGTGATGGATGCCACGGGGGCGATCCGGGCGGGTCGCACGCTTTCAGCGGGGAGCTGAACCGGCTCGCGCGGGGAGGGCGGTTGCACCACCCGTACCGGTTCGTCCCTTTCGCGCTCACGTTCCCGCTCCCCCTGGTGCGGGGGCTGATGCCGCCGCCGGTCGCGCTCGGGCTCCGGCTCAGGTTCGAATTCGTCATCGGGGTCGAACCCCGGACCGTCGTACCCATCGTCCTCCACGAGGCCGAGGTAGACCGCCATCTTGCGCATCGCGCCGGCCATGCTCCGATTCCTCCGCTCTGTGGTGGATCGGCATTCGTCACCAAGTGCCCGCGATCCACTGTGGTCTGCCCGCCGTGAGCGGTAATGACCATATTTTCTGCTGTGGTCCGACTTGCTTCGCGACGTTACCCGAGCCGGGGTCGGACTCCGAGTACCGCCGTACCGACGCGTACATGTGTCGCTCCGGCCGCCACCGCGTCCTCCAGGTCCCCGCTCATACCTGCGGAGACCATGTTCGCAGCCGGGTGACCGGCGCGCAGGCGGGATGAGATTCCCATCAGCCGGTCGAACGCGGCCCGTTGCCGACCGGCGTACTCCCCTGCCAGCGGCGCCACGGTCATCAGTCCGTCGAGCCGGAGTCCGGGAGCCGCGCCGATCGCGGCCGCCAACTCCTCGACCCCGTCCGGCGCGACGCCGCCGCGCTCACCGCGCTCGCCGCTCTCCGCGTCCAGGGCGACCTGGATCAGGCAGCCGAGTTCACGCTCCCCGCGCACCGCGGCGGCGGAGAGGGCGGTGACCAGCCTGGCACGGTCCACCGACTGCACGACATCGGCATAACTGGTCACAGAACGAACCTTGTTCGTCTGCAATTGTCCGACAAAGTGCCATGTCAGAGGAAGATCCGCACAAGCGGTGGCTTTGGGGGCCGCGTCCTGGTCACGATTCTCCGCGACATGGCGCACATCGAGTTCATGCAGGATCCGCACATCGCTCGCGGGGTAGGTCTTGGTGACCACGATCAGGGTCACCTCCTCGCGCTTGCGACCGGCCGCGGCACAGGAGGAGGCGATCCTCTCCTCCACCTGCGCCAGATTCGCGGCGATTTGAGTCTTACGGTCCGTCATGCCCTATCAGTCCAACCAGACATATCCGGCGAGCCGCCCGGTGGCACGCTCGCGTCGGTACGAGAAGTGGTCGCCCGATTCCAGGGTGCAGTACGGCGAGGAGTGCCGGTCGGTCACACCGAGTGCGGCGAGCTGGGCGTGGACCCCGCCGGTGACGTCGACCGCCGGGGTTCCCCAGCTGGTCTCGGACCAGGTGCCGGGGACGGCGTCGGCCACCTCGGCCCGCATCGCCTCGGGCACTTCGTAGCACCGTCCGCAGACGGACGGCCCGGTGTGCGCGGTGATCCGGGAGGGGTGTGCGCCGAGCGCGACCATGGCCTCGACCGCCGCCGGAACGACTCCGGCGACCAGTCCCGGCCGCCCGGCGTGCGCCGCCCCGACGACCCCGGCGACCGGGTCGGCGAGAAGTACGGGAGTGCAGTCGGCGGTGAGGACCGCGAGCGGCAGTCCACGCCGGGCGGTCACCACCGCGTCCACGGCCGGAATCTCCGCGTCCACGCCCCAGGGTCCGTCCACCACCGCGACGTCCCGGCCGTGCACCTGGTTCATCCAGACGACCCGCGCCGGGTCGATTCCGAGAGCGCGGGCCGCACGCTCCCGGTTCGCGCCGACGGCGGCGGGGTCGTCGCCGACCGCGCCGCCGAGGTTGAGCTCACCGTACGGAGCGGCGCTCACTCCGCCCCACCGGTCGGTGAAGGCGAAGCGAGCGCTGCCCGTGACGGGTGCCGCCAGGTGCTGAGCTATCACTTCAAGAAGTCCGGAACATCCAGCTCTTCGGCCTGGGTGTCCTGGTAGGGGCGGGCCGGCGGGACGTGCGGCGGAGAGACCGGCCCGAGCGCGTTCTCACTCGAAGCCGACGGGGCGGGCTCGGCCGGAGCCGAGCTCTCCTCGCGCGGGGGTACGGAACCGAGTCCGCCCATGGAGCGCGTGGACTCGGCGGAGGACCTGGCCGGGGCGGCCGGCTCCTCGCGCTTGTTGCTGTTCGCGCCGAGGACGTTCTCCCGACGGGCCGGCGGCTGCCCGCCGTCGAAGCCCGCCGCGATCACGGTGACCCGCACCTCGTCGCCCAGGGCGTCGTCGATGACGGCACCGAAGATGATGTTGGCCTCGGGGTGCGCGGCCTCGCTCACCAGTTGGGCGGCCTCGTTGATCTCGAAGAGACCGAGGTCGCTGCCGCCGGAGATGGAGAGGAGGACACCGCGGGCGCCGTCGATGGAGGCTTCCAGGAGGGGCGAGGAGATCGCCATCTCCGCCGCCGCCACCGCACGGTCGTCGCCGCGCGCCGAGCCGATGCCCATGAGCGCCGATCCGGCCTCGGACATGACCGACTTGACGTCGGCGAAGTCGAGGTTGATGAGACCCGGGGTGGTGATGAGGTCGGTGATGCCCTGGACACCCGAGAGCAGCACCTGGTCGGCCGACTTGAACGCGTCGAGCACACTGACCTGGCGGTCCGAAATGGACAGCAGACGGTCGTTGGGAATGACGATGAGGGTGTCGACCTCTTCGCGGAGTTCGGCGATGCCGTCCTCCGCCTGGTTCGCGCGTCGTCGGCCCTCGAAGGTGAACGGGCGGGTGACCACGCCGATCGTCAGAGCGCCGAGCGAGCGTGCGATGTTGGCGACGACGGGTGCGCCGCCGGTGCCGGTGCCGCCGCCTTCTCCGGCGGTGACGAAGACCATGTCGGCCCCCTTGAGGACCTCCTCGATCTCCTCACGGTGGTCCTCTGCCGCCTTACGACCTACGGCCGGGTTCGCCCCGGCGCCGAGGCCCCGGGTGAGTTCGCGGCCGACGTCGAGCTTGACGTCGGCGTCGCTCATCAACAGGGCTTGTGCGTCCGTGTTGATCGCGATGAACTCGACACCCTTGAGGCCGACCTCGATCATTCGGTTGATGGCATTGACACCACCGCCGCCGACACCGATGACCTTGATGACTGCGAGGTAGTTCTGCGGTGCTGCCACGTCGAAGGCCTCTCGCCTCGAGTTACGTGTCGTCGCTCTGCGGTAGCCCCGCGGCGACGACTGATGTCGATGGGGACGGTCCGAACGCCGACCCAAACCCTAACGTTGAAGTTTAGGGTTACCAGTGTGTCTGCTTCCTGGACTCTTCCGAACAGGACACTAAGTCGACAAGTGGCGCACGTTCAACGAACACGCCGAACCTCCCGTTTTTCTTTTCACCCTATGTGATCACCCGTAGCGCTGACCAACCAGGGTGCTGGCCAGCACGAATACCCGTCAACTCGCCGATACCGCCGGGGCGGTGGGAGCACTTACATCGAACTGTCCCGCTTTGGGGGCGGCTTTTATGAGAGCGATGAGGACCCGCGCCTTCACCGGCCCGTCCTCGCCACTCCCCCAGGTCACCACACGATCGCGGGTCAGCCGCAAGGAGATCGCGTCGTACGAGGTGACCCGTACGACCTCGGTGTCCTTGGCCACACCCGTCGGAAGGTCGCCGGCGACCCGGACCGCCTCCCGCAACAGACCGTCACCGCCGAAGCGGCGAAGGCTCGCGGAACGTTCGGGAGTCAGCTCCAGCAGGGGTACGCCCTTCGGCGCCTTGTCCACGGTGGCGAAGCGCACACCCTTGGCATCCACTTCCACGAATGCGCCGCCCTTTTCGACCAGCAGGACCGGCTTCCGTTCGGTCACCTTAAGGCCGATGCCGTCCGGCCAGGACCGAACGACATCAACTGTGTCGATACGAGGCAACTTCTGGCGCAACCGGCGCTCCATGGCGCCGGTCTCCACGGAGACCAGCGGGGCGCCGATCGGTGTGGCGGCAACCGCTTCCACTTCTTCGCGGGTCAGGACCTCCACACCGCTCGTGCTGACCCTCTCGACACGGAGCCAGGAGGATCCGTAGAGCACCCAGATCACGAACCCGGTGAGCAGGGCGGCCGCGACGCCGATCAGGATCAGCAGGGTGCGGCGGCTGATCCGGTGCCCCTCGGGGCCGATGCCCGGCGGGCGGGCGGAGGTGTCCGCCCGCCCGGGTACGCCGCGCTGGGCGGTCGTCGGTCCGGCCACGCTCGCTCCTTCGCCGGACCCGGGACGCCCGCCCCGGGTCCGCACCGCATCGCGCCGGGCGCCTAGCGGCGCGCGGCAATCGCTTCGTACACCATGCCGACGAGCAGGTCGTCGGCGTCGCGCCGGCCGAACTCGGCCGCGGCGCGGGACATTTCGTACAGCCGGTGGGGGTCCGACAGTACCGGCAGGACGTTGCCCTGCACCCACTCCGGGGTGAGCGCCGCGTCGTCCACCAGCAGGCCGCCGCCGGCGTTGACCACCGGCTGGGCGTTGAGCCGCTGTTCGCCGTTGCCGATGGGCAGCGGAACATAGGCGGCGGGGAGCCCGACGGCGGTGAGTTCGGCGACGGTCATCGCGCCCGCGCGGCAGAGCATCATGTCGGCCGCGGCGTACGCGAGGTCCATCCGGTCCACGTACGGTACCGGGATGTAGGGCGGCATCCCGGGCATGTTGTCGATCCGCGGCAATTCGTTCTTCGGGCCGACCGCATGGAGGATCTGGATCCCGGAGCGCTGGAGCAGCGGTGCGACTCGCTGCACGACCTCGTTGAGGTGGCGCGCGCCCTGCGAGCCGCCGGAGACCAGCAGCGTGGGCAGGTTGGGGTCGAGGCCGAAGGAAGCACGGGCCTCCGGGCGGACCCTGGCACGGTCCAGGGTGGCGATGGTGCGGCGCAGCGGGATGCCGATGTAGCGGGCGCCGCGCAGCTTGCTGTCCGGGGTGGAGACGGCGACCCCGTGGGCGTAGCGCGAGCCGATCTTGTTGGCCAGGCCCGGGCGGGCGTTGGCCTCGTGGACCACGATCGGCACGCCGGCCCGCTTGGCGGCCAGATAGCCGGGCAGCGCGACGTAGCCGCCGAAGCCGACCACGCAGTCCGCCTTGGTGCGCTCCAGGATCTGCTCGGCGGCCTTGATGGTGCCGCGCAGCCGGCCCGGGACGGTGATCAGTTCGGGCGTGGGCTTACGGGGCAGCGGCACGGCGGGAATGAGCGCCAGCTCGTACCCCCGTTCGGGCACGAGCCTGGTCTCCAGTCCGCGTTCCGTGCCGAGGGCAGTGATTCCCACGGTCGGGTCCTGCCTGCGCAGGGCGTCTGCGAGGGCAAGCGCGGGCTCGATGTGTCCGGCGGTCCCCCCGCCGGCGAGTACGACATGCACCGAAATTCACCGCTCTCCGGACGGACGCTTCTTGACGCGCCGTCTCATCGTCTTCCATCTCACCCCGGGCTTCCGCATGGCCAGGGCCGCCTTGGCGGCTGGGTCCTCCCGTGCGAAGGCGATCATCAGCCCGACCGCGAACATCGTCGGCAGCAGGGCCGACCCCCCGTAGGAGAACAGCGGGAGCGGAACCCCGGCGATCGGCAACAGGCCGAGCACCGCACCGATGTTGATCACGGCCTGGGCCGTGATCCACGTGGTCACACCTCCCGCGGCAAACCTCACGAAGGGGTCCTCCGTGCGTCCGGCCACGCGGATACCCGCATAGCCTAGAGCCGTGAACAGGGCGAGCACGGACAGCGTCCCCGCCAGACCCAGTTCCTCACCGGTGATCGCGAAGATGAAATCGGTGTGGGGTTCCGGGAGTTGACCCCATTTTTCCACACTCGCACCCAGACCGGAACCGAACCATCCGCCGGACGCCAGAGCATAGATCCCGTGTGCGGCCTGCCAGCAGCCGCCCTCCGGATCGGGTTCGCTCACGCCCATGCAGGCGAGCCGGGACATCCGGTTGGGGCTGGTCCTGATCAGCAGGAACGCGATGACGGCGGCGAAGCCGAGCACCCCGGCGAACAGCCGGGTGGGAGCGCCCGCCAGCCAGAGCAGACCGAACAGGATCGCCGTGAGAATGATCGCGGTTCCCATGTCGCCGCCGAGCATGATCAGTCCGAGCAGCATGAAGGCGACCGGCACGAGCGGCACAAGCATGTGCTTCCAGTGCGCCAGCAACCGCTTGTCCTGCTTACGGGCCAGCAGGTCCGCCCCCCACAGGATGAGGGCCAGCTTGCCGAACTCGCTGGGCTGGAGCTGGAACGGGCCGCCCAGGTAGAGCCAGTTCTGGTTGCCGTTGACCGACATCCCTATCCCCGGTACCTGGACCAGGACCATCAGGAAGACGGTGACCATCAGTATCGGGTAGGCCAGCGCCCGGTGCAGCTTCACGGGCATCCGGGCGGCGAGCAGCATCAGCCCGCCCCCGATGACGGCGGCGAGGAACTGCTTCGCGAAGAAGTACGTCGCGGGCTTGCTGATGTCCAGCGCCTTGATCATCGAGGCGGAGTAGACCATCACCAAGCCCAGCACGGTGATCAGGAGGCTGGAGCCGAGGATCACGTAGTAGGCGGTCAGGGGCCGGTCCCAGGCCCGTCGTGCCCGCTCGTAGGTACGGCGCGGTCCACCGCCGCGCCCGGTGCGCGGCGTGCGGGTCCCCCGGCCACCGCGTCCGGAGCCGGCGGGCGTCTCGGGACGCCTGGCTCCGGTGGCGAGGCGCCCGCGCAGGGCGAGCCCGTCGGGCAGCGGCACTCCGGAGGGTGCGGGCGCCGCGGCGAGGAGGCGGGGAACCGAGGCCCGTACGCGGTCCCGCCGTACGGCGAATCTCTCGTCGGCCGGCATCATCGCTGTCCCCTCCACTGCTCGTGCCCGGGGCCCGTGGCCCCGGGCACGGAGGCCCGGTCGGTCAGGCGCTCTCGTCGGCGCGCGCGCGGACCGCGTCCGCGAACGCCTCGCCCCGCTTGTTGTAGTTGGTGAACATGTCCATCGAGGCACAGGCCGGGGCCAGCAGTACCGTATCGCCCGGCCGGGCGAGCTCGGCCGCCCGCGCGACCGCTTCGGACATCGTCCCAGTGTCGGTCCGGTCGAGGTCGACCACCGGGACTTCGGGGGCGTGTCGCGTCAGGGCTTCGCGGATCAGCGCCCGGTCGGCGCCGATCAGCACGACCCCGCGCAGCCGCTTCGCCGCGCCGGTGACCAGCTGGTCGAACGTGGCGCCCTTCGCCAGTCCGCCCGCGATCCAGACGATGGAGTCGTAGGCGGCGAGGGAGGCCTCGGTGGCATGGGTGTTGGTGGCCTTGGAGTCGTCCACGTAACGGACTTCGTCGATGTCCGCGATGTGTTCGATGCGGTGGGCGTCCGGTCGGAAGGCGCGCAGACCGTCGCGGACCGCGGACGGTTCCACGCCGAAGGCGCGGGCGAGGGCGGCGGCCGCGAGGGCGTTGGCGATGTTGTGCGGGGCCGGGGGGTTGACGTCGGTGACCTCGGCCAGTTCCTGGGCCTGCTTCTGGCGGTCGGCGACGAACGCCCGGTCGACGAGGATGCCGTCGACCACGCCGAGCTGCGAGGGGCCGGGGGCGCCGAGGGTGAAGCCGATGGCCCGGCAGCCCTCTTCGACATCCGCCTCGCGCACCAGGTCCTCGGTGGCCGGGTCGGCCGCGTTGTAGACGCAGGCGACGGTGTTGCCCTCGTAGACGCGGCCCTTGGCGGCGGCGTACGCCTCCATCGAGCCGTGCCAGTCGAGGTGGTCCGGCGCCAGGTTGAGGACGGCGGCGGAGTGGGCGCGCGGGGAGGGCGCCCAGTGCAGCTGGTAGCTGGACAGTTCGACGGCGAGGACGTCGTACTCGGTCTCGCCGAGGACCGCGTCCAGCAGCGATACGCCGATGTTGCCGACGGCCGCGGTGCGCAGGCCTGCCGCTTCGAGGATCGAGGCCAGCATCCGTACGGTGGTGGTCTTGCCGTTGGTGCCGGTGACCGCGAGCCAGGGCGCGGCCTTTCTGCCGTTGGTCCCGCGCAGTCGCCAGGCCAGTTCGACGTCGCCCCAGACCTGGACGCCCGCCTCGGCGGCAGCCAGGAAGAGCGGCTTGTCCGGCTGCCAGCCGGGGGCGGTGACGACGAGTTCCGTGGACGGCGGCAGGGTGGCGCCGTCGCCGAGGCGCACGGTGATGCCGAGCGCCTCCAGCTCGGCCGCCTGCGCGCGGGCGCGTTCGTCGTCGCCGTCGTTGACGACGGTGACGAGCGCGCCGCGCTCGTGCAGGGCGCGGGCCGCGGGGATCCCGCTGACGCCGAGCCCGGCGACGGTGACGTGCTTGCCCTGCCAGTCCACGGTGCTGCTCACTTCTTGGCTGCCCATCCCGCGTAGAAGAGGCCGAGGCCGACGATCACGCACATGCCCTGAATGATCCAGAAGCGGACCACGACAAGGACTTCGGACCACCCCTTGAGTTCGAAGTGGTGCTGGAGCGGTGCCATCCGGAAGACCCGCTTGCCGGTCATCTTGAAGGAACCGACCTGGATGACCACGGACATGGTGATCATCACGAAGAGGCCGCCGAGGATGGCGAGGAGGAACTCGGTGCGGGACAGGATCGCGAGACCCGCGAGCGCGCCGCCGAGGGCGAGCGAGCCGGTGTCGCCCATGAAGATCTTGGCGGGCGAGGTGTTCCACCACAGGAAGCCGAAGCAGGCTCCCATCAGGGCGGCGGCGACGACGGCGAGGTCGAGCGGGTCGCGTACCTCGTAACAGGCGCTCGGGTTGGTCAGGTTGGCCGCGTTGGCACAGGATTCCTGGAACTGCCAGAGGCCGATGAAGGTGTAGGCGCCGAAGACCATCACGGAGGCGCCGGTGGCCAGCCCGTCGAGGCCGTCGGTGAGGTTCACGCCGTTGGACATGGCGAGGATCATGAACAGCGCCCAGACGCAGAACAGCACCGGGCCGATCGACCAGCCGAAGTCCTCGACGAACGAGAGCCGGGTGGAGGCCGGGGTGTAGTTCATGGAGTTGGGGAACTGGAGCGAGAGCACCGCGAAGGCGATGCCGACGATCAGCTGTCCGGCCATCTTCGCCTTGGCCCGCAGACCGAGCGAACGCTGCTTGACGATCTTGATGTAGTCGTCGAGGAAGCCGACGACGCCCATCCCGGCCATCAGGAACAGCACGAGGAGGCCGGAGTAGCGGATGTCCTCACCCGTGATGACCTTCGCGAGGAGATACGCGACGATCGTCGCCAGGATGAAGGCGATACCGCCCATCGTGGGCGTGCCCTGCTTGCTGCCGTGCGTGCGCGGGCCGTCGTCCCGGATGAACTGCCCGTATCCCTTGCGGGCCAGCAGCTTGATCAGCAGCGGAGTCCCGACCAGGGTCAGGAAGAGCCCGATGGCCCCCGCGAAGAGGATCTGCCTCATCGGCCGGCGACCTCGCCCTCGGTCGAGTTCTCCAGCAGTGCCAGGGCGACCTTCTCCAGGCCGACCGACCGGGACGCCTTCACCAGCACGACGTCTCCCGGGCGCAGTTCACTGCGCAACAGGTCGACGGCCGCCTGTGCGTCGGACACGTGCACCGACTCCTCACCCCACGAACCCTCGTTATATGCGCCCAGTTGCAGCCAGGAGGCTTCTCTCCCCCCGACAGCGACGAGCTTGCTGACGTTGAGCCGGACGGCGAGCCGTCCGACCGCGTCGTGCTCGGCGAGCGACGCGTCACCGAGCTCGGCCATCTGACCGAGCACCGCCCAGGTGCGCCCCCCGTCGGCCCGTCGGGCCTGACCCATGGCAGCCAGCGCACGCAGTGCGGCTCTCATGGATTCGGGGTTCGCGTTGTAGGCGTCGTTGACGACCGTCACACCGTCCCCGCGCTCGGTGACCTCCATGCGCCAGCGGGAGAGGGTGCCCGCCTCCGAGAGCGCCTCGGCGATCTCGGTCACGGACATGCCCAACTCATGGGCGACGGCGGCTGCGGCGAGCGCGTTCGACACGTGATGCTCACCGTACAGGCGCATGGTCACGTCGCTGCACCCGGTGGGTGTGTGGAGCTCGAAGGCGGGCCGCCCGTCGGCGGTCATCCTGACCTTCTCGCCCCGTACGTCCGCATCCGGGGCTTCCCCGAAGAGCAGGACGCGGGCCTTGGTGCGCGCGGCCATGGCGCGGACGAGCGGGTCGTCCGCGTTGAGCACGGCGCAGCCGTCCTCGGGCAGGACCTCGACCAGCTCGCCCTTGGCCCGGGCGATGGCCTCCCGGCTGCCGAACTCGCCGAGGTGCGCGGAGCCGACGTTCAGGACGAGGCCGATGCGGGGCGGGGTGAGGTTGGCCAGATAGTGGATGTGGCCGACGCCCCGGGCCCCCATCTCCAGAACCAGGTGCTCGGTCTCGGCGGTGGCGGTCAGGGCCGTGACCGGCAGACCGATCTCGTTGTTGAGGGAGCCGGGCGTCCAGACGGTCGGGCCCTTGCGCTGGAGGAGCTGCGCGATCAGGTCCTTGGTGGACGTCTTGCCGGCGGAGCCGGTGAGTCCGACGACGGTGGTGCCGAGGCGTTCCACGACGGCACGGGCGAGGGCTCCGAGCGCGCCGACGACGTCGTCCACGACGATCGCCGGAACGCCTACGGGGCGGGCCGCCAGCACGGCCGCGGCACCCGCCTCGACGGCGCGCCGGGCGTAGTCGTGGCCGTCGACCCGTTCGCCGGCGAACGCGGCGAACAGGCTGCCGGGCGCGACCTCACGGGAGTCGATGACGACGGGGCCGGTCACGGTGACTGCCGGATCCGGTATGTCGCAGGACTGCCCGCCGACGATTTCGGCGATCTCGGCGAGGGAAAGGGTGATCACTTGGTCATCCCTGACTGTTGTTCTCGAGGTGAGGGACACGGTCCGCGGCGCCGGGGCGCGTCAGGGACCGCTCGATGGCTGCGTGCAGGACCTCGCGATCGTCGAAGGCGCGTACCACCCCGTGGATGTCCTGGCCCTGTTCATGCCCCTTGCCCGCGACAAGGACGGTGTCGCCCGCCTCCGCGCGGGCGACGACGACGGCGATGGCGGAGGCGCGGTCGGCGTCCACCAGCACGTCACCGCGTTCGTGGACGGGCACTTCGGCGGCGCCGGAGAGCATCGCGGCGAGGATCGCGAGGGGGTCCTCGGAGCGGGGGTTGTCGGAGGTCAGCACGGCGGTGTCGGCGAGCCGGGCGGCTGCCGCGCCCATCGGGCCGCGCTTGGTGGTGTCGCGGTCGCCGCCACAGCCGAGGACGATGTGCACCCTGCCCTCGGTGACCTTGCGCAGGGAGCGCAGTACGGACTCGACGGCGTCGGTCTTGTGCGCGTAGTCGACGACGGCGAGGTAGGGCTGTCCGGCGTCCACCCGCTCCAGCCTGCCGGGGACCCCGGGGACGGCCGCGATGCCGTCGGCGGCGGTCTGCGGGTCGACTCCCGCGACGGCCAGCGTGACGATCGCGGCGAGGGTGTTGGCGACATTGAACGGGCCGGGCAGCGGGGCGCGGGCGGTGATTCGCTCGCCCTTGGGGCCGACGGCGGTGAAGGTGCTGTCCCGCGGGCCGACCTCGACGTCCTCGGCGTGCCAGTCGGCGTCCGGGTGACCCTCGGCGGAGAAGCTGGTGACCGGCACCCCGGACTCGGTCAGGAGCCTGCGGCCGTACTCGTCGTCGAAGTTCACGACGCCGCGGTGGCTGCGTTCGGGGGTGAACAGCTGGGCCTTCGCCTGGAAGTAGTCCTCCATGCCGGAGTGGAACTCCATGTGCTCCGGGCTGAGGTTGTTGAAGACGGCGACGTCGAAGACGCAGCCGTCGACCCGGCCGAGCACCAGGGCGTGGCTGGAGACCTCCATCGCGACGGCCTCGACGCCGCGTTCGCGCATGACGGCGAACAGGGCCTGGAGGTCGGTGGCTTCGGGGGTGGTGCGCTCGGACTTGATGCGCTCGTCGCCGATCCGCATCTCGACGGTGCCGATCAGCCCGGTGGGGCGTCCGGCGGCGCGCAGTCCGCCCTCGACGAGGTACGCGGTGGTGGTCTTGCCGGAGGTGCCGGTGATGCCGAGCTGGAGAAGGCCGATACCGGGCCGCCCGTAGATGTCGGCGGCCAGCTCGCCCATGACGGCGCGCGGGTCCTCGGTGACCAGCACCGGCAGGCCGGTGGCCGCGGCGCGTTCGGCGCCGGCGGGGTCGGTGAGGACGGCGGCGGCGCCGAGGCCCGCGGCCTGGGTCGCGAAGTCGGCGCCGTGGAAGCGGGCGCCGGGCAGGGCCGCGTACACGTCGCCCGGGCGCACGGCCCGCGAGTCGTGCGTGATGCCGGTGACCTCACCGGACCCGGCCGCTTCGACGCCGAGCCGGTCTGCCAGCTCGCCGAGAGGGGTGGGCCGGAGCCGGTCCGGTCGGGGCGCTCCCGGGTAGGTCACAGGCGCGTCCTTCTGAGAGGTTTGGGACTGATCAGCGTGGGGCACGGCGGTGAGCGTACCGGGCCGGTGCGGCGTCTCGCGAAGCGAGGGACCCCGGTTGCGGCGGTTCTCGTTCCGGTTCCCCGGATCGGGGGTGATGGTTGTCACTGAGGGTTCCCTTGGAGGAGATGCTCGCGCATCCCCGTATTCACTCGCCGGGCTTGAAGGACACCGGCAGCCGGGGTGGCTCGCTGCCGGACGGTGGGGTCTGGAGCGTCTTGAGCGCGAACTCCATGACCTGCTTGTGGATCGGGCCGCAGATCTGGCCGCCGAAGTAACTGCCCTTGGTGGGGTTCTGGATCGCGCAGTAGACGGTGACCTGCGGGTTGTCGGCGGGGGCGAAGCCCGCGAAAGAGGCGGTGTAGCCCTTGTAGACGCCGCGGACGGGGTCGACGCGGTTGGCGGTGCCGGTCTTGCCCGCGACCCGGTAGCCGGGGATGGCGGCCTTGGTGCCGGTCCCTTCCCGGTCGCCGACGACGGACTCCAGCATCGTCGCCAGGGTCTTGGCGGTCTTCTCGCTGACCACCCGGTTCGCCCCGGGGGCCTCGGCGGCGGCGAAACGCCCGTCTGAGCCCTTGGCGCCGCGGACGAGGGTGGGGGCGATCCGTACGCCGCCGTTGGCGATGGTGGAGTAGACCGAGGCGGCCTGGACGGCGTTGAGCGAGAGGCCCTGGCCGAAGGGGATCGTGTACTGCTGCGAGGTCGACCAGTCCTTGGGGTGGGCCAGCAGCCCCGGCGACTCCCCGGGGTAGCCGAGCCCGGTCTTGGAGCCGAGGCCGAACTTGCGCAGGTAGGAGTGGAGGACCTGGTTGGACTCCGCCTGGGTCCTGCCGAGCTGACCGGTCGCCAGGATGGTGCCGATGTTGCTGGACTTGGCGAGGACCCCGTTGAGCGTGAGGTACCAGGTGGGGTGGTCCACGTCGTCCTTGAAGAGCCGGTCGCCGCGGTGCAGCCGGTTGGGGACGGTGACGTGGGTGCCGGGCGTGGCGGCCTTCTCCTCCAGTACGGCGGCCATGGACATCACCTTGCTGGTGGAGCCGGGCTCGTACACGTCCTGGAGGGCCGCGTTGCCGAGGGAGGCGGAAGTCGCCTCGGAGAGGTCGTTGGGGTCGTAGCCGGGGGCGTTGGCCATGGCCAGCAGCTCGCCGGTCCGCGTGTTCTGCACGATGACGTAGCCGCGGTCGGCCTTGGACTTCTCGACCTGGTCGCTGATCGCCTTCTGGGCGGCCCACTGGATGTCGCGGTCGATGGTCAGCTCGATGTCGGAGCCGGGCACGGCCGGGATCTCGCTGCTGCCCGCGGTGGGGACCCGCCGGCCGCCGGCCTGGGCGTAACGGATCTTCCCGTCCTCGCCCGCGAGTTCCTTGTTCAGCTGCGATTCCAGGCCGCCGCCGCCCTTGCCGTCGGCGCTCACGAATCCCAGTATCCCGGCGGCGAGATCCCCGTTGGGGTAGACGCGCCTGGTGGTCGGCTCCTGGAGGACGCCGGCCAGGACGTTGGCTCCCGGACCGCCCTTCAGCTCGTCCTCGGACGCCTTCTCGGCGAAGACGGACTTGAGGTCCTTGATCTGCTTCCAGACCTGGGGAGTCTGCCGGTAGGCGAGAACGGTGTAGCGGGACTTGGGCGCCGAGAGCTTCTTGACGAGCTCGTCGACGTCCTTGCCGAGGATCGGGGCGAGCAGGGCCGCTGCCTGCTGGGGCGCGTCGGGGGCCTTGCTGTCCTTGGGCGTGAACATCTTCGGGTCGGCCGTGATGTTGTGCGCGTCCACGCTGGTGGCGAGCGCGACGCCCTTGCGGTCGGTGATCTCGCCGCGCTCGGCGGCGACCGTGTACTCCAGGTAGCGGTTCTTCTCCGCCTTGGCCGCGTACGCGCTGGCGTCGACGGCCTGGACCTGGAGCAGGCGGGCCACGAAGGCCAGCATGACCAGCGTCAGTCCGAGGCTGACGAGCCGCAGCCGTGGGCGGGGGCTGCCGAGCCGCAGGGAGCGCGGCGCGCCTTCGCGCGCGGTGGTGCGCCCCGCGGCGGGACGGGGGCGGCGGGCCGGTGGGCGCGCGCCGGAGCGGCCGGACCCTGCTCCCCCGCTGCGGGGGCGGGCCGGTCCGGGTACGCGGCGGCGCGGCGGTTCCTTGGACGGCACTGCGTCACCTGCCGGGGCTCGTCGGGGGCGGGGTGCTCTGGGCCGCGGGGGCGGTTGCGGGGCCGGGCTCGGTCGCGGGTACGGAGCCGGAGGACGAAGCGGAGCCGGAGGGCCCGGCCGGGGCCCCTGCGGCGGAGGCGTCGGTACCCGGTGTGGCGCTTGCCGAGGCACTGGGGCTCGGCGTGGGGCTGGGGCTCGGCGGCGGGGCGGTGGCCTCGGTGGGGTTGCCGCGGACCGTGCCGTCGGGGTTCAGGAAGGCGGGGCTGCCGCCGGGGACCATGCCCAGCTCCCGGGCTCGGCGTTCCAGGGCGTCGGGCTGGGAACGGCTGTCGACGTCGCGCTGGAGTGCCTGCTGCTCGTCGGTGAGCTCGGTGGTGTCCCGCTTCAGCTCACTGAGCCTGAACGATCCCTCGTTGAGCGCGGAGTTCAGCAGGAGCAGGGTGATGAGCCCGCCGCCCAGGAGCAGGACGACCAGCAGCACGAAGGGGGTGCGGGCCGCGGTGCTGGGCCCGGTGGACGGCATCAGCCGGGCGAGCCGCGCGGCCCGCCCCTTCAGCGGTGCGGCCGTCCTGCTCACCGCACGGCTCCCCTGCCGCCCGGCCCCGGGCGGGCGTCCGGCGTCGGGCGACGCCGGGCCCCGGCGCTCATCGCTCCTCCGCGCGGATGCGCTGGGCGCCGCGCAGCCGGGCGGGGGCGGCGCGCCGGTTCTCGGCGACCTCCTCCTCGGTGGGCAGCTCGGCGCCCCGGGTGAGCTGCTTCAGCCGGGGCTGGTAGCGCTCGGGGACGACGGGCAGTCCGGGGGGGGCGGTGTTGGCGGCGCCGGCCGCGAAGACCTGCTTGACCAGCCGGTCCTCCAGCGAGTGGTAGGACAGCACCGCGATGCGGCCGCCGACGTCGAGGCACTGGACGGCGGCCGGAATGGCCCGTTCCAGGACGCTCAGCTCGCCGTTGACCTCGATGCGCAGGGCCTGGAAGGTCCGCTTCGCGGGATTGCCACCGGTGCGCTTGGCGGCCTGCGGGAGCGCGTCGCGGATCAGCTCGACGAGCCGGGCGCTGTTGCTGAACGGCTCCTTCTCGCGCTCGCGCACGACGGCGGAGACGATCCGCTTGGCCTGCTTCTCCTCGCCGTACGCGCGCAGGATCCGGACCAGCTCGCCGGGCGGATAGGTGTTGAGGACCTCGGCCGCGCCCATGCCGGTGGACTGGTCCATCCGCATGTCGAGCGGGGCGTCCTGGGCGTAGGCGAATCCGCGGTCGGCCTCGTCCAGTTGCATGGAGGAGACACCCAGGTCGAACAGCACGCCCTGGACCTTGGGGATCCCCAGCCGCGTGAGGACCTCGGGGAGCTCGTCGTAGACCGCGTGGACGAGGGTGGCGCGGTCGCCGTAGGGGGCGAGCCGTTCGCCGGAGAGGCGGAGCGCCTCCTTGTCGCGGTCCAGGGCGATCAGCCGGGCGGTGGGGAAGGAGGCGAGCAGCGCCTCGCTGTGCCCGCCGAGGCCGAGGGTGCAATCGACGACCACCGGCTCCGAGTGGGCCGGGTCCTGGAGAGCCGGGGCCAACAGGTCCAGACACCTCTGGAGCATCACGGGGACGTGTCGGGTCTGGCTCAATGCGCCCTCTCAGGCTCTGTCCCGCGCGGCCGGCACGTACGTCCTGGTCCCCGCCCGCCCTGAAGGGGAGGTCCGCCGGCGCCGGGGAAGAGGCGTCGGCCGACCGAGAGCGGGAGAGGGCCGGGTCGCACGTACGCCGCACATCACGGGGGAAATACGGAATATGCAGGGGGTGCGATGGGGCAGTGGGTACGGAGGTGGATAGTGACTTCGCGTTACTTTAGTCCACCCTGCCATTCGATCGATTCGCGATCAACGAACCGGGCAGCGAGTCGCGCCACCCGTCCGGATGCGGCGAACCCACCCGAACGGGTGCGTCCCTGTGATTCTTGTGGGTTAGCTCACAACAAGCCGAGTTGACGTTTTTTGTCCGCTCCCACAACACGCTCGGACCAGGCGGGAAGGCTAACGTCGTATCCATGTCGACTTCTGCTCACTCTCCCGCCGAGTCCGTGACGTCCACCGCCGCGGCGGTCCGCGAGGGGGGCCAGGTCACCGACCGGCTCGTCGAACTGAACTCCGGGTACGCGAAGGGCTTCCGCGATCCGGGCATGGACGCGCGCCCCGTTCTCCAGGTGGCCGTGGTCGCCTGCATGGACGCCCGTCTCGACCTGCACGCGGCGCTCGGTCTGGAGCTCGGCGACTGCCACACCATCCGTAACGCGGGCGGCGTGGTCACCGACGACGTGATCCGCTCACTGACCATCAGCCAGCGGGCTCTCGGTACCCGCAGCGTGGTCCTCATCCACCACACCAACTGCGGCCTGGAGTCCCTCACCGAGGACTTCCGGCAGGAGCTGGAGCGCGAGGTGGGCCAGCGTCCGGTGTGGGCGGTCGAGGCCTATTCGGACGCCGACCAGGACGTGCGCCAGTCGATGCAGCGGGTGCGTACCTCGCCGTTCCTGCCGCACACCGACGATGTGCGCGGGTTCGTCTTCGACGTGACCACCGGCCTGCTGCGCGAGATCCACTCCGTTTCCTGAACGCGTTCACCCAAGGGCTGTCCCGCCCTCTGCTGCACCTCACACGGTCATCACCCCACCTCGCGGTGCCGAAATCGCGACAGACGCCGACTTTTCACACCCACTTATCCACAGGCAAGTGACACGAAGCGGTAACGGCAACAAGAATGCGGGTGTGACATCCCCGGGTCTTCCGGAGGAGTGTCCGATCTTTCGGGGTGGGCCGCGCGGGTACGCGCGACGGCCCCTGCGCAAAAGGGCCGAGGAGGGCCGGGTGACGACCTATGACGATCGAGCGAGCCTCACGGATCTGACCACCACAGCGGAGCGGGTACGCAGGTCGGTGGAGGGTGTGATCGAGGGCAAGCCCGAGGTCGTACGGCTGTCCCTGACCGTGCTCCTCGCCGAGGGGCACCTCCTCATCGAGGACGTCCCCGGCGTCGGCAAGACCATGCTGGCCAAGGCGCTGGCGCGGTCCATCGACTGTTCGGTGCGACGGATCCAGTTCACACCGGACCTGCTGCCCTCGGACATCACCGGCGTGTCGATCTTCGACCAGCAGCGGCGGGACTTCGAGTTCAAGCCGGGCGCGATCTTCGCCCAGATCGTGATCGGCGACGAGATCAACCGCGCCTCTCCGAAGACGCAGTCGGCGCTGCTGGAGTCGATGGAGGAGCGCCAGGTCACCATCGACGGGCACTCCTACGAGCTGCCCGACCCCTTCATGGTGGTGGCCACCCAGAACCCGGTCGAGATGGAGGGCACCTACCCGCTGCCCGAGGCACAACGCGACCGCTTCATGGCCCGGGTCTCCATCGGCTACCCCAGCCCGGAGGCCGAGCTCCAGATGCTCGAGGTGCACGGGGGCCTCTCCCCGCTGGACGACCTCCAGCCGGTGGCCCACGCCCACGACATCGTGAAGCTGATCGACGCCGTCCGTACGGTGCACGTCGCCGACGCCGTGCGGCGCTACGCCGTGGAGCTCGTCGGGGCCACCCGGAGCCACCCCGACCTCAGACTCGGTGCCTCCCCGCGCGCGACGCTGCACCTGCTGCGCGCCGCGAAGGCGTCCGCCGCGCTCAGCGGGCGCGACTACGCCCTGCCGGACGACGTCCAGGCGCTGGCCACCCCGGTGCTCGCGCACCGGCTGCTGCCCACCGCCCAGGCCCAGCTGAACCGCCGCACGGCGGAGCAGGTGGTCCTGGAGATCATCCAGCGCACCCCCGTACCGACCTCGGCCGGCGGCACCGTGCCGTCCCCGCCGGTCGGGCAGGAGCCGGGCCGCCCGCTGTACCACCAGCAGCAGCCCGGGGTACGGCGGCTGTGATGGCGGCCGGCGAGCCCGGCGCCGTGGAGGACGGCGACAGGAAGGGCGGCCTCCGGGCGGCCCTGGGCGGACTGACCACCCGGGGACGCTCGTTCCTGGCCGCCGGTCTTGCCGCCGCCGTCTGCGCGTATGTCCTGGGCCAGGGCGATCTGCTGCGGGTCGGGCTCCTGCTGGCCGTGCTGCCCCTGGTCTGCGTGACCGTCCTCTACCGCACCCGCTACCGCGTGACGGGCACCCGGCGGCTCTCACCCTCCCGGGTGCCCGCGGGCGCGGAGGCCCGGGTGCACCTGCGGATGGAGAACGTCTCCCGGCTTCCCACCGGACTGCTGATGCTCCAGGACCGTGTTCCGTACGTCCTCGGCCCGCGCCCCCGGTTCGTCCTGGACCGGGTGGAGGCGGGCGGCCGGCGGGAGGTGTCCTACCGGGTCCGCTCCGACCTGCGCGGCCGCTATCCGCTGGGCCCGTTGCAGCTGCGGCTCGGCGACCCGTTCGGGATGTGCGAGCTGACCCGCTCCTTCAGCGCGTACGACACCCTCGTCGTCATCCCGCGCACGGTGCCGCTGCCCGTACTGCGGCTGGCGGGCGAGGCCTCCGGATACGGTGACGGGCGGCAGCGGTCCCTCGCACTGGCCGGTGAGGACGACATCATTCCGCGCGGCTACCGGCACGGCGACGACCTGCGCCGGGTCCACTGGCGCTCCACCGCCCGCCACGGCGAGCTGATGGTGCGTCGGGAGGAACAGCCGCAGCGGGCCAGGTGCACGGTCCTGCTGGACACCCGGGGCATCGGCTTCCAGGGCGCCGGGCCCGACTCCGCCTTCGAATGGGCGGTCTCGGGGGCGGCCTCCGCACTCGTGCACATGCTGGAGCGCGGCTTCGCCGTACGGCTGCTCACGGACGACGGGACCACGGCACCCGGCGAGGGGTCAGGCGGTTTCGCGGGCTCGACCCAGGAGTCCGCGGACTCGGCGGGCCTGATGCTCGACACGCTCGCGGTGGTCGGCCACTCCGACGGCGGGGGGCTCGCGCGCGCCCATGACGTGCTGCGCGGCGGCAACGAGGGACTGCTCATCGCCTTCTTCGGCGATCTGGACGAGGAACAGGCCGCGGTCGCGGCCCGGATGCGGCAGCGGGCCGGGGCGGGGGTCGCCTTCGTCCTGGACAGCGCCGCCTGGGCCGGCGACGAGGACGGGGCGGGGCGGGCCGAGGAGCGGCTGCGACGGCTGCGCGAGTCGGGCTGGATCGCGGTGCCCGTGGAGCCGGGGGCCGAACTGCCCGCACTGTGGCAGTTGGCGGGCGGCATGCGTATGGATGCGCCGTCGGCCACGAGCGGCGGCGCGACAGGTTTCACGGGGAGATGGTCATGAGCGGGCGGGCCAGGCTGGCGCTGTGCGCCTATGCGGCGACACTGCTGGCGGCGGGGGCGCTGATCCCGCTGGTGGAGGGGGTCGGCTGGCTGGTGCAGGCGGCGGTGCTGCTCGGCGTCCAGAGCGGGGTGGGCGCCCTCGCCCGCCGGGTGCCGCTGGCGAGGGCGCTGACCATCTCCGTCCAGACGCTGGTCACCCTGCTGCTGCTGACGCTGGTGTTCGTCCGGGACCACGCCCTGTTCGGGGTGCTGCCCGGGCCAGGGGCCCTCATGCGGCTCGGTGAGCTGTTGGTGGCGGGCGGGGAGGACGTCGGCACGTACGCCGTCCCGGCCCCGATGACCGATGGCATCAAGCTGCTGGTGGTCGGCGGGGTGGTCCTGATCGGTCTTACCGTCGACGCCCTGGCGGTGACCTTCCGCAGCGCGGCCCCGGCCGGACTGCCCCTCCTCGCCCTGTATTCGGTCGCGGCCGGCCTCTCCGACGGTGGAGCGAGCTGGCTGTGGTTCCTGCTGGCCGCCTCCGGCTATCTGTTGCTCCTGCTGGCGGAGGGCCAAGACCGGCTCTCCCAATGGGGCCGCGTCTTCGGCGGCGCCGCGCGGAGTTCGGGCGGTCCGGCCGACGGGCCGGCCGGGGTGAGCGGCGGCCCCTCCCCCGTCCGGACCGGGCGGCGGATCGGCGTGCTGGCGCTCGGCATCGCCCTGGTGGCCCCCCTGGCCCTGCCCGCCCTGGACACCGGCCTGCTGGGCGGCGACGGTCCGGGGAACGGCAGGGGCAGCGGCGGTGGCACCATCTCCGCGGTGAATCCGCTGGTCTCGCTGCAGAACAACCTCAACCAGCCGGACAACCGGGAGGTGATGACGTACCGCAGCAACATCGAGGACCCGCGGAGTCTCTATCTCCGGATCCTGGCCCTGGACGAGTTCAACGGCAGCGAGTGGCGTTCCTCCACCCGTCGGCTGACGGACGTTCCCGACCGCCTCCCCCAGCCCACCGGGCTGGGCAGGGACGTCTCCGTCACCGAGGTCCGGACGAACATCTCCGCGTCGCGTTCCTACCAGCAGACCTATCTGCCGCTCCCCTACCCGGCCGACGAGGTCCGCGTCGGCGGTCGCTGGCGGTTCGAGCCCGAGGGCCGCACCCTGGTCGGCGACGACGGACAGACCACGCGCGGCGCGCAGTACGAGGTCGGCAGTCTGGTGGTCGAACCCACGGCGGAGCAGCTCGCGGCCGCGGGTTCACCGCCCCAGGAGCTGGTCCGCGAGTACACCCAGATCCCCGGTTCGCTGCCCGGCATCGTCGCCGAGACCGCCGAGGAGGTCACGGCGGGCTCGTCCAACGCCTACGAGCGGGCCGTGAAGCTCCAGGACTGGTTCGCGTCCGACGGCGGCTTCACGTACGACACGAAGGTCACCTCGGGGACGGGGTCGTCCGCCATCGCCCGCTTCCTCCGCGACCGGGAGGGCTTCTGCGTCCACTTCTCGTTCTCGATGGCCGCGATGGCCCGGACGCTGGGTATCCCGGCCCGGGTGGCGGTGGGCTTCACCCCGGGCACCATGAAGGCGGACGGGGCGATCTCGGTCGGGCTGCGCGACGCACACTCCTGGCCCGAGCTGTATTTCGAGGGAGTGGGGTGGACCCGGTTCGAGCCCACCCCGAGCCGGGGCAGCACTCCCTCGTGGACCCGCCCCGAGGTCCCCACGGACAGCGCGAGCGACGCCGCCGAGCCCTCCGCGGACACCTCCGCCGAGCCGTCCGCGATCCCCTCCGCCGAGGACAGCTGCCCGCCGCAGTTGCGTCAGGAAGGCGGGTGCGGTCCCTCGCAGGAGCCGGGAGCGGCGCTGCCGACCGACCGGGGCACCCCGGCCGGGACGGTGCTGCTGGTGATCCTCGCGGCGGTCCTGGTGCTGGTCCTGCCGTTGTCACCGCTGCTGTGGCGGACCCGGACGCGGAATCGCCGACTGGGCTCCGGGGGCCGGACGCCCACGGACGCCGTCGCGCGGACGTCGGCCGCCTGGCGGGAGATCACCGACGCGGCCTGGGACCACGGCATCGCGCCGGACGAGTCACTGACGCCCCGGAAGGCGGCGGCCACAATCGTGCGGCTGGGCCGCCTCGACACCGCCGCGGCCGAGGCCGTGCACCGGATCGCGGGCTCGGTGGAGCAGGTGCTGTACGCCCCCGAGCCGCGCCCCGCGTCCGGACTGGCCGAGGACGCGCTGGCGGTCCGGGCGGGTCTGCGGGCATCGGCCGACCGCGGCACCCGGCTGCGGGCAACACTCCTGCCCCGATCGTCCGTCCGGGTGGTGTGGGCCCTCGCGGAGCGCCGGACGGCGCTCGCGGCACGATGGGCGAGCCGACCGGGAGCCGGTCGCTGGACGGCCCGGCTGCGCCGCCTCACGCGTCAGCACGGCTGAGGCGGTCGAGGGGCCGCACACACCGGAGCCTCCGGTCCGGACCCTGTAAAGGGGTCCGGACCGGAGGCTCGACGCTGTCGGGCATCGGCGCCACGGCCGACGGCGCTGCCGGGCGAGGGGCACCGTCGGGCAACGGCTGAGGGGTGGCCGCGGAAAACCCGGCCACCCCTCACCCATCGGTGTCATACGTCGTACCGGTGCCCGGCCCTGTGAAGGACAGGGCCGGGTCCTCTACTGGCCCTGTTCGTCGCGGCGGCGCTGCCACCGCTGCTCGATGCGGTTCATCATCGACCGGCGTTGTCTCGGTCGGCGGCCTGCGCCGCTGTCCCCGCTGCCTGCGGCAGCCGGCTGTTGTTCACCGGGCTTGGGCGCCTTGCGCCAGCCGGTGACCGCGAGCACGGCACAGCCGAGCATGACGAGGAACCCCACCACGCTGATCCAGATCTGCTGGGCGACCATTCCGGCCATGAGGAGCGCGATACCCACCAGGAAGCCAGCGACCGCCTGGTAGACCCTTTTCCGGGTGTACGTACGCAGTCCGCTTCCCTCGAGCGCTGTCGCGAACTTGGGATCTTCGGCGTACAGCGCTCGCTCCATCTGCTCGAGCATGCGCTGCTCGTGCTCCGAGAGCGGCACGGGATCCTCCTCGTCGTCGGCCGCGGGGGCGACCGGTATGCGGCCCTTCCAGGATAGGCAGGGATTCGCCCCCGTGAAACCCGCCCTCTAGCGCTCAGCCAGTCCGGACCGCTATGTCGGCTCGGCTGCTGAGGCGTAGATTCCCCGACGACCGATCCGCCATGCCGGATGGTGTCACCCGATCATACGGGGCGTACGCCCGGTACGGGGGTCCTGAGTCCCACTCCGTCCACAGCTGCGTTGCTGATCAGCGGCGCTTCTCGCCCAGAACGTGGAGCTGGGTGGCGACGGAGTGGAACGCGGGCTGCTCAGCGACGGCCGCTTCGAGCTTGAGGAGCGCCTCCATGGCGCCGGGCTCGGTGTCCACCAGGACGCCCGGCACGAGGTCGGCGAAGACCCGGACTCCGTGCACCGCGGCGATCTCCAGACCGGCCGAGGAGACCAGGCCGGAGAGCTGCTCGGCGGTGAACCTGCGGGGCACCGGGTCCCCCTCGCCCCAGCGGCCGGCCGGGTCGGTGAGCGCCTGCCGGGCCTCCGTGAAGTGTCCGGCGAGCGCGCGGGCCAGGACGGCTCCACCCAGGCCGGCGGCCAGCAGACTGAGTGCGCCGGAGGGCCGCAGTGCCTCGACCGCGTTGCGCACGCCTTCGGCGGGCTCGTCGACGTACTCCAGGACGCCGTGACAGAGCACGGCGTCGAAGCCGTCGCGCTCCACGACGTCGAACAGCCCGAGGATGTCGCCCTGGACTCCCCGGACCCGGTCGGCGACCCCGGCCTCGGCCGCGCGGCGCTCCAGCGCGAAGAGCGCGTTGGGGCTGGGGTCGACGACGGTGACCAGGTGACCGAGCCGGGCCGCGGGCACGGCGAAGTTGCCGGTGCCGCCTCCGGTGTCCAGAACATCCAGGGCGTCCCTGCCGGTCGCCTTGACCTGACGGTCCAGAGCGTCCTTGAGGACCTCCCAGACCACGGCGGTACGGAGGGAGGCGCGGGGGCGCAGCTGGTCCGACACGGCAGATGACTCCTCGGCAACGCTCCGCCGGGGACGGCGGAGCGTGAACAGTGCGGGTGGTGATGTGAGCGGTACCACCCTATTGCCTCGCACCGCCGTCCCGGGGCCCGGCGGCATCGCCCGGCGGGCCCCGGTACAGCGTCGGCCCGGGGCCGGGGCGACGCCGGGCCGACGTCACTCGCCGCCCGACCGCTCCGGGCGTGGTCGCGGGAGCACCGGCTGGAGGGCCAGGAGCCGTTCCACCAGGCGCAGGAACATGGCAGCGTCGCGCAGCAGGTCGTCGGCGTCGCGTCCGCCGGCGGCTCCCGGCACGCCGGCCTCCGCTCGGGCCCGGCGCAGGGCGCCCGAGGCGAAGAGCGCGCTCCATTCGGTCAGTTCCGGTGCTATCTCCGGGAGGACCTCCCAGGCACTGCGGATGCGGTCGCGGCGTCGCTTGTTCGTCTCGGGGCGGCCTCGGGCGGCCAGCACGGCCGCCGCGGTGCGCAGGGCGGCGAGGTGTGCGGTGGCGTACCGCTCGTTCGGCTCGTGGAGCACGGCGGCCTCGTCGAGGCCGGAGCGGGCCTTGGCGAGCAGTTCGAGAGCGGCGGGCGGCGCCGTGCTGCGGCGCAGCACGGGGTGGACATCGCCGGCCGGACCGGTCGGTGAGGGGGCAGGGCTGCCTGCGCGGCGCCGCGGGGCGGCGGCTGCGGACGAGCTGGCCATGACGAACCTCCTGTCGTCGTGTGACGGCTTCGTGGCCGTCTGTGTCCATGGTGGCGGGCCCCACTGACAATCGACCTCGGTACACCCCTGACCTGCCGTTTTGCTTCGAGCGTGAGTTCGGACTACTTTCTGCACTGACTGGTCAGTTCAACAGGGGAGAGTCTGTGGAGAGCCCGCACGGCGCGGCCGTCGCCGCCGAGGACTTCGGACTGGAGGGACCGCGTGGCTGGGTCTTCCGGAACGTGACGTTCAGTGCCGAGCCAGGATCGCTGGTGGCCATCGAGGGGCCCTCGGGATCGGGCCGCACCTGCCTGCTGCTCGCCCTGACCGGCCGGATGGGCACCACCGAGGGCCACGCACGGACCGGCGGTCTGCGGCTGCCCGAGCAGGCCGCCGCCGTCCGCCGGATAGCCGCCCTGGGTCCGGTCCCGGCGGTCAATGAGCTGGATGCGGCCTTCACCGTCGCCGAGCACCTGAACGAACGCGCCCTCCTCCAAGGCCGCTTCGGAGCCTCGCTGCGCACCCTCCTGCGCCCGCGTGCCGAACGCCGGGCCGCGGCCCGGGCCCGGATCGACGAGGCTCTTGAGGCCGCGGGCCTCGACCTCGCCACGCTGCCCAAATCGGGGCGCACTTCCGTACGGGACCTGGAGCGGCTGGAGGCGCTGCGGCTGTCCGTCGCACTGGCGCTGATCGGCGAGCCGCGGCTGCTCGCCGTCGACGACACCGACCTCAAGCTCCCGGGCGCCGAACGCGACCGGGCCTGGGCGCTGCTGCGCTCCGTGGCCGACACCGGGACGACCGTGCTCGCCGTGTGCAGCGAGGCCCCCGAGAACACCCACGTCGTACGTACCGCACCCGCACCCGCGGGCGATGAGGAGACAGCCGATGCGTAGCCCGAAACTGGCCGCGCTCGAGCTGAAGCGGTTCGGGAGGGGAAAGCTGCCGGCCGCCGCGCTGGTGGCCCTGCTGCTCCTGCCCCTGCTCTACGGCGCCCTGTACCTGTACTCCTTCTGGGACCCGTACGGAAAGCTCGACAAGTTGCCCGTCGCCCTGGTCAACGACGACAAGGGGGCCACCAGCGACGGGAAGCGCCTCGCGGCCGGGGACGAGATCAGCGAGAAGCTGCTCGACTCCCAGGTGTTCGACTGGCACGAGGTGAGCTCCGCCGAGGCGGAGAAGGGCGTCGAGGAGGGTACGTACTACCTCTCGCTGACGATGCCGTCGGACTTCAGTAAGAAGATCGCGTCCAGTGGCGGGGAATCCCCGGAGACCGGCGCACTCCAGGTGCGGACGAACGACGCGAACAACTACATCGTCGGACAGATTTCCAGGACGGTCTTCGGAGAGGTGCGCAACGCCGCCTCCACGAACGCCTCCCGGGGCTTCCTGGACCGCATCTTCATCAACTTCTCCGATCTGCACGACAAGACCGCCGAGGCGGCCAAGGGGGCCGACGACCTCAAGGGCGGCATCTCGAAGGCGAAGCAGGGGTCCCAGGACCTCGCGGACGGCCTCAAGGACTCCAAGGCGGGCAGCAAGAAGCTCTCCGACGGGATCGTCAGGCTGAACCAGGGCTCGCGGGATCTCGCCACGGGTTCCGCCCAAGTGGCCGCAGGCACCCAGGTCCTGGCCGGCAAGGTCAACGGGATCGCCGGTGACGTACGCCCGTTCTTCCAGGACAACGGGAAATCCATCCGCGACACGGCCCGCCTGGTCGCCGACACCTCCGGAGCCGTACGGCACAACCTCGACCTGTTGGTGAAGAGCGCGCCCACCGCCGCCGTCGGAGCCAAGGAGGCGGCCGACGAGCTGACCGAGATCCACCGCACCCGGTGTGAGGAGACCGAGGAGCCCGACGCCGCTGTCTGCCCCCCGCTGGAGCGCGCCAAGGTCACGGCCGTCGACGTCGCGAAGATCGCCGCCGATGTGAACACCCTGGTCACCAGCCAGAACGGCGATCTGAAGAAGCTGAGCACCCAGCTGACCGCCTTCCAGAAGCAGGCCGACGACCTCGCGAAGCGCGCGCCGACGCTGGACGACGACCTGGCGGCGGCCGTCGGCAAGGTCAATGAGCTCAACACCGGCGCCCACAAGGTCGCCAAGGGCGCGCAGGCGCTGCACACCGGACTCGGCGGCGCACAGACCGGCTCCAGCGATCTGGACACCGGCGTCGGCAAGCTGAAGACCGGCGCGGAGAACCTGGACGGCGGGCTCTTCCGGCTCGGCGACGGCTCGGCCGAGCTGGCCCAGGGCCTCAACGACGGCGTCGATGAGATCCCGGACTACGGCAGGAAGGACCGCGACGCGCGGACCGGCGTCATGGCCGACCCCGTCCAGCTGGCCTCCAAGTCGCTGCACGCGGCGCCCAACTACGGCACCGGCTTCGCCCCGTACTTCATCCCGCTGTCCCTGTGGGTCGGCGCGATGGTGGCGTACATGCTGATCCAGCCGCTCAACCGGCGGGCACTCGCCGCCGGGGCCTCCTCCTGGCGGATCGCGCTCGCCGGCTGGCTCCCGGTCGCCGCCATCGGCACGCTCCAGGTCGGCGCCCTGATGGCCGTCCTGCACTGGGGCCTCGGCCTCCAGATGACCCACGCAGCCGGAACGATCGGCTTCCTGGCTCTGGTGACCTGCTGCTTCGCCGCGATCGTGCAGTGGCTGAACGCCTGCTTCGGGGCGGCCGGGCGGATCCTGGTGCTGGTGGTGCTGATGCTCCAGCTGACCTCGGCCGGGGGCACGTACCCCGTCCAGACCAGCCCCGGTTTCTTCGGCGCGATCCACCCGTACCTCCCCATGACGTACGTCGTCGAGGGGCTGCGCAGGCTGATCACGGGCGGCCCCCTCGGCCCGGTGTGGCTGGGCTGCGCGGTGCTGGGGGCCTTCACCGTCGGCGCGCTGGCCCTGACCGCGTTCACCGCCCGCCGCAAGCAGGTGTGGAGCCTGAGCCGGCTGCACCCGGAGCTGAGCCTGTGAGCGCGCCCGGAACCGCGCCTGCGAGCGCGGCGGCGCCTGGAAGAATCGGTCTCATGGAAAGCAGTGGCACCACGCGCCGCCAGGCCACCCGGCAGAAGCTCTACGAGGCGGCGGTGACGCTGATCGCCGAGAAGGGCTTCTCGGCGACCACCGTCGACGAGATCGCCGAGCGGGCCGGGGTCGCCAAGGGCACGGTCTATTACAACTTCAAGAGCAAGACCGAGCTGTTCGAGGAGTTGCTCCGGCACGGTGTGGGGCTGCTCACGGCCTCGCTGCGGGCCGCCGCCGAGGAGTCCGAGGAGCGCGGCGCCACCCGCGTCGAGGCGCTGGACGCGATGATCCGGGCCGGGCTCGCCTTCATCGACCGTTACCCGGCCTTCACGCAGCTGTACGTGGCCGAGCTCTGGCGCACCAACCGCGCCTGGCAGTCGACGCTGCTGGTGGTACGTCAGGAGGCCGTCGCGGTCGTCGAGGACGTGCTGCGGGAGGCGGTGGACAGCGGTGAGCTGAGCGAGGAGATCGACATCCCGCTGACGGCCGCCGCGCTGGTCGGGATGGTGCTGGTGGCGGCGCTGGACTGGCAGGCGTTCCAGCCGGAGCGCTCGATCGACGAGGTCCACTCGGCGCTGTCCCTGCTGCTGCACGGGCGGGTCAGCGGGCACTGAGACCCGCCGCGCACCGGGTCCGGGCCGGGAACGCCCGGCGGGTCCGGGCCGGGTCCGTACCGGGAAAGCCGAAGACGCCGACCGCTGGAGTTCGCATCCCCCGCGAACCTCACCGGACCGGCGTCTTCCGTGCTTCCGGAAACCCGTTCCCCGTGACCCCGTGTGTCCCCCGTGGTCCCCGGGCCTCCATCGTGCACCCCCGTTGCGTCGGGGGAACCGCACCGTTCCGCCGCCCCGTGCCGGCGGTCCTGGCGCAGCGCCCCTTCCGTGGTCATCACTCTGCCGTCCCCGCAGGTGGGGGCCTATCCGCGTAGCTACTCATCTACCTCCCTGAGTACGGGTACTCAGGGCCCGGGCGGAACCCCACCCGGCTCCCGCGCGGGGCCGTTACGGTCGCCTGCCGAGTCGGCTGGTCCCCGGCCTCCCGGCCGACCTGTCGGCGCCGGTCGATAAAATCACCGGCATGGCACGAATTGCAGTGATCGGCGCCGGGACGGGCGCGATGGCGGCGGCCGCCCGGCTCGCCGTGGCGGGCGAGAAGGTGACGGTCTACGAGCGGTCCGCGAGCTACGGCGGCTCGGTCGGCCGCCATGAGCACGACGGCTTCGCCTTCGACACCGGGCCCGGGCTGCTGCACCTCCCCGCCGTCCAGCGGGACCTCTTCGTGAAGACCGGCAAGGAGTCGCTGGAGCAGTCCGTGACGCTGACCCAGGTCGATCCGGCGGGCCGCCATCTCTTCGCGGACGGCACGGCCGTGTCGCTGCCCAACGCCTCCCGGGCCGGGGTGGCCACCGCCCTGGACGACGCCCTCGGCACGGGCGCCGGGGCGCGCTGGAGCGACTTCATGGACCGGGCCCGGGACGCCTGGGACCGGTCGCGGCGGCCACTCCTGGAGGAGCCCCTGAGGGCGGACCACCAGGTGCTGGGGCGAGATCCGTATCCGGCGGTGCGACAGCGACGCCTGCTGCGCGGCCCCCGGCAGGCGGGAACGGTCGCGGAGATCGGCGCGTGGGAGCTGGCGGACGCGCGGCTCGCCGCCCTGCTCGACGGGTACGCGCTGTCCCACGGCCTCGACCCGCGCACCGCTCCCGCGAGCGCCGCGCTGCTGCCGTACATGGAGCAGACCTTCGGCAGCTGGTACGTGATGGGCGGGATGCGCGAGCTGGCGCGGGCGGTGTACGAGCGGTGCGTGGCCCGCAGGGTGCGGTTCGTCTTCGGGGCCGAGGTGGTCCGGGTCGTCGAGAAGGAGGGCCGGGCGGCGGGGGTGGAGCTGGCGGGCGGTGAGGTGGAAGAGGCCGACCGGGTGGTGCTCGGGGTCCGGCCGCACCCGGGTCTGGTGCCGGGTCAGCAGGTGTGGGGCGGGGACGACGTGACGGTCCGGCCGGGCTCCGGCGCGGGCGCGGCGGGCCGGTTCACGGTGCTGCTGTCGCTGCGCGGGGCCAGGGAGGCGGACGCGGTGCACGTCACCGTGGTGCACGGCGCCGACGGGACGGCGGAGCAGGAGGCGGTGTTCGGGGGCCGGATCGCCGGGCACCCCACGGTGACGGTGCTGCGCCCCGACGATCCGGCGACCCGCCCGGACGCGGAGCACGAGGCGGTGACGCTCACCGCGACGGTGGCTCCGCAGGGGCCGGTCGACTGGCGGGACGCCGGGGTGCGGCAGCGGTTCGCCGACGTCCTGGTGGAGCGGGCGGCGGCGGCCGTTCCCGGGCTGCGGGAGCGGATCCTGCACACCGAGGTCCGCACGCCCGCGGAGACCGAGGCCGAAACGGGGGCCGAGGGCGGTGCGGTGCCGCCGCCCGCGCTGGCCGGGGGCGACGGCGCGTATCTGCACCCGGGCAACCTCACGCGGCTGCCGGGGCTGTATCTCGTGGGCGGCTGGTCGCACCCGGGCGGCGGGCTGGCGCACGCCGGGATGTCGGGGACGCTGGTGGCCGGGCTCGTCGTGGAGGGCGACGACTTCCGCGGCTCACGCTGAGCGGAGCGTGTGCCGCTGCCGACCGGCCCGTCCCCGGCAGCGGCGCGGTCTCAGTAGCGGTACTGCTCGTTCTGGCCGGTGTCGTAGCCATTGCCGTACGGTGCGGGTGCCGCGGGCTGCTCCGGCGGCATCGGGGGGTGCTGCTCCGTGTCGCGCTGCTGCGGGACCCAGACGCCGCCGGGCGGGGTGTCCGCGCCATAGCCCTGGGCGTAGGGATCGGGGTAGCCCTGCTGCCCGCCCTGACTGTCGTAGCCGTCGCCGCCATTTCCGTAGGCGTCGTAACCGCCGTAGGAGGGGGCTCCGTTGGTGGTGCCGATGTACGGGTCGGAGTAGGCGGCGTAGCTCTGCCGGTCGGTGCCGTAGTCGTACGTCCCGGCGTAGGGGTCCTGGGCCGGGGGCTGTTCGTAGCCGGTGTACGGGTCGTACGCGGCGTACTGCGGCTGGGCGGAGGGGTCGGCCTCGTGGCCGTGGTCCTGGCGCGCGCTGCCGTTCGCGTCGTAGCCCGTGATCCCGTACACGCCGTACTGGCCGGTGTCCTCGGGCAGGGGCCGCGGTTCGTAGACGGACTGTGCGGGCGGGGCGGCCGGGGGCTGGTCGTACCCGGGGCCGGCGACCTGCAGGTCCGAGACCTCCAGGTCCGAGACCTCCAGCGTGGGTTCCTTCACGGCGGCGCCCTCACCGCGGCCCCTGCGCCGGCGGCTCTCCCCCGGGCTACCGCCCATGGCCCAGCCGGTGGAGAAGCCACGCCGGAAGGACAGCGTCACGAAGGTCTGGCCGGTGGCGAAGGCGAGCGTCCCGACGACGATGACGGGAACGGAGGCCAGCAGCACCCCCACCACCACGCCGAGGAAGCCGCCGAAGGCGAGGAGCCGCCAGCGCAGTCGTGCCTTGTACTGCAACAGCACCTCGCCGAGCAGCCACAGGGCCACCAGACCGAAAGCGATGTAGAGGACCGTCCAGCCCACGCCCGCCCCCTCCTTCGGCCGTAGCCGCGTCGGCGGCGGGTACGACCGGTCACGACTGCTTGTGCAGTCCGAGTTTTTCGTAGATTTCGAGCGTAGCCGTCGAGTTGTTGAGCGTGATGAAGTGCAGTCCGGGCACACCCTCGGACAGCAGCTTCGCGCAGAACTCCGTTGCGAACTCGATGCCAATGGAGCGTACAGCGGCTGGATCGTCCTTGGCTGCGAGGATGCGCTCTTTCAACGACGCGGGCACGGTCGCGTTGCTGAGCTGGGAGAACTTTTCCAACTGCTTCACGCTGGTAAGGGGCATGACCTCGGGGATCACCGGCGTTTCGCAACCCGCGGCGACCACACGGTCACGCATCCGGAGATAGTCCTCCGGGCGGAAGAACATCTGGGTGATCGCATAATCCGCGCCCGCCCGGCACTTGTCCACGAAATGGCTGGTGTCCGTCTCCCAGTCGGACGACCGGGGGTGCATTTCGGGAAATGCCGCCACACCGACGCAGAAGTCGCCCGATTCCTTGATCAGACGGACGAGGTCAGCGGCGTACTTCACCCCCTGCGGGTGCTCCACCCACTCACCCATCGGGTCGCCCGGCGGGTCGCCGCGGACCGCGAGGATGTTCCTGATGCCCGCGTCGGCGTACTGCCCGACCATGTTGCGCAGCTCGGCGACGGAGTGGTTCACCGCGGTGAGGTGGGCGACCGGGGTGAGGGTGGAGTCGGCGGCAATCCGCTGGGTGGCCCGGACCGTCCCGGCGCGGGTGGAGCCGCCGGCGCCGTACGTCACGGAGACGAAGCTCGGACGGACCGCCTCGACGCGACGGAGCGCGTTCCAGAGGTTCCGCTCGCCTCTTTCCGTCTTGGGCGCCCAGAACTCGAAGGAGTACGACGTCTTACCGGTCGCCAGCAGGTCACGCACGGTGCGTGCGTGATCCGTCCTGGTGGAGGGTGTGCCAAGGGCCATAAGGGGAGGTTAACCAGGGGGTGGGCGCTCCCCCAACCGGAGCAGCCAACTTTGTCTCGTTTTGCCGGACTGTTGTCCATCCCTCGGACATCAGCCCGAGACGTCCCTCATCGGCACGCGAGCCGACGGGTAAGTCGGTACGCGGGTCTGCCCGTGGTTCGGCCCGTGGTTCTGCCCGTGGAAATCAGAGCGCGCGGGCTTTGACGCGCCGGGCCAGGTCGGCGGTGGCGGCGGCGGGATCGTCGGCCTCGGTGATGGCCCGGACGACGACGACACGGCGGGCTCCGGCGTCCAGTACCTGGTCCAGATTGCCCGCGTCGATCCCGCCGATCGCGAACCAGGGTCGCGAACCACCGAGGGAGGCGGCGTAGCGCACGAGGTCGAGGCCGGGGGCGTGGCGGCCGGGCTTGGTGGGGGTGGGCCAGCAGGGGCCGGTGCAGAAGTAGTCCACACCGTCCTGGGCGAGCGCCGCGTCGACCTCTGCCTCGGCGTGCGTGGAGCGGCCGATCAGCCGGTCGGCGCCGATGATCGCCCGGGCGGCGGGGACCGGCAGGTCGCCCTGGCCGAGGTGGAGTACGTCGGCACCGATGGCGTGGGCGACGTCGGCGCGGTCGTTCACCGCGAGGAGCTTGCCGTGCCGTCGGCAGGCGTCGGCGAGGACGGCGAGATGCTCCAGCTCCTCGGCGGCCTCCATGCCCTTGTCCCGGAGCTGGACGATGTCGACGCCCGCGGCGAGCACGGCGTCCAGGAAGGCGGGGAGGTCACCCTGCCGCTTGCGGGCGTCCGTGCACAGGTAGAGCCGGGCGCCGGACAGCCGCTCGCGAGGCGTGGACATGGATGGACTCCCCCGTAGGTCGTGACGGTGCACGGGCCGCGCTGGGCGGCCCGTGCTCCGCTTCCTGTCGTGTCGGTCAGACGGCGAGCGCCTGGGCGCGGCGCTTCACCTCCGTACCGCGATTCTCGCTCAGCGCCTGTGCGGGGGTGCCGGGCAGGGTCGGGTCGGGAGTGAAGAGCCACTCCAGCATCTCTTTGTCGGAATAGCCGTCGTCCCTCAGGAGGGTCAGGGTGCCGGAGAGGCCCTTGACCACCTTGTCGCCGTCGATGAAGACGGCGGGCACCTGGAGCGTCCGGTTCTCACCACGGCGTACGGCGATGAGCTGGCCTTCCTTGACCAGCTGCCGTACGCGCGTCACCTGGACATCGAGCATTTCCGCGATGTCGGGAAGGTGGAGCCAGGCGGGGACGAGAGCATCGGTCTTTGCGTCAATCTCGGTCACAGGGACAAGCGTGCCATCCGGGACCGACAGCCGGTAGCCGGGCCCGACCGTATGGGGGTCAACGCGGCGGGTCCGGGCTCCGTCACAGGGCGGCGGACTTCAGCGGTACGGCGGGGTCGGCCACCTTCTCCGGGTCGAGGACGGCCCCCGACTCGATGAGCCTGCGGCCCTGGGCGAGGTCGCGCGGGCGGCCCACGGCGAGCACGGCCACCAGGGCGCCGTCGCGCAGCCAGCACACCGACCAGGCCGCGTCCGCCCCGTCGCCGCGCCACACCAGGGTGTCGGCGACCGCGTGGTGGCCGGCGTACTGCACGAAGCGGCCGAACTGCTCGGACCAGAAGTACGGGACGGGGTCGTAGACGGGGAGCGGCCCCCCGTCCCGGGCGGCCATGACCGCGGCGGCCGCGGTGCGCGGGCCCTGGAGGGCGTTGTCCCAGTGGTGGACCAGCAGGCGTGTCCCGTAGCGGGCGGAGGGGAAGGAGGCACAGTCCCCGACCGCGTACACATCGGGCAGCGAGGTGCGCAGCGCGCTGTCGGCGGTGACCGAGCCGTCCGGGCCGAGCGCGACCCCGGAGCCGGCGAGCCAGCGGGTGGCGGGGCGCGCGCCGATGCCGACGACCACGGCCCCGGCGGGCAGGACCCGCCCGTCGGCGAGGACGACGGACCCCTCCTCGACGCGGTCGACCCGGGCCCCGGTGAGGAGCTCGGCGCCGCTGTCGGCGTACCAGGCGGCCATCGGGGCGGCCACCTCGGCGGGCAGGGTTCCGGCGAGCGGGCGGGCGGCGGCCTCGACGACGGTGACCGCGCAGCCCGCGGCGCGGGCGGCGGTGGCGAACTCCGCGCCGATCCAGCCCGCCCCGACGACGACCACGTCGTGCTGCCGGTCCAGGACGGGCCTCAGCCGGGCGGCGTCGTCGAGGGTGCGCAGCAGGTGGACGCCGGGCACACCCTCGGCGCCGGGCAGGGTCATGGGCTCCGCGCCGGTCGCGAGGACCAGGGAGTCGTAGGCGACCGGTCCGTCGGCGGTGTCCAGCACATGGTCGGCGGCGCGCAGGGCGGTGACGTCCAGGCCGAGACGCAGGGTGATGTCCAGCGCCTCGAAGTCGACGTCGAAGGCGGAGTCCTCGGCCTTGCCCAGCAGTACGGCCTTGGACAACGGCGGTCGGTCGTAGGGCTGGTGGGGTTCGGCGCCGATCAGGGTGACGGGCCCGGTGAAGCCCGCCCCGCGCAGGGCCACGGCGCTCTGCACCCCCGCCATTCCCGCCCCGACGACCACGACGTGCCGTGCCGCCCGCTGTTCCGTCTGTTCGCTCACCCGTCCATCTTAATCAACTGACGGATCATCAGATAGGGGGTGCGGGGAAGGGGCTCGGAAGGGACCCCGGGAAGGACCTCAGGAACGAACCTGTTCCACCACACTGGTGCCGCTGCCCTCCTGGGACTCCCAGGCCCACCGCTCCGCCAGCCGCACCCGGCCGTCGGCGAGGTCGACGACCGTGGAGAGGCAGTGCCCGGACGAGGTCGTTCCGTCCCGCTTGAGCTGCACGTAACGGAAGTCCAGCGCGTCCCCGTCGCGGGTGCCGACGAGATGGCCGCGCACCACGTCGCCACCCGCGTACTCGGCCCAGATCCGGCCGTCCAGCTCGTGGTACGTGAAGCGGGTGCGGGTGCCGACCTGGCCGGGGGCCTGGTCGGCGACGGGCGACAGGACGAGTCCGTCGAGTGAACGGGCCACGGCGGGCGCTCCTCTGCTGGCCGGGGGCGGCGGGGTTTAGGGTGGCCAAGGTAGAACACTCGCGGGAGCCCGGACGCACCGGGCTGAGAGGGAGGCTGGACGGCCTCCGACCGTACGAACCTGCTCCGGGTCATGCCGGCGAAGGGAGGGGCTGGACACTCATGCGCGTCCCGGGAAGAACCTCAGGATCCGATGTCCTCGTCATCGGGGGCGGAATCATCGGCCTGGTCACGGCGTGGCGGGCCGCCCAGCGGGGGCTGCGCGTCACGGTCGCGGACCGGGAACCGGGCGGCGGCGCCGCACAGGTCGCGGCGGGCATGCTGGCCGCCGTCACCGAACTGCACTACGGCGAGCAGATGCTGCTGGGGCTCAACCTCGCCTCCGCCGCCCGCTATCCCTCGTTCGTGGCCGAGCTGGAAGAGGCGAGCGGCCGGGACACCGGCTTCCGGACCTGCGGCACGCTCGCCGTGGCACTGGACTCCGACGACCGGGCGCATCTGCGCGAACTGCACGCCCTCCAGGAGCGTTCGGGTCTGGAGTCGGTCTGGCTGAGCGGCCGTGAGTGCCGTCGCCTGGAACCGATGCTGGCCCCGGGCGTCCGCGGCGGACTTCGGGTCGACGGCGACCACCAGGTGGATCCCCGCCGGCTCGCCGCGGCGCTGCTGACCGCGTGCGAACGGGCCGGGGTCGCGTTCCGCCGGACGACCGCCGAGCGGCTCACCGTGGCCGGGGGCCGGGCCGTCGGGGCGCTGCTCGGCGACGGTACGGAGTTCGCGGCCGAACAGGTCGTGCTCGCCGCGGGCAGTCTCAGCGGTCGGCTCGCCGGGCTCCCGCCGGAGCTCGTACCGCCGGTCCGCCCGGTCAAGGGCCAGGTCCTGCGGCTCACCGTGCCCCGGGCGTACGCCCCCTTCCTCAGCCGCACCGTGCGCGCCGTGGTCCGGGGCGGCCATCTCTACCTCGTGCCGCGCGAGAACGGCGAGCTGGTCGTCGGCGCCACCAGCGAGGAGATGGGCTGGGACACCACGGTCACCGCCGGCGGGGTGTACGAACTGCTGCGCGACGCCCATGAGCTGGTGCCCGGCATCACCGAACTGCCGCTCACCGAGACCCGGGCCGGACTGCGTCCAGCGTCACCCGACAACGCCCCGCTGCTCGGCCCGACCGCCCTGCCCGGTCTGCTGCTCGCCACCGGCCACCACCGCAACGGCGTCCTGCTGACGCCCGTCACCGGGGACGCGATGGCCGACGTCTTGACCACCGGCGAGCTGCCCGAGACGGCCCGCCCGTTCGCCCCCGGCCGCTTCGAACCCGCCGCCCCCGTACTCCAGGAGCAGCCCGTATGACCCAGCAGCCCGCCTCCGTGCCTGGCTCCGCGCCTGTGCCTGTGCCTGTGCCTTCCGGAGTCTCGGTTTCCGTCTCGGTGAACGGGGAAGCCCGTACCGTTCCCGCCGGGACGGACCTGGACGCCCTCGTCGCCACGCTGACCCCGGCCCGCTCCGGGGTCGCCGCGGCCGTCAACGAGAGCGTCGTCCCGCGCGGCCAGTGGGCCGCCACGACGCTCGGCGAGGGCGACCGCGTCGAGGTCCTGACCGCCGTACAAGGAGGCTGACCATGTCGGACGACGTCTTCACGCTGGGTCCCGCCACCTATCGCTCCCGGCTGATCATGGGCACCGGCGGAGCGCCGAGCCTGGAGGTGCTGGAGCGCTCGCTGATCGCCTCCGGCACCGAGCTGACCACGGTCGCGATGCGCCGGCTGGACCCGACCGTGCGGGGTTCGGTGCTCTCGGTGCTGGAGCGGCTCTCCATCCAGGTCCTGCCGAACACGGCGGGCTGCTTCACCGCGGGCGAGGCGGTGCTGACCGCGCGGCTGGCCAGGGAAGCGCTCGGCACCCCCTGGGTGAAGCTGGAGGTGGTGGCCGACGAGCGGACCCTCCTGCCCGATCCGATCGAACTGCTGGACGCCGCGGAGATCCTGGTCGACGACGGGTTCACCGTGCTGCCCTACACCAACGACGATCCGGTCCTGGCCCGGAAGCTGGAGGATGTGGGGTGCGCGGCGATCATGCCGCTCGGCTCCCCCATCGGCTCCGGACTCGGCATCCGCAACCCGCACAACTTCGAGCTGATCGTCGAACGGGCCGGGGTGCCGGTGATCCTCGACGCGGGGGCCGGCACCGCCTCGGACGCGGCGCAGGCGATGGAGCTGGGGTGCGCCGCTGTGATGCTCGCCTCGGCGGTGACCCGGGCCCAGGAGCCGGAGCTGATGGCCGGGGCGATGCGCCATGCGGTGGAGGGCGGGCGGCTCGCGTACCGGGCGGGCCGGATTCCGCGCCGCCACTTCGCCGAGGCCTCGTCCCCGGTGACCGGGCGAGCGGTGCTCGATCCGGAGCACCCGGCTTTCTGAGTACCCGCACGCGCTCGCCGCCCGGGGCGTGCCCCGTCTCGATCAGGGCGTGTCCCTGTCACGGATCGGCTGCGGAAGGCCCCGGGAACGCCCTTGCCCGTCCGGGGTGTCGGTGGCGGCTCGTAGACTCTCGGGGTGGACACGACCCTCCAGGACCCTCTCGTCGGGCAGCTGCTCGACGGCCGGTATCGCGTTGAGGCGCGCATCGCCGTCGGCGGGATGGCCACGGTCTACCGGGCCGTGGACACCCGCCTGGACCGGGTGCTCGCCCTCAAGGTGATGCACCCGGCGCTCGCCACCGATGTCTCGTTCGTCGAGCGCTTCATCCGTGAGGCCAAGTCGGTGGCCCGCCTGGCGCACCCCAATGTCGTCGCGGTCTTCGACCAGGGCGCCGAGGGCGCGTATGTCTATCTCGCGATGGAGTACGTGGCGGGCTGCACCCTGCGCGACGTGCTGCGCGAGCGCGGTGCCCTGCGGCCCCGGGCGGCGCTGGACATCCTGGAGCCGGTGCTCGCCGCGCTCGGCGCCGCGCACCGGGCGGGGTTCGTGCACCGCGACATGAAGCCGGAGAACGTCCTGATAGGGGATGACGGCCGGGTGAAGGTCGCCGACTTCGGCCTGGTCAGGGCGGTCGGCACGGCCACGGACAGCACCGGCTCCCTGCTGGGCACCGTGTCGTATCTGGCCCCCGAGCAGATCGAGCACGGCTCGGCCGACACCCGTAGTGATGTGTACGCCTGCGGGGTCGTGCTCTACGAGATGCTGACCGGCGCCAAGCCCCACACCGGCGAGAACGCCGCCCAGGTCATCTACCGGCACCTCAACTCCGACGTCCCGGCCCCGTCCGCCGTCGTGCCGGGGCTCCCGGTCGCGCTGGACAGCCTGGTGGCGAGCGCGACCGCCCGCAATCCCGAGGTGCGCCCGCACGACGCGGTGCTGCTGCTGGCCGAGGCCCGTGAGGCCCGAGCCGCGCTGACCGACGCCGAGCTGGACGCCGTACCGCCGGGGGCGCTGTCGGATGCCCACGACGGCGCGGACGACCGTACGAGCGTGATCCCGCGGGCCCTCCCGGCGGACGGCGACGGCGTGCACCGCACCAGCCGGCTGGTGATGCCGCCCGCGGGATCCGCCGTTCCCCGGCGCGGGACCGGCCGTCGCGGCCCGTTCGGCGGGCCGCACCGCAAGCTGATCACGGTGCTCGCGGCCGTACTGCTGACGCTGGGCATCGGGACGGGCGTCTGGTACATCAACTCCGGGCAGTTCACCCAGGTCCCCTCGCTGCTGGGCCAGACCCAGCAGACCGCCGAGAAGCGGCTCTCCGACGAGGGGCTCGGGCTGAAGGGCGTGGAGCGGGTCTTCAGCGGCACCGTCGAGCGGGGCTCGGTCGTGAGCAGCGACCCCGCCTCCGGCGACCGGATCCGGGGCAACGGCTCGGTGAAGCTCCTCGTCTCGCGGGGTCCGGAGATCGTGCGGGTGCCCGATGTCGTGGGCCGCTCGCTCGCGGACGCCCGGCGCTCCCTGAAGAAGGTGGGCCTGGTCCCCGGGATGGCGACCAGGGAGTTCAGCGAGGACGTGGCCCGCGGCGGGGTGATCCGCACGGATCCCCGCGCGGGCACCGACCGCAATCCGGACGCGGCCGTGGCGCTCGTCGTCAGCAAGGGCGCTCCCGTCGACGTCCCGGATGTCACCGGTCTTCCGGCCGAGGAGGCCACCGCCGAGCTGGCGGCCGAGGGGCTGAAGGCCCAGGTGCTGCCCGGCCGGGTCCACTCCCCCGAGGCCGAGGGCGCCGTCGCCGAACAGTCCCCCGGTGCGGGCGTCGAGGCCGCCGAGGGCGACACGATCGAGCTGACCGTCTCCAAGGGTCCCCGGATCCTGGACGTCCCGGACGTCACCGGCCGGGACGTCGACGAGGCGCGGAGCACCCTGGAGGAGGCGGGCTTCGACGTGAAGGTCGACCGGCCGTTCCTCTCCTTCAGCGACACGATCGCGAGCCAGTCCGTGGACGGCGGCGAGCAGGCCCCCGAAGGGGCCACGATCACGATCAGGACCAAGGGGCTCTAGAACCAGATGCACACACTGCGCAACCCGGTGGGCGGACACGTTCCGGTGGCCGGCGGCCTGTCCAAGGTCGGCCTGGAGTACGCCCGGGAACTGGCGGCGGAGGCCGTGCAGGTCTTCGTGGCCAATCCGCGCGGCTGGGCCACGCCCGCCGGGAACCCGGCGCAGGACGAGCTGTTCCGCGCCGGGTGCGCGGCGGACTCGATCCCGGCGTACGTCCACGCCCCGTATCTGATCAACTTCGGCTCGCACACCGAGGCGACGGTCGAGAAGTCCGTGGAGTCCCTGCGCCACTCGCTGCGGCGGGCCCGGGAGATCGGCGCGCTGGGCGTGGTGGTGCACACCGGTTCGGCGACCGGCGGACGGCCGCGCGCCGAGGCGCTGGCCCAGGTGCGGACGCACCTGCGCCCGCTGCTGGACGAGCTGACCCACGACGACTCCCCGGATCTTCTGCTGGAGTCGACGGCCGGCCAGGGCTTCTCGCTCTGCTCGCGGACCTGGGACTTCGGTCCGTACTTCGAGGCGCTGGACTCCCACCCGAAGCTGGGCATCTGCCTGGACACATGCCACATCTACGCCGCCGGGCACGATCTGGCCGGCCCCTCGGGGATGCGGCAGACGCTCGACCTGCTGGTGGAGACGGTCGGCGAGGGGCGGCTCAAGCTGATCCACGCCAACGACTCCAAGGACGTCGTGGGCGCCCACAAGGACCGGCACGAGAACATCGGCGCCGGTCACATCGGGGTGGAGCCCTTCCGTGAGCTGTTCGCGCATCCGGCGACCGCAGGCGTGCCGCTGATCATCGAGACACCCGGCGGCAAGGAGGGGCACGCGGCGGACGTGGCCCGGCTGAAGGCTCTGCGCGAGACGCGTCAGATCACGGGACCGACTGCGCGGAACTGAAGGCTCAATACCGAAGGATCTGCGCGGGCCGCGTCAGAGTTCGGGGCCGTCCCCGGGCTCCTCCTGATAGGAGTAGCGCTGCTCGCCCCAGGGGTCGCCGATGTTGTGGTAGCCCCGCTCCTCCCAGAATCCACGCCGGTCCGCCGTCATGTACTCGATGCCCCGGACCCATTTCGGGCCTTTCCAGGCGTACAGGTGCGGGACGACGAGGCGGAGCGGGAAGCCGTGCTCGGCGGTGAGGAGTTCGCCGTCCTTGTGGGTGGCGAAGAGGGTGCGCTCGGAGGCGAAGTCGTCCAGGCGCAGATTCGATGAGAAGCCGTATTCGGCCCAGACCATCACATGGGTGGCGTCGGGGGCGGGCGGTGCCAGCTCGAGGACCGTACGGGCGGGGATCCCGCCCCATTCGGCGCCGATCATGCTGAATTTCGTCACGCAGTGCAGATCGGCGACGACCGAGGAGAAAGGCAGCGCCGAGAAGTCCTGGTGGTTCCAGCAGTGCTTGTCGCCGTCGGCGGTGGCCCCGAAGACCCGGAACTCCCAGCGGTCGGGCTTGAACTTGGGAACGGGCCCGTAATGGGTGACCGGCCATCCCCGCTGCAGTCGCTGTCCCGGCGGAAGCTCGGACTGCTCTGTCTCGCGGTTTTCCCGGCTTTCCGGCTGACCCATGCCTCCATGGTGACAGACAGGCAGGGGTGGTCATGACCAGGGAGTACCCATCCGGGCAACTCATACTAAGTGTGCACTTACTGGACGGCCGCTGGGCGCGGTGCGAGGATCTGGCCAGCTCGCAGAATCGATCACCGGTTGGAAGGAGCCTTTGCCATGCAGGGCGACCCCGAGGTCCTTGAGTTTCTCAATGAGCAGCTGACCGCCGAATTGACTGCCATCAATCAGTACTTCCTGCACGCCAAGATGCAGGACAACTTCGGGTGGACGAAGCTCGCCAAGTACACCCGGACCGAGTCCTTCGACGAGATGAAGCACGCCGAGATCCTCACCGACCGGATCCTGTTCCTCGACGGCCTGCCGAACTACCAGCGGCTCTTCCATGTGCGGGTGGGCCAGACGGTGACCGAGATGTTCCAGGCGGACCGCCAGGTCGAGGTGGAGGCGATCGACCGCCTCAAGCGCGGAATCGAGGTGATGCGCGGCAAGGGCGACATCACGTCCGCGAACGTCTTCGAGTCGATCCTCAAGGACGAGGAGCACCACATCGACTATCTCGACACCCAGCTGGAGCTGGTCGAGAAGCTCGGTGAGCCGCTCTACATCGCCCAGCTGATCGAGCAGCCGGAGAGCTGACCGGACCGCACCCGGGCTTTCCCCGGGCGGTGCGCGCCGGTCAGGCGGCGTCGGTGAGCCTCACGCCCCGGATCGCGCCGATGGCGGCCGCCGCCGCGGCCGATGCCGCGACGGTCGGGTGCGCGAGGGAGGCGGTCGCGGGTTCCTGTCGCTGGTCGAGCAGCTCGCCGCGGGGGCAGTCGCCCCGGCCCAGCAGGGCCTGGATACGGCGCACACATCCTCCGCAGTCCGTCCCGGCCTTGCAGGCCGACGCGATCTGCCGGGGTGTGCAGGCTCCGTCGTCCGCATGCTTCCTGACCTGCGCTTCCGTGATGCCGAAGCAGGAACAGACGTACATGCGGTTCACCTCCCTGCGGGTCGGTCACGGGCGCCGCTCCGATTTCCACGGTGAGGCTAACCTAACCTTACCCGCCGCTCGACCACCGTAAAAGTCCGGATACGACTTGTGGGGCACGGATCACATGGATCCGTGCCCCACAGGTGCGACTGCCGGGAATCCTCCCGGTCTGCCGGACTACTGGTCGCGGTACATCTCGGCGACGAGGAAGGCCAGGTCGAGGGACTGGCTCCGGTTGAGCCGGGGGTCACAGGCCGTCTCGTAGCGCTGGTGCAGGTCGTCCACGAAGATCTCGTGGCCGCCGCCGACGCACTCGGTGACGTCGTCGCCGGTCAGCTCCACGTGGATGCCGCCCGGGTGGGTGCCGAGGTCCTTGTGGACCTCGAAGAAGCCCTTGACCTCGTCCAGGACGTCGTCGAAGCGGCGCGTCTTGTGGCCGGAGGCGGCCTCGAAGGTGTTTCCGTGCATCGGGTCGGTCACCCAGGCGACGGTCGCGCCCGAAGCGGTGACCTTCTCGACCAGCTCGGGGAGCTTGTCGCGGACCTTGTCGGCGCCCATCCGGACGACGAAGGTCAGCCGGCCGGGCTCCCGCCCGGGGTCAAGGCGGTCGACGTAGCCGAGCGCCTCGTCGACGGTGGTCGTCGGGCCCAGCTTGATGCCGATCGGGTTGCGGATCCGGGCGGCGAACTCGATGTGCGCGCCGTCCATCTGCCGGGTGCGCTCACCGATCCAGACCATGTGGGCGGAGGTGTCGTACAGCTCGCCGGTGCGCGAGTCCGTACGGGTCAGCGCCGACTCGTAGTCCAGCAGCAGGGCCTCGTGCGAGGCGTAGAACTCGACCGCCTTGAACTCGGCCGGGTCGGTGCCGCACGCCTTCATGAAGTTCAGCGCGTTGTCGATCTCGCGGGCCAGCGCCTCGTAGCGCTGCCCGGAGGGGGACGACTTCACGAAGTCCTGGTTCCAGGCGTGGACCTGGCGCAGGTCGGCGTAACCGCCGGTGGTGAAGGCGCGCACCAGGTTCAGCGTGGAGGAGGACGCGTGGTACATCTGCTTCAGCCGCGCGGGGTCCGGGATCCGGGCCTCCTCGGTGAAGGCGAAGCCGTTCACCGAGTCGCCGCGGTACGTCGGCAGGGTCACACCGTCGCGGGTCTCGGTCGACTTGGAGCGCGGCTTGGAGTACTGGCCCGCGATCCGGCCGACCTTCACCACGGGCACGGAGGCCGCGTAGGTCAGGACGGCGCTCATCTGGAGCAGCGTCTTCAGCTTGGCCCGGATGTGCTCGGCGGACACGGCGTCGAAGGCCTCGGCGCAGTCGCCGCCCTGCAGCAGGAACGCCTCGCCCTTGGCGACGGCTCCCATGCGGGCGCGCAGCTGGTCGCACTCGCCGGCGAAGACGAGCGGCGGATACGACGCGAGGTCCGCGAGTACATCGCGCAGGGCCTCGGAGTCGGGGTACTCGGGCTGCTGCGCCGCGGGAAGGTCTCGCCAGGTGTTGCCACCGGCGACGGAGGTATTGGCGTTCACGGTCACGAGCACAACATTACGGGGTCGGAAGGGGCGTCCAGCCGTGCGCTCAACAGATGAGACACCCGCTCCGATGCCCGGACCGGTCCGCTAGGGTCGGGGCATGTCGACGCGACTGATCGGGATCTCGATCCAGAACTGGTGGTGGACCGCTCATCCGGCGGCCCGCTGATTCATCGCGCTGACACTTCGCGAAGGCCGCCCGAGGGGCGGCCTTTCCGCGTTGCGGAGCCGTTCCTCCCCTGTGAATCCCGTACGGAGTCCTGTACGGGCCGTCCGGAAGGAACCTGCTCCCATGTCGCAGACCGCATCCCGCCCCGCCTCCGGTCTCCTCCGCCGGCTGCTCGCGGAGGACGCCCCGCCGTTCGCCCTGCTGCACCGGCGCACGCCCGGCCGTGACCACGATCACGTCGAACTGTTGATCGGCGGGGTGCGGGAGGCGAAGCGGCTGGCCGACCTGCCGGTGGGTACGGCACCCGCGCTGGCCCTGGTGCCGTTCCGGCAGATCGCCGAGCGCGGCTTCGACGTGCGCGACGACGGCACCCCGCTGAGCGTGCTGGTGGCCGACGAGACGCACGAGCTGGAGCTCACGGAGCTGCTGGCGGCGCTGCCCGCCCATGACGTGAGGGTGGAGGACCTCGGTTTCGACGTGCCGGACGCAAAGTACGCGGACATCGTGCGGCGGGTGATCCGGGACGAGATCGGGCAGGGCGAGGGCGCGAACTTCGTGATCCGGCGCACGTTCCGGGGCGCGATCCCCGGGTTCGGGCGGGCGGACGCGCTGGCGCTGTTCCGGCGGCTGCTGGCGGGCGAGCGGGGCGCGTACTGGACGTTCGTCGTCCACACCGGGGACAGGACGCTGGTGGGGGCCAGCCCGGAGGTGCACGTACGGATGTCCGGCGGGACGGTCGTGATGAACCCGATCAGCGGGACGTACCGCTACCCGGCCGAGGGGCCCACCGCCGAGAGTCTGCTGGCGTTCCTCGGGGACCGCAAGGAGAGCGAGGAGCTGTCCATGGTGGTCGACGAGGAGCTGAAGATGATGTGCACGGTGGGCGACATGGGCGGGGTGGTGGTCGGGCCCCGGCTCAAGGAGATGGCGCACCTCGCGCACACCGAGTACGAGCTGCGCGGGAAGTCCTCGCTGGACGTACGGGACGTGCTGCGCGAGACGATGTTCGCGGCGACCGTCACCGGCTCCCCGGTGCAGAACGCGTGCCGGGTCATCGAGCGGTACGAGTCCGGGGGCCGCGGCTACTACGCGGGCGCGCTGGCCCTGCTGGGCCGGGACGCGAGCGGGGCGCAGACCCTGGACTCGCCGATCCTGATCCGTACGGCCGACATCACCCCGGACGGCTCGCTGAAGGTGCCCGTCGGGGCCACCCTCGTCCGCCACTCGGACCCGGAGAGCGAGGTCGCCGAGACGCATGCCAAGGCGGCCGGGGTGCTGGCCGCGCTGGGGGTGCGGCCGGGCCGGCCCGGAGCCGAGGCGGACCGGCCTCGGCTGGCCTCCGACCCCCGGGTGCAGGCGGCGCTGGACGACCGGCGCGGAGGGCTCGCGCCGTTCTGGCTGCGGATGCAGGAGCGGACCCAGGATCTCTCGGGGCACGCGCTGGTGGTGGACGGCGAGGACTCGTTCACCGCGATGCTGGCCCATCTGCTGCGGGCGTCGGGGCTGGACGTCTCGGTGCGCCGCTACGACGAGCCGGGGCTGCGCGAGGTGGTGCGGGCGCACGAAGGGCCGGTGGTGCTGGGTCCGGGTCCGGGTGATCCGGGCGATCTCACCGACCCGAAGATGCGGCTGCTGCGGGAGCTCGCCGCGGAGCTGGTGCGAGACCACCGGCACGGGCTGCTGGGGGTCTGCCTCGGGCACGAGCTGATCGCGGCGGAGCTGGGACTGGAGGTCGTGCGCAGGGCCGTGCCGTACCAGGGGGCGCAGACCCGGATCGAGCTGTTCGGCCGGCCGGAGACGGTGGGCTTCTACAACAGCTTCACCGGGCGGTGCGACGCTCCGGCCGCCGTGGAGCTGGCCGCGCACGGGATCGAGGTGAGCCGCGACGAGGACAGCGACGAGCTGCACGCGCTGCGGGGTCCCGGCTTCGCCTCGGTGCAGTTCCACCCGGAGTCGGTGCTGACCGTGCGGGGCTCGGTGATCGTGACGGAGCTGCTGGCGGGGCTGCCGGTGGTGCCGAGCTGAGGGACGTCCTCACGTCCTCGGCACGAGGACGTTCTCGCTGGTGCGGCGGGCCAGGTAGTCGCTGACGTTCTTCACGGTCGCGTCGATGATCTGGCCCACCGCGTCCTCGGTGTAGTACGCCTGGTGGGAGGTGACGACGACGTTGGGGAAGGTCACCAGCCGGGCGAGGGTGTCGTCGTCGATGCCCTCCAGGGACTTGTCGAGGAAGAACAGCCCGGCCTCCGCCTCGTACACGTCGAGTCCGACGCCGAGGAAGCGGCCCGCGCGCAACTCGGTGACCAGGGCGGTCGTGTCGATGAGGCCGCCGCGGCTGGAGTTGACGAGGATCGCGTCGTCCTTCATCGCCTTCAGGGCGGCCTCGCCGATGATGTGGTGGGTGCTGGGCAGCAGCGGCACGTGCAGGCTGATCAGGTCGGCCTCGGCGAACAGCCGCTCCTTGTCGACGTACTCCATGCCCAGCTCGACGCAGGCCGGATTCTCCGCCACGTCCCAGCCGAGCAGCTTCATGCCGAAGCCGTGGGCGATCCGGGTGAACGCCTCGCCGATCTTCCCGGTGCCGAGCACTCCGACGGTCCGCCCGCGCATGTCCCGGCCGAGCAGCCCGTCCAGCCGGAAGTCGAAGTCCCGGGTGCGGCTCGCGGCGCGGATGATGCGCCGGTTGACGGCCATGGCGAGCGTCCAGGCGAATTCGGCGACCGAGTACGGGGAGTAGTACGAGACCCGGGCGACGCGCAGGGCGAGGCGCTCGGCGACCTCCAGGTCGATGTTGTTGAAGCCGGTGGAGCGCTGGGCGATCAACTGCGTGCCGCCCGCGGCGAGCGTCTGGAGCACCTGGGAGCCGAGGTCGGCGTTGACGCTGGTGGAGACGGCCTCGTAGCCGGCCGCGATGGGGGCGGTGTCCCGGTTCAGGAAGACGTCCAGGCAGCGGACCTCGTGCAGCCCCTCGAAGGCCTTCTCGATCAGGGGCTTCTCGTCGGACTGCACACCGAAGGCCAGGATTTCCACGGGTACTCCCGATCTGTTTCCGCGGGCGGGGCCGGACAACGCGAATATACGGCTCCGCCCCCGGACCCGCCGGTCAGACGTCGTCGAGGCCGCGCTCGATGGCGTACCGCACGAGCTCCACGCGGTTGTGCAGCTGGAGCTTGCCGAGGGTGTTCTGCACATGGTTCTGCACGGTGCGGTGCGAGATGACCAGGCGTTCGGCGATCTGCTTGTACGAGAGTCCCTTGGCGACCAGCCGCAGCACCTCGGTCTCCCGGTCGGTGAGCTGCGGGGCCTTGGGCTCGTTCGACGCCACGGGTACGGGGTCGGAGGCGAGCCGGCGGTACTCACCGAGGACCAGGCCCGCGAGGCCCGGGGTGAAGACCGGGTCGCCGGCCGCGGTGGAGCGGACGGCGTCGGTCAGTTCCTGGGTGGAGGCGGACTTCAGCAGATAGCCGGTGGCCCCGGACTTCACCGCCTCCAGGACGTCGGCGTGTTCGCCGCTCGCGGAGAGGACCAGGACCCGCAGGCCCGGGTGGGAGCCGACGAGCTCCTTGCAGACCTGGACGCCGGGCATGCCGGGGAGGTTCAGGTCGAGGACCAGGACGTCCGGGTTCACGGCCTTGGCCCGGCGGACCGCCTGCGGGCCGTCCCCGGCGGTCGCGACGACGTCGAAGCCGGACTCGGCCAGATCGCGGGCGACCGCGTCACGCCACATGGGGTGGTCGTCGACGACCATGACCCTGATGGGCCGGCCTGTGGCCCCCTGCTCGTCCTGTGCTGCGTTTGCTGCGTTCCGTGTACTCATCGGGCCGATCCTGCCTTCCCCCGGGAAACCTTCGGTGCTTTGGGAACCCTCAACTCGACCTCGCAGCCCTGTCCGGGCACCGAGATCAGCTCTGCCGTGCCGCCCAGGTCGCGCAGCCGGCCCCGGATGGACAGCGCGACTCCGAGCCGCCCCTCCCCCTCCGCCTGGGCGAGCCGCCCGTCCGGGATGCCGGGGCCGTCGTCCCGGACGGTGACGATGACCTCGCCGGGCTCGTCCTCGACCAGGATCCACGCCTGGGCGTCCGGGCCCGCGTGAACCCGCACGTTGTCCAGGGCGGCGCTGACGGCGGCGGCCAGTTCCCGGGCCGACTCCGCGGGGAGCAGCACCGGGGCGCCCGGTTCCGCGAAGCTCGTGCGGGATCCCGCGTGCGGGGCGAGCAGGGCCCGCAGGTCGCGGGCGGCCCCGTCGCCGGAGCCTTCGTCGTCCACCTCGACCGTGCGCACCACGGCCCCCTCGGCGGCGTCCTCGGAGACCCGGGTCGGTGGGAGCAGGCCGCTGGTGACCAGGGTGCGCAGGGCGACCTCCTGCTCCCCGGCCATCCGGCCCAGCTCGGCCGCCTCGCCGCCGATGGCGGTGCCCCGGCGCTGGACCATGGCGAGGACCTGGAGCACGCTGTCGTGGATGTCGCGGGCGAGCCGTTCGCGTTCGCGGGTGGTGGCCTCGATCTCCAGGGCGCGGGCCAGAGTGCGTTCACTGGCGCGGGCGACCTCGACGACGTACCCGATGGCGATGGAGGCGACCCAGACCAGCAGGACGTTGTGGTAGGTGTCCCGGCTGGGCTCACCGCGCTGGATGATGTTGGCGGCGGCGACGAACGTGGAGGCGAAGGCCGCCCACCGCCAGCCGCCCTTGATCGCGAAGGCGAGGACCGCGCCGGCCGTCCAGATCGACGGCAGCGTCGGGCCGTCGAACGACTGCGAGTCGAAGTCGGCGAGCGGGGTGAGCAGGATGCCGGCCAGCGCGACGACCAGGTCCGCGACGAGGAAGCGTTTGGTGCAGCCGGCCGCCGAGCGGACCTTCGGCAGCGTGGCGAGCGTCCAGACGAAGAGGAACGCCAGATACGCGACGGCCACCCAGGGCCGCTCGAACCTCTGCTGGCCGAAGTTGTCCTTCCCGAAGATCGCGAGCAGTACCGCGTAGATCATCGTCAGGACGCGGTAGCCCGTCAGCGCGCGCCACAGCGGCAGCTCGACCGACATCCGTACGACCCGCTCACGCTTGGCCATGGCCCCACACCCCCCGGGCGGTGAACGACGCGGTTACGCGTCGGACCGTTCCGTTCCGTTCTCGTTGCTCGCGGCGGCCTGCTTCTGGGCGCGCTTGGCCTCCTCCGCCCTGGCCTTCGCCTCGTCGGCGATCTGGCGCTTGGCGGCGGTGGCGTAGACGTCCACGTACTCCTGGCCGGAGAGCTTCATGATCTCGTACATGACCTCGTCGGTCACCGAGCGCAGGATGAAGCGGTCGCCGTCCATGCCCTGGTAGCGGCTGAAGTCCAGCGGCCTGCCGATCCGGATGCCGGGGCGCATCAGCTTGGGCATCACCTGGCCGGGCGGCTGGATCTTCTCGGTGTCGATCATGGCGACCGGGATCACGGGCGCTCCGGTGGCCAGCGCGACCCGGGCCAGGCCGCCGGGCTTGCCCCGGTAGAGGCGGCCGTCGGGCGAGCGGGTGCCCTCGGGGTAGATGCCGAAGAGGCCGCCGCTCTCGACGACCTGGATGCCCGCCCTGATCGCCGCCTCGCCCGCGCCGCGGGCTCCGGAGCGGTCGACGGGGAGCTGGCCGACGCCCTTGAAGAAGGCGGCGGTGAGCTTGCCCTTGACCCCGGGCGCGGTGAAGTACTCGGCCTTGGCGATGAAGGTGACCTTGCGGTCCAGCACGGCCGGGAGGAAGAACGAGTCGGAGAACGACAGGTGGTTGCTCGCGAGGATCGCCGGACCGCGCTCGGGGATGTTCTCCAGGCCCTCCACCCACGGCCGGAAGGCGAGCTTCAGGGACCCGCCGATGGAGAACTTCACTGCGCCGTAGATCAACTCTTGTGCCTCCTGTGTGCTGTCGTTGAGACCTTAGCCTGTGAGGTCGTCGCGGCCTTTGCCCGGCATGGAAGGACCGGCTGCCCCGGCGGGCCGTGCGGGGCGGCCCGGGGGGCGCGACGGCCCTGGTCGGTGTCGGTCCGGTCGCGTACGGTGAAGCCATCCGTCAAGCACTCCCCCAGGTGCCCGCCCGCCCCCGTCCCACGAACAGGAGACCCTGGTGCCGGTCCTCCCTGGAGCCGAGCCGTTCCGCCACGAGGGCGGAGAGGTCGGCGTCCTCCTCTGTCATGGCTTCACCGGATCGCCGCAGTCGCTGCGCCCCTGGGCGGAGCATCTCGCCGAGCGCGGGCTGACGGTCTCGCTGCCGCTGCTGCCGGGCCACGGCACTCGCTGGGAGGACATGGCGGTCACCGGCTGGCAGGACTGGTACGCGGAGGTGGACCGGGAGCTGCGCGTGCTGCGGGAGACGTGCGAGCGGGTCTTCGTCTTCGGCCTCTCCATGGGCGGCGCGCTGAGCCTGCGGCTCGCGGCCAAGCACGGAAACGCGATCAGCGGCCTGGTGCTGGTCAACCCGGCCAACAAGGTGCACGGCCTCGCCGCGTACGCGCTGCCGGTGGCCCGTCATCTGGTGCGGACGACCAAGGGCCTGTCCGACGACATCGCGCTCCCGGGGTCGCACGAGGTCGGCTACGACAAGGTGCCGCTGCACGCCGCTCACTCCGTGCGGAAGTTCTTCCGGCTGGTCGACGGGGAGCTGCCCCAGGTGACCCAGCCGGTGGTCCTGCTGCACAGCCCGCAGGACCATGTCGTGCCGCCCGCGGACAGCGCGCGGATCCTGAGCCGGATCTCCTCCACGGACGTCTCGGAGATCCTGTTGGAACAGAGCTACCACGTGGCGACGTTGGACCATGACGCGGAGCGGATCTTCGATGAGAGCTACCGGTTCATCGGCCGTCTCGCACCGAGCGTCGGGATGAAGGGGAGCACGTCCGGTGGCTGAGCACGACGCGGAACGCACAGGCAGCGACGAGGAGCGCGAACCGCGCCCCACGGAGCCGGCGGCCGTCCCGGAGGGGACGAAGCAGACGGGGGCCGAGGGAGCGGAGCAGGAGCGGGAGGTCGACGAGGACGCGGCGTGGGCCGCGATCGTCGAGGGGTACGGGGAGGAGCCGCCGGACCCGCCGGGCGCCAAGCCGTTCAAGTCCGTCGAGGACCTGGCGCTGCTGGAGGACGGTCAGCGCAATGTGGTGGGGCCGAAGGACGGCTCCGCCGATGATCCGGCGGACAAGGGGTCGGGCAAGACGCCCCCGAAGCCGCCGGAGAAGAAGCCGCTCGGCAGTTCCGTGGTCTTCGCGCCCGGTGTGGCCGGTCCCCGCGACTACGAGCTGCCCGGGTCCAAGGACGACGGGGTCGGCGAGCCGGACGACGGGGACGAGGGCCATTTCGTGCCCCCGGAGCCGCCGCCGCTGCCGGAGGCCGACGTCACGGCGAAGTTCGCCTGGCTCTCGGTGATCGGCGGGCCGGTCCTGATGCTGATCGCGGTGCTGTTCGGCTGGGAGATGACGTGGTGGCTCACCACGCTCTGCATCGGGGGCTTCCTCGGCGGCTTCGCCACCCTGGTGGCCCGGATGCCGCACGACGACGATGACGACACCTACGGCGACCCGGGGCGCGGCGCGGTCGTGTAGCCGCTCATCCGGCGGGAATTCTGAGGGCGGCCAGGACCGGCAGATGGTCCGTGGCCGCCTTCAGGTCTTCCCCGCTCACCCCGTCCAGCCCGGTCGGGACACCGCAGCCGAGCACGTCGACGCCGGGGGTCGCGAACACCGCGTCGATGCGCTTGCGCGGTCCGTCCGGGGGGAACGTCAGCTCATCACCCCACGGGGCGACGGCCCGGCAGTCCTGGAGGGGCGCGGCCAGGTGCCGGAACGCCTTCCCGGTCGGTACGTCGTTGAGGTCGCCGCCCGCCACGGCGTGCTCCACGCCCATCGCGGCCAGCCTCTCCAGCAGCAGGTCCGCCTGGGCGAGGCGCTCGTCGCGCTGGAGGCTCAGATGGCAGCTCAGCACCCCGAGTCTGGTCCCGGCGATCCGCACCACGGCGGTGGCGAAGCCCCTGCGGTGCAGGCCGGGGGTGAGCGGCAGCAGGACGTCCTCGGTGCGCTCGGCGGTCACCCGCAGCGAGCACAGCAGCAGCGGTCCGGCGGCGGTGGCCCCGCCGCTCAGCACCACCAGTCCGCTGCTCTTCGCCAGCCTGGCCGCGGCCTTGCGCCAGCGGAAGAAGCGCGGGGCCTCCTGGACGAGGACCAGGTCGGGCGCGCAGGCGCGGATCACCCGGGCCAGCGCGGCGGTGTCGTCGCGCATCGACCGGATGTTGTAGCTCAGCACTCTGATGACGGCTGAACCGTCCGGCTCGGTACGGGAGACGGGCAGTGGCGTCAGGACCATGCGGGCCACGATACGACGGACGCCCGCCGCTGCCCCGGAGGGCGGCGACGGGCGCCCTGGGCGTCGTACGGAGCCGGGGACTAACCCTGGCGGGCCAGGTCGGCCGCTCCCACGAGTCCCGCCTTGCCGCCGAGTCGGGCGGCCAGCACCTGGGCGTGCGGGCGCCATTCACCGCCGATCAGCCAGCGCCGGAACGACTTGCGGATCGGGTCGAGGACGAGCTCGCCCTCGTCCGACACGCCGCCGCCGACGATGAACGCGGACGGGTCGAACAGTGAGGCGAGGTCCGCCAGTCCGGCGCCGGCCCAGCGGGCCAGCTCACGGAACGAGTCGACGGCCACGGGGTCGCCCTGGCGGGCGGCCTCGCTGATGTGCTTGCCCTCGATGCCGTCCACCGAGCCGTCGCCGAGGCCGAGGAGCACGGCCGCGTTCTCGGGGGTGGCGTTGGCGCGCTGCTTCGCGTACCGGACGAGCGCGCGGCCGGAGGCGTACTGCTCCCAGCAGCCCTGGCTGCCGCAGCCGCACAGCAGACCGTCCGGGACGACCCGGATGTGGCCGAACTCGGCGGCCACGCCGAAGCGTCCGCGCCGCAGCTTGTTGCCGATGATGATGCCGCCGCCGAGGCCGGTACCGAGCGTGATGCAGATGACGTCGTCGTGACCCTGTCCTGCCCCGAAGCGATACTCGCCCCAGGCCGCGGCGTTGGCGTCGTTCTCGACGACGACGGGCAGACCGACGCGCTGCTCGACCTTGTCCTTGAGCGGCTCGTGACGCCAGTTGATGTTCGGTGCGAACAGCACGGTGGCGCGCTTGTCGTCGACATAGCCGGCGGCGCCGATGCCGACGGCCTCCACCTCGTGTCCCTCGCTCGCCCCGGCCACCGCCGCGCAGATCGCGTCGACGATGCCTTCGGCCGTCGGCGGGGTCGCCACCTTGAACGTCGAGAGGATCCGGCCCTCTTCGTCGACCACTCCGGCCGCGATCTTCGTGCCGCCGATATCGACGCCGATGGTGAGTCCCATGAATCCCTCAGTTTCGGTCGAGCCCCGCTAGGGGCAACCGTACCCGAGGCGTGGCACGGCCCCGGCCCCGGCCGGGGCCGGTCGGTGCCGGTCGGGGCTCCGGTCAGTCCAGGTCGATGCGTTCGGTGCCGGAGGGGCCTTCGTCCCGGGGGTCGGACGGGTCGTCGGCGGCCTCCTTCGAGGGGTCCGCGGGGCTCGCGGCGCCCGACGCGCCCTCGGTGGTGCGGGTCCAGCGGCTCTCCTGGCCCTCGACCGCGGAGCGGTAGGCGGCCAGCAGTTCGTTGCCCGCGGCGGCGAGGTGGTCGAAGAGCTGCGGGTTGCGTTCGATGACCGGTTCGACGGCGGACCTCGCCTGCCGGATGGCCTGCTGGACCGCGCCCTGGGCGGCGGCGCCCAGCAGCGGGGTCGGGAGCGAGGAGACCTTGTCGGCGACCGCGTCGACCAGCTTGCGCAGTTCCTCGGCGGCGGATCCGGGCTGGGGACCGTACTCGGCTCGGCGGCGGGCCTTCTCGGCCGCGAGGTCCTCGGCGCAGGCGTCGGCCCACGCGTCGCCGTCGACGGGACGATCGGTGGCTTCACTCATGGCGGACTCCTGCGACGCGGGGCGGCCGACGGTCGGCCTGCGGTACACGTACTACCGACGTTACCCGAATGGCCGCAGGCCGTTCAGGAGGTGCGCGGCCACAGGGCCGGATCCGGCGTGAACCGCACCCGGAGCACCCCGTCGGACAGGGCCGCGCCGGAGACGGTGCAACGGCGCAGCGCGGAGGCGATCCGCACGATCCGGTGGAAGGGGCCGACGGTCAGGAGCAGTTCGTCGCCCCGGCGGACCAGGCGCAGTTGCTCCTTGGCGGCCCCGGGCAGCGGCAGGCACCAGGTGAGGGTGAGGGTCCCGTCCTCGGCGTCCGGGTCCTCCTCGATCCACCAGGGGTCGCCGGCCCGGCCGGGCGTCCGGTGGTCCGGGGCGGGCATCTCCAGCGCGGCCAGGTCGTCCGGGCCCTCGGGGTCGCGGCCCAGGTGGGCCGCCTCGTGCACGGGGAGGTCCGGGGCCACGTCCTGGTGCCAGTGGTCCAGGCACTTCTCCTGCTGGGCGGCGAGCGCGGCGAACCAGGGGTCGGGCGAGTGCCGGGGCAGCACACGGGAGGCGACCAGCAGGTCGGCGCCCAGTCCGTGCAGGGCGAGACCGGTACGGGCGGCGCGCAGGGCGTCCTCGCCGGCGGGCCCCGGCTCCGCGACCAGGCGGAGTGTGGTGGCCCCGTCCTCGATCAGGGCCTGGACGGCGGCCAGCTCGGCGTCCTTGCGGGCGGCGGCCTCGTACAGCCACTGCGCGGGCATCGGGACCCCGGCGAGCTGGGCGAGGACCGGGCGCAGGGCGCGGGCGGCCTGGCGTTCGGCGGGGAGCAGCCGGCGCAGGTAGCGGCGCAGCTGTTCCGGCAGGGCGAGCAGGGCCAGGGCTTCGGCGAGCGGCGGCAGGTCGACGACGAGGGTGTCGTAGCCGGACCAGTCTCCCTCGGCGGCCCGGCGCAGGGTGTGCAGCAGGGCGAGCTGCGGGGAGCCGGGGAGTTCGGTGAGCTCCTCGCCGTCGAGCCGGCCCGCGCCGAGCAGGTCCAGGACGCCGGAGGCGCGCTTCTGGAGCTCGGTGAGTTCGGCGCGGAAGTGCTCGCCGGAGTCGATGCGGGCGTGGTCGAGGCCGTCGGCGGCCCGGGTCGGTTCCGAGGCGGCCGGGAAGCCGGGTATGGCCTCGGCGGAGACCAGCAGCGTGCGGCTGCCGTTCGCGGCAGCGGCCAGTGCGGTGGCCGCGGCGACGGTGGTGCGGCCCGCACCGCCGGGGCCGGTGACCAGGACCGTACGCACGGCCCTCAGTTCTCCGGTGCGGACTCGACGCGCTTCTTCAGACCGGCGAGGGCGCGGTCGATGATGACCTTCTCGGCCTTGCGCTTGATCATGCCGAGCAGCGGGATCTTGACGTCGACGGCGAGCCGGTAGGTGACCTCGGTGCGCTCGCCGCCGCCGAGCGGGGCGAGGGCGTACGTGCCGTCCAGGGAGCGCAGCATCTGGGACTTGACGAGGCTCCAGCTGACCTCGTTCGCGCCGGTCCAGGTGTAGGAGAGGACGTGGTCGTCCTTGATCGCCCCGGCGTCCAGGACGAGGCGGACCTGCTCGGCACGGCCCTGGTCGTCGGTGGAGAGGACCTCGGCCTCCTTGACCTCGCCGGTCCACTCCGGGTAGCGGGCGAAGTCCGCGATCACGCCCATGACGTCGGCCGGCGCCGCCTCGATCGTGATGCTCGAGCTGGTGTGTTCAGCCATCGCCGTGGCCCTCCAGTGCGGTGTAACCGGTCGCGTTCGGCAGGAGCCTGCCGCTGTGCAGGCTATCGCGTGCCCGGGGGGCTCCGGTCCACGCCCCGGCCGCCCGCGGTCACCAGCTCAGCGCCCAGGGTGTCCCGGTCGACGCGAAGTGGCCGACGTTCACGCACTCGGTGGTCCCGATCCGCATCCGGCGGACCAACGGCTGGTGAACATGGCCGAAAAGCGCGTACCGGGGGCGGGTGGCGCGGATTGCCTCCAGCAGGGCGCGGCTGCCGCGTTCGAAGCGGCGGGCGACGGTGTCGTACGTCAGCTCGGGGACCTCGGGCGGGATGTGCGAGCAGAGGACGTCGACCGGGCCGAGCCCCTCGACCTTGGCGGCGTACTCCTCGTCGCTGATCTCGTAGGGGGTGTTCATCGGGGTCGTGAGGCCGCCGCCGACGAAGCCGAAGACCCGGCCGCCGATCTCGACGCGTTCGCCGTCGAGCACGATGGTGCCGGGGCGGGCGTACTCGGGCCAGAGGCCGGGGATGTCGACGTTGCCGTAGGTGGCGTACGTCGGAGTGGGGAAGGCCGCGAAGAGTTCGGCGTACTGCTTGCGCACCGCGCCGAGGATCTCGGTGTCACGGTCGCGGCCCGCCCACAGCTCGCGGCCGAAGGCACGGGCCTCGTCGTAGCGGCGGGCGGTGCGCAGGGCGACGATACGGTCGGCGCTCTCCCTGCCGAACAGGTCGGGGAAGATGCCGCGCGAGTGGTCGGCGTAGTCGAGGAAGAGCACCAGGTCACCGAGGCAGATCAGGGCGTCGGCGCCGTCCCCGGCGCGGGCCAGGGCCTCGGTGTTGCCGTGCACGTCGCTGACCACGTGGATCCGGGTCGATCCGCCGGCCCGGTCCCGGCTGTCCGGTTCGCTGCCTCGCATGGGATCACCCTAGGGTGCCGCTTCCGTCGCTGGTAGACCGTCCGGACCTGCGGTTACTTCCACGTCGGGACGGCAGTGGACTACTGTGCGCGAAAGGGCCATTTATATGTGTGACGCATAAGACATCTGGCCGGAACCCCCTATCCGGAACCGAGTACTGGTGGGTAACGTCCGGGCAGTCCAGTCGTGCTCACCCCACTTGAGCACCCGCCGTTCTTGGACCGCAGCCGGTGCGTCACACAGAGCCGTGGCACCGGAGCCCGATGAGGAGCAGCAGTCTTGCGCGAGTTCAGCCTTCCGGCCCTGTACGAGGTCCCGACGGACGGCAACCTGACGGATCTCATCCGCCGCAATGCCGCTCACCATCCCGAAGTCGCGGTGATGAGCCGCAAGGTGGCCGGCGTCTGGACGGACGTCAGCGCCACGCGGTTCCTGGCCGAGGTGAGAGCCGCCGCCAAGGGTCTGATCGCCTCGGGCGTGCAGCCCGGTGACCGGGTCGCCCTGATGTCGCGCACCCGTTTCGAGTGGGTGCTGCTGGACTTCGCGATCTGGAGCGCGGGCGCGGTGACCGTGCCGGTGTACGAGACGAGCTCCGCCGAGCAGGTGCGGTGGATCCTCGGCGACTCCGGGGCGGTGGCGGTGCTGGTGGAGAGCGACGCGCACGCCGCGTCCGTGGCCTCCGTACGGGAGGCGCTGCCGGATCTCGCGCACGTCTGGCAGCTCGACGCGGGCGCGGTGGAGGCATTGGCCGAGGCGGGGGCCGAGGTCTCGGAGGAGACCATGGACCTGCGGACGCGCAGCGCCAAGGCGGACGACCCGGCGACGATCGTCTACACCTCGGGCACCACGGGCCGCCCCAAGGGCTGTGTGCTCACCCACCGCAGCTTCTTCGCCGAGTGCGGCAACGTGGTGGAGCGGCTGAAGCCCCTCTTCCGCACGGGCGAGTGCTCGGTGCTGCTGTTCCTGCCCGCCGCGCACGTCTTCGGCCGGCTGGTCGAGGTGGCGTCGGTGATGGCCCCGATCAGGCTCGGCTGCGTCCCCGACATCAAGAACCTCACGGACGAGCTGGCCTCGTTCCGGCCGACGCTGATCCTGGGCGTGCCCCGGGTCTTCGAGAAGGTCTACAACGCGGCCCGCGCCAAGGCACAGGCGGACGGCAAGGGCAAGATCTTCGACCGGGCCGCCGACACGGCGATCTCCTACAGCAGGGCGCTGAGCACCCCGCAGGGCCCCGCACTGGGGCTGAGGCTCAAGCACAAGCTCTTCGACAGGCTGGTCTTCGGCAAGCTCCGGGCCGTCCTCGGCGGCCGGGGCGAGTACGCGATCTCGGGCGGCGCCCCGCTGGGCGAGCGGCTCGGTCACTTCTACCGGGGCATCGGCTTCACGGTCCTGGAGGGCTACGGCCTGACCGAGACCTGTGCGGCGACCGCGTTCAACCCGTGGGACCGGCCGAAGATCGGCACGGTCGGCCAGCCGTTGCCCGGTTCGGTCGTGCGGATCGCGGACGACGGCGAGGTGCTGCTGCACGGCGAGCACCTGTTCACCGGTTACTGGAAGAACGAGTCGGCCTCGGCCGAGGCGCTGGCCGACGGCTGGTTCCACACCGGGGACATCGGCACGCTCGACGAGGACGGCTATCTCGCGATCACCGGCCGCAAGAAGGAGATCATCGTGACGGCGGGCGGCAAGAACGTCGCCCCGGCCGTCATCGAGGACCGCATCCGGGCGCATGCCCTGGTCGCCGAGTGCATGGTGGTCGGCGACGGCCGCCCGTTCGTCGGTGCGCTGGTCACGCTGGACGAGGAGTTCCTGGGCCGCTGGGCCGAGGAGCACGGCAAGCCGGCCGGGTCGACGGCCCTTTCGCTGCGCGAGGACCCGGAGCTGCTGGCCGAGGTGCAGCGGGCGGTGGACGACGGCAACGCGGCGGTCTCCAAGGCCGAGTCGGTGCGCAAGTTCCGTATTCTTCCGGCCCAGTTCACCGAGGAGGCGGGCCACATCACGCCGTCGCTGAAGCTGAAGCGGAATGTGGTGGCGAAGGACTTCGCGGACGAGGTGGAGTCGATCTACCGCGCCTGAGCGGTGGTCGCGCGGAGGGGCCCGCACCGATATCCCCGGACGCCGTCGGTACCGACGGCGTCCGATATCCCGGTACGGGCCCCTCCGTCGTGAGCGCGCTCACAGCAGGGTCTTGAGCCTCTCCGCCAGCAGGTCCCAGCGCCACTTCTCCTCGACCCAGGCCCGGCCCCGCTCCCCCATCCGCCGCCGCAGCTCCGGGTCGCCGAGCAGCGTCACGATCCGGTCCGCCGACTCCTCGGCGCTGCCGCCGCGCACCACCCACCCGGTCTCGCCGTCGAGCACCGCGTCCGGGGCGCCGCCCGAGTCGCCGGCCACCACGGGCAGCCCGGTCGCGGACGCCTCCAGGTAGACGATCCCGAGGCCCTCCACGTCGAGGCCGCCGCGCCGGGTGCGGCAGGGCATCGCGAAGACGTCCCCGGCCCCGTAGTGCGCGGGCAGCTCGGCCCAGGGCACCGGTCCGGTGAAGCGCACCGAGTCCTGGACCCCGGTCTGAGCCGCGAGCCGCTTCAGCTCCTTGGCGTACGGTCCGCCGCCGACGATCAGGAGCACCGTGTCCGGGAGCCGCGCGAGGATCGCGGGCATGGCCAGGATCAGCGTGTCCTGGCCCTTGCGCGGCACCAGGCGGGATACGCAGACGACCACCGGGCGGTCGGAGAGCCCGAGGCGGGCCCGGACCCGGTCGCCGCCGGACGCCGGGTGGAAGGTCTTCTCGTCGACGCCGGGCGGCAGTTGGGCCATGCGCCCGGCGGCCTCGGGGGTGAGGGCGCCGGCGATCCGGGAGCGGGTGTATTCACCGAGATAGGTGATCGTGTCCGTGCCTTCCCCGATCCGGCGCAGCAGCTGCCGGGAGGCGGGCAGTTGCGCCCAGCCGGCCTCGTGGCCGTGGGTGGTGGCGACGAGTCGCCGGGCGCCCGCGCGGCGCAGCGCCGGCGCCATCAGGCCGAGCGGAGCGGCGGCACCGAACCAGACGGAGGTGCAGCCGTGTTCGCGCAGCAGACCGGTGGCCCGGCGGGTGACGCGCGGGGTCGGCAGCAGCATCGTCGTCCGGTCGCGGACCACGGTGAACGGCTGCTCGGCGTCGAAGGCGGCGGTGGCCGCCGCGCCCTCCTCGCCGCGCTTCCAGGTGGAGGCGTAGACGACGACCCGGTCGGGATCCAGGCGCAGTGCCATGTTGTGCAGGAACGCCTGGATGCCACCGGGGCGGGGCGGGAAGTCATTGGTCACGATCAAGGTCTTGTCCATCGTCGCCGACAGTACCGAACGGCCGCGCTTCACCGCTGACGTGCCCGGCCCCCGGCATCATGGGCCGCCGGGAGACCGGCGGGGGACGACGAAGGCGGACGGTGCGATGACGGGACGAGCACCCACCGGCGCGGGACCCTGGCCGTACGCGGTGTGGGCGCTGACCCGGGCCTGGCTGCTGGCCTGCGTGTTCAAGGTGGTCACGGTGCCCGGCCCGGACGTCACGGTGGACGTGTCGGTGATCTACCGGAGGTGGTACGAGGTCCTGCTGACCGGTACGTATCCGCTGGACGACGTCACCTGGCAGTACCCGCCGGGAGCGGCCCTGGCGATCCTCTCCCCGGCCCTGCTGCCGTTCCTGGAGTACGCGGCGGCCTTCTTCGTCCTCGTCCTGCTCTGCGACGCGCTGGTGCTGGGGCTGCTGCTGTACGCGGGGCGACGGCCGGGGATAAGGGCGGCGGGCGCGTGGGTGTGGATCGTGGGGGTGCCGCTGCTGGGGCCCACGGTCTATGCCCGCTACGACCTGATGGTGACGGCGGTCGCGGTGGCGGCGCTGCTGGCGGGGGTGCGCATGCCCCGGGCCCTGGGGGCGCTGGCCGCGTTCGGGGCACTGCTGAAGGGGTGGCCGGCACTGCTGCTGGTGGGGGTGCGCAAGGGGCGTGTGACACGGGCGGCCTGGACGACGGCGGCGCTGACGGCGGCGGGGCTCGCGGCGGCGTTCGCACAGTGGATGCCGGGAGCGTACGCGTTCCTGGCCTTCCAACGGGACCGGGGCACCGAGGTCGAGTCCCTGGGGGCGCTGGTCTTCCACGTGGCGCGGCGATTCGGCTGGGAGGGGCGGGTGGAGCTGCGCTACGGCTCGCTGGAGTTCCTCGGCCCGCACGTGGAGCTGGTGTCGACGCTGGCGTTGGGGCTCGCCGTCCTGGCGCTGGGCTGGCTGCTGCTGTGGCGGCTTCGGGCGGGGGTGTTCGCGGCGCACACCCCCGCCGAGGCGGCGTTCACCGCGGTGCTGCTGTTCACGGTCACCAGCCGGGTGATCAGCCCGCAGTACGTGGTGTGGCTGGTCGGGCTCGCGGCGGTGAGTCTGGCGTTCCGGGGTGCCTCGATGACGCTCCCGGCCGTGCTGGTGCTGGTGGCGGCGGGGGTGACGCTGCTGGAGTTCCCGGTCGGCTTCGGCCATGTGGTGGCGAGCGACGCGTGGGGGGTGACGCTCCTTCTCGTACGGAACGGGCTGCTGGTGGCGGCCTCGCTGATCGCGGCGCGGCGGCTGTGGCGGTCGACCGTGCCGGGGCGGCCACGTGCCCGGGCCGCCCTTCTCGCGGGCGGGGGTCAGCCGAGCCGGGTGGCGAGGTAGTCGCGCCAGTCGGCGGTGAACTGCTCGGGAGTGGTGTCGAGCACCGCGTCCAGCGCCTGTTCCACCGCACCCTCGCGCCCGGGGTGCGCGCCGACGGTCTCGTAGAAGGCGACCAGCTTCTCCTTGCCCCACCGCTCCGCGATCAGCTCGCAGGCCAGCCAGCCGCCCTCGTAGGCCCCCGCGAGCTTCGCCGGGTCGCCGTCGAATCCGAACTCCGGGTCGGTGGGGAGTTCGGCGGGGGTCCGGCCGCTGCGGACGGCGTCGGCCAGCTCGGGGGCGATGGTGTCGGCGGCGCGGTCCTCGCCCCGGTAGGCGGTCCAGTCGGCGAAGCCCTCGGAGAGCCAGACCGGGGTGGCGGTGGAGGTACTGGTCCGGGTGGCGACATGGGTCGTCTCATGGGTCAGGACGATCCGCTGCCCGAAACTGCCCAGGGTGGCGTACGCCTGCGGGTTGACGATCACCCGGTCGGCGATGGCCGGGCGCTCACCGGTGCCGCCCACTTCGCCGGTGGTGACGGCGGCGATGCCCCGGTAGCTGGCCTCCGGCGAGCCCAGCAGTCCCGCCATGTCCTCGACGGAGTCCGGGACGAGGATCACCACCCGGCGGGTCCAGGGCCTCGGCCAGGCGTCCGACACGGCCGGTACGGCGAGGTCCACGGTGTCGGCGACCTGGCGCAGCTCGCCCTCGGACCGCCCGACACCCAGGACTATCGCGTGCTCGCCCTCGACGACCTCGACGTCCCCCTGCTGCCACAGCTGCCCGGAGGCTCCCTTGGCGGGCCGGTCGTCGGTGATGTACCAGCGCTCCCCGTCGCGCATCAGCTCCAGGACGCGGCGGGTGGCGACGGGGGCGGTGTCGTACCCGTCGATGCGGTAGCGCAGCTCCACCTCGGCGGTGGCCCACCGCCCGTCCTGCTCGGTGATGCCCTCGACGTCGTAGGTCCAGGACTTCAGGGGCACATCGGCGAGCCGGTCCAGCTCGGTACGCTGGGCTGCCCGCAGCTTCGCGGCGTCCGGGGCGAGGCCGTCGAGGTAGCCCGCCGGGTCGTGGGCGAGGACGGCCGCCGCGCGGCGCTCCAGGGTGGCGTCGAGGGCGCCGGTGGTGAGGAAGGTCTCCGTGTCGGCGGGGGCTGTGCAGGCGGACACGGTCAGGAGCCCGACGAGCAGCAGGCCCGCCGGGCGCCGCCGTCCCCGGGGGCGTCCCCCTCGCGCGTCACATCCTCGTACGGCCACCCTGCCGATCGTACGGTCAGATCCGGGTCACCGAGGAGACGGGCATCATGCCGACCGGATCGTAGCGGACCGGGGCGCCGGGGTAGGGGGCGTGGATGACCTGGCCGTTGCCGACGTACATGCCGATGTGGCTGGCGTCCGCGCGGTAGGCGACCAGGTCGCCGGGCCGGGCCTGGGAGAGGGGCACCATGCGGCCCGCGTACCGCTGGGCCTGGGAGGTGCGGGGCAGGCTCACCCCGGCCTGGCCGTAGGCCCACTGCATCAGGCCGGAACAGTCGAACCCGGAGGGCCCGTTGGCGCCCCAGACGTAGGGTCTCCCGAGCGCCTGGTGGGCGGCGGCCACGGCGGACATCGCGCGGGCCGAGCCGGGGGCGGCCCCGGAGAGGTCGGGCAGCCCTTCGCGGCCGGAGCGGGCGGCCCGGTCGAAGGTGGCGCGTTCCTCGGGCGGCAGCGAGTCCAGCAGTCGGCGGGCCTCACGGAGCTTGCCCTCGACGGCATGCTTGTGGCGGGTGACGGCGGCCCGGTTGCGCTCCAGCTCGGTCAGGGCGCGGGTGGTCTCCGCGCGGGTCTGGGCGAGCCCCCGCTGCGCGTGCCGCAGCTTGTCCAGGATCATCGCCTGGCGGGCGCCGGCCCGGTCGAGGGCGGCTGCCCGCTCCAGGTAGGTGTCCGGGTCGGCGGAGAGCAGCAGGGCGAGCGTCGGGTCGATGGAGCCGGTGCGGTACTGCGCGCCCGCCATCGCGCCGAGCGCGTCGCGCATCCGGTTGACGCGTTCCTGGCCCCGGGCCGTGGCGTCCTGGGAACGGTCCGCCTCGCCGCGCAGCCGGTCCACGCGTTCCCCGGCCTCGTTGAAGCGCTCGGTGGCCTGCTCCGCCTCCCCGTAGAGGCGGTCGACGGCGGCTTTGGCGCTCTCCCGGGTGTCCTTCGGGTCGGCGCTCGCCGGGGCCCCGGTCAGCGTCGCGGCCGCGGTGGCGGCGGCCGCCGAGATGACCGTGACCCGGACGCCTCTGTTGAAGCCGGACTGTGTGGAACGGCGATGGGACACCACAGGTAGCCGCACTCCCTTCCGCTGACGCGGTAGTGCGCAGCCCCTGCCACCCGGGGCGGGCGGACGGAGACCGGGAGCTGCGCGGCAGCCAGACAGTAATCGGGCGACTACGCACCGGCAAAAGACCGCGCCGGTGGCGGCGGCGGGGCCGGACGCCGCCGCCCCGCCGGTGACCTTGGTCTCCGGCGGGGCGGGGGCGTCAGTGTGGTGCGCGGCGATTCCCTCGTTCGGGCGTGCCGCGGGGCGTGCCGTGACGTCAGATGCGGACGCCGAACTGGAAGGTGCCCATGTAGTCCATCGACTCGTAGCGGACGACGGTGCCCGGCTTCGGGGCGTGCAGGATCTGGTTGTTGCCGGCGTAGAAGCCGACGTGCGCCAGGTTGTTGAAGAAGACCAGGTCGCCCGGCTTGAGCTGGCTGCGGCCGATCTTCGTGCCGTCGTTGTGCTGGGTGAACGTGGTCCGGGTGATGGAGACGCCGGCCTGGGCGAAGGCCCACTGGGTCAGCCCGGAGCAGTCGTAGGAGTTGGGGCCCGAGCCGCCGGAGACGTACGGCTTGCCGATCTGCGTGGCGGCCGCGGCCAGGGCGGCGGCCCCACGGCCGGACGCGGGGGACTCGTTGCCGAGTTCGACCCGGTCGCCGGCGGCGCGGCTGGCGCGCTGCTCGTCCTTCTGGATCTTGGCGCGCTCGGCCTGGGTCAGCGTGTTGAGCAGCTGCTGGGCGTCAGCCAGTTTGCCCTGGTACTTCTTCTTGTTCTCGCCGAGCGTCTTGCGGACGTCGGCGAGGTCGCCGAGCTTGTCCTGGGCTTCCTTGCGCTGCTGGGCGAGGGTGCGCTGCTTGGACTGGATCTTCTGCAGCGACTCCGTCTGCTTGACCGTCAGCTGGTCGAGCGCGGAGGCCTGGTCGAGGAAGCTGTCCGGGTCCGAGGCGAGGAAGAGGGCCACGGAGGGGTCGATGCCGCCGGAGCGGTACTGCGCGGTGGCGATGGAACCCAGCTCGGTGCGGAGCGTGTTGAGCTCGGCCTGGCCGCGGGCGACCTTGTCCTGGAGCGCGTCGACATCCTTCTTGAGGTTGTCCTGCTGCTCCTTGGCCCCGTTGTACTTCTCGGTGGCCGCCTCGGCCTCGTGGTAGAGGTCGTCGACCTTCGACTTGACTTCGCCCTTGCTCGGCTTGGGGTCGGCGTGGGCGGCCTGGGAGGTCAGGGCCACGGCCGCGGCGGCGGTCGCGGTGAGCACGGTCACGCGGGCGCGGCTCGGCTGCTTGGGACGACGGTGGGACGCCACGAAGTCGAGCTCCTTCTTCCTCAGAGCCGCCTACCGGGCCGTTGGGAATAAGGATCCCCGGCTCCGCGCTCATGACGGACTCGGCGGTTCCTTCGCCGCCACCCCCCATGGGTGATCAACCGTGCGAAGGTTCGAGCTGACCCTAGTGACCATCTCGTGATCAGTTCAAATCCTCACAGGATTTTTCTCGTCACATCAGGCACTTCTTTACTCTCACCCCACCGCGTGTAGCGGCGACTTGACCGTACGTTCCCAGAAATCCGGCATGCCACACATATCAAACACACCGCATATGTCACGCATATCCCGTTAGACGCGTGAAAGGCGCTTGAGGAGCAGGACGGACGCTACCGGTCGCGCGCCGGCCTTCGCCACGCCGTCCGCCACCTCCCGGTCGGTGGAGACGACCACCACGGGCCGCCCCGGCGGTTCCGCGCGGGCCAGTTGACGGATCAGCTCGTCCGCCGTGACTCCGGCCTTGCTGAACAGCACCCGTACGCCCCGGGGCGGGGCCAGCAGCACCGGGGCGGCCAGTTCGGCCCCGTCGAAGACGCAGGTCATCTCGGCGCCGGTCTGCGCCGCGAGCACCGAGAGCCCGCCCAGCAGTCGCAACCGCTGTTTCTCCAGCGGCATCTGGGGATAGCCCGTCTTGGTGACGTTGTAGCCGTCCACGATGAGGTGGGCCTGCGGCAGCGCCAGCAGTTGATCCAGCAGCGCCGGATCGGTCTCCGAAAGGGCCCTGGCGGCAATGTCCTTGGGCGACATCCGGCCGGGCTCCACCGCGTCCACGGTGTCGGCGGGGTGCGTCGTCGCCGGAGGGAGGGCCAGCTCCCGCCGCAGCCCCGAGGCCGCGTCCAGCACGGTGTCCAGGAGCAGCCGCAGCCGCATGTCCTCCACCGAGCGGCCCTCCCGGGCGGCCCGGCGGCTCGCCTCCAGGGCTGCCTCGGCCTCCCCCAGCCGCCCCTTGAGCCGGCGCGACTCGCTCTCCGCGACGGAGAGCTGGGCGGCCGATTCGGCGCGTACGGTGTCGGCCTCGGCGGCGCCGCGACGCAGGGCGGCCTCGCCGCGCTTCACCTCGCTCAGGGCGCTGCGCAGCTTGCGGTGCAGCGACTCGGCCTCCTTGCGGGCCGCCTCCAGCTCGATACGCAGCCGCTCGGTCTCGGCGCGGGTGTGGGCGCGGGCCCGCTCCAGCTCCTCGCGCAGGCGCTCCAGCTCGCGCCGGGTCTCCTCGTCGGCCCGTTCCGCGTCGGCGCGCTGGACCTCCTCGCCGGCGGATTCGACCAGTTTGACCCAGCCGACCGGACGCAGCACATAGGCGGCCGCGGCCACATCGAGGGGATCGGCGGCGGCGGGCGGCGAACCCGCCTCCAGCGCACCGGTCAGCTCGGGCTGGGACTGGGCCAGCCGCTCACCGATGCGCTGCCGGAAGAGGGCGTCGCTCTCCAGTGCGGCGGCCATCGCGTTCCCCGCGAACTTCGCCCGCCGGGTCGGGGTGAACCGGGCGTACTGTCGTAGCTGGGCGGGCAGTTCGGCGACGGTCAGTCCACCGAAGGCGTCCGAGACCAGCGCGATCACCCGCCGTCGCACACCCTCGGGCAGCGGACGGCCGAGCGCCTCTGCGCCGCCGTCGGCCTCATCGGCCGGTCCGGCGCCGCTGGTCGGCTGATCCACCGTCCGTCACCCCTGTAGATGTGTGATGGGTGCGCTTCCTCAGGAAGCGGCACCCGGCCTGTCCACCAGTTCGATCTGGTCCACCGCGTTGCACCAACGACAGCGGACCGACTCGATGGTCTCACTGACGACCTCCCGCTCCTCGACACTCGACTCACCGGCCAGGTCGAGGTGCACGTACTCCACGACCTTGGAGGAACGGGTCACGTCGAAACGGGTGAGATTGCCGCACAGCGTGCAGCGCCAGCGGGTCCCGTCGGTCGGCAGGGGAACCGTCGTCATCGTTGCGTCCTCTTTCGTCGTCTCCAGGAGCCCGCGCCGGGCGCGCCGCCGCGTCTCCACCTGTCTACGTCAAGGAACTCGCGGTGCGCCGTCGAACTGCGGAAGTCCTGGCGTAACCCTACGGCCTCGGGTATAGGCATCGGCACGGCGAGGCGCTCCGTCCCGTTCTCCACCGGTACGTCATGCTCTGCACATGGTCGATGGGCGACAGACCGACCGGCGGACCACGGCCGGGAGGATCCGGGACGCGGCGGCGTCGAGCGGCGCCCCGGTCACCTACGGGCTGATCGCCGTCTGCGGTGTGATCTTCCTGATCAGCCCGCTCTCCGGGTTCGGCGGCGCCTCCTATCGGAGCGAGGACGCGCTGCTCGCCGCGCAGGCGGGGTACTTCGAGCGGTGGGGGGTGATCCCCACCGAGCTGTGGGAGGGGTCGGCGCACGCCCTGATCACGCCGTTCACCGCACTCTTCGTACACGGCAGCTGGCTGCACCTGCTGGGGAACCTGTTGTTCCTGTACGTGTTCGGCGCGATGGTCGAGGAGCGCATGGGCCGGGTGCGGTTCGCCCTGTTCTACGTGGGCTGCGGCTATGTGGCACTGGTCTGCTACGCGGCGGCGCACGCGGACTCCGGACAGACGCTGGTCGGGGCGTCGGGGGCGATCTCCGCGGTCCTCGGCGCGTTCCTCCACCTCTTCCCCAGGACCCGGGTGACCAGTCTGTTCCCGTTCCTCTTCTTCCTGCCGCTGCGCTTCCCCGCCTGGATCGTGCTGGTCTTCTGGTTCGGGCTCCAGTGGGCGGCGGCGCAGGGGGCGGGCAGCGGTCCCGGGGTGGCCTACCTGGCCCATGTGGCGGGCTTCGCGGCCGGGTTCCTGTACGCCTGGGTGCGTTACGGGCGGAGGGCTAGAGTGAAGGTTCCAGCCACCGAGGGAGACAGCCAGCCGTGATCACCGCGATCGTGCTCATCAAGACCAGCGTGGACCGGATTCCGGAGATCGCCGAGGCCATCGCCGCGCTGGACAGCGTCAGCGAGGTCTTCTCCGTCACCGGCACCTACGACCTGATCGCCATGGTCCGGGTCGCCGGGCACGACGACCTCGCCGACGTCATCCCCGGCCGGATCAGCAAGATCCCGGGCGTCGAGGGCACCGACACCCACGTGGCGTTCCGTACGTACTCCCAGCACGACCTGGAAGCGGCCTTCGCCATCGGCCTCGACGCGTAACACCGACGCACCTCGGCCGGGTTCGGGCAGCACGCCCGTGCCCGGCCGAGGTGTTTCATCAGAACGTGTCTCGGACCTGGGGGGCCTCGCCACGGTCCGGGACGCAGCGGCCGTCCTCGGTGCGGTAGTTCCACCGGGCGCCCTCGCGGACCAGTTCGGAGACCGCGCGCAGGAACCGGTCGATGTGCTCGTCGGGCGTACCGGCCCCGAAGCTGACGCGGATGGCGTTGAGCGAGAGCTCGCCCGGCTCGGCCTCCGGGGCGCCGCACTCGCCCGGATCCTGGGGGTCGCTGCCGAGCAGGGTGCGCACCAGCGGGTGGGCACAGAAGAGGCCGTCGCGCACGCCGATGCCGTATTCGGCCGAGAGGGCCGCGGCGAAGTGCGAGCTGTTCCAGCCGCGCACCACGAAGGAGATGACACCGACCCGGGGCGCGTCGTCGCCGAACAGCGAGAGCACCCGCACCTCGGGCACCTCGGCGAGCCCCGCACGGACCCGGGACACCAGCTCCTGCTCCCGGGCGACCAGGCCCTCGAAGCCGGCCTCGGTCAGGGCCTTGCAGGCGGAGGCGATGGAGTAGACGCCGATGACGTTGGGCGAACCGGCCTCGTGACGGGCGGCCGTGGTGTGCCAGTCGACGTCCACGCCGCCGTCGGCGCGCCGGGCGACCTTGCGGGACGCGCCCCCGCCGGCGAGGTACGGCTCGGCGGCCTGGAGCCAGTCGGCGCGACCGGCCAGGACCCCGGAGCCGAAGGGCGCGTACAGCTTGTGGCCGGAGAACGCGACCCAGTCGACGTCCAGTTCGGCGATGTCCACGGGGTGGTGCGGGGCGAGCTGGGCGGCGTCGAGGACGATGCGGGCGCCGTGCGCGTGGGCGGCGGCGGCCAGTTCCCTCACCGGCCACAGCTCGCCGGTCACGTTGGACGCGCCGGTGACGCAGACGAGGGCGGGGCCGTAGGGGTCGCGCCCGGCCAGCGCCCGCTCCAGGGTCTCGACGGCCTGGGCCGGGGTGCGGGGCGCGTTGAGGTAGGTGACCTGGGCGTCGCGCCAGGGCAGCAGGGACGCGTGATGCTCGGTCTCGTAGACGAAGACCTGGCAGTCGGCGGGGATCGCGGCGGCCAGCAGGTTGAGGGAGTCGGTGGTGGAGCGGGTGAAGACCACCTGGTCCTCGGCGCGGCAGCCGAGGAACTCCGCGACCGCGCGGCGGCTGTTCTCGAAGAGGTCGGTGGAGAGCTGCGAGAGGTAGCCGGCGCCTCGGTGGACGCTGCCGTAGTACGGGGCGTACGCGGCGACGTCGTCCCAGACCCGCTGGAGGGCCGGGGCGCTGGCCGCGTAGTCGAGCGCGGCGTAGGTGACCTCACCGCCGGTGACGAGCGGGACCGTGACGTTCTGCCCCAGAACGGGCAGCGGGGCACAAATCGACGAGTCGAGGGCGGCGGAGGGGACAGACATGGCGAACTCCCGTAACAGGCAGGCGAAATCCGGCGCCGGCGAGTACGCGGCAGCGCGGGAAGGGGAAGAAGAAACAGGTGCGCGGAAGGAGGGCGGTCAGCCCTAGCGCATTCGCTTGCTCACAGAAGGCTCCCTGGGGACCAGGACCCCGGGGGCTGGCATCCGCTGGATGCCGAGGGGCCCGCGCTTGCCGCAGACCTCGCTGCCTGCGGCCTGGTCTTCACCCGGGGCACCCCGCCACGGACGGAGGGTTGCCGGACAGCGGGCCGGGGCCGTAGTCGCTGTCACTCATGACCTGCGCAGCATCTTGCCATACATGCGTACACACGCAAGGGCGCGGTCCGGCATCCGGACCGCGCCCTGTGTCACACCGTGTGCCCGGAGGTGTCCCGGCCGCGCGCTCAGGCGTTGCTGGCCGCCACCCAGCGCTCCAGAGCCCGCTTGGCGGCCCCGGAGTCGACGGCCTCGGCCGCGACGAGGATCTTCGCCGCGAGCTGTTCGGTCAGCGTGCCGGGGCCTGGTTCCAGGGCGACCAGGGCCGCCGCCGAGTTGAGCAGCACCGCCTCCCGTACCGCGCCGCCCTCGCCGTCCAGCAGTCGGCGGGCCACATCGGCGTTGTACGAGGCGTCGGCGCCGCGCAGCGCCTCGACAGGGACGAGGGTCAGCCCGACGTCGCGGGGGTCGAAAGGCTCCTCGCGGACCGCGCCGTCGCGCACCACCCAGACCCGGGAGGTGGCGGTGGTGGTCAGCTCGTCGAGGCCGTCGTCACCGCGGAAGACCAGGGCCGAGTTGCCCCGGTCGGCCAGCACACCCGCGACGATGGGCGCCATCCGGGCGTCGGCGACGCCGACCGCCTGGGCGCGGACCTGGGCCGGGTTGGTGAGGGGGCCCAGGATGTTGAACGTGGTCTGCGCGCCGAGTTCCTTGCGGGCCTTGGCGGCGTACCGCAGGGCGGGGTGGAACTTCACGGCGAAGCAGAAGGTGATGCCCGCCGCCTCGGCGACCTCGACGACCCGCTCCGGGGTCAGCTCCAGGTTGACGCCGAGCTTCTCCAGTACGTCGGAGGAGCCGCTCGCGGAGGAGGCCGCCCGGTTGCCGTGCTTGACGACCTTGGCGCCGGTGCCGGCGATGACGATCGCGGACATGGTCGAGATGTTGACCGTCCTGGCGAGGTCGCCGCCGGTGCCGACGATGTCGACGGCCGGGCCCGGCACGTGGATGGTGTTGGCATGGGCGTACATCGCGCGGACCAGTCCGGTGACCTCGTCGACGGTCTCGCCCTTGGCCCGCAGCGCGACGGCGAACCCGGCGATCTGCGCGTCGGTGGCCTCGCCGCTCATGATGCGGTCCATGGCCCAGGCGGTCTCCTCGGAGCTGAGGTCCTCGCCGCGCAGCAGGGGGTTCAGGAGACCGGGCCACGAACGGTCCGCCACGCTGTCGCCGCCGCCGTTCGGGGTCACCACGTTCATGGTCCGCTCCAGGGTCCACAGCCGGTCAGGAAAGATGGCTCCACCCTATCCAGCCGGGGGAGCGCGAAGAGCCCCGTCCATCGGATGGACGGGGCTCTCACGGTGGCGATCAGTTCAGGTGATCAGTGGTGGCCGTGGCCCTCGCTGATCTCCTTGTACTCCTCGGGGGTGGCCTTGGGGATCTGGTTCCCGTCGGCGAAGTACCCCTTGCTGAGCTTGGCGCGCAGCTTCTGCACCGGGGAGATCTTGCGCTTGACGCCGTTCTCGTCGACCGCGGGGCCGAGATCGAGCGGCTGGTACTGCTCGTGCGCCGTGAGCGTGTGCAGCTGCCCGGGGCTGAGCGGCTCGTGGATCTCGACGAACTCACCGTGCGGCAGGCGCTTGATGATGCCGGTCTCGCGACCGTGCAGCACCTTCTCCCGGTCGCGGCGCTGGAGGCCGAGGCAGATCCGCTTGGTGACGATGAACGCGATGACCGGCCCGACGAAGAAGAAGATCCGGACGAACCAGGTGATGGCGTTGATCGACAGGTGGAAGTGCGTGGCCCACAGGTCGTTTCCACCGCCGACGAGGCCGATGAAGTACGCCGTGATCCAGGCGACGCCGAAGCCCGTACGGGTCGGGGCGTTGCGCGGACGGTCCAGGATGTGGTGCTCGCGCTTGTCGCCGGTGACCCAGGACTCGATGAACGGGTACACCGCGATCGCGGTGAGGACCACGCCGAAGCCGACCAGCGGGATGAACACGCCCAGGGCGAGCGTGTGGCCCCACAGGTTGACCTCCCAGCCCGGCATCACACGCACCAGACCCTCGGCGAAGCCCATGTACCAGTCGGGCTGGGCGCCGGTGGACACCTGGTCGACCCGGTACGGACCGAGGGCCCAGATCGGGTTGATCGTGGCGATGGCGGAGATGGCCGCGATGACGCCGAAGACCAGGAAGAAGAACCCTCCGGCCTTCGCCATGTACACGGGCAGCAGCGGCATACCGACGACGTTCTTGTTGGTCCGGCCGGGACCCGCGAACTGCGTGTGCTTGTGGTAGAAGACCAGGATCAGGTGCGCCACCAGCAGGCCGAGCATGATGCCCGGCAGCAGCAGGATGTGGATCGAGTAGAACCGGGCCACGAAGTCGTGGCCGGGGAACTCGCCGCCGAACAGGAACATCGAGATGTACGTACCGACGATCGGCACGGACAGGATCGCGCCCTGGGTGAAGCGGACACCCGTACCGGAGAGCAGGTCGTCCGGGAGGGAGTAGCCGGTGAACCCGGTGAACATGCCGAGCACGAACAGCAGGAAGCCGAAGAGCCAGTTGATCTCGCGCGGCTTGCGGAACGCGCCCGTGAAGAAGACGCGCATCATGTGCACGAACATGGCGGCCAGGAAGATCAGCGCGGCCCAGTGGTGGATCTGCCGTACGAGCAGACCACCGCGGACCTCGAAGCTGATCTTCAGGGTCGAGGCGTAGGCCTCGGACATCCGGATGCCCTGCATGGGCTCGTACGGACCGTGGTAGACGATCTCGCCCATGCTCGGCTGGAAGAACAGCGTCAGATACACACCCGTGAGGATGATGATGATGAAGCTGTAGAGCGCGACCTCACCGAGCATGAAGGACCAGTGGTCCGGGAAGATCTTGCGCATGTTGGCCTTGGCGAGGCCGTAGATGCCCAGTCGGCCGTCCGCCCAGTCGGCCACCCGCTCGCCGGCCGGAGCCTTGCGCCCGCTCGCCGGTCCGGCGGCGGAGGGGTTCTTTGTCGCAGTACTCATCCGCGCTCCCAGAAGGCAGCACCGACGGGCTCGTCGAAGTCGCCGAGCGCCTGGAGGTTGCCCTCGCTGTTGACACCGATCCGCAGCTGCGGAAGGGGGTGGCCGGCCGGACCGAAGATGACGCGAGCGCCGTCGGAAAGGTCGAAGGTGGACTGGTGGCACGGGCAGAGCACGTGGTGCGTCTGCTGCTCGTACAGGCTGATCGGGCAGCCGACGTGGGTGCAGATCTTGGAGAACGCGACGATGCCCTCGTGGGCCCAGTCACGCTGGCGCTTGTCCTTGATGTCGTCCGGCTCGATGCGGACGATCATCAGGGCCGCCTTGCCCATCTGCGTCTGGAATTCGTGCGACTCCGGGTCGAGCCCCTCGGGCATGGCGAACACCAGCGACCCGACGGTGATGTGCTCGGGGCGCAGCGGCCTCATCGTGTTCATGTTGATGAGCTGCTTGCCCTTGGCCCACAGGGTGGTCCGGAGCTTCTTCTCCGGCAGCGGACCGAGGTCGCGCAGCAGGACCACTCCGGAGAGCGGCACCAGGGCCAGCGCACCGAACATGGTGTTGCGGATCAGCTTGCGCCGACCGATCGCGGACTCCTCGGCACCGGCCCTGAAGTCGGCCATGACCTGGGCCTTGACCTCGGGCGGGGCCTCGATCGGGTGGCGGTCGGCGGCGACCTCGACGTCGGACATCAGGGTGCGCGCCCAGTGGACGGCTCCCGCGCCGATGAAGAAGAGCGCCGCACCCAGGGTGAGCCCCAGGGAGAAGTTGAGCGCGCTCACATGGCCGAAGGGCCAGATGTAGACGATCTTGTCCACCGGGAAGATGACGTAGGAGGCGATGAAGCCCACCGTCGCCAGCATCGAGAGGGTGAACATGAACGCGACGGCGCGTTCCGAGCGGTTCGCGGCGCGTTCGTCGAGGTCCTGGATGCGCGGCTGGTGGGCCGGCAGCCCCGGGTCGGCGAACGGGTCGTCGTTACGCTCCACCACGCCGTGCGCGGTCTCCTGCACCACGGGCAGGTTGTCTTCTGGAATCTGTTGGCTACTCATGACTTCTTGGCCTTAGCGGTGTGGGCCGCGACCCAAACGGCGACTGCGACGAGCGCGCCGAGCCCGAAGATCCACGCGAACAGACCTTCGCTGACCGGACCGAGGCTGCCGAGGGCCAGGCCGCCGGGGCGCTCCGTCTCGTCACCGTTCACGGTCTCGATGTACGCGATGATGTCCTTCTTCTCCTGCTCCGGCATCAGCGTGTCGGGGTAGGAGGGCATGCTCTGCGGGCCGGTCTGCATGGCCTCGTAGATGTGCTTCGGGCTCACGCCTTCGAGGTCGGGGGCGTACTTGCCCTCCGTCAGGGCGCCGCCCTTACCGGTGAAGTTGTGGCACTGGGCGCAGTTGGTGCGGAACAGTTCGCCACCGTTGGCGATGTCCGCGCCCGCGGGATCGACCTGCTTGTCGGTCGGCTTGATCGGACCGGCGCCGAGCGACGCGACGTACGCCGCGAGCTGGTCGATCTCCGCCTGGGTGTAGATGACCTTCTTCTTCGGTACCTGGGCGCCCGGCTGCTGCGCGGGCATACGGCCCGTACCGACCTGGAAGTCGACGGCGGCGGAGCCCACGCCCACGAGGGACGGCCCGTCGGTGGTGCCCTGACCGCCGGTTCCGTGGCAGCTGGCGCAGCCTACGGAGTAGAGCTTCTTGCCCTCTTCGATGGCGAGGGACTGGGCGGTTTCATCGGCCTGCGCCTTGCCCGCAGGCGCGAACGCGGCGTACAGCCCCCCGGTGGCCGCCAGCGCGAGGAGTAGTACGACGACCGCCGCCAGCGGATGGCGTCGTCGTGCGGAGAGCTTTTTCACGGATTACCCCGGTGTCAGGATCTTCTGCGTCGATGGTGGGCGGGTGCGAGCCCGGTTACTTGATCATGTAGATCGTTGCGAAGAGGCCGATCCATACGACATCGACGAAGTGCCAGTAGTAGGACACGACGATGGCGGCGGTGGCCTGGTCATGGGTGAACCTCTTGGCCGCGTACGTTCTGCCGAGGACCAGCAGGAAGGCGATCAGACCGCCTGTCACGTGCAGACCATGGAAGCCGGTGGTCAGGTAGAACACCGAGCCGTACGGGTCGGACGACAGGGTGATCCCCGCGTCCTTGACCAGCTCGGTGTACTCCAGGACCTGGCCGCCGACGAAGATCGCACCCATCACGAACGTGATGATGAACCAGGTGCGGAGCTTCTTCACATCGCCCCGCTCGGCGGCGAAAACGCCGAGCTGGCAGGTGAGTGAGGAGAGCACCAGGATCGTGGTGTTCGTCGCCGAGAACGGGAAGTTCAGATGATCGGACATCTCCTTCCAGTAATCGGGTCCCATCACCGATCGCAGGGTGAAGTACATCGCGAAGAGGGCCGCGAAGAACATCAGCTCGGAACTCAACCAGATGATGGTTCCGACGCTGGTGAGGTTCGGCCGATTGACCGACGGGTGCGCGTGCCCGGTTTCTACTGTCGTTGCTGTCGCCACGACCGACATTATGTCGGTCGCTTATCCCGCCCTCACCCCGGGGGGTGCCGTTCGGTGTGTCCGGACCGTCTGCAGGGGTCTCACCCTGCGCCGAACGGCCCATCCGAAGGTCGTCATTACCGGTGCTGACAGCCGGTCGGGCGGAGTACGATCCGCGCATCGGTTCATGCCCCGAGAGCCCCGACGACGTCCATGTCACGGAGGAACAATGCAGGCGACCGCCACGGTCCTGGTCTACAGCGACGATGCCAACATCCGCGAGCAGGTGAGGCTGGCAGCCGGTCGCAGGCCTGCCGCGGACGTCCCACCGGTGGAGTTCCTGGAGTGCGCGACGCTCCCGGCCGTCCTCACGGCGCTGGACAACGGCGGCGTCGACGTCTGTGTGCTGGACGGGGAGACGGCTCCCATCGGCGGCATGGGGGTCTGCCGCCAGATCAAGGACGAGATCTTCCGCTGCCCGCCGGTGCTCCTGCTGATCGGCCGCCCGCAGGACGCGTGGCTGGCCACCTGGAGCCGGGCGGAGGCCGCCGTGACACTTCCGGTCGACCCGGTGGAGTTCGCCGACGCGCTGGCGGCGCTGCTGCGCCACCGGCTCGCCGTGGAGGCCTGAGCGGCCCCTGTGGACCACTGAGGGACGTTCCGCGCCGCTGGGCACTCCTGCCCGGAGTCAGACGTGGGGACGCAGCCGGGCCGCCCGGAGTGTCTGCGGGCTGTCCGGCGCCCCCTCGTGGAGGGCGCTGCCCTTCTGCCACTTCTCCCAGGAGAGGTTCCAGTCGCCGAACCCGTTGCCGAACGGGTCCATCTCCTCGCCCTGGCTGCCGACGACCTTGACGATGTCGCCCTCGCGCACCGTGTCGAAGAACCATTCGGCGTTGCCGGTGCTCATACCGGTGCAGCCGTGGCTGACGTTGGCGCTGCCCTGGGAGCCGGTGGACCAGGGGGCGGCGTGGACGTACTCGCCGCTCCAGGTCACCCGGGTGGCCCAGTAGACCGGCAGGTCGTACGACTCCGAGGAGCCGGCGGCGATGCCGATGCTCTCTCCGCTCATACGGACGAACTGCTCCTTGGCGAGCACCACCTTCACCCCGTTGCGGGTGGAGAAGCCGGGCTTGCCGGTGGTGACCGGAATGGTATTGATCACTTCTCCGTTGCGGAACACCGTCAGGGTGTGGTCCGAGGCGTCGGTGACGGCCTCGATCCGGTCGCCGGTGGAGAGCTTCAGGGGCTTGGCCTCGGCTCCGTAGAGGGCGTTGGTCACCTTGATGCCCGCCAGGTTGGAGCGGACCTCGACGGTGGCGTTCGCGGGCCAGTACTCCTCCGGGCGGTAGTGCAGCTTCTTGTCGTCGACCCAGTACCAGGAGCCGGTGACCGCCGGGGTGGAGCGGACCTTCAGGGCGCGCTCGACGGTGGCCCTGGCCGCCTTGTCGGTGATCGGAGCGCTGAGTTCCGCGGTGATGGGCTGTCCGACGCCGTAGGTGCCCGCCTCCGGGCCGAAGGTGACCTTCAGCAACTTCTTGGGCGAGGAGGTGTCGAAGGAGAGCGTACGGACGCCTGGGGCGCCGTCGCCGTTCTCCGTGGCGACCCTGACGGTGTATCCGGTGCCGGCCGCGAGCGGGGCGGTGGAGCGCCAGCGCTTCCCGTCGGCCGAGAGCTCTCCCGCGAGGTGGCGGCCGCCGGTGTCCACGGCGCTGACGTCGGTGATGCGCCCGTCCTCGCCCTTGACCGTGACTTCCAGGGGCTTGTCGGGGTCGGCCTTCTCCTCCTTGGAGGGGCCGTTGAAGGAGACCTGGTCGCCCGCGTCGTAAGGCTTCGTGGAGAGCGGGTGGCCGTCGGGCGAGCCACAGGCGGTCGCACCCGCGGCGAGGGTCACGACCAGCAGGGTGCAGCTCACTACGGTGCGGATGCGCGGCGTGTGGTTCATGCCGTCCACGCTAAGAAGATTCATCCGTTCCAGCGCGTTCAGTGACTGCAAACGAGCGAAGGGCCCGCGTCGCTGTCAGCGACGCGGGCCCCTCCTGGTGTAGCGCGTGTCACCGGCGGTGCGGTGTCACGGGGTGCGGTGTCACTGGGTGCGGTTCTCGCCCCGGTAGTACTCGAAGACCCAGCCGAAGAGGCCGATCAGGAGCAGGGGTGCGGAGAAGTACATCAGCCACCAGCCGAAGACGACGCCCATGAAGGCGAAGGCTCCGCCGACCGCCAGGGAGAGCGGCTGCCAGCTGTGCGGGGCGAAGAACCCCAGCTCGCCCGCCTCGTCGGCGACGTCCGCCTCCTTGTTGTCCTGCGCCATGGCGTCGACCCGGTTGGCCGTGAAGGCCAGGTAGAAGCCGATCATGACGGACAGCCCGAAGGCCAGGAAGAGGGCCGTGGTACCGACCGGCTCCTTGGACCACACGCCGTACACGACGGCCATGGCGAGGATGAAGACGCTCAGCCAGATGAACATCTGTCCCTGGATCTTCACTTGCCTGCCTCCTTGCCGCCGGCGAGGGCCTTGTCCGACTCGGAGAGGTGATCGAACTGTTCGAGCGCCGTGATCTCCGGGTGGTGCAGGTCGAACGCCGGGGATTCGGAACGGATCCGCGGCAGCGTGAGGAAGTTGTGCCGCGGCGGCGGGCAGGAGGTCGCCCACTCCAGCGAACGGCCGTAACCCCACGGGTCGTCGACCTCGATCTTCTTGCCGTACTTCGCGGTCTTCCAGACGTTGTAGAAGAACGGCAGCATCGACAGGCCGAGGAGGAACGAGGAGATCGTCGAGATCGTGTTCAGCGCGGTGAAGCCGTCGGCGTCGAGATAGTCCGCGTACCGACGCGGCATGCCCTCGGCACCGAGCCAGTGCTGCACCAGGAACGTGCCGTGGAAGCCCACGAACAGCGTCCAGAACGTGATCTTCCCGAGCCGCTCGTCCAGCATCTTGCCGGTGAACTTCGGCCACCAGAAGTGGAATCCGGAGAACATCGCGAAGACCACGGTGCCGAAGATGACGTAGTGGAAGTGCGCGACGACGAAGTACGAGTCCGAGACGTGGAAGTCCATCGGGGGCGAGGCGAGGATGACGCCGGTCAGACCACCGAAGGTGAAGGTGATCAGGAAGCCGACGGCCCAGAGCATCGGTGTCTCGAAGGACAACGACCCCTTCCACATCGTGCCGATCCAGTTGAAGAACTTCACGCCTGTCGGCACGGCGATGAGGAACGTCATGAAGGAGAAGAACGGCAACAGCACACCGCCCGTGACGTACATGTGGTGCGCCCACACCGTCACGGAAAGGCCGGCGATGGCGATCGTCGCGGAGATCAGACCGATGTAGCCGAACATCGGCTTGCGGCTGAATACCGGGATGACCTCGGAAATGATTCCGAAGAATGGCAACGCGATGATGTACACCTCTGGATGGCCGAAGAACCAGAAGAGGTGTTGCCAGAGCAGTGCGCCGCCATTGGCCGAGTCGAAGATATGCGCACCGAATTTTCGGTCCGCCTCCAGCGCGAAGAGCGCCGCGGCGAGGACCGGGAAGGCCAGCAGGACCAGAACACCGGTCAGCAGGACGTTCCAGGTGAAGATCGGCATGCGGAACATCGTCATGCCGGGTGCGCGCATGCAGATGATCGTGGTGATGAAGTTGACCGAGCCGAGGATCGTGCCGAAGCCGGAGAAGGCCAGACCCATGATCCACATATCGGCGCCGATGCCCGGCGAGCGGACCGCGTCCGAGAGCGGGGAGTAGGCGAACCAGCCGAAGTCGGCCGCACCCTGCGGGGTGAGGAAGCCGGCCACCGCGATCAGGGAGCCGAAGAGGTACAGCCAGTACGCGAACATGTTCAGCCGCGGGAACGCCACGTCGGGCGCGCCGATCTGCAGCGGCATGATCCAGTTCGCGAATCCGGCGAACAGCGGCGTCGCGAACATCAGCAGCATGATCGTGCCATGCATCGTGAACGCCTGGTTGAACTGCTCGTTCGACATGATCTGCGTACCCGGACGGGCCAGCTCGGCGCGCATGAAGAGCGCCATGAGTCCGCCGACACAGAAGAACACGAACGACGTGACCAGGTAGAGCGTGCCGATCGTCTTGTGGTCAGTGGTGGTCAGCCACTTCACGACGATGTTTCCCGGCTGCTTGTGCCGCACGGGCAGCTCGTCCTCGTACGAGTCGTCTGCCGGAGCGGCACCCTGAGGTTCGTTGAGGATGCTCACAGTTGGTTCGTCTCCGCATTCCTGGCCGGGTCCGTCTGCGCGATGCCTGCCGGCACGTAGCCCGTCTGACCCTTCTCCGCCAGCTCCTTGAGGTGCTGCTGGTAACGCTCCGGGGAGACGACCTTGACGTTGAAGAGCATCCGGGAGTGGTCGGCACCACAGAGCTCGGCGCACTTGCCCATGAAGGTGCCCTCCCGGTTGGGAGTCACCTCGAACGCGTTGGTGTGGCCCGGGATGACGTCCTGCTTCATGAGGAACGGCACCACCCAGAAGGAGTGGATGACGTCACGCGAAGTGAGGACGAAGCGGACCTTCTCCCCCTTCGGCAGCCACAGGGTCGGACCCGGGTTGCCGTTCTGCGGGTTGCGGGTCCCGGGGATGCCCACGTCGTAGACGCCACCGGCGCCCTCGGGGAAGTCCTCGCGGAACCGGTCGGGGATGGCGTCGAGTTCCTTGGGGATCTCGGGGCCCGCAGCGGGCTGGCCATCCACCTTCTCGATGTAGTTGAAGCCCCAGCTCCACTGGAAGCCGACCACGTTGATGGTGTGGGCGGGCTTGTCGGAGAGCTCGAGGAGCTTGGACTCATCACGTGCGGTGAAGTAGAAGAGCACCGAGACGATGATGAGGGGAACCACTGTGTACAACGCCTCGATGGGCATGTTGTACCTGGTCTGCGGAGGTACCTCCACCTTGGTCCGGCTACGCCGGTGGAAGAAGACGCTCCAGAGGATCAGCCCCCAGACAAGGACACCCGTGACGAGCGCTGCCGCCCACGAGCCTTGCCAGAGGGAGAGGATCCTGGGGGCCTCTTCCGTAACCGGAGTGGGCATTCCGAGGCGGGGGAAATCCTCCCAGTTGTATGAACAACCGGAGGCCGTCGCCAGGACCAGGCCCGCAGTCAGCACCTGCGGCAGCTTCCGCCGCATCGGGCGCCGCGACGAGCGGTCGGAGCCGTTGGGACTCACGTAGCGCCTTCCCGAGAGTCTCGCCCGCACGGTCGGCGCGCCCGTATGTCTCTGGTCGGTCGCCGGCCCTGACGCGGGCAGGGGTTTGGATGTTTATGCGGACCAAACCCTACTGGACGCTATTTGGGGTCGCGCGGGGAGGGTGCCCAACGCGCCGCCCGACACGCCCATGGGGTGGAATCCGGGCCTCCGGGCCCCATCTGACGGCCACTCGCCCGTCCGGGAGGAACGGCCCCCGGCGAGGCAGGACCGGGTGCGGGCTAGCGTGGCGGGGTGCCCTACTTCGATGCCGCCTCCGCCGCCCCCCCGCACCCCGTCGCACGCCAGGCGCTGCTTGCCGCGCTCGACGAGGGCTGGGCCGATCCCGCCCGCCTGTACCGGGAGGGGCGGCGGGCCAGGCTGCTCCTGGACGCGGCCCGGGAGGCCGCCGCGGAGGCCGTCGGCTGCCGCCCCGACGAACTGGTCTTCACCTCGTCCGGGACGACGGCGGTGCACGCGGGAATTACCGGGGCTCTTTCGGGCCGTCGGCGTGTCGGCCGTCATCTGGCCCTCTCGGCGGTCGAACACTCGTCGGTACTCCATTCGGCGGCGGCCCACGAGGCGGCGGGCGGCTCGTTCACCGAGGTCCCGGTGGACCGCACGGGGGCGGTGGATCCGGTGGTGTACGGCGGGGCGCTGCGGGCGGACACCGCGCTGGCCTGCCTCCAGTCGGCCAACCACGAGGTGGGCACCGTGCAGCCGGTGGCCGAGGTCGCCGCGCGCTGTGCTGACGCCGGGGTGCCGCTGTTGGTGGACGCGGCCCAGTCGCTCGGCTGGGGGCCGGTCCCGGCGGGCTGGTCGCTGCTGACGGCGAGCGCGCACAAGTGGGGCGGTCCGGCCGGGGTCGGGCTGCTCGCCGTCCGCAAGGGGGTGCGGTTCTCCCCCCGGGGGCCGGCCGGGGAGCGGGAGTCGGGGCGGGTGGCGGGGTTCGAGAACCTGCCGGCGATCGTGGCGGCGGCGGCCTCGTTGCGCGCGGTACGGGGCGAGGCCGCGGCGGAGTCCGTGCGGCTGCGGGCCCTGGTGGACCGGATCCGGTCGGTCGTGGCCGAGCGGGTGCCCGATGTCGAGGTGGTGGGCGATCCGGAGCGGCGGCTGCCGCATCTGGTCACCTTCTCCTGTCTCTATGTCGACGGGGAGACCCTGCTGCATGAGCTGGACCGGAGGGAATTCTCCGTGTCGTCCGGCTCGTCCTGCACGAGCAGCACGCTGGTTCCGAGCCATGTGCTCAAGGCGATGGGGGTGCTCTCGGAGGGGAACGTCCGGGTGTCGCTGCCGCCGGGCACGGCCGGGGCGGACGTGGACCGCTTCCTGGAGATCCTTCCCGGGGTGGTCGCCGGGGTGCGGGAACACCTCGGGGCCCCGGCCTCGACGCCCCTGGCCCCCGGGCCCGCGGCGTCCGTGGTGGTCGACGCGCTGGGCCGGCGCTGCCCGATCCCGGTGATCGAGCTCGCAAAGGTGATCGGGGAGGTGGCGGTGGGCGCCACGGTGACGGTGCTCGCCGACGACGAGGCGGCGCGCCTGGACATCCCGGCCTGGTGCGAGATGCGGGGCCAGGAGTACGTGGGCGAGGAGCCGGCGGACCGCGGCTCGGCCTATGTGGTCCGCCGGCTCAGTTGATCACGCCAGGTGCTGCCGGACCTCGGAGGCGGCCTCATGGCCGTACGCCTTGGTGAAGCGGTCCATGAAGTGGGTGCGGCGCAGGGTGTACTCCTGGGTGCCGACCGTCTCGATGACCAGGGTGGCGAGCATGCAGCCGACCTGGGCGGCGCGCTCCAGGCCGACGCCCCAGGCGAGGCCGGAGAGGAAGCCGGCCCGGAAGGCGTCGCCGACGCCGGTGGGGTCGGCCTTGGTCTCCTCCTCGGGGCAGCCGACCTCGATGACCGGTTCGCCGACCCGCTCGATCCGGACACCGCGCGCGCCGAGGGTGGTGACACGGTGGCCGACCTTGGCGAGGATCTCCGTCTCGCTCCAGCCGGTCTTGGACTCGATGAGCCCCTTCTCGTACTCGTTGGAGAAGAGGTAGGTGGCGCCGTCGAGGAGGATACGGATCTCCTCGCCGTCCATCCGCGCGATCTGCTGCGAGAAGTCCGCGGCGAACGGGATGTTCCGGGAGCGGCACTCCTCGGTGTGGCGGAGCATCGCCTCGGGGTCGTCGGCCCCGACGGAGACGAGGTCGAGGCCGCCGAAGCGGTCGGCGACGTTCTTCAGCTCGATGAGACGGGCCTCGCTCATCGCGCCCGTGTAGAACGAGCCGATCTGGTTGTGGTCGGCGTCGGTGGTGCAGACGAAGCGGGCGGTGTGCAGTACCTCGGAGATACGGACCGAGCCGGTCTCCACGCCGTGCCGGTCGAGCCAGGCGCGGTACTCGTCGAAGTCCGCCCCGGCGGCGCCGACCAGGATCGGGCGGGTGCCGAGCAGGCCCATCCCGAAGCAGATGTTGGCGGCGACACCGCCCCGGCGCACATCGAGGTTGTCGACCAGGAAGGAGAGGGAGACCGTGTGCAGCTGATCCGCGACCAGCTGGTCGGCGAAGCGGCCGGGGAAGGTCATGAGGTGGTCAGTGGCGATCGAGCCGGTGACTGCAATACGCACGGGGAGGCTACTCCTGCGGAAGGCGAAGGGCCGTGAGTGCGCCCTCCGGGACGACGTGACAGTTCACGCTACCGGGTGCGCCGTCAGCCAGGAAAAGGGAAAACTACCCGATAGTAGGTCTTTCTACCTGAGCCCGACCGTGGTTACGGTGCGGATATGTCGAAGCACGACGCATTGCCCGAGTCCGAATTGAGCCTGGCCGCACTGCGCGGTGACTGTGCGCGCATGGCGCCGCACTGGACGGCGCCCGTGAAGAGCGCCCCGGTCCCGGTGAAGCCTTCCCTGATCAACGGGGTGACGGTCCCGCCCTCGTCGGCGCGGCTGATCGACGCGATGTCCGAGTACGGCGACTGAGAACCGGCCGGGGCCGGTCCGGACGACGCCGCGTTTCGGCCTTTCCGTGCGGGTTCTCGCGGGAACCCGCACGGAGCCCGGGTCGGGGCCTACCCGACCGCGGGAACCGCACGCTCCTCCGCTCCGTCCCACCGGCGTCCCCGGTCCGGGACACGCGGTAGGCACCGCGACGGCAACGCAGTCGAAGGAGCGATCCGGTGAGCACCGAGCGACCCGACAACGACGTGACCGGCCCCCGGCGGCGACGGCCGCCGCTCGCGGTGGCCTCGGTGGCCGCGGCCGTGCTGCTGGCCGGGGGCGGGGGGGCGTACTGGGCCTCGGCCGCCGCGGGCGACGGCGGCGCGGCGGCCAGCGGCGCGGCGGACAGGAAGCCTGCCCCCCTGCTGGCCCTGGACGCCCCGGCGGACGGCCCGAGCGGTGCGTCCCCGGACTCCCCTCCCCCCGGCATCGCACCCGGCGAGCCCGACCCGGGCGGTCCGCCCGTGATTCTCCGGGCCGCGGGCGAGCTTCCGGACGGCCCGGACGAGGCGGCGGTCCACCATGCGAAGGGCACGGTCGCGTCGGCCGACGTCGCCCGACTGGCGGAGGCGCTGGGCATTGCGGGCTCGCCACGCACCGAGGGCACGTCCTGGGTGGTCGGCGACGACGACGGTCCCGGTGCGCTCCTGAAGGTGACGAAGCAGGCCCCGGGCACCTGGACGTTCGCCCGTACCACCGCGCCCAAGCCCTGTGAGCCCGGGACGATGTGCGCGAACGGGGCCTCGGAGCCGGGCGGCGACCCGGTGAGCGAGAAGGCGGCGAAGGCGGCGGCGGTCCCGGTGCTCAAGGCGGCCGGGCAGGACGGCGCGGCGCTGAACGCGGGCCAGCTGATGGGCGACGTCCGTGTGGTGAACGCCGACCCGAGGATCGACGGGCTCCCGACGTACGGCTGGTCGACCGGCGTCCAGGTGGGCCCGGACGGCAAGGTGACCGGCGGCAGCGGGCACCTGAAGGCGCTGGAGAAGGGCGACAGCTACCCGGCGATCGGCGCGGACGAGGCGCTGAAGCAGCGAAACGCCGCGAGCAGGGGCAAAGGCGACGCCGACCGGGACATCGGCGGCTGCGCCACTCCCGTACCGCTGGAGGGTGAGCGGAAGTCCCCGTCGGACCCCCAGTGCGTGCCGTCGAACGGCAAGCGGGCCCCGGTGGAGCAGACGGTCGAGAGCGCGGTGTTCGGTCTCGCGCTGAACCACGTGGACGGCCGGCAGACGCTGGTGCCGTCCTGGCTGTTCACGGTCCGCCAGGCCCCGGGCGGCCCGGAGAGCACCGTCACGCAGGTCGCCGTGGACCCGGATTTCATCGAGAAGCCCACGACGCCGACGCCCTCCGGGGACCGGAAGGTGACGTCGTACGGCGCGGACGGGCGGACCCTTGAGGTGACGTTCTGGGGCGGCGTGTGCAGTACGTACACGGCGAGCGCGCGGGAGAGCGCGGGCCAGGTGCGGATCTCGGTGACGGAGAAGCCGCAGGAGGGCAAGAAGGCCTGCATCATGATCGCCAAGGAGCTGACGCGGACGGTGACGCTGGAGAAGCCGCTGGGCGACCGTACGGTGATCGACGCGGCGTCGGGCGGCGCGGTGCCGCGCGGCTGACGGCGGACGTACGAGGGCGGCCCCGGTACTGATCCCGGGGCCGCCCTCGTATGCCGTATTCGTACGCGCGGCGCCTAGCTGAACGAGTCGCCGCAGGCGCAGGAGCCGGAGGCGTTCGGGTTGTCGATCGTGAAGCCCTGCTTCTCGATGGTGTCGACGAAGTCGATGGAGGCGCCGCCCAGGTACGGGGCGCTCATCCGGTCGGTGACGACCTTGACGCCGTCGAAGTCCTTCACGACGTCACCGTCGAGCGAACGCTCGTCGAAGAAGAGCTGGTAACGCAGGCCCGAACAACCGCCGGGCTGGACGGCGACGCGCAGCGCCAGGTCCTCGCGGCCTTCCTGCTCCAGCAGGCCCTTGACCTTGGCGGCGGCGGCGTCGGACAGGAGGATGCCGTCGCTCACGGTGGTGGTCTCGTCCGATACGGACATCTGCTTCTCTCCCGGGTTGTACGGACTGCTTGCCGACGGTTCAACCGCCTCGGCCGCGGATTCATTCCGTGCCAAGCGCTTGTCTGTTCCTTTTCATGCTCGCACACCGGGCCGTCCGGGGGATGCGTCACATCGACACTATCGGCATCGTCAAAGTGACACGAAGCGGCTATGATAGATAGCGTCAAATAGACGAAAAGGCGAGTTCGCCGAAGCTCTTCGCGGAAGTTCGCGGAGTGAACTTGAGTTCGCAGACTAGAAAGGGTGCGTGACGTGACCACGGCCCAGCCCCTGGACGTACAGCCGACACCGCTCGCGCTGCTGCTGCTCGGCCGTGAGGCCGACCCGAGGAGCGAGCGCGGCGTCGAATGCCCCGGCGACCTGCCCTCCCCGTCCGACCCGGACCTGGTGGAGCGCGCCCGCGTCGCGAAGGAGAAGCTCGGGGACAAGGTGTTCGTCCTCGGCCACCACTACCAGCGCGACGAGGTCATCCAGTTCGCGGACGTCACCGGCGACTCGTTCAAGCTGGCCCGGGACGCGGCCGCACGCCCGGAGGCCGAGTACATCGTCTTCTGCGGCGTCCACTTCATGGCGGAGTCCGCGGACATCCTGACCACGGACGCCCAGGCGGTCGTCCTGCCCGACCTGGCGGCCGGCTGCTCGATGGCCGATATGGCCACCGCCGAGCAGGTCGCCGAGTGCTGGGACGTGCTGACGGAGGCCGGGGTCGCCGAACAGGTGGTGCCCGTCTCGTACATGAACTCCTCCGCCGACATCAAGGCCTTCACCGGCCAGCACGGTGGCACGATCTGTACGTCGTCGAACGCGAAGCGGGCCCTGGAGTGGGCCTTCGAGCAGGGCGAGAAGATCCTCTTCCTCCCCGACCAGCACCTGGGCCGCAACACGGCCGTGCGGGACATGGGGCTGGAGCTGGAGGACTGCGTCCTCTACAACCCGCACAAGCCGAACGGCGGCCTCACCGCCGAGCAGCTGCGCGACGCGAAGATGATCCTGTGGCGCGGCCACTGCTCGGTCCACGGCCGCTTCTCGGTCGAGGCGGTCGAGGACGTCCGGGCCCGGATGCCCGGGGTCAACGTGCTGGTGCACCCCGAGTGCAAGCACGAGGTCGTCGCCGCCGCGGACCACGTGGGCTCGACGGAGTACATCATCAAGGCCCTGGAGGCGGCCCCGGCCGGCTCCAAGTGGGCCATCGGCACGGAGCTGAACCTGGTCCGCCGACTGGCGAACCGTTTCGCCGCGGAGGACAAGGAGATCGTCTTCCTCGACAAGACGGTCTGCTTCTGCTCGACGATGAACCGCATCGACCTGCCGCACCTGGTCTGGACGCTGGAGTCGCTGGCCGAGGGCAAGCTGGTCAACCGGATCGAGGTCGACCCGGAGACGGAGAAGTACGCGAAGCTCGCGCTGGAGCGGATGCTGGCGCTGCCGTAGAGCCGTACAGCTCCCCGAAGCCCTGGTGCGCCGTCGGCGTACCGGGGCTTTCGCGTACGCCGGGGACGGCTCGGCGGGGATGTTCCGGCAGGAACGTTCCGGTGGGGCCGGTTCTCCCGTACGGCAGCCAATGACACCACGCCGTAACTACGCTGCTACTCACCGCAGCGAACCTTCGCGCGGGCGGGACCGACGGGCCCGATGAGGCTGACCGGAACGAACGGCGAGAACGGTGGGGCGGGCATGAGTTACGAGGACCGTGGAACGGGCGTCGGCGACGAGGCACGGGGGGCAGGCGCGGAGCACGAGGTGCGGCAGAAGGACGCCGCCGCCGACGCCCCGGCACGCATGGAGTCGGCACGCGCGGAGTCGGCACGCGCGCAGGAGGAGGTACGTGACCTGCGGGCCGCCGCCGAGCAGGACCCCGCGACCGGCCTGCCCGCGCTGGCCGGGGCCCTGCACCGGCTGTCGAACCTGCTCTCCGCCACCGGGGACCGCACCGGCGCGCTGCCCCCGGCGAAGGAGGCCGCGCGGATCTACGCCGAGCTCGGCATGAAGCGCCCCGGCGACTTCCAGGCGGAGCTGGCCCTGGCCATGGGCGCCCTCGGCGACCGCGTCGCCGACACCGGGGACCGGGTGGCCGCCGTGCCGTTCGCGAAGCAGTCCGTGCGGCTCCAGCGCGAGCTGGTCGAGGAGGAGCAGCCGGGCGCGTCCGTCCCGGCGCTCGCCGCGTACCTCCTGACCTACGCCACGCGTCTGGCGGGCGCCGGGGAGGCCGTGGAGGCCGTGCCCCGCGCCGAGGAGGCGGTCGACCTCCTCCGGGGCCTCGCCGAGGAGGATCCGGAGACCTTCCTCCCCCGGCTCGCCGGCGCCCTTCACGCCCTCGGCCACCACCGCGCGGCCGTGAGCGACACCTCCGGTGCCATCGAAGCGGCCCAGGAGGCGCGCAGCCGCTTCCGCGCGCTCGCCGCACAGCGGCCGGACGTCTTCCGCCCGGAGCTGGCCACGGCGCTGGACGGCCTGGCCGGTCACCTCGACAAGGGCGGTGACGCGGGGACGGGCCTCCGGGTGGCGGAGGAAGCCGTCGCCCTCTGCCGCGAGTTGGCCGCGCAGCACCCCGAGGCCTTCCGCCCCGGCCTCGCCGCCGCGCTGCGCACCCTCGCCCGGAGCCTGGCCGGCACCGGCGACCCGCAGGAGGCCCTGCTCCCGGCGCGGGAGGCCGTCGATCTCCTGCGCGAGCTGGGGGACGCCGTCCTGGCCGATCTGGCCGACTCCCTCCAGGTGCTCGGCACGTACGTGGAGCTGAACGGGGACGCCGAGGGGGCGGTGGAGGCGTTCTGGGAAGCGGTGGCCCTCCACCGGTCGCTGGCGCTGGAGGCCCCCGACGCCGCCCTGGTCTCCGCCCCCGGCGCCCCCGGCACCGCCCTGGTCTGCGCCCTCGACGACCTGGCCCGGGCGCTCGCCCGTACCGGCGAACACGGATCGGCGATCGAGGAGTTCGACGCGACCGTCAAGGAGTTCGCCGGGGCCGGTCCGGCGACCGCTCGGCGCCTGGGCGTGGAACGGAGCGCCTTCCTGCTGCGCTGCCCGGCCCCCTGGCCCGCGACCGGGGTGAGTGAGCTGGTGAACCGGCTCGACGAGGACGCGGAGAGGACCGGAGGCGCGGACACCGTGACCGTACGGGCCCGGCAGGCGCTGCGCGCATACGGTGACATCGCGGCGGTGCACACGGCCTGGGAGGACGAGACCTTCACGCCCGTGCCGGACTGGCTCCTCCTGTCGCCGGGGACGCTCGACCTCGTCAGTGCGTGGATGTTCGCGCCCAACTGGCCCCGGTCACGCGACTTCTGGTCCGAGCACGCCGAGGCGCTCGGCAGCGAGGAGGCGGCGACGGCCCTGGACGAACTGGCGATCCTGGACCCGGACGGTGCGCGGCGGCACGCCCTGCTCCGCGAGGCCGTCCTCGCCCACGGGGTGACCGCCGCCTACGATCCGCTGATCCTGCGGGAGCAGTTGGCCCAGTGGCTGGAGTGCGCGGACTGGACGGAGTCACGGGCGTACCTGGAGGAGCATCCGCGCCTGCTGACGGTAGAGCTGCCCGACGCCACCCCGCTGGCCCATGTCGCGATGCTGGAGATCGGCCGCGTCGAGGGACTGGACGCCGCGTACCGCCTCGTCGAGGACCGCGAGGCCCTCCAGGCCTACGTGAACCGGGCGCTGGAGGCCGGGGACGGGGTCGCGCTGATGCACGGCGGGGGCATCGAGGGCCAGGTCTTCGGCGACCGGCTCTCCTCGCTCACCCACGCACAGGTGGCCCTGGTGCTCGCGGGGGCAACCGAGGGCTTCGAGCCGGACGACCTGGCCGCACTCCTGCACAAGGCCGACGAGGAGACCCGCGCCCGGCTGGTACGGGAGACGGCCGCCCTGAGCACCCGCCGCCCCAACCCTCACGGGGACGCCTGGGTCCGGATCATCCAGGCCCTCGGCGGGGGCGCCTGAGGGGCACCGGCCGTCAGCGGGAGGGCCCGGGAGCCGCGTTCGTCAGTCGGCGCTCTCCAGCCGGCCGCCCCGGCTCGCCGCGATCCGCAGGGTGTCCCCCAGCGACTCGGCGAGCCGGGTGCCCGCGAACCGCAGCTCCCGCTCCCCCACCACGGACTCCGCCAGCAACTCCCGCGCTTCGGAGAGCACTTCCTCTGCCGAGGCGATCATGGACGCCTCCAGCTCGTCGGCCATCCGCGAGACGCGACTGTCGGGGTCCGTGGTGCTGAGCCAGCACGGACCCCCGAAGTCGTTGGTCCACGGGAGCAGTCGCAGGGCCCGGCCCTTGTTGTCGAACATCATCTCGGTCGCTACCTCCGGAGAAGGCCCTCTGGTGCACCGCACGAAAGGGCGGTTACGGTGTGTGCCGCAATCGTCGCCCTGAGAAACATGACCTCAACAGAGCGCAGCTGTCCCGGCCTTGGGAACGGGACACACGAAAGGCACGCACCGTGACGTTCAAGCCCCAACCCCTCACGCCCTATGTCTCCGCCCGCCACTACTTCGGCTCCGAGCAGCGCCGCCACCGCGAGCGGGCGAACCTGTCCCTGGTCCAGCTCGCGGGCATCGTGAACTCCAGCAAGAGCGCGCTGGGCCGGATCGAGACGGCGGAGCTGATGCCGCCGCCGGACATCCCGAGCCGTCTGGACATCGCCTTCGGGACCGACCAGCACTTCCACGGGCTCTACGAGCTGGCCCGGCGCGAGATCCACCCGGACAAGTACCAGCGGTACATGGACTTCGAGTTCCGGGCGGAGGTGATAGAGCAGTACGGGGCGCAGGCGTTGCCGGGGCTGTTGCAGACGGAGGGGTACGCGCGGGGGTTGCTCCGCTGCCAGGAAGAACTGAGCCCCGAACAGGTCGAGGATCGTGTCACTGCGCGGATGTCCCGTCAGGTGCGACTGCGTTCGGACGACCCACCACTCCGTTGGGCGATCATCGACGAGGCGGTACTGCGGCGACAGGTCGGCAAACCTGACTGCATGCGCGAGCAACTGGCGTCGCTGCTGGAGCAGGTGGACACGCCGAGCAGTAAGGTTCAGGTGATGCCGTTCAGCGCGGGGCCGCACTCGTTGCTGGGCGGCGCGCTGACTCTGCTGACCCTGCCGGATGGCACTTCGGTGGCGTACGAGGAAGGCATCCAAGCCGGTCATCTCTACGAGGACCCGGTCGCGGTGAAGAAATGGCGGCGGCAGTACGAGGTGCTGCGGGCCAACTCCCTCACGCTGGACGAGTCGGCGGAACGGATTCGTACCGCGATGGAGGGCTACCGACCATGACCCACTCCCCCGAGCTGAGCACCGCCCGCTGGCGCAGCAGCAGCCACAGCAACACGAACGGGGGCGAATGCGTGGAGATCACCGACGACTTCCCCGGCCTCGTCCCCGTACGCGACAGCAAGAACCCCACCGGCCCCGCGCTCATCCTCCGGGCCTCCACCTGGGACACGTTCATCTCGTCGGTCAAGTAGACCGGGGGCACCCGGATGGGGCCTGTCCCACACTCATGCGTGGGACAGGCCCCATGCCTTACCAGGCGGTGAGCGAGGGCCTTGCGCGCCTCGGCAACACTCGACAAAGGGGACGAAAATGGCGACTGTCCGGTGCGGGTGAGTCGGCGGATCTAGACCACGAACTCCTCGTGAGGGATGGCGCGGTCCCACAGAGCCTCAAGTGAGGTGACGACCATTTTGACTGTAGTGGGGTCCTCGTTGAACTCATGTCCAGCCCACTCGCCGCCGCCGGTGAACCAGTGGAAGAGCACCCGCTCGTCGTCGATCGACCAGAGGTCGTTCCCCGGCAGCGCGAGGTCGGAGGAAAGCCGCCTGGGGAGCCAGCGCACCATCTCGCCGGCCGCGATGTTGTGGCGTGCGGTCAGGGAGTGTTCCCACCGGATGTAGTCAGTCACCGGCTCCGAGACGATCCGAATCCGCCGCAGTGTCACGCCGCGGGCCGTTGTCTCCTTCACCAGTCCCTGCCAATGACGGTATTCCTCCGGCAGTTCGACTTCGCGTCCTTCTCGCCACGCTTCGAACAGCGGGTCCGCCATGTAACTGTCGCGCATCTCCAGGTGAACGGCCGAGCGCTCAGCACTCCTCAGCAGGGCGGTGAAGTCCGGCACGTTCTGCTGCATCGCACGCCTTTCGCAGGGTCGGGATCATCCGGGCGGGGACGCGGACCACGGTCTCGTGGTCGGGTACCCCCTTGGGGTGACCCGGTACCTTACGTCCTGCGCGAGGACCGCTGGGGGCAGGGCTATGCGACGAGGGCTGTCGAGGAACTCGTCGCCCTCGCCTTCACCACAGCCTGCCTCGATTCCCTCGGTGCCAAGCACCATCCCGACAACCCCGCCTCGGGACGGGTGCTCGCGAAGGCCGGCTTCACACGGATCGGGAAGGTGAACGGGATGATCGAGTACCGCCTGCGGCCCGGCCACCACACGGGAGACAGGGGAGGGGCCTGTTCCCACGCACCCGCGTGGGAACAGGCCCCTCCCCTCTGTCAGGTCAGACCTTCGCCGGCTCGGCCTCGCGGGCCTCCTCCGGATCGACCTGCTCCGGCACGCCCGCCTTGGCGGCGCGCTTGGCCGCCTTCTTCTTGGCGCGGCGCTCCTTGCGGAGCTCGACCATCGCGTACAGCGTCGGCACGAGCAGCAGGGTCAGCAGGGTGGAGCTGATCAGACCGCCGATCACCACGACGCCCAGCGGCTGCGAGATGAAGCCGCCCTCGCCGGTGACGCCGAGCGCCATCGGGAGCAGGGCGAAGATGGTCGCCAGCGCCGTCATGATGATCGGGCGGAAGCGGTGGCGCCCGCCCTCGATGACGGCTTCCACGATCCCGAGGCCCTGGGCGCGGTACTGGTTGATCAGGTCGATCAGCACGATCGCGTTGGTGACCACGATGCCGATGAGCATCAGCATGCCGATCATCGCGGGGACACCCAGCGGGGTGCCCGTGATCAGCAGCAGGGCCAGGGCGCCGGTCGCCGCGAACGGGACGGAGACCAGCAGGATCAGCGGCTGGACGAGCGACCGGAAGGTGGCTACCAGCAGCATGAAGACGATCGCGATGGCCGCCAGCATGGCGAGGCCGAGCTTCATGAACGCTTCGTTCTGGTCCTCGGTGACACCGCCGATGGTGGCGGTGGCGCCCTCGGGGAGGTCCAACGCGTCGATCTTCGCGGCGAGGTCCGTGCTGACCGCGCCCGTGTTGTCGCCGACGGGCTTGGCGGTGATCGTCGCCGAACGCTGGCCGTCGATCCGGGTCATCGAGACCGGGCCCGGGACCACCTTCACGTCGGCGATGTCGCCGAGCTCGACCGGGCCGAGCGGCAGGGCCTTCAGCTCGGCCATGGTGGCGGCCGGCTTCGAGGAGCGGATGACGATGTCGCGCTCGGTGTCGTCCAGCGTCGCGGAGCCGGCGGGCGTGCCGCGTACGGCTCCGGCGACGATTCCGCCCAGGGCGGCGGAGTCGAATCCGGCGGCGGCGGCCTTGTCGTTGGCGGTGACCGAGATGCGCGGGACGCTCTGCGCCAGGTCGCTCTGGACGTCGGTGACGTCCTTGATCGTGGCGACCTCGGTGCGGACAGCCTCGGCCGCCTTCTTCAGGGTGTCCCCGTCGGCGGCCTTGACCACGACGCTGAGGTCCTGGGAGCCGAAGCCGTCGCCCGCGGCGATGGTGGTGTCGCCGATGCCGTCGAGCTTGCCGAGGGCCTCTTCGATGCGGTCCTGGGCGTCCGCGTGGTCCGCGGCGTCCTTCAGGGTGACCTGGTAGGAGGCCTGGTTGGCGCCCGTACCGCCGCCGAAGGCGGCCATGAAGCCGGAGGAGCCGACGGTGACCTGGTAGTCCTTGACGCCCTTGTCCCGCTCGATGACCTTCTCGACCTTGCGGGCCGCCTCGTCGGCGGCTTCCAGGCTGGTGCCGGGGGTCAGCTCCTGCTTGACGGTCAGGACCTCCTGCTCACCGGCGTCGAAGAAGTTCGTCTTCAGCAGCGGGACCATCCCGAAGGTGCCGAGGAGCACGGCGGCGGCGATGACGAGGCTGGTGACCCGGCGGCGGGTCGCGAAGCGCAGGACCGGGACGTAGATCCGCTGGAGCTTGCTGGCCGCCTCCTTCTCCTCGGCGAGGCGGCGGGCCTCGGCCGCGTCCTCGGGGGTGCCCTTGGGGGCGCGGAGGAACCAGTACGACAGCACCGGCACCACGGTGAGCGAGACCAGCAGGGAGGCCAGCAGCGCCGCGGTGATGGTCAGCGAGAACGAGCCGAAGAGCTGGCCGACCATGCCGCCGACCAGACCGATGGGCAGGAAGACGGCGACGGTGGTGAGGGTGGCGGAGGTGACCGCTCCGGCGACCTCCTTGACCGCGGTGATGATCGCCGCGTGGCGCTCCTCGCCGTAGCCGAGGTGACGCTTGATGTTCTCCAGGACCACGATCGAGTCGTCGACGACCCGGCCGATGGCGATGGTGAGCGCGCCGAGCGTGAGCATGTTGAGCGACAGGTCGCGGGTCCAGAGCACGATCAGCGCGAGGACGATCGAGAGCGGGATGGAGACCGCGGTGACCAGCGTCGAGCGGATCGAGGCGAGGAAGACCAGGATCACGACGACCGCGAAGACCAGGCCGAGCGCGCCCTCCGTGGTGAGGCCCGAGATCGACTTGGAGACGGCGGGGCCCTGGTCGGAGACGACCGTCAGCTCCGCGCCCACGCCGAGGTCCTTGCGGAGGTCGGGGAGCTTCTCCTTGACGGCGTCCGAGATGGCGACGGCGCTGCCGTCCTTGTCCATCGTCGCCATCACGGCGAGGCTCGGCTTGCCGTTGGTGCGGGTGATGGAGACGGCCGCGGACGGCTCCTGCTTCACCTCGGCGACGTCACCGAGACGCACCGGCTTTCCGGGCGCTCCGCCCGCCGGGTCCTTGGCGACGACCTGGAGGTCCTCGATCTGCTTCAGCGAGGTGTAGGCGCCGCCGACCTGGATGGTGCGGCTCTTGCCGGACTCGGAGAAGGAACCGGCCGGCACCGTGGCGCCGCCCGCCTGGAGGGCCTGGGCGAGCGTGCCCGCGTTCAGGCCGGCCTCGGCGAGCTTCCTGTCGTCGGGGACGACGGAGACCTGGAGGTCCCGCACACCGTCCACCGTGACCTGGCCGACGCCTGCGATGTCCTCCAGGGCCGGGACGACCGTGCGGTCGAGCTGGTCGGCCAGTACCTGCTGGTCCTTGTCGGAGGTGACGGCGAGGACCACGGTCGGGATGTCGTCCGTGGATCCGGCGACGACCTGCGGGTCGACGCCGTCGGGCAGCTGGGCGCGGGCCCGGTTCACCGCCTGCTGGATGTCCGCGACGAGCTGCTTGGTGCCCTCGTCGCCGAAGTCGAAGGTCGCCATGATGAGGGCGTTGCCCTCGCTGGCGGTGGAGGTGATGCCCTCGACGCCGTCGACGGCCTTGAGGGAGTTCTCCAGCGGCTCGACGACCTGCTTCTCGACCACATCGGGAGACGCACCCTGGTAGGGCGCCAGCACCGAGACCATCGGCAGTTCGATGGTGGGCAGCAACTGCTGCTTGAGCTGCGGGATCGCTATCGCGCCGAAAACCAGCGCGACAATCGAGATCAGCCCGATCAGGGCCCTTTGCGCGAGGCTGAATCTGGACAGCCAGGACATGGGTGGGTCTCTCTTCTGTGGCGTACGCGGCAGAGGGCGGGAGGGGGGAAACGTCAAGAACCCGCGCCTCCAGCCCAGTCCTACGATCTCCGCTGCGCGCCGCCGAAACGTCGCCCCCCGGGCTGCTTTCTGATGCCGCGCATACCGCAGGTGGAGTACGCCGCTGTACGCCGAAACTCCCCCCGGTCAGTCCGTCCGGGGACGCACCAGGCCCGATTCATAGGCGATTACCACCAATTGAGCCCGGTCCCTGGCGCCCAGCTTCGCCATCGCCCGGTTCACATGGGTCTTGACGGTGAGCGGGCTGACCGCGAGCCGCTCGGCGATCTGGTCGTTGGAGTGGCCACCCGCGACCAGCACCAGCACCTCGCGTTCGCGGCCGGTGAGGGCCGCCAGCCGCTCCGCGTACTCCGTACTGTCCGGCCCCTCCCCCGAACTGCCGCCCTGGGCCAGGAACGTGGCGATGAGCCCCTTGGTCGCGGCCGGCGAGAGCAGCGCCTCGCCGGCCGCGGCGATCCGGATGGCGTTGAGGAGTTCGTCCGGCTCCGCGCCCTTGCCGAGGAAACCGGAGGCTCCGGCGCGCAGCGACTGGACCACGTACTCGTCGACCTCGAAGGTGGTGAGCATGACCACCCGCACCGCGGACAGCTCCGGGTCGGCGCTGATCATGCGGGTGGCGGCGAGTCCGTCGGTGCCCGGCATCCGGATGTCCATGAGCACCACGTCGGCGCCCGAGGCGCGGGCCAGCTCGACGGCCTGGGCCCCGTCGGCGGCCTCGCCGACCACTTCCATGTCCGGCTCGGAGTCCACCAGCACCCGGAACGCGCTGCGCAGCAGCGCCTGGTCGTCGGCGAGCAGCACCTTGATCGGCGCCCGGGGCCGCGGCTGCGGCACGGCTGCCGGCCACTCCCGCGGTGTGGGCTTCGGTGTCGGCTGGTTCATCGGCGGAGCCCCGTCCCGCCCGCTGTGCCCGGCCGCTCCGGTTCACCCGTACGGGCCTCGACCGGAAGGATCGCATGGACCCGGAATCCGCCACCGTACCGAGGCCCCGCGGTGAGGGCCCCGCCAAGGGCGGTGACGCGTTCGCGCATGCCGACCAGGCCGTGGCCGCCGCCGTCCAGGTCGTCATCGGCTCCGGGCCGCCGGGCGGCGCTCCCCCGGCCGTTGTCGAGCACGGTGACCTCGGCGGTGGTGCCCACCCGTACGACGCTCACCTCGGCCCTGGCCCCGGTGCCCGCGTGTTTGCGGACGTTGGTCAGGGCCTCCTGGATGACCCGGTAGGCGGCCAGGTCGACGGCGGCGGGCAGCTGGGCGCCGTGGTCGGAGCCGGCCACCTCGACAGGGAGCCCGGCGTTGCGGAAGGTGCCGACCAGCTCGCCGAGGACGGCGAGCCCGGGGGCAGGTTCGGTGGGCGCCTCCGGGTCGCCCTGCTGGCGCAGGAGGCCGACGGTGACCCGGAGTTCGTTGAGCGCGGAACGGCTGGCGTCGCGGACGTGGGCGAGTGCTTCCTTGGCCTGGTCCGGGCGCTTGTCCATGACGTGGGCGGCGACCCCGGCCTGGACGTTGACCAGGGCGATGTGGTGGGCGACGACGTCGTGGAGGTCCCGGGCGATCCGCAGCCGCTCCTCGGCGACCCGGCGGCGGGCCTCCTCCTCACGGGTGCGCTCGGCGCGCTCGGCGCGTTCCCGGATGGCGTCGACGAACGCGCGTCTGCTGCGTACGGCGTCTCCGGCGGCCCCGGCCATCCCGGTCCAGGCGAACACGCCGAGGTTCTCCTGGCTGTACCAGGGCGTCGAACCGAAGAACATGGAGGCCGCCGTGAGCGCCCCCATGGTCAGCAGCCCGACCCGCCAGGTGGTGGGGCGGTCGGTGCGCGAGGCGACGGTGTAGAGGGCGACGACCGTGCTCATGACGACCGGGGCGGGCGGGTCCATCAGGATGTACTCGGTGGCCGAGAGGACCCCGGTGGCGGCGAGCACCGCCATCGGACGCCGTCGCCGCTGGACCAGGGCCACGGCGGCGAGGACCATCAGGAGCACGCTGAACGGCTCGGGAGTGCGGGTGCCGAAGGTGGGCCCGTTTCCGGTGCCCGGGCCCGCGAACGAGCCGCCGATCATCGCGACGAGGGAGCCGAGGGCGAGGGTCGCGTCGAGCGCGAGAGGATGGTCCCGAAGCCAGCGGCGGGCGCGCGCGAAGCCGGACGAGAGGGTGGTCACGTCCAGCTACGGTACGCGGCCCCTCCCCGGGTGCGGGAGTCTTCCCCGGGGAGGGCCCGGAGCACCCCGGCCCCGCGTCCGGCGGGCCGGGCGCGGGGCCGGGGTGCAGGGTGCTGGTGCGGCGATCCACGGGCCCGCCAGGGCTGGCCCGTGGGTTCTAGTTGGGGATGAGTCCGCCGTCGCTGAGCATGGCCTGTACACCTTCGAGGGTCGCGTCGGGCGCCGGCAGGATCAGCTCGGACGGCTCCAGGGAGTCGTCCGGCAGCGGAGTGCCGAGCTCGCGCACCTTGTCCAGGAGCGCGTGGAGGGTCGTGCGAAAGCCGGGGCCGTCGCCGCTCTCCATCTCCTTGAGCAGGACGTCGTCGAGCTCGTTCAACTCGACGACGTGACTGTCGGCCAGCTTGACCTGGCCCTCCCCCATGATCCGTACGATCATGACGCTGCCTTACTGCTTGTCGAACTTGTGCGGGGACGACTGCTGCGACTGCGGCGCGCTGTCCTGCTCGCCACCCTCGATGGCCTGCTGCGAGGAGGAGGAGCCGCCGGCCAGCTCGGCCTTCATGCGTTGCAGTTCCAGCTCCACATCGGTGCCGCCGGAGATCCGGTCCAGCTCCGCGGCGATGTCGTCCTTCGCCGTGCCGGTCGGGTCGTCCAGGGCGCCGGAGGCGAGCAGCTCGTCGATGGCGCCGGCCCGCGCCTGGAGCTGCTGCGTCTTGTCCTCGGCCCGCTGGATCGCGAGGCCCACGTCACCCATCTCCTCGGAGATGCCGGTGAAGGCCTCGCCGATCCGGGTCTGGGCCTGGGCCGCCGTGTAGGTGGCCTTGATGGTCTCCTTCTTCGTGCGGAAGGCGTCGACCTTGGCCTGGAGCCGCTGGGCCGCGAGGGTGAGCTTCTCCTCCTCACCCTGCAGCGTCGTGTGCTGCGTCTCCAGGTCGGTGACCTGCTGCTGAAGGGCGGCGCGCCGGGACAGCGCCTCGCGCGCCAGGTCCTCGCGGCCCAGTGCCAGCGCCTTGCGGCCCTGGTCCTCCAGCTTGGACGACTGGCCCTGCAGCTGGTTCAGCTGCAGCTCCAGGCGCTTGCGGGACGTCGCCACATCGGCGACGCCACGGCGCACCTTCTGAAGCAGCTCCAGCTGCTTCTGGTACGAGTAATCGAGGGTCTCGCGCGGATCCTCGGCCCGGTCCAGGGCCTTGTTTGCCTTCGCGCGGAAGATCATCCCCATACGCTTCATGACACCGCTCATGGGCTTCGCGCGCCCCCTTCTGACGGACTGAGCTCCAGCGCTCCCGATAGAACCCACAGTACGGGCCCTGTCTCTATTACCGCACTGTTCGGGCGTCGATGTGCTCCTCCCCAAGGACGACTGCACCCCGTGAACACTCCCGCCCAGGGTGTAGGTGAGGCCCCGGGACATTCTCGTGACGGGCACGGGAACGGGCGGTTGACACCCGTATCGCCCCCTCGGACCCCTGTGGGGACGCGTCCGTTGCCGGATCGTTCCCGCCCGGGTCTCCGGGCCCGCGCGCCGACCCCGTACCCTTGGGTTTTGTGTTCCGTAGCCGCGCCAAGACAGAGAAGGCCCCCACCGACAAGGTGACGGCGGACCTCTCCCAGCAGCCCCGCGACCCGCAGGCTCCCAAGGGTCGCCCCACCCCCAAGCGCAGCGAGGCCCAGACGCAGCGCCGTCGTGCCGCGTCCAGTGCGCCGACCGACCGCAAGGCGGCGATGAAGCGCCAGCGCGAAGCCCGCCGCACCGACCTGGCCCGGCAGCGTGAGGCGCTCGCGTCGGGCGACGAGCGCTACCTCCCGGTCCGCGACAAGGGCCCGGTCAGGCGCTTCGTCCGCGATTACGTGGACTCGCGCTTCTGCGTCGCCGAGTGGTTCCTGCCGCTCGCCGTGATCATCCTGATCCTCAGCGTGATCCAGGTGCAGAACATCCAGAGCATCTCGTTGCTGCTCTGGCTCGGCGTGATCATCCTGATCGTGATCGACTCGATCGGTCTGTCGATGCGCCTGAAGAAGCAGCTGCGTGAGCGCTTCCCGGACACGCCGAAGCGCGGAGCCGTGGCGTACGGCCTGATGCGCACGCTCCAGATGCGCCGACTGCGGCTTCCGAAGCCGCAGGTCAAGCGCGGAGAGCGGCCCTGAGCACGGAGGACTCCGGATTCACCGGGGTCCCCTCGGCGTGGCCGGCAGGTCTCGGCGGCGTACGCGACAGGGTCCGCCAGGAGCTCGTCGCACGGCAACTGGACGAGCAGATAGCCGGGCGTTTCCCGGTGGGTCAGCGACTGCGCGTCCTGGATGTCGGCATGGGCCGGGGCGCCCAGGCGCTGCGCCTGGCGCGGGCCGGTCACTCGGTGACCGGCCTGGAGTCGGACGCCGAGATGCTGGCGGCGGCCCATGAGTCCCTGGCGACCGAGCCGGAGGGCATCCGGGAGCGGGTCAGGCTCATCGAGGGCGACGGCCGGGACACCGGTGTGCACTTCCTGCCCGGCAGTTTCGACGTGGTGCTGTGCCATGGCGTCCTGATGTACGTCGAGGAGCCGGACCCGATGCTGGCCGGGCTCGCCCGGATGCTGGCTCCCGGGGGGCTGCTCTCCCTGCTCGTACGGAACGCGGACGCGCTCGCGATGCGCCCGGGGCTCGCCGGTGACTTCGGCGCGGCGCTGACCGCCTTCGACACCGCCACGTACACCAACCGCCTCGGCCTCACCGTGCGGGCCGACCGGCTCGACGCGCTGCGGGCAACGCTCGCGGGGATCGCCGCGCCGCTGCACGCCTGGTACGGGGTCCGGGTCTTCACGGACAACGTCGACCACGACGTGGAGCGGTCGGCCGAGGAGCTGGAACGGGTCCTGACCCTGGAGGACCGGGCCGGGCGGACCGACCCCTACCGGGGTGTGGCGGCGCTGCTGCATCTGTGCGGCGTGCGCGGCTGACAGCGACGCGGTGGCGGGCCCGTTCGGCCCATCAGCCCGGGCACCCGAACGGTTCGGGCACCAGACTCCGGATATGGACGTATCCCCCTCCCGCAGCCGGGCGCGCAGGCTGCTGCTTCCCTTGTCCGCGGCCGTCTGCGCCATCGCCCTGGCGGGTGGCTGTTCCGGTACGAGTCCGGCGGCCCCGGCCCCCGAAGCCGCTGCGTCGGGTACGGCGCAGGGCTCCGCGAAACGCGCCCCCGACGACCTGCAGAACGCCTATCAGGCCGTCATCAACGACGTGCTGCCCTCGGTGGTGCAGATCGACGCCTCGGACAGTCTCGGTTCCGGGATCGTCTACGACGACAAGGGGCACATCATCACCAACGCCCATGTGGTCGGCAAGGAGAAGAGCTTCAAGGTCAGCGTCGCCACCGGCGAGGGCATGCTCAACGCCTCGCTGGTCTCCTCCTACCCGGAGCAGGACCTGGCCGTGATCAAGCTCGACGAGGTGCCGGACGGGCTGAAGCCCGCGACGTTCGGCGACTCGGGAAAGGTCGAGGTGGGGCAGATCGTGCTGGCGATGGGGTCACCGCTGGGCCTGTCCAGCAGTGTCACCCAGGGCATCGTCTCCGCCCTCGGCCGGACCGTGAGCGAGGGCCGGTCGGGCGGGGGCACGGGCGCGACGATCGCCGACATGGTGCAGACGTCCGCGGCGATCAACCCGGGCAACAGCGGCGGTGCGCTGGTCAACCTGGACAGCCAGGTGATCGGCATCCCGACCCTCGCGGCGACCGACAGCCAGTCGGGTGACAGCGCGGCGCCGGGCATCGGCTTCGCGATTCCCGTCTCGATGGTGAAGACGGTCGCCGACCAGATCATCAAGGACGGCAAGGTCACCGATTCGGGCCGGGCGGCACTGAACATCACGGGCCGCACGGTCGTCGACGACAGCTACCGCCCCGCCGGGGTGGCGCTGGTCAGCGTGGACCGGGGCGGCGCGGCGGACGAGGCGGGGCTGAAGCCCGGGGACACCATCACGGGGATCGGGGACGACAAGGTCACCACGATCACCTCGCTCTCCGAGGCGCTGGCGGGTGACAAGCCGGGCCAGAAGGTGACCGTGACGTACACGCGCGACGGTGACAGCCGGACGGCGGAGGTCACGCTCGGGGAGATCTGAGCCCTCGGGGAGAGCTGGGCTCTCAAAGAAAGCTGAACGCAGACGCCAGGAGGGCGGGCGGTACGGGAGGTCCCCGTACCGCCCGCCCGTCCGCTGCCTGTTTCGGCCCGGGGTCAGGCGCTGTCGGCCCGCAGGCTCATCGGGCCGTAGATCTTGGTGGTGTCCTCGAAGAGCGTCACCTGCGCGGCACCACCCTCCAGGAGCTCCTTCCAGAACTCACCGATCCAGGACTCCGCGTCACCCTGGGTGGTGAACTCCTCCGGCTGTAGCGCCGGCTCCGTCTCCGTACCGTCGGACTTCTCGAACCGCCACGTCCACACCATGCCAGCCTCCCGGGTCACATTGCTTCCCGAAGCGTAGCCGGACGCACCACGGAGGGAAGGCCGCACACCACATGACGTGATCTTGCCGCTCACGCCGTCCGGACGCGCACCTCGCGCGGGGACGCGGGAGGATCAAGGTGTGGAACTGACTCTGCTCGGCACCGGAGCCCCCGACGGGCTGCCGCGCCCCTCCTGCCCCTGCGCGGCCTGCGCCTCTGCCCGCGGCCCGTGGGCGCGGGCCGCGACGGCGCTGCTGGTCGACGACGCGCTCCTGCTGGACCTCACCCCCGGGGCGGTGTTCGCCGCCGCCCGTGCGGGGCATTCGCTGGGCGCGGTCCGGCAGGTGCTGCTGACGCACCCGCACGACGGGCCCGCCGTCGACCTGCCCGCCCTGCTCCCGCCGGCCGGCCGGGTGCCGGACGGCCAGGTCCTGACGCTGATCAGCGGGCACCGGGTCCGGGCGATGCCGATGGACGCCCCGGGGACCGGGTACGAGGTGACCGCCCCGGAGGGTGAGCGGCTGCTGTATCTGCCGCCGGGGGCCGCCCCCTCCGGCCTGCCCGAACGGCTGGACCGGCCCCTGGACATGGTCGTCCTCGATGTGATCGGGCGGCCCGACGCGGTGGCCCGGCTGCGGGCGGCCGGTGCGGTCGGGCCGACCACGGAGGTGATCGCGGTCCATCTGGACCACGACGCCCCGCCGGGCCCGGCGCTGGAGCGGCGGCTGGCGGCGGCCGGTGCGCGGACGGTGCCGGACGGGACGACGCTGGTGGTGGGCGAGTACCACGCGGTACCGGATGTGCCGCGCCGGGTGCTCGTGACGGGGGGCGCGCGGTCGGGGAAGTCGCTGGAGGCGGAGCAGCGCCTGGAGACGTTCCCGGAGGTGGTGTACGTGGCGACCGGCGGCCGTCGCGAAGGGGACCCGGAGTGGGCGGCCCGGATCGGACTGCACCGGGAGCGCAGGCCCGGCGCCTGGCGGACCGAGGAGACCTGCGAGGTCGCGGAGCTGCTGGGGGCGGACGGGCCGCCGCTGCTGATCGACTGCCTGTCGCTGTGGCTGACCGACGCGATGGACCGGGTGGAGGCCTGGGACGACGAGCGGTGGCACGACGGCGGCGGGGCGGCGCTGCGGGAGCGGGTCGTGGAGCTGGTCGCCGCGGTGCGCGGGACCCGGCGGCCGGTGGTGCTGGTGACCAACGAGGTGGGGTCCGGGGTGGTGCCGGCGACATCGGCGGGGCGGCGGTTCCGGGACGAGCTGGGGCGGCTGAACGCGGCGGTGGCGGCCGAGTGCGAGCAGGTGCTGCTGGTGGTGGCGGGGCAGGTGCTGGTACTGCGCGGGTGAGGAGCGTCTGCCGGGAGGCTCCGTGGGCCGCTGGGCCTCCCGCCCCCTCTCTCGCACTCGCTCCCACTCCCGGTTCACGGCGCGGTTCTCGGGGTGGGCCGACCGGTACTGTTCCGGCGGGGGCCCGCCGCCGGGTTCCCGGACCGGACCCGACGTGACGACCCGCGAGGCAGACCTCCGTGAACCTGGACGACTTCTCCGACCTGATCCAACGCCCCGACGGGGGTGTGCGGCGCGATGCCGAGGAGCGGCGCGAGCGGCTGACCGTACCCCCGGGGGCGCTCGGACGGCTCGACGAGCTGGGCGAGTGGCTCAGCGCCGCGCAGCAGTCCGTGCCGGTCAGAGCCGTCGAGCAGCCGCGTCTGGTGCTCTTCGCCGGTGACCACGGGGTGGCGGAACTGGGCGTCTCGGGCCGGCCCGCGGGAACCGCGTACGAGCTGGTGCGGTCCGCCCTCGACGGGGCGAGCCCGGTCTCGGTGCTGGCGCGGAGCTTCTCGGTGCCGATGCGGATCGTGGACGTCTGCCTGGACTGCGATCCGGAGCTGCTGCCCGAGTCCGTGGTGCGGCACCGGGTGCGGCGGGGTTCGGGGCGGATCGATATCGAGGACGCGATCAGCGCGGAGGAGGCCGAGCGGGCGGTCCGCCTGGGTATGGCGATCGCCGACGAGGAGGCGGATTCCGGCACCGATCTGGTGGTGCTCGGCGATCTCAGCGTGGGCGGGACCACGGCCGCCGCCACCCTCGTCGCGGCGCTCTGCGGAACGGACGCCTCGGTGGTGACCGGTCGCGGCGGTGCGGGCATCGACGACCTGGCGTGGATGGTCAAGTGTGCGGCGATCAGGGACGCGCTGCGCCGGGCCCGGCCGGTGCTCGGCGACCAGCTGGAGCTGCTGGCGACATCGGGCGGGGCGGATCTGGCGGCGATGACGGGCTTCCTGTTGCAGAGCGCGGTGCGCCGGATGCCGGTGATCCTGGACGGGGTCGTCTCGGCGGCCTGCGCGCTGGTGGCGCAGCGGGCGGCGTTCCGGGCGCCGGACTGGTGGCTGGCCGGCCAGGTCAGCGGGGAGCCCGCGCAGACGAAGGCGCTGGACCGGATGGCGCTGACCCCGCTGCTGGACCACGGCGTGACGGTGGGCGAGGGCAGCGGCGCGCTGCTGGCCCTGCCGCTGGTGCGGGCGGCGGCGGCGCTGGCCGCCGAACTGCCGGAGCGGGAAACGGAGAAGGCCGTGGACGCGGAGGAGCCGGAGGAGGAGCGGGCCGACGGGACCTCCGGATCCACCGAGGGCGGGGCGAAGGCGCTCGACGCGACCTGAGCGGCGGGGCGGTGGGCCCGGGTGGTGCCGCCACCACCCGCCACCCGCCACCACCGCCACCGCCACCGCCACCGCCACCGCCACCGCCACCGCCCGAATGTCCGTCTTGCGCCATATGATCGCCTCTTATGGAAGAGGCTCGATCGACTGACGGGGTGACCGGGCAGAGCACCGCCCGGTCCCGGCGGAGCGCGACGTTCGCCATCTGGTACCTGCGCGCCGTATCGGCCATCAATTTGCTCAGCGCCGTCTGGGTCAGCCTCGGTCAGGACCTGCGCCGGCACAACACCGAGAACTACTTCACGCCCTACCTGCTCACCGCGGGGTTCTCCTCCGGGGTGGTCGCGCTGTTCCTGGCGGTCACCATGCGGCGGCGCAAGCGGGCCGCCTGGATCGTCAACCTGGTCCTCAGCGGCCTCGTGCTACTGGCCCTCGTCGCCGCCTTCTTCCTCGAGGAGATTCGCCGGCACGCGCAGAACTGGGTCTCGCTCGGGCTGACGGCCGCGTTCGTCGCGGCGCTGCTGCTCGGCCGGCGGGAGTTCTACGCGAAGGGCGACCGCTCCAACCCGAAGCTGGCGACCCTGGTGGCCGTGGTGGGGCTGTTGGTCACCTCGCTGGTCGCGACAGCCCTGGTCACCGTCACCAACACCGCTCACGACGGCTACCGCTCCACGTTCCTCGACCGCTGGCGCTACGGAGCGTTCCGGCTGATCTCCGTGGCCGACAACGACTCCCCCTACCCCGGGATCGCCACGCCCGGCTGGGTCGACGTGGTCATCAACGTCCTGTCCACGCTGCTGCTGATCGCCGTCGTGTACGCCGCGTTCCGTGCCCGCCGGGCGGTCGACCCGCTCTCCCCCGAGGACGAGGCACAGCTGCGCCTCCTGCTCGACAGGCACGGCGACCGGGACTCGCTCGGCTACTTCGCGCTGCGCCGGGAGAAGAGCGCCGTGTGGTCGCCGACCCGCAAGGCCGCCGTCGTCCACCGGGTGGTCGGCGGGGTCTCCCTGGCCTCCGGCGACCCGATCGGCGATCCGGAGGCCTGGCCGGGCGCGATCGCCCCGTGGCTGGCCCAGGCCCGGGAGCACGGCTGGATCCCGGCCGTGACGGGCGCGAGCGAGGAGGCCGGCACGGTGTACGCCCGGTACGGCCTGGACGCGCTGGAGCTGGGCGACGAGGCGATCGTGGAGACCGCGGAGTTCACACTCGAGGGGCGGGCGATGCGCACGGTCCGCCAGGCCCACAACCGCGTGGCGCGCGCGGGGTACGAGGTGGCGATCCGCCGGCACGCGGACATCCCCGAGGACGAGATGGCCGCCTTGGTGCGCCTCGCCGACGTCTGGCGCGACGGAGAGACGGAACGGGGCTTCTCCATGGCGCTCGGACGGCTCGGCGACCCGGCGGACGGGCAGTGCGTGATGCTGGAGTGCCGCGACGCCGGGGAGGGCGGGGCCCCGGGAGAACTGCGCGCGATCCTCAGCTTCGTGCCGTGGGGACCGCACGGCCTCTCGCTGGACCTGATGCGCCGTGACCGGGACGCGGAGAACGGGCTGATGGAGTTCATGGTGATCCAGCTCCTCCAGCGCGCGGACCGGATCGGCATCACGCAGGTGTCACTGAACTTCGCGATGTTCCGGTCCGTCTTCGACCGGGGGTCGCGGCTCGGCGCGGGACCGGTGCTGAGGCTGTGGCGTTCGCTGCTGATCTTCTTCTCGCGCTGGTGGCAGATCGAGTCGCTGTACCGCGCCAACGCCAAGTACCGACCGATCTGGGAGCCCCGCTTCATGCTGTTCGAGAAGAGCGCCGACCTGGCGCGCATCTCCGTCGCGGCGGGTCGCGCCGAGGGGTTCCTGGAGCTGCCGGGACTGCCGAAGCGGCTACGGCGCCCGCGGCCGGACTCCGGTAGGTGAACGGCCCCTCGGCGCTGCGCCGGGCGGCGGTACGCGAGTGGGGTCCGCTGTTCACGACCGTACGGCGGGGGCTCGCCGGACGCGGGCCGCGGGCGCTCGCGCTGACGCTGACCGCGGTGGCGCTGACGGCACTCGTCCAGGTGGTGCAGAACCAGGCGTGGGGCCACCGGCCGGTGGCCGTCCTCGGGTCCGTACGGGCCGAGGACCCGCTCTGGCTCGTCCTCCCGCGTACCCCGCTGTCGCTGTTCGTGCCCGCGCCCGATCTGCCGGTGTGGGGGGCGCTGGCCCAGATCCTGCTGGTGTTCGGCGTCGCGGAGGTGTGCCTGGGGCGGTGGCGCACGCTCGCGGTCGCGTACACCGCGACGCTGGCCGGGACCCTGTACGCGCGGCTCGGCATCATGCTCGGGCCGGAGACGTTCCTCGGGCTGCCCGCCTCCGACGCGCAGGTGATGGACACCGGCCCTTCGGCGGCGGTCGTGGGGCTCACGGTGTACGTCTGCCATCAGCTGCGCGCCTGGTTCACCGGGGCTCTGGTGGTCCTCGCGGTGGTCGTGGAGGTCCTCGTCAAGGACAACATGGCGGGCCGCGAGCATCTGGCCGCCATCGCCGCCGTCCTGGTGGTGTGCGGCGTCCGGGAGTGGCGCGGGCGGCGCGGTGCTCAGGACCTGGGTGCGGGCGGTAGCGGGCCCCGGTCCGGGGCGCCGCCGATGAGGTCCTGAAACCTCCGGCGCGGCCCGGCCCAGCGCACGTCGTGGTGGTAGGCGCGCAGCAGCGCCCCGGAGCGGGCCCGGTGGCGGTGGCGGTAGAAGCGCCTGGCCCAGGGCGAGGTGGGCCGGGCCAGCCGGACCGCGCCGACCAGGGCGACGAACGGGACGAGGGTGCCGAGCAGCGCCATCCGCGTCTTGCCCTTGAACAGGGAGATCAGGACGAAGCAGAAGTTGATCACGTACGTCGTGATGAGGCCGAGCCTGCCCTGCTGTTCCTCGTCGGTGACGTCGTTGACGCCCAGCGGGGAGAATCCCGCCAGGACCAGCAGCACCAGGGAGACGGTCAGCACGACCACCTCCACGCTCTGGCGGCCCTCCTCGGTCCAGTACACATCGTCCAGATGCAGGATCAGGGCGAACTCGTCCAGCACCAGGCCCGCCCCCACTCCGAAGATCACAGCGCAGATCCCGGCGGCCACCCCGTGCTGCCCGCCGGCCACCGCGCCGAACCCGCCGATCACGCAGAGCACGACCCCGGGCACCACGTGGTGGATGTGCATCCCGCCCGGGGTGATGTCACGGAACGGGCCCTTCCCGGCACGGATCATGCGGGTGACGGTGCGGGTGATCGCGAAGGTCAGGACGAAGGCGGCCAGCGCGAGGAGCAGCGGCATCTTGCCCGGCTCCGCGATGTTGTCGTGCCACCAGTGACCCATGCCACCCGCTCCCGACGTATCCCGTTAGTCATGGTTTGCCGCGTTTCGGCCAATCTATCGGTGGGCGTGGGCGGCTAGCCTGCGCGCCGTGACCTCCCTGAACAGCCACGGGCTGCGTTTCGCCTTCGGCACCCTGACCGCGCTCCCCGTCCGCGTGACCCGCTGGGATCGCGCGAGCGCCCGCGCCGGAATGCTCTGCGCCCCGTTCGCCGGACTCGTCGTCGGGCTGCTCGCCGGGGCCCTCGGCTCACTGTCGCTGCTGGCCGGTTCGGGGCCACTGCTCGCGGCGGTGGCCTCCGTCGCGGTGCCCGCCGTCCTCACCCGGGGGCTGCACCTGGACGGCCTGGCGGACACGGCGGACGGCCTCGGCAGCGGGAAGCCGGCCGAGGACGCGCTGCGGATCATGAAGCAGTCCGACATTGGGCCGTTCGGTGTCATCACGCTGCTCCTGGTCCTGCTGGCCCAGGTCGCCGTCCTCTTCGAGCTGTACGGGGAGGGCTGGGCGCACGGGGCTCTCGGAACTGTCGTCGCGGGCGTCGCCGCCCGTCTCGCCCTGACCCTGGCGTCCCGTCAGGGCGTTCCTGCGGCACGGCCGGAGGGGCTCGGGGCGGTGGTGGCGTCCACGGTCCCGGCCGGGCGGGCGCTGCTCGCGACGGTGGTGACGGTGGCGCTGTGCGCGGCGGCGGGCGCACTGCTGGGCCCGTACGGGGCGCTGCACCACGCGCTCGCGGTGCTCGGGGCGCTGGCCGCCGGCGAACTGCTGCTGCGGCACTGCGTACGGCGGTTCGGCGGGGTCACCGGGGACGTCTTCGGGGGCGTCGAGGAGAGCGCGGCGACGGCGGCGCTGGTGGCACTGGCGCTCGGCACCTGACGGCCCGGGAGGCGCCGGGAGGCGCCGGGGGCGCCGTCGTACCGCGCGGAACCGACCCCCTCAGCGGTCCGGAACGGCCCGCCGCCGTCACGGGGCAGGAACCGCGCGCGTAGGCTCATTCCCGGCACATCGTCGGGGCGTCTACGATGCGCCGGGCAGGGTCGGCCCACCCCTCGACCGAACTCGAACTCAACGGAAGCGAGATTTCACCACCGTGACTGCTCTCACTCTCAGCACTGCCGGTGCGGCGACGCTGCGCGCCGACGCACTCGTCGTCGGCGTCGCCAAGGGCACCGGGCCCAAGTCGGGTCTGGTCCTGGCACCGGGCTCCGAGGCCGTGGACAAGGCGTTCGACGGAAAGCTCGCCGCCGTCCTCGCGACCCTGGGTGCCACCGGTGCCGAGGGCGAACTGACCAAGCTGCCCGCCGCGTCCGGCCTCAAGGCCCCGGTCGTCGTCGCGGTCGGTCTCGGTCCGGTCCCGGACAAGGAGGACGGCTACGACGCCGAGGCGCTGCGCCGCGCGGCGGGTACCGCCGCCCGTGCGCTGAACGGCTCCAAGAAGGCCGGCTTCGCCCTGCCCGCCGCCTCCGTCGAGGACGCCGCCGCCGTCGCCGAGGGCGCGCTCCTGGGCGCGTACGCCTTCACCGCCTACCAGGGCGGCGAGAACAAGCTCGCCCCCAAGGACGCGAAGTCCAAGGAAAGTGGCCCGAAACTGCCGCTCGCCGAGGTGGCCCTGCTCGGCGCCAAGCCGCGCGACAAGGCCTACAAGGCGGCCGTGGAGCGCGCCCTGGCCCTGGTCGAGGAGATCAACCGGGCCCGCGACCTGGTCAACACCCCGCCGAACGACCTCTACCCGGAGTCCTTCGCCGCCGTGGCCACCGCCGCGGGCAAGGAGCACGGCATCAAGGTCCAGGTCCTCGACGAGAAGGCCCTCGTCAAGGGCGGCTTCGGCGGCCTCCTCGGCGTCGGCCAGGGCGCCGTGCGCGGCCCGCGCCTGGTGAAGCTCGCCTACACGCACCCGAAGGCGGAGAAGACCCTGGCCCTGGTCGGCAAGGGCATCACCTATGACTCGGGCGGCATCTCGCTCAAGCCGGCCGGCCACAACGAGACGATGAAGTGCGACATGGCCGGCGCCGCCGCCGTGTTCGCCGCCGTCGTCACGGCCGCCCGACTGGGCCTGAAGGTCAACGTCACCGGCTGGCTGGCGCTGGCCGAGAACATGCCCTCCGGCAACGCCACCCGCCCCGGTGACGTGCTGCGCATGTACAGCGGCAAGACCGTCGAGGTCCTCAACACCGACGCCGAGGGCCGGCTCGTCCTGGCCGACGCGCTGACCCGCGCCTCGGAGGAGAAGCCGGACGCGATCGTCGACGTGGCGACCCTGACCGGCGCGATGGTGCTGGCGCTCGGCAACCGCACCTTCGGTGTGATGGCCAACGACGACGCCTTCCGCACCTCGATCCACGAGATCGCCGAGGAGGTCGGCGAGCCCTCCTGGCCGATGCCGCTCCCCGCCGACCTGCGCAAGGGCATGGACTCCCCCACCGCCGACATCGCCAACATGGGCGAGCGGATGGGCGGCGGCCTGGTCGCCGGCCTGTTCCTGCAGGAGTTCGTGGGCGAGGGCATCGCCTGGGCGCACCTGGACATCGCGGGCCCGGCCTTCCACGAGGGCGCGCCGTACGGCTACACGCCCAAGGGCGGCACCGGCTCCGCGGTCCGCACCCTGGTCCGGCTCGCCGAGCGCACCGCCGACGGCGACCTCGGCTGAGTCCCCGCCTTCCGTCGCGTACGGCCCCGGGCACAGGTCCGGGGCCGTACGTGTGCACGGAGTGGAATCGGCGAGGATGAGCGGCACAGGACGGACGAGCGACGAGGGCGAGCGGGTTTCGCTCTCGACGAACACCGGCCGAATCCGTAGGTATCCACGCAGCAGCAACCCTCCGGAACGGGCGATCATCCGTCCCGGACCCGGGCCCCGCGTCCCGCCCACCGTCGACAAGTGCGAAGATGGGTTCTCGGCAGGACAGGGCCCCCACCACAGGGCCGAAGACAGAAGCGGCCGCACACCAGCCGACCGGCCGGTCACACCCCAGCGACGGGGCCCGGCATACGGCGCACATGCATGGAGGACGTGACGTGGCGAACGACGCCAGCACCGTTTTCGACCTAGTGATCCTCGGCGGTGGCAGTGGCGGTTACGCCGCGGCCCTGCGCGGAGCGCAGCTGGGCCTGGACGTCGCCCTGATCGAGAAGGGCAAGGTCGGCGGCACCTGCCTGCACAACGGCTGCATTCCCACGAAGGCACTGCTGCACGCGGGCGAGATCGCGGACCAGGCCCGCGAGTCGGCCCAGTTCGGCGTGAAGGCGACCTTCGAGGGCATCGACATGGAGGCCGTCAACAAGTACAAGGACGAGGTGATCTCGGGCCTGTACAAGGGTCTCCAGGGACTCATCGCCTCGCGCAAGGTCCACTACATCGAGGGTGAGGGCAAGCTCTCCTCCCCCACCTCCGTGGACGTGAACGGCCAGCGTGTCCAGGGCCGTCACGTGCTGCTGGCGACCGGCTCCGTGCCGAAGTCGCTGCCCGGCCTGGAGATCGACGGCAACCGGATCATCTCCTCCGACCACGCGCTGAAGATGGACCGCGTCCCGAAGTCCGCGATCGTGCTGGGCGGCGGCGTCATCGGCGTCGAGTTCGCCTCGGCGTGGAAGTCCTTCGGCACCGAGATCACCATCGTCGAGGGCCTCAAGCACCTCGTCCCGGTCGAGGACGAGAACAGCTCCAAGCTTCTTGAGCGCGCGTTCCGCAAGCGCGGCATCAAGTTCAACCTCGGCACCTTCTTCGACAAGGCCGAGTACACGCAGGACGGCGTCCGCGTGACGCTCGCCGACGGCAAGACCTTCGAGGCGGAGCTGCTGCTCGTCGCCATCGGCCGCGGCCCGGTCTCGCAGGGCCTGGGCTACGAGGAGCAGGGCGTCGCGATGGACCGCGGCTATGTCCTGGTCGACGAGTACATGCGGACCAACGTCCCGACGATCTCGGCCGTGGGCGACCTCGTCCCGACCCTCCAGCTCGCCCACGTCGGCTTCGCCGAGGGCATCCTGGTGGCGGAGCGTCTCGCCGGTCTCAAGACCGTCCCGATCGACTACGACGGTGTGCCCAAGGTGACGTACTGCCACCCCGAGGTCGCCTCCGTCGGCATCACCGAGGCCAAGGCCAAGGAGATCTACGGCGCGGACAAGGTCGTCGCCCTCAAGTACAACCTCGCGGGCAACGGCAAGAGCAAGATCCTGAAGACCGCGGGCGAGATCAAGCTCGTCCAGGTCAAGGACGGTGCCGTGGTCGGCGTCCACATGGTGGGCGACCGCATGGGCGAGCAGGTCGGCGAAGCCCAGCTGATCTACAACTGGGAGGCGCTGCCCTCCGAGGTCGCCCAGCTCATCCACGCACACCCGACGCAGAACGAGGCGATGGGCGAGGCTCACCTGGCGCTGGCCGGCAAGCCTCTCCACGCCCACGACTGATCCCCCGGTCCCGGGCGCGACGACCGACCACTTCCGCAATTTCGTAAGGAGCAACTGAAACCATGTCGGTTTCCGTAACCCTTCCGGCGCTCGGCGAGAGCGTCACCGAGGGCACTGTCACCCGTTGGCTGAAGGCCGAGGGCGAGCGCGTCGAGGCCGACGAGCCGTTGCTCGAGGTCTCGACCGACAAGGTCGACACCGAGATCCCCGCCCCCGTGTCCGGTGTGCTGGCGTCCATCAAGGTCGCCGAGGACGAGACCGTCGAGGTCGGCGCCGAGCTGGCCGTCATCGACGACGGCTCGGGCGCTCCGGCCGAGGCCCCGGCACCCGCCGCCGAGGCACCCGCCGCCCCGGCCGAGGCCCCGGCACCCGCCGCCGAGGCACCCGCCGCCGCTCCGGCTCCCGAGGCAGCGGCTCCGGCCGCGGCCCCGGCCGGTGGCGCGTCCGGCACCGACGTCACCCTTCCGGCGCTCGGCGAGAGCGTCACCGAGGGCACCGTCACCCGCTGGCTCAAGGAGGTCGGCGAGGAGGTGGCCGAGGACGAGCCGCTGCTGGAGGTCTCTACGGACAAGGTCGACACCGAGATCCCCGCCCCGGTCGCCGGTGTGCTGCTGGAGATCGTGGTCGGCGAGGACGAGACCGCCGAGGTCGGCGCGAAGCTCGCCGTCATCGGCGCTCCGGGCGCGGCCCCGGCCGCCGCTCCGGCGCAGCCCGCCGCCCCGGCACAGGAGGCCCCGGCCCCGAAGCAGGAGGCCCCCGCGGCTCCCGCCCCGGCCCCCGCCGCTCCGGCCGCCCCCGCCGCTCCGGCGCCGGCCGCTCCGGTCCAGGCCCCGGCGGCTCCCGCCGCTCCGGCCCCGGCTCCGGCGCAGCCCGCCCCCGTCGCCCCGGCACCGGCCGCCCCGGCCGCGCCCTCCGGTGACGACGGCGCGTACGTCACGCCGCTGGTCCGCAAGCTCGCGTCCGAGAACAACGTGGACCTGAGCGCGGTCAAGGGCACCGGCGTCGGCGGCCGTATCCGCAAGCAGGATGTCGCCGCCGCCGCGGAGGCCGCCAGGGCCGCCGCCGCTGCCCCGGCACCCGCCGCCGCTCCGGCCGCCGTCAAGGCGCCGAAGCTGGAGGCGTCCCCGCTGCGCGGTCAGACGGTCAAGATGACCCGCATGCGCAAGGTCATCGGCGAGAACATGATGAAGGCGCTGCACTCGCAGGCCCAGCTGACCTCGGTCCTCGAGGTCGACATCACCAAGCTGATGAAGCTGCGCAACCAGGCGAAGGCCTCCTTCGCCGCCCGTGAGGGCGTCAAGCTGTCCCCGATGCCGTTCTTCGTGAAGGCGGCGGCCCAGGCGCTGAAGGCCCACCCGGTCGTCAACGCCCGGATCAACGAGGACGAGGGCACCATCACGTACTTCGACTCGGAGAACATCGGCATCGCCGTGGACGCCGAGAAGGGTCTGATGACCCCGGTCATCAAGGGTGCGGGCGACCTGAACATCGCCGGTATCTCCAAGAAGACCGCGGAGCTCGCGGGCAAGGCGCGCGGTGGCGGCCTGACGCCGGACGACATGTCCGGCGCCACCTTCACCATCAGCAACACCGGTTCGCGCGGCGCCCTGTTCGACACGGTCATCGTGCCGCCGAACCAGGCCGCCATCCTGGGCATCGGCGCCACGGTCCGCCGCCCGGTGGTCATCGACCACCCGGACCTCGGCGAGACCATCGCGGTGCGCGACATGACGTACCTCTCGCTCTCCTACGACCACCGTCTGGTGGACGGCGCGGACGCCGCCCGCTACCTGACGTCGGTCAAGGCGATCCTGGAGGCCGGTGAGTTCGAGGTCGAGCTCGGCCTCTGAGCACCCCTGCTGTAACCAGCCTCACCAGCGGCGCCCCTGTCCGGAACTCATCCGGGCGGGGGCGCCGCCGTATTGTCTAAGCACCACCGGCCGCCCGTGCGGTCGTGATGATCGCAGGCAGCACCGGTCTGCCCTGAAGGAGCCCTCCATGACCCCGCCCGTCGTCCACTCGCTGCGCGAACAGATCCGCGAGCACATCGTGGAGGGGATCGTCAGCGGGCGCTGGAAGCCGGGTGAGCGGATCGTGGAGCGCCGTATCGCCACCGAGCTGGAGGTCAGCCAGACGCCCGTGCGCGAGGCGCTGCGCGAGTTGGAGACGCTCCGGCTGATCGAGTCGGCCCCCAACAAGGGGGTCCGCGTCCGCAACCTCACCGCGGCCGATCTGGAGGAGAGCTACCCGGTCCGGGCCGGCCTGGAGCAGATCGCGGCGGAGCTGGCGGCCCCCCGGCTCGGCCTGGACTGCTCGGCGCTGGCCCCGCACGTGGCGGCACTGTACGAGGCGGACCGGCTGGCCGACGGCGAGGCGCAGGTGCGGCACACGGTCGGCTTCCACCGGGAGCTGGTGCGTGCGGCCGGGAACGCGGTGCTGCTGCACACCTGGGAGGGGCTGGGTATCGAGGTGTTCACGGCCCTGTCGATCCGCTGGCTGGGCACGGTGCAGAAGTCGTACGCGGAGGAGCACCAGGCGCTCATCGACGCGTTCCTCGCCGAGGACCCGGGGATCGGCGCCCTGGTGAAGGCGCACGTGCTGGGCTGCGCGCCCCGCGCCTGAGCTCTTCCGCGGGGCTCCGGTCATCTGGCGCCCCACCTGCTCTTCTGTGCAGGTCAGTGCCCCATTTGTGCATTATTTCGCGTCACTCCGTGCCCCCATTCGAGGCACCCCATGCCACTTTTCCTCGTATCGAGAAGTTTTTCCTTCAATCCTTTGATCGATCATCGATCAGCACCTTAGAGTTCATCCGCGGGCCCACCGGCCCCATCGCCCTGTCCTGCCAGCCAGGGCCTTCTCCACCCCCCTCCTCTCCGGAAGGCGGCGATCATGACCGACCCCGTAGGAAAGCTTCCGAGCGAGCTCGACCAGCTCCCGGACCGTGACCCCGAGGAGACCGCCGAATGGGCGGCCTCCCTGGACGCCGTCACCCAGGCCGCCGGCCCGCACCGCGCCGCGTACCTGATGCGCCGCTCGCTGCAGCACGCCGAGGGCGCCGGTCTCGCGCTGCCCAAGCTGCTGGAGACCGATTACGTCAACACCATCCCGACCGCCGCCGAGCCCGCGTTCGACGGCGACCTGGAGATGGAGTCGAGGATCACCGCGTGGAACCGCTGGAACGCGGCCGCGATGGTGACCCGTGGCGCCCGGTACGGGGTCGGCGGCCACATCGCCACCTTCGCCTCGGCGGCCTGGCTCTACGAGACCGGCTTCAACCACTTCTTCCGCGGCAAGGAGGGGGACGGCTCCGGCGACCAGCTCTACATCCAGGGCCACGCCTCCCCCGGTATCTACGCCCGCGCCTTCCTCGACGGCCGGATCAGCGAGCAGCAGCTCGACAACTTCCGCCAGGAGGCGGGCGGCGAGGGTCTGCCCTCCTACCCGCACCCCCGGCGGCTGCCCTGGCTGTGGGAGTTCCCCACCGTGTCGATGGGCCTCGGCCCGCTCTCGGCCATCTACCAGGCGCGCTTCAACCGCTATCTGGCCAACCGCAACATCAAGGACACCGCCAACTCGCACGTCTGGGCCTTCCTGGGCGACGGCGAGATGGACGAGCCCGAGTCGACCGCGGCCCTCGCGCTGGCCTCCCGTGAGCAGCTCGACAACCTGACTTTCGTCATCAACTGCAACCTGCAGCGTCTCGACGGCCCGGTCCGCGCCAACTTCCGCGTGGTCCAGGAGCTGGAGGCGCAGTTCCGCGGGGCCGGCTGGAACGTCGTCAAGACGCTCTGGGGCAACGCCTGGGACGAGCTGTTCCAGCTGGACACCACGGGCGCGCTGCTGCGCCGCCTGCGCGAGGTCCCGGACGCACAGTTCCAGACGTACGCCACCCGCGACGTCGCCTACATCCGCGAGCACTTCTTCGGCGCCGAGCCCGCGCTCGCCGAGCTGGCGAAACTGCTCACCGACGCGAAGATCGCCGAGTGTTTCTGCACCTCGCGCGGCGGCCACGAGGCCCGCAAGGTGTACGCGGCGTACAAGGCGGCGATCGAGCACAAGGGCGCGCCGACCGTGATCCTGGCCCAGACGGTCAAGGGCCACACGCTCGGCAAGGGCTTCGAGTCCAAGAACGCCAACCACCAGATGAAGAAGCTGTCGATCGACGAGTTCAAGAGCATGCGCGAGCTGCTCGGTCTCCCGATCCCCGACAGCGCCTTCGAGGGCGGTCTCGTCCCCTACGGCCACCCCGGCGCCGACTCCCCCGAGGTCCGCTACCTCCAGGAGCGCCGTGCCGCCCTCGGCGGCCCCGCCCCGGCCCGTCGGATGCACGCCGCGGCCCCGCTGCCGCAGCCCGGGGAGCGCGCGTTCCAGGCCCTCTACAAGGGGTCCGGCAAGCAGGAGATGGCCACCACCATGGCGTTCGTCCGCCTGGTGAAGGACCTGATGCGGGACAAGGAGACCGGCAAACGCTGGGTGCCGATCGTCCCGGACGAGGCCCGTACCTTCGGTATGGAGTCCCTCTTCCCGTCCGCCGGCATCTACTCGCCGCTGGGCCAGACGTACGATCCGGTCGACCGCGACCAGCTGATGTACTACAAGGAAGCCAAGGACGGCCAGATCCTCAACGAGGGGATCACCGAGGCCGGGGCCATGGCCGACTTCATCGCCGCCGCCACGTCGTACGCGACGCACGGCGAGACGATGATCCCGTTCTACATCTTCTACTCGATGTTCGGCTGGCAGCGGACCGGCGACCAGATGTGGCAGCTCGCCGACCAGCTCGGCAAGGGCTTCATCGTCGGCGCGACGGCGGGCCGTACGACCCTGACGGGTGAGGGCCTCCAGCATGCGGACGGCCACTCGCACCTGATCGCGGCCACCAACCCGGCCTCGCTCAACTACGACCCGGCGTTCGGTTACGAGGTCGCGGTGATCGTCAAGGACGGTCTGCGCCGGATGTACGGCCCCGAGGCCGAGGACGTCTTCTACTACCTGACGGTCTACAACGAGCCGAAGCCCCAGCCCGCGATGCCCGAGGGCGTCGAGGAGGGGATCGTCAAGGGCCTGTACCGCTTCAAGGAGGGCACGCCCGTCAAGGCGGACGCGCCGCGCATCCAGCTGCTGGCCTCCGGTACGGCGATCCACTGGGCCCTGGAGGCCCAGGAGCTGCTGTCCGCCGACTGGGGTGTCACGGCCGACGTCTGGTCCGCCACCTCGTGGGGCGAGCTGCGCCGCGACGCGCTGGAGGCCGACGAGGCGCTCCTCCGCGGTGAGCAGCGGGTCCCGTACGTGACACAGGCGCTCTCCGGTGCGCCGGGCCCGGCGCTCGCGGTCAGCGACTGGATGCGCCAGGTCCCGGACCAGATCAGCCAGTGGGTGGAGCAGGACTGGTCCTCGCTCGGCACGGACGGCTTCGGCCTCTCCGACACCCGCGCCGCGGCCCGCCGCCACTTCGGCGTCGACGCCCAGTCGATCGTGGTGGCCTCGCTGGCCCAGCTCGCCAAGCGCGGGGAGGTCCCGGCCTCCGCGATCAAGGAGGCCCGGGAGCGCTACGGGCTCTGAGCCCACTCCCCCACCGAGCCGAAACCCCCGGTCACCGGAGCGGACGCGTCCGACAACGCGCCCGCCCCGGCGGCCGGGGGTTCCCGCGTGGCGCAGGTGGTCGGCGGCCGGGGGTTCCCGCGTGGTCCACCGTGCCGGTGCCGCCACAATGGGCCCATGCGCGCTGCCCGGCTGATCAAGATGGTGCTGCTCCTGCAGGCCCGCCCCGCGATGACCGCCGCCGAGCTGGCGGCCGAGCTGGAGGTGTCGGAGCGTACGGTCACCCGGGACGCGCAGGCGCTCTCCGACGCCGGCGTCCCGGTGTACGCGGAGCGCGGCCGGGCCGGCGGCTACCGGCTCGTCGGCGGCTACCGCACCCGGCTGACCGGCCTGGCCCGGGACGAGGCGGAGGCGCTGTTCCTCTCCGGGCTGCCCGCCGCGCTGCGCGAGATGGGCCTTCAGGACGCGGCGTCGGCCGCCCGCCTCAAGGTGTCGGCGGCGCTGGGGCCCTCCCTCCGCGACGCCTCCTCCTCCGCCGCCCGGCGCTTCCACCTGGACGCGCCCTCCTGGTACCACGAGCCGGAGCCCCCCGCGCTGCTGCCCGCGATCGCCGACGCGGTCTGGGACGACCGGCTGCTGCGGGCCCGCTACCGCAGGGGCGGGGGCCGCGAGCAGGAGGGGACGGAGGTGGCGCGGGAGCTGGCTCCGTACGGTCTCGTCCTCAAGGCCGGGGTCTGGTACCTCTGCGCCAGGGCGGGCGAGGACTTCCGGGTCTACCGGATCGACCGCTTCACCGCCGTGGAGCCGGCCGAGGAACGCTTCGACCGGGACGAGACCTTCGATCTGCCCGGGTTCTGGGAGGAGCGGGCCGCCGGGTTCGCCCGGTCCCTGCTCCGTACCGAGGTGACCGTCCGGGTGTCCGGGCACGGGGCGCGGATGCTGGCGTACACCGGTGACCGGGCGGCGGCCGCCGCCGCGCTCGCGGAGGCATCCGAGCCGGGTCCGGACGGTCGGCGCACGCTCACGCTGCCGGTGGAATCGCTGGACGTGGCCTACGGCCAGCTGCTGGCGCTGGGACCCGAGTTGGAGGTTCTGGCGCCGGAGGAGCTGCGGGTACGCTTCGCCGACGCGGCCGAACGCCTGCACGAGCTGTATCGCTGAAAGGCTTCAATTCGGTGTCTGCGCGTGCGGGAGCCCCCGGCAGGCTGGATGCTGGACCCGTGATGGACGAAACGGAATTCTGGGAGATCATCGACAGCACCCGCGAGGCCGCCGAGGGCGACCCCGAGGACCACGCCGACCTGCTGGTGGAACGGCTGGTGCAGCTCGATCCCGATTCCGTGCTGGACTTCGCCCGGCACTTCGAGGCCCGCTACAACCGCGCCTACCACTGGGATCTGTGGGGCGCGGCGGCCGTGCTGCTGGGAGGGGCCGGCGACGACGCGTTCGACTACTTCCGCTGCTGGCTGATCGGCCAGGGCCGGGAGGTCTTCGAGGGGGCGCTGCACGATCCGGACGCTCTGGCGGAGCTGCTGGAGGACTTCGACGAGGAGATCGACGGGGACGGCGAGGAGCTGGGCTACGCGGCCGACGAGGCGTATGAGCAGCTCACCGGCGTGGTCGCGCCGGACCTGGGGCTGCCGCCGCAGGCCGCGGAGCCACTGGGTTCCCCGGTCGACTTCGAGCACGAGGAGGTGCTCGCCGCCCGCTTCCCCGAGCTGTGGGACCGCTTCGGGCCCCGGTAGTCCTCGTCGGCCCCGCGCCGGTCAGGCGGGGCCGAGCGAGCGTCCCATGCAGACGTCGTCGACGTAACGCCCGTTCAGGAAGAACTCCCCGGGCAGCACCCCTTCGACGGCGAAGCCCTCGGAGACGTACAGGGCGCGGGCGGAATCGTTGTGCGCGAGCACCCGCAGCGTGATCCGGTTGGCGCCTTGGCGGCGGGCCTCGGCGAACGCGGCCCGCACCAGGGTCCGCCCCACGCCCGCCCCGCGCGCCCAGTTCGCCACGGCGAGGCCCCGTATCTGGCGGACATGGGCGTTGGAGGCGAGGGGGGTGGGCGGGATGAGACGTATGTACCCGGCGATCCGGGCCGTGCCGGGCTCCGTCTCCGCCTCCACCACGAGGAAGTCCTCCGGCGGGTACCGCTCGCCGAAGAAGGGGTCGTAGGGGGGCACCGGCCTCGGCAGGACCGCGTGCAGCGTCGACCAGGTGGACCGGTCGAGCTCGGCGAGCTCGTCGTCGTCGGCGGGGACGGCGGTGCGGACGGGGCTGATTACGAGTGCGGCCATGGGGTCACTGTGCCACGCGGTGTTCCCGGTGTTCGAGACGTTTGATGGGGCAGGATGAGCCCATGCCGAGCTCCCGTATCGCTGTCAGCGGATCGTCCGGACTCATCGGAGCGGCGCTGGTGCGCTCGCTGCGCGCCGACGGCCACGAGGTGGCCCGCCTGGTGCGCCGCCCGGCCAGAACCGGCGACGAGGTCGAGTGGGACCCGAAGCGGAGTTACGTGGACGTGGCCGGGCTGGTCGGCTGCGACGCGGTCGTGCACCTGGCCGGGGCCGGGGTGGGCGACCACCGCTGGACCGACGCCTACAAGCGGGAGATCCGGGACAGCCGGGTGCTGGGCACCGCCGCCGTCGCCGACGCCGTCGCCTCGCTGGACACCCCGCCGCGCGTCCTGCTCTCCGGGTCCGCCATCGGCTTCTACGGCGACACCGGGGACCGCCCGGTGGACGAGAGCGCGCCGCCCGGGGGCGGGTTCCTGCCCTCGGTCTGCGAGGAGTGGGAGGCGGCCACCGCAGCCGCCGAGGAAGCGGACATCCGCACGGTGCACGCGCGGACCGGGCTGGTCGTCGGCCGCGAGGGCGGAGCCTGGGGGCGGCTGTTCCCGCTGTTCAAGGCGGGGCTGGGCGGGAAGCTGGGCAACGGCCGCCAGTACTGGAGCTTCATCGCGCTGCACGACCACGTCGCCGCGCTGCGCCACATCCTGGACACCGAGTCACTGACCGGCCCGGTGAACCTGACCGGACCGAAGCCGGTCACCAACGCCGAGGTGACCGCCGCGATGGGCCGGGTGCTGCGCCGCCCGACGCTGCTGCCCGCACCGGCGCCCGCACTGCGGCTGGCCCTCGGGGAGTTCGCGCAGGACGTGCTGGGCAGCCAGCGGGTGATCCCGGCGAAGCTGCTGGACTCCGGCTTCTCGTTCGCCTTCCCCGGCATCGACGGGGCGATCCGCGCGGCGCTGCGCTGAGCCGGCCGCGCGGGGTCTACCGGCCTCTCGCGAGCCCACCGGTCACGCCGGGCGGGGCGTGTGCGACCCCGTGCCCCGGTGCTCCCCGCCGCACGCGCCTGACCCAGTATCAGCCATCCTCCTGGCCTCGATGCGAACTCCGGCATTTCCGGGGCCTGTTGGGGGCAAGAGCCCCCCACCATTCGGACCGACTCGGGGAGGGGCACGTGCGCAGCACGGCACACCACGCAGACGTGGTCATCATCGGGGCCGGAATCGCCGGCCTGTCAGCGGCCCACCTGCTCATCCGGGCGGGGCTCGGCGTCAGTGTCCTGGAGGCCGAGCACCGGGTGGGCGGCCGGCTCGCCACCGACGAGGTGGACGGTTTCCGGCTCGACCGGCTCGGCCCGCTCCTCTGCACGTCCTGGCCCGAGCTGACCGGACCTCCGGGGCTCGGCGCTCCGGAGCTGCGGGAGTTCGCACCGGGTGTCCTGGTCCACAACGAGGGCCGCCGCCACCTCACCGGCGACATACGGAGCGCGAGGGGCGCACTCAAGGCGGTGCGCACCCGATCGAGCGTCCCCCGAGCCGCCCGTGCCCCCCGCGCACCTTGGGCGGCGCAGAGCGCGTACGGGCACGAGCACACCGCCCCGGCGCGCGGGGGCGGCCGGGGCGCCGTGGTGACCGGCGCGATCGACCGGGCCCGGCTGGGCGCGGCACTGTCCCGGTTGGCGGCCACCCCGCAGGCCCGGCTTCTGGCCCGCCCGGAGCGGACCGTCGTCGGCGCCCTGCCCGGCGTCGGCCTGCCCGCCCGCACGGTGGACGGTGTCCTGCGCCCCCTGCTCACGGCCCTGCTCAGCGACCCCGCCCTCACCACGTCGAGCCGGTGCGCCGATCTCGCCCTGCGGGACTACGCGCGCGGCGGCCTGTGCGTACCGGCGGGCGGATCGTCCGCGCTGCCGGAGCTGCTGGCCGCCGCGCTGCCCCCGGGCACGGTCCGGACCGGGGTGCATGTGACGGCCGCCGACATCACCTCCGTACGCACCGAGGAGCACGGTGAACTGGGGTGCCGCTCCCTGCTGCTGGCGACCGGCGCGGGGGCCGCGGCCGGACTGCTGCCCGGTCTGCGGGTGCCGTCCTTCCATCCGGTGACGGTCCTTCACCACACCGCGCCCGCACCGCCGTCCACGGGCAGGTCGCTGGTGCTGGACGGCGACCGGTCGGGCCCGGTGGCGTACACCGCGGTGATGAGCGAGGTCGACCCCTCACGGGCGCCGGAGGGCCGGACGCTGATCACCTCGACGGTGCTCGGGGCCCCGCCGCCGGACCTGGACCGCTCGGTGCGGGCGCACCTAGCGGCGCTGTACGGCGTGCCGACGGACGGCTGGGAACTGCTGGCGGCCCATCACGACCCGGAGGCGGTGCCCACGATGGAGGCCCCGCACGATCCGCGCCGCCCGGTGCGGGTGCTGGCCGGGCTGTACGTGTGCGGCGACCACCGCGACACGAGCACGGTCCAGGGCGCGCTGTACTCGGGCCGCCGGGCGGCCGAGGCGATCCTCACCGACCTGGCCGTCCCGGGCACGCACGAGGGGAGCCCGCGACTGCCGGAGGCGGCGTGAGGACCCCCGACCGGTTCGGCCGAAGGCGGTTCGGCCGAAGGCTTCAGCTGAGAGGCGGTTCAGCCGAGAGGCGGTTCAGCCGAGAGGCGGTTCAGCCGAGGGCGGCGACCCGGTCGCGGTAGCCGCGGACGGCGACCGCGTCCCGGTAGGGCTCCAGGCTGCGCTCGAAGGCGCGTACGTACTCCGTGGCGCGCACCGAGCGCATCTCGGCCGCCTGCTGGGCCGCCTCCGCACCCAGCTGGCAGGCCTGGTCCAGCTCGCCCAGGCCCAGCCGGGCCGAGGCGAGGACGACCCGGCAGAACAGCCTGCTGCGGGCGTACGCCGGCGCTCGCAGCTGGAGCGACCGCTCGGCGTGCTGGGCGGCGGCACGGTACTGCTGGAGGTCGCGGTGGCAGTGGCCCAGCTCGTCGGCGAGCTGCGCCTCGTCGAAGGTGCGGGCCCAGTGCGGCACCTCGTCCCCGGGGCGTGCGGTATCCAGGGCGTGTTCGGCCCGGGTCAGGGCGGCGGTGCAGGAGCGCGCCTCACCGAGCACGCCGTGCCCGCGCGCCTCGACCGAGTGCAGCAGCGCCTGGACGAGGGGCGGCGCGGCCGAGCCGACGCCCTGCTGGGCCACGCGGGCGAGCTGGACGGCCTCCCTGCCGTGCCCGAGGTAGACCGCCTGACGGCTCATCGTGATCAGCACGTAGGCGCCGTACCCGCGGTCCCCGGCGGCCTGGGCGAGCCGCAACGCCTGGACGAAATACCGCTGGGCCAGGCCATGGGCGGCGATGTCGTACGAGGTCCAGCCGGCCAGCCGGGTCAGGTCGGCGACCCCGGCGAACAGCCGCCGTCCGGTGGCCTCGCCGTACGTGCCCCGGAGCATCGGTTCGGCCTCGTGCTCCAGATACCGCACGAGGGCCTGCCGGGCGTGGCCACCGCCGTAGGCGTGGTCGAGGGTGCGGAACAGCTCGCCGACCGAACGCAGGGCGGCGACGTCCCCGCCGCCGACCCGCTGGCCGGGGCCGCGCTCCGTCTGACGCTGCCGCGGGACCACGGGCAGCGCCCCGGCCTGCGCCGTGGCGGGCGGGTGCGTGGCGGCGGGGCCCGGGGGCGTGGACCGCGGCGGTCCGGCGGCCGGGCGCGGCAGTCCCCGGGTCTCGGTGCGAGGCACCCCGTCCGGGCGGCCGGGCGAGGGGGTCCCGGCCTCTCCCCCGGTCCGGCGGGCGACGGCACCGTCCCGGGCCACCCACTCGTCGGCCCGGCCGATCAGCCAGTCACGGCTGGGGACGACGAGTCCGGCCGGGGTGAAGGCGATCTTGCGCAGCTCGATGTGGGTGCCGGAGTCCTTGCGCCAGAGACCGCTGACGATGTCGACCGCCTCGGCGGGGGTGGCCGCGAACTCGAGACCCGCGTAGACGGGTGCGCAGGCGTCGAGCCCGAGGTCCTGTGCGGAGAGCCGCCGCCCGAGCCGCCGGGTGAACACCTCGGCGATCAGCGCGGGCGTGGTACCGCGCGGCTGCTGCCCCCGCAGCCAGCGGGTGACCGAGGTCTTGTCGTACCGCAGGTCGAGGCCGTGTTCGAGGCCGAGCTGATCGACCCGGCGGGCCAGGCCGGCGTGCGAGAACCCGGCTTCCGCGATGAGCGAGGCGAGTCGGCGGTTGGGCGTGCGCTGCGGGGGTCGTTCCGACATCAGCTGTACGGTCTCCTGCCTTCGGGGCCGGACGGGCAGCCCTCATGGGAACGGCGCGAATTTAGCGGCCACGGGAGCGGTCACAGCCACCCTTTGCTCCACGTTCATCCGATCGTGTGAGGATTCCGGGCGGAGCTGACGGAAACGTCCGACCTGTGGACAGTCCGGTCCCGGGTCGCGGACAGTCCTGCGGCAGGCCCTCCGCACCTGCCGCCGAACCTGCCGGGGGGCTGTTCGGGCAACGGTCGTACAGTGGATGCGGGCGCGATCAGTGCAGGGTTCCGTCACCCCGGGGACACGCTCCGGGCACCCGGGGCCCACGTAGGGAGGCATCGGTGAGCGAACTGCGGTTCGTCCGTCTGGGCTTCGGCGAACAGGCCGTCGAGTACACGGAGGCGTGGCAGAAGCAGCGCGAGGTGCACGCGGACCGGTTCGAGGACCGGGTGCCGGACACCTGTCTGCTCCTGGAGCACCCGCCCGTCTACACGGCGGGGCGTCGCACAGCGGTGAGCGAGCGTCCGCTGGACGGCACCCCGGTCATCGATGTGGACCGCGGCGGGAAGATCACCTGGCACGGCCCCGGGCAGCTCGTCGGCTACCCGATCCAGAAGCTGCCGCGCCCGGTCGACGTCGTCGCGCACGTCCGCCGGCTGGAGGACGCGCTGATCCGCACGGCCGCCGACTTCGGCGTGGAGACCTCCCGGGTCGAGGGCCGCAGCGGGGTCTGGGTGCTCGGCGACCCGGTCGAGCAGCGCCAGGCGCTGGGCGGCCTCTCGCTGGACTTCGACCCGAGGCTCCAGGACGAGGAGTTCGACCCGCGGCTGAACGGCCCCGAGTACGCCCCGTCCAACGCCGGCCAGCGCCGCGAGGACCGCAAGCTGGCCGCGATCGGGATCCGGGTCGCCAAGGGCGTCACGATGCACGGCTTCGCCCTCAACGTGAACCCGGACAACACCTGGTTCGACCGGATCGTGCCGTGCGGCATCCGCGACGCGGGGGTCACGTCCCTCTCGGGCGAGCTGGGCCGGGAGATCACCATCGAGGAGGTGCTGCCGGTCGCCGAGAAGCATCTGCGGGACATCCTGGAGCACGCGGAGCTCACGCCGCGCGTGGTCCAGCAGCCGAAGGCCCCGTCCCCCGCCCCGGCTCCCGCCCCCGCATAGGCCGGACCGAGCGGCCGTACCAGCAGTACCGGCCAGTAGCCCCGACCGCCGCCACCGGCCGGGGAATAGGCCCCGTCGGCCGCAGGTTGGGCAGGCGTAAGGCCGTTCGATGCACGGGCGTACCCTGGTGTTCGCCAAAGAATCCAAAGCGAGTCCCTCGCGCATCGCTCGCGCATCCCACGCGAACCCGACGCGAATCCAACGCAGCAGAGAGCAAAGGGGAGCCGGAGTGTCCGCTGTCGCACCCGACGGGCGCAAGATGCTGCGCCTGGAGGTCCGGAACAGCCAGACCCCCATCGAGCGCAAGCCCGAGTGGATCAAAACGCGGGCGAAGATGGGCCCCGAGTACAAGCAGCTCCAGCAGCTCGTGAAGGGCGAAGGGCTGCACACGGTCTGCCAGGAGGCGGGCTGCCCCAACATCTTCGAGTGCTGGGAGGACCGCGAGGCCACCTTCCTCATCGGCGGCGACCAGTGCACCCGGCGCTGCGACTTCTGCCAGATCGACACGGGCAAGCCGCAGGCGCTGGACCGTGACGAGCCCCGCCGTGTCGGTGAGTCGGTCGTCACGATGGACCTGAACTACGCCACCATCACCGGCGTCGCCCGCGACGACCTGGACGACGGCGGCGCCTGGCTGTACGCCGAGACCGTTCGCCAGATCCACACGCTCACCGCGGAGCGGGAGGCGGGCGCGACCAAGGTCGAGCTGCTGATCCCCGACTTCAACGCCGAGCCCGAGCAGCTCGCCGAGGTCTTCTCCTCGCGCCCCGAGGTGCTCGCGCACAACGTGGAGACGGTGCCGCGGATCTTCAAGCGGATCCGCCCCGGCTTCCGTTACGAGCGATCCCTGGAGGTCATCACCCGGGCCCGCGAGGCCGGTCTGATCACCAAGTCGAACCTGATCCTCGGCATGGGCGAGACCCGCGAGGAAGTCAGCGAGGCGCTCCAGGACCTGTACGACGCGGGTTGCGAGCTCATCACGATTACGCAGTATCTGCGCCCCTCCGTACGGCACCACCCGGTCGAGCGCTGGGTGAAGCCGCACGAGTTCGTCGAGCTGAAGGACGAGGCCGACGCGATCGGCTACTCCGGCGTGATGTCGGGCCCGCTGGTGCGGTCCTCGTACCGCGCGGGGCGTCTCTTCCAGCAGGCGATGGAGGCGCGCGACGTCGCCGCCGCCGGGAGCACCCGGGCCGCACAGGCCGTGTGAGTCCGCTCACGAGCGAGTACCGAGCAGTAACCGCGATGCCGAAGCGGTCCGGACGCTCCCCGCAGGTCGGGGACGCGTACGGACCGCTTCGGCGTGCGCGGCAGCGGAATCAAGGCTTCATTGGTGTTTGACCGCCCGGTCATGCGCTGGTAACACCGACCAGTGACCCTGGGTACACGTGCGGCAGCGACTCCAGCAGCCTCCGCCGTCACTGCTTCCCACACTCATCCGCGCCCCACCGGCGCATCCATTCCGAGGGGAACACCACGATGCAGGCCGCACCGGTCCGCGCCCACGCCCTTCCGTCCGTCACCACCGCCCTGCGCGCTGTCGAATCGCTGCTGCTGAGCAGCGGCCAGCGCACCGCCCGTCGCAACGCCTGGACGGCCGTCCTGGAGGACCGCCGCCGCGCCAAGGACCGGGTGGAGGCCCAGCACGTGCTGGAAGCCGTGGCCGACCACCGTTCCTAGGCCGCCCCCACGCCACGTAAACTTCGGTACATGGCGAGGAAGGCAAAAACTGAAGGCGCGGACAGCGCCGAGAACGCAGGGCGGCTCAAGCAGATCGCCCTGACCTACAAGATGACCAGGCGGACCGACAGCAAGATCGGTCTTGTCGTCGCGGGTGTCGGAATCCTCACGTTCGGTGTCCTCCTCGGCATCGGCTTCGCGATCGGACACCCGGTCTATCTGGGCATCCTGGGCTTCGTCCTGGCCGTCCTCGCGATGGCGATCATCTTCGGCCGGCGCGCCGAGCGGGCGGCCTTCGGACAGATGGAGGGCCAGCCCGGAGCGGCGGCCGCCGTCCTGGACCGGATCGGACGCGGCTGGACCACCACCCCCGCGGTGGCGATGAACCGCAGCCAGGACGTCGTCCACCGGGCGGTCGGCAAGGCCGGCATCGTCCTGGTGGCCGAGGGCAACCCGAACCGGGTGAAGAGCCTGCTGGCGGCCGAGAAGAAGAAGATGGCCCGCATCGTGGTGGACGTGCCGGTGCACGACATCATCGTCGGCAACGGCGAGGGTCAGGTGTCCCTGAAGAAGGTCCGCACCAAGATGCTGAAGCTCCCCCGCGTCCTGACCGGCCCGCAGGTGACCTCCACCAACGACCGGCTGCGCGCGATGGGCGACCTGATGAGCAACATGCCACTGCCGAAGGGTCCGATGCCCAAGGGCATGCGGATGCCGCGCGGCGGGAAGACGGGCTGACCGCCAGGACGGGCGTACGCGGCTGACGCGAGGCGGACACAGGCGACACGACGGGGCGGCCCCGGACCGGTGAACGGTCCCGGGGCCGCCCCGTTCGCCTGCCGGTGGCGGGAAGGTCACATCCGCGCCGGTACCGGTGCGGGTGGCGGGGGCGTCACGTCCGGACCCGTACCGGGGAAGTCACATCCGGACCTGCACGGCGCGGGACAGCCGGTCGTGCAGTCCGCGCCCGTCGCGGTCCCAGACCAGCGCGGGGATGACGAGGAGGAGCAGGACGGTCCGCACGGCGACCCGCACGAACCCGAGCCGCCCGCCGCCCTCGGCGGCCACCCGCACGCCCAGCAGGCGCTTCCCGGGCGTGCAGCCGATGGTGCCGACGGTCAGCAGGCTCATCACGAGGAAGACCCCGAGCGCCCAGTTCCCCGCCGCCTGCTGGTCGCCGCGGGCGAGCAGCCCGTAGGCGATCAGCATGCAGAGCGTCCAGTCGATGAAGAGGGCTCCGAAGCGCCGGCCGAGCGGAGCGACCGAGCCGGGCCCCTCCTCGGGCAGCCCGAGTCCCTTGCCCCGGTAGCCGAAGTCGGCGCCCATCTCCTCGGCGGCCGCGCGGGGTCCCGAGAGCCACGATCCGATTGCTTGCCTGTTGTCCACCCGTCCACGGTACTGCGCCCGTGTTTGCCCCCGGCCGGGCGGGGCACCGGAAACAGTCGCGGAGATGCCGCCCGCCACCGCCCCGGTTAACTTGGGCGAAACAAATGGGTCACGCTTGAGAAATCACGCCTGCCTATGGTCGGGTCCAGCGTGTGCCACCGCACTGGCCGCACCACGAGCTACAACCCCGTCCCACCCGGGCCGGGAGTAGGAGGAGTTGGATGTTCCAGAACGCCGACGAAGTGCAGAAGTACGTAGCGGACAACGACGTCAAGTTCATCGATGTCCGGTTCTGCGACCTGCCCGGGGTGATGCAGCACTTCACGATCCCGGCAGCGACCTTCGACCCGGCCGAGGAACTGGCCTTCGACGGTTCCTCGATCCGCGGCTTCCAGGCCATCCACGAGTCGGACATGGCGCTGCGCGCGGACCTGTCGACGGCTCGGGTGGACCCCTTCCGCCGCGACAAGACCGTCAACATCAACTTCTTCATCCACGACCCGATCACGGGCGAGCAGTACAGCCGTGACCCGCGCAACATCGCCAAGAAGGCCGAGGCCTACCTCACCTCGACCGGCTTCGCGGACACCGCGTACTTCGGCCCCGAGGCCGAGTTCTACGTCTTCGACAACGTCCGCTTCCAGACGTCGGCGAACGAGAGCTTCTACCACATCGACTCCGAGGCCGGCGCCTGGAACACCGGGTCGGAGGAGAACAACCGCGGCTACAAGGTCCGCTACAAGGGCGGCTACTTCCCGACCCCGCCGGTCGACCACTTCGCCGACCTGCGTGCCGAGATCTCCCTGGAGCTGGACAAGAACGGCCTCCAGGTCGAGCGCCAGCACCACGAGGTCGGCACGGCCGGCCAGGCCGAGATCAACTACAAGTTCAACACGCTGCTCGCCGCGGCCGACGACCTGATGCTCTTCAAGTACATCGTGAAGAACGTCGCCTGGCGCAACGGCAAGACCGCGACCTTCATGCCGAAGCCGATCTTCGGCGACAACGGCTCGGGCATGCACGTGCACCAGTCGCTGTGGCAGAACGGCATCCCGCTCTTCTACGACGAGCAGGGTTACGCCGGCCTCTCGGACATGGCCCGCTACTACATCGGCGGCATCCTGAAGCACGCCCCGTCGCTGCTTGCCTTCACCAACCCGACGGTGAACTCCTACCACCGCCTGGTCCCCGGCTTCGAGGCCCCGGTCAACATGGTGTACTCGCAGCGCAACCGCTCCGCCGCGATGCGCATCCCGATCACCGGCTCGAACCCGAAGGCCAAGCGCGTCGAGTTCCGTGCCCCGGACCCGTCGTCGAACCCGTACCTCGCGTTCTCGGCACTGCTGATGGCGGGCCTGGACGGCGTGAAGAACAAGATCGAGCCGGCCGAGCCGATCGACAAGGACCTCTACGAGCTGGCTCCCGAGGAGCACGCCAACGTCCAGCAGGTCCCGACGTCCCTCCCGGCCGTGCTCGACGCCCTGGAGGCGGACAACGAGTACCTCCAGGCGGGCGGCGTCTTCACGTCCGACCTGATCGAGACGTGGATCGACTACAAGCGCACGCACGAGATCGCCCCGATCCAGCTGCGGCCGCACCCGCACGAGTTCGAGCTGTACTTCGACATCTAAAAGGTCAAGCTCGAATACAGCAGGTACTGAGTGTTGGCTCTCCCGCGCGGGGGAGCCAACACTCGTTTCCGCTCAGGCCGTCGCACGAAGGCCCCGCGACAGAAGACCCCGGGGCCCACGATCACCCGGACGACGGCGCAGACACCCTCTCCCTGCCACTCCCGTCATGTCGGCCAAGACGTCCACCGCTGCCGCTCCGGGCTCCAACTCACTGCGCCCAATCGCTCGCTGGACTCGGCTCCCTTGCGGGCGATACGCACGCCGATGTGCTTGCTCCACAGCCATTTACGCAGGTGGGAAACGTCGTAGGCTGTGTGGGCGGATGATCGCTGCGAACAGCGTCTCATCAGACGTGTCCTGCCCCCCCCCACTCCGCGACCGCACCCCGGACGGTGGGGATCAGCGGCTCCGCGATCTCCCACACACCGTCCGGAACACCCGGAAGTCCCGAGAAGGAAAGACGCCGGAGGGCTCCCGAGGGCTGCTGACAAGCGCCCGCCGGCTTTCCCGTCAGGGCGAGGTGGGCCGGTGCGGCCGGGATTCGGCGCATCGGTGGCCCACCTTGACGAACGGCTGCGCGTCCGCGCCGTCGGACGCCTCTCGCTCCGGCCTCCGCTGACGGGCAGCGGAAACGAGCCGAGACCGGCTCCGGCGGTCCGCTCATGTGGGACAGACCCGCAACCGCCCACGCCCGGCGTCCTCTCCGCCCCGGAGCCGCGCCGAGCTACCGCCGGGCCCCGTTCGACGTGGTCGGGCGTCATGTCACCCACCTGGAGCCGCCTCCTGGACCGTGAGGTTCACCGGCCGGGCGGCACCGACCACCGACTGTCTTTTACGGCCAGCCCGTCGCGATCACTCTTTGTCCCCCTGCCGTTCGGTGCCACGCTCTTCGCGCCTCCACCGGACCGTCGGCCGCGGTGGAGCAACACCCAACACCCACACCGTGGGCATCCCGTCCGCCCCGGCGGACACCCGTCCGCATCCGCACGCGAAAGCAAGGGTCCCGGTCCGTCCGGCCCTCGCACACCGAGGTCCTGTTCCGGCCGTCATCCACGGCCGCCGTAGAAGGAGTCCTTCGTGAGAAGACCAACCGTCAAGACGTCAGTCATCGGCGCGCTCGCCGCCGCCCTCGCCCTGACCGCCGCCACGCCATCGGCCCAGGGCACCGGAACCGGGTCCGTGCCCCCGGCGCCCCGGGCCGGAGCGCTGCCCGTCGCACTCAGCCCCGCCCAGCAGACGCGACTGCTCGCCGACGCCGCCGAGGACCGAGCGGCGACCGCCAAGGCCATCGGTCTGGGCGCCGAGGAGAAGCTGGTGCCGGACAGTGTCCTCAAGGATGCTGACGGGACGGTGCACATCCGCTACGAGCGCACCTACCGGGGGCTGCCGGTGCTCGGCGGAGACCTGGTCGTCCATACCCCGCCCGACGGGGCCGCGAAGCGCGTCACCCGCGCGACCCGCGCCACGATCTCGTTACCCACCACCACCCCGGCCCGCGGCGCAGCCGTGGCCGAGTCGGCCGCGCTCGCGAGGGCCGCAAAGGCCGGGACGAGCGGAGGCAGGGCGGCCGATCCACCGCGCGCAGTGGTCTGGGCCGCGACCGGTCGACCTGTTCTCGCCTGGGAATCCGTGATCAAGGGTGTTCAGCCCGACCGTACCCCCAGCTCACTCCATGTGATCTCCGACGCCGCCACGGGCAAGGAGCTCCACCACTACGACACGGTCAAGAGGGGCACCGGCAACACGCACTACAGCGGACAGGTCGCCCTCGGCTCCACGCCGGTCGGCGGCCGCTACACCCTCACCGACACCGCGCGCGGCAGCCACAAGACCTACATCGCCCGGGACCAGTACGCCCACGGCTCGCTCGCCACCGACGACGACGACGTCTGGGGCAACGGGATCGTCGGCGACGCCCAGACCACCGCCGCCGATGTCGCCTACGGGGCCCGGGTCGCCTGGGACTACTTCGCCGAGGTGCACCAGCGTTACGGTGTCCGCAACGACGGCGACGGCGCGAAGGCCCGCGTCATCGCCCCGACGACCTACACCGACCGCCGGGCGGACTGGTCGGACGACTGTTTCTGTGCCACCTTCGGCGCCGGATCCGCCACCCAGACGCCGCTCACCTCGCTCGACATGACGGTCCACGAACTGACGCACGGCCTCACCTCCAACACGGCCAAACTGATCTACGTCGGTGAGGCGGGCGGCCTCTCCGAGGCGACCAGTGACATCTTCGCCGCGGCGGCCGAGTTCCGCGCCGGGAACACCGCCGACCCGGGTGACTACCTGTTCGCCGAGAAAGTGAACCTCCTGGGTGACGGCAAACCGCTGCGGGTCATGGACCGGCCCGCCAAGGTCGGGGCCCAGGTCAACTACTGGTTCCAGGGCATCAGCGAGTTCGACGGGCACTACTCCTCCGGTCCGGCCAACCACTGGTTCTACCTGCTCTCCGAGGGCAGCGGCCCCAAGACGGTCAACGGCGTGAGCTACGACAGTCCCACCGTCGACGGGCTGCCGGTCACCCCGATCGGCCGGGATGCCGCCGCACAGATCTGGTACCGCGCGCTCACCCTCTACATGACCTCCGCCACCGGTTACGCCGGAGCCCGTACGGCCACTCTCTCCGCGGCCGCCGACCTCTACGGCGCGGGCTCGGCCACCTACAAGAACGTCAGGGAGGCCTGGGGGGCCGTCAACGTCGGTACCCGCTCGGGCAGTCCGAACCCGCCGACCACCCCCGGCCCCGCGTTCGAGAACACCACCGACGTCCCGATCCCGGACGGCAAACCCGACGGAAGCCACGGGGCCGTGGTCTCCTCCCCCATCACGGTCACCGGCGTCGCCGGCAACGCTCCCGCTCTGCTCCAGGTGGAGTTCGACATACAGCACTTCGATATCCCCGAGCTGACCCTCGAACTGGTCGCGCCGGACGGCACCGCGTACCCTCTCCGGGGCAACCGCAGTCCCGTGAGGCCGTTGAAGCTCATGGTGGACGCCTCCGCGGAGGCGGCCAACGGCACCTGGAAGCTGAGGGCACAGGACCGTTACGAAGGCGACTTCGGTTACATCAACAGCTGGAAGCTCTCCTTCTGAGCCCGATCGTCGCCTGTCGGCGACGCGGCTGACAGCGGCGGCGGCCGGGGTACCACCACCCGGTCGCCGCCCGGGCACGTCGGGGCGGCAACGTGGGCGTGGTTCGCCCAGCTCCGTCGCCATCATGCGTGGGCTCACTCGGTAGGTGACCTGAAGGGCCGGCCGGGGTGGAGCGAGTATCAGCATGCCCAGAAGGCCCGACACATCAATGGCCCGCACTCGGGTGTGGCGGGTCCGCTCGTCACTGCCCCGCAGGCCACGCCGGAGAACGAGGGCCGCGGCGTCGCACCGTCGTTCGGAGCCGTGCCGTCCTCCGGTCCTCCCCACCAGGGCGACACTCGGGCAGCGTCTTGCGCCCGGCGGCCGGACCGGTGATCGTCGTCCACAGCGCTTCCGAACGGTTCGGCACCGTGTCGCGCGAGAAGCTCAGCTCACCGCAGCGAGGGCCGCGCCCGGCCCGCCCAGTACTCGTCCGCCGTCATGCCCAGCAGGACCACGTCGTGGTAGGTGCCCGCGAAGAACTCGTGCTGGCGCAGGCGGCCCTCCTCCACGAAGCCGAGCTTGCGGTAGAGCGCCAGGGAGGCGTCGTTGAAGGCGTAGACCTCCACCTCGCACTTGTGGCAGCGCTGTTCGGCGAACATGTAGGTGAGGACCAGTTCGGTGGCCTCGGCCGCGTAGCCCTGGCGGCGGTGTTCCCGGGTGACCTCGATGCCGGTGCGGAAGCGGCCCGCCCGGGCGTCCGTCTCGCCCACCGACACCGCGCCGACGAAGGCGTGCTCGAAGCGGGTCTCGACGACCAGTTGGTACGAGGCCGGGTTCGGGGTGCGGCCGGCGCGTTCGGTGGCCCAGGCTCGGAAGCTCTCGTCCGAGCGCGGGGGGTCGACCACGTCGGCGTTCCGGGCGTCCACGGTGTGCAGGGCCAGGGCCCGGAAGCCCTCCCAGTCCTGCGGTTCGATGCCCCGCAGGCGTATCCTCTCACCGGTCCACAGGTCGGTCATCTCGCTCCAGCCAGGTGTGCAGGGGGCAGGTCGGGTCGGGTCGGTCAGGCTACCTGGGACGTGATCGTCCTGGCGCAGGACAGGGACTCCTCGTGTGTGGTGTCCACCTCCAGGTCGTACACCACGCCCCGGTGGACGGCCTCCGCCTGTGCGGCGGCCATGCCTCTCGGGCGGTCCCCCCGGGCGATCTCGCGGGCCTCGGCGACCGCGCTCTCGCACCGGACGCCGACCCACAGCACGTCCAGTCCGGCCAGCGCCTTCCGCCACGGCTCCTGGGAGGCCGGTCCGCCGAGGAACACATCGTCGACGATGACCCGGGCGCCGGCCCGGACCATCGCGGCGACGCCCTCACGCCAGGCGGCCTCCAGCTTCCGGAACTCCGGGCCGACGGTCACGCCGCCGTCCTCGGCGAACTCGATGCCCGCGTCCGACGTGCGCAGGGACGCGGGCAGCGCGTCGACGAAGGCGTCGATCGCGGCGGCGAGCCACGGGTGTGGCAGCTCCGCCTGGAGGCAGCGGACGATGCCGGACTTGCCGGAGCTGGACCCGCCGTTCAGCACGATCACCTGGGTTGTCACCCGGTCACCGTAGAGGTCTCCCGTACGGCGATCGACGCGTTTTCCGGCGTGGCCGCCCGGCTGGGGCCGGGTGGCCGAAGAGGGAACTTCGGGGGAGCTTCACTCCGAGCGCGGTCCGCCACATGCGACGGGCTGATTACTTCGGAGGTAATTGATGCCCTTCCTCGGGGCCGCCTACCTTCAGCGTTGTTCGGCGACCCCGCGGAGGGGCCGCCTCCGTATCCGGGTAACTCCCTGGTGCACGAGAGGAAGACGACCATGGCTTCGACGCAGTACGACGGGGTTACCTCATACGCGAGGGCGACGGGATCCGACGGTTTCGCGAGGCTGGCGCTGAAGCTGGACGCGGTGGTCACCGGCCTCAACGGCATCGCGTACCTGGCACTCGCCACGGTCCTCGACTCCTTCTTCGGCGTCACGACGGCAGTCCAGTACCCGGTCGGGGCGTTCCTGCTCCTCTACTCCCTGGGGGTGCTCGCCGTCGGGACGCGGAAGGAGATCAACCGCGCGGGGCTGACGGCGGTCATCGTGGCGAACCTTTTGTGGGTTGCTCTCAGCCTGGTGGTGGTGATCTCCGGTGCGCTGTCTCCGACCGGCGTCGGCACGGTCTGGATCGTGCTGCAGAGCCTGACGGTCGGCGGCTTCGCAGCCCTCCAGTACGTCGGGCTCAAGCGGCTGTGACCGCCCCCGGACCAGGTCCGGGGGCGGTCACGGGGAATGCGCCGGCCCTCGGCGCCGGGCGGCCGGGGGCGTACCGGTACACCGGTGCCCCCCGGCCGGGGGCACCGGTGGTCGGCGGGTGGGGCCTGGTCAGCGTCCGTAGCGGATCAGGGCGCGGACCATGCGGCAGGTGGTGTCGGACGGCGGGTGGATGCCCAGGCGCTCGGCGGTGATCCGTATCCGGTGGTTGCCGGCACTGGAGGGCTGGTAGACCCCGCTGTCGAGCAGGGCGATGGCCAGGCGCATGGCCTTCAGTCGGCGGTTGTGGGAGACGTACCACTCGCGGGGGCGGCCCGCGGGCAGTCGCTTCTTCGGCGGCGGGGTGGGAAGCGGCGGGTGGAAGGGCATCGGGAGCTGTCGGTCGAGCGGCTCGGTGGTGACTGTGGCAACAGCCATTCGGCATCCTCCTGGCAGCGTGGTGGAACCCTCACGAACTCCCTCCATTTTACTGCCCCCCACTGACAATCGCCCCTGGCCAGAGCCTATTTCGGCTGCCCCTCGCGTAACCTTGGCCCCATGGAGATCTGGATCAATCCCGCCTGTTCCAAGTGCCGTGGCGCGGTGACGCTGCTGGACGCCGAAGGGGCCGACTACACCGTCCGCCGCTACCTGGAGGACGTGCCCTCGCCCGAGGAGATCCGGGCCGTGCTGGACAGGCTCGGTCTGGAGCCGTGGGACATCACGCGGACGCAGGAGGCGGCGGCGAAGGAGCTGGGGCTGAAGGAGTGGCCCCGGGAGGCCGGTTCGCGGGAACGGTGGATCGCCGCGCTGTCCGAGCACCCGAAGCTGATCCAGCGGCCCATCATCACCGCCGAGGACGGTACGGCCGTGGTGGCCCGTAGCGAGGAAGCGGTACGGGACGCGTTGGGGCGCCGTGCCTGACCCTGTGGTTCAGCGGGCCGGGGCGGGTCCGGCAGGACCGGGCCAGGGCGGTCAGCGTTCATCCGTGCCCGCGCGCTTGGCGGTGGACAGGGCTATGCGGTTCCAGGTGTTGATCGTGAGGATCAGGGCCAGCAGATGGGCCAGCTCCTCCTCGTCGAAGTGGGCCGCCGCCCGGTCGTAGACCGTGTCCGGCACCCCGGCGTCCCCGATCCGGGTGACCGCGTCCGTGAGGGCCAGGGCGGCCTGTTCCCGCTCGGTGAAGAAGTCTTCCGCCTCCTGCCACACCGCGATCATGTGCAGGCGCCCCTCGCTCTCGCCCGCCTTCCGCGCGTCCGTGGTGTGCATGTGCAGGCAGTACGCGCAGCGGTTCAGGTGCGAGGCGCGGATCTGGACCAGTTCGACCAGCGTCGGGTCCAGGCCGGCGCGGGCCGCCGCGTCCAGGCCGATCACGGCCCGGAAGACCTTCGGGGCGCTCTTCGCGAAGTCGAGCCGGACCGTGTCCTTGTTGCTCCGGACGGTGGTGGCGGGGGTGGTGATGCGGTCGTTCGTGTTGATCTCCGTCGTTGTCATGGGTACGAATCTAGGGCGACGGGCGACTGGGTGTGGGGTGCATTTCTATGATGGATTCATGGGTCAATTCGGCGGAGATCCTGGGCAGCGACCTGCCCCTGGAGCTTGTCGGCACCGGCAACCGCCGGGCCCTGTTGATGGACGCGCTGCGCGAGGCCGTGCGCAGCGGGCGGCTCGCCCCCGGTACCCGGCTGCCGCCCTACCGTTCCCTCGCCGCCGATCTCGGCCTCGCCCGTAACACCGTCGCCGACGCGTACGCCGAGCTGGTCGCGGAGGGGTGGCTGGCCGCCCGGCAGGGTTCGGGGACGCGAGTCGCCGAGCGGGCGCTCCCGGTCACCCCCGTTCACCGGCCGCGCACCCCCGAGCGCGCCGCTCGCCCGGTCCATGACCTGGTCCAGGGGCAGCCGGACCCCTCGGTCTTCCCGCGCACCGCCTGGCTGGCCTCGGCGCGGCGTGCGCTCGCCACCGCCCCCGACGACGCGTTCGGGCCCGGCGATCCGCACGGGCGGCCCGAGCTGCGGCGGGCCCTGGCCGGCTATCTGGCCCGGGTGCGCGGGGTGCGGGCCGCGCCGGAGCGGATCGTGCTGTGCTCGGGGGCCGCGCACGGGCTGCGGCTGTTGGCGGAGGTGGTGGGCGGCCCTTGGGCGGCGGAGGAGTACGGCCTGCCCTTCCACCGCACGCTCCTCGCCTCCCACGGGGTCGGCACCCGGCCGCTCGGCGTGGACGCGGACGGCGCCCGGGTCGACGAGCTCACCCGCCGCGACCGTGCCGTACTCCTCACGCCCGCCCACCAGTTCCCCACCGGCGGGCCGCTGCACCCAGCGCGGCGGGCGGCCGTCGTCGACTGGGCCCGGGCCACCGGCGGGCTCGTCGTCGAGGACGACTACGACGGGGAGTTCCGCTACGACCGGCAGCCCGTGGGTGCCGTTCAAGGGCTCGATCCCGAGCATGTGGTGCTGCTGGGGTCGGTGAGCAAGAGTCTCTCCCCCACCCTGCGGATCGGGTGGATGGTGCTGCCCCAGCGGCTCGTGGGCCCCGTCGTCACGGCGAAGGGCGAGCGGGAGCAGTTCTCCAGCGCCACCGAGCAGCTGACGCTCGCGGACTTCGTCGAGTCGGGCGCGTACGACCGGCAGGTCCGCCGGATGCGGCAGCGCCACCGCCGCCGCCGGGGCCAGCTGGTGGCGGCCCTGGAGCGGCGGGCCCCGCACATCCGGGTCACCGGGATCGCGGCCGGCCTGCACGCGGTGCTGGAACTGCCGCCCGGCACCGAGCGTTCGGCGGTGCGGGCGGCGGCCTGGCAGGGGCTGGCGGTCGAGGGCCTCGCCGACTACCTGCACCCGGGGGCGGAGGGCGGCGCCCGGGGTGGCCCCGCCGTCCCCGACACCGCCCCCGGCGACTGTGCCCGGGACGGTCTCGTCGTCGGGTACGCGACGCCCGCCGAGCCCGCCTATGCGGAGGCGCTGGAGGCCCTGTGCCGGGCCCTGCCGCCGGGGTGAGCGGGCGGGGGGAGGCGCGGGGCCCGCCGGCTCTCCTGCCCGGAGGCCTTGGAGGCCTTGGAGGCCTTGGAGGCCTTGGAGACGTCGGACACGCTGGACGCCTCGGACGCGCTGGACGCCCTGTGCCGCTCGCTCCCGCCGGTCAGCCCGCCTGCGCCTGCGTCTGCGCAGCCACCAGCAGCTCCGTGAGGCGGAGGCCGAAGCGCGCGTCGCAGGCGTGCGGCACCCCCGTGCGTACCGCTTCGGCCAGGGCGTCCACCGCGCCCCGGAACGCGGTCTCCGCGCCGTCCCAGTCGGGGGCCGACGCCGTGCCCCGCTCACCCCGGAACTCGATCTCGACGCCCGCCGCGCCGGGCGGCGCGCTCAGCCCGAGGGTCACCGTGCTGGACGCGCCGGACGTGTGGCGCAGGATCAGGTGTGTGGTGTCGGCGGGCCCACGGGCGGCGGTCAGGTGCTCCACGTCGCCCAGGACCGGGATCAGCACGGAGAGCGCGTGCGGGCCGACGTCCCACAGGCCGCCCTTCTCGCGCCGCCACGGGGAGTCCGCGAACTCGCTGGTCGAACCCGCCGCGTAGAGCGATCCCAGCCACTGGGCACGAGCCGTGAACCAGCCGCCCACCGCAGTCTGTTCGGCGATCCACGCGGAGGTCTCGGGCGCGAACCGGAGCGTGCAGAAGACGATGGAGGCCACCCCCGCCTTCGCCGCGGCCCCGGCGACCGCACGGGCCCCCTCCACCGTCGTGGCGACCGGCTTGTCCATCAGGAGGTGGCAGCCCGCCTCCGCGGCGCGGACCGCGAGCGGGGCCTGGACGTCCGGCGGCAGGGCGAAGGCCACCGCGTCGCTTCTCTCCAGGAGCGCCTCGATGCCCTCGTCGCCGGTGTACGCGCGGCTCCCGTGGGCTGCGGCGAGAGCGTCCGCCGCCTCGGCCCCGCGCCCCCACACCCCGCTCAGTTCGACGCCGGGATGGGCGGCCAGGGCGGGGGCCTGGGTGTGGCGTGCCCAGGGGCCGGTGCCGAAGAGGCCGATGCGCAGGGGGGCGGTGGTGGCTGTTGTCATGGTGGCCAGTGTGCCCGGTGCGCGGGCAGGGCCCGTATGCGGTGGCGGAGTGCGGCTGATGCGGGAACCGTTTACGGGCTGTTCCGCAGGTGGCGGTGCCAGGGCGTGTGGGCCCGGCTGCTGACGTTGTTGTAGGCGAGGGCGGATGCGGCCGGGCTGATCGACGGGGAGGTCGACGTCGACTCCACCGCCTGCCGGACCCATCAGCACGCGGCCGGCGCCCGCCGCGACGGCGCCGGGCAGAACGAACCACCGGCACATCGTGGCGATCAACCAGTGGGGTGGACCCCGGCCGCCGGGCCGCGCCATCCCGGCCACCGGAAACGAGCAGCGGACTCAAACGGAGGCCCGCATCCGTCCGATAATCAGTTGCCTTGTCACAGACGCTCCCCAAAGGTGAGGCAGTGACCAAGACCGATGACCGGCCGCCCATCGACGCGGCCCGCTGGATGTATCTCTGCGAGAACGACTGCCCCGCCCCGGTGGCGGCCGAACTGCCGGCCCTCGCCGCCGAACTGACCGAGGCCCTCCGCCACCCGGACCCGAACATCCGCGACGGCGCCCCCTACGTGGTGCTCCGCACCTGGATCCAGCGGGACGTCATCGACAGGCCGATGCGCAGCCGGCTGGGCGCTGTGATGGCCGACCGGTTCGACGACCCCGAGGTCCAGGCGCGTACCTTCGCCCCGCTCGTGCTCGACATGATCGTCACCCGCGGCGACTTCGACCCGATGTGGCTCACAGCCTTCCGACGCTGGTTCCCGGCCGAGACGGACCTGCGCGGTTACGACCCCGAACTCGGCTGGCTCCACGCCGTCGCGCACGGCGCCGATCTTCTGGGCACCTTCGGACTCCATCCAGAGGTCGATCCGAAGGAGATGCTCGACCTGGCGGCGGAACGGCTCGTGGCCCCGACCGACGAGCTCTTCGCCCAGAAGGAAGACGACCGCCTCGCCCAGGGCATCGCCCGCACACTGACCCGGCCGGAACTCTCCGAGGCCGAGGCAGTCGGCTGGCTGGACGCGATCGAGACGGACTTCGCCGCCGGCCTGCGCGGCGTCCCCACCGTGGCCGCGCACACCTCCAACGCCATGCGCACGCTCAGGAGTCTGTACCTCCTCGCCGACACCGGCGTCCGGATCGACGCCGCCCCCGCCCCCGTACACCCGCCGCACGCGGAGGGGCTGAAGCGGCGCCTGAGGGAGGTAGTGGCCCCCGCCTTCCGGGGGGCGTGAGGCGCGGGTGCCACCGCGGGGTATCCGTCTCTCCTGGACGTGGGGCGTTCACATCGATGCCGCGCACCCGCCCCGGCAGAGCACGGAAGGCCCGCCGGAACCGAGGTTCCGGCGGGCCGCCCGAGCCATGACGCGCCTGATCGTGTCCTGCCCGGTCACGGGCCGTCAGCCGGTCCGGCTCAGTGGTGTCTCACCTGCCGAGGAAGGCGTTGTGGACCGTGACCATCGACTGGTTGTCCTGCTTGTCGGTGACGACGGCCTTCAGGGAGAGCGCCTTGTCCTTCTCCGGCGCGCGTACGGTGATCTTGCCCGCGCTGACCGGGACGGACTGCCAGTTCTGGCCGTCGTACGAGACCTGGACCCGCAGCGTCTTCAGGTTGGCGCCGGCAGCCGCGCCCTGCACCACGACGGGGAAGGTCTGCTTGACGCCCTCCGGAGCGCTGGAGTCCAGCGCGAGGTTCGGCTGGAAGCGGACCGTCGAGACCGGCAGCTCCACCGGGCCGGTGGTACCACGGGCCGAGGTGAAGGTCCACGAGGCGTCGATCCGCGTCCCGGTGCGGCTGTGCTTCGGGTTGCGGTTGACCGTGGTCGCCACCGTGTACTTCGCTGAATCCGGCGTCAGCGTGAAGCTCTCCCGGTCGGCGGCGCCGTCTTTCTGCGCGTACAGCACACCGTTGCGGTGGACGGTGGTGGTCGCACTGGCGTACCGGGCGGTCCCGTAGTGGCCCGCCCCGTCACTGACCATCGTGAACGCACCGTGGATGTCGTCGCCGTCGCGGACGATACCCTCGCCCGCCTCCATCCGCGGCCCCAGCACACCGACGTTGACGTTCCTGCTGTACGTCGTCCCCGGCTTCAGCTGCGGCTCGATGCCGAGGCGGTACTCCACCTCGACGGACCGGCCGCCGTCGGCGTCCGCCTCGCCCAGCGCGTTCCCGGTGAAGAACCAGCTGACCCCGTCGCCCGTGCTCACGTACAGCTTCTGGGTGCCCGGTGCCGGGTGGGCGGGGTAGCGGTCCAGGAAGCCGCCCGCGTCCGGCAGCGAGCCATCCGCGTAGATACCTCCGGCGAGACCGGGCGCGGACGCCCCGAAGCCCACCTTGACCACGGCCAGGTCCTTGGCCGTGTAGACCTTGTTGTAGCCGGTGGCCAGCTCCTGGACCGCACCACCCGCGAGGGTCTGGTACACGCTGGTGCCCCGCTCCCAGCGGGCCGACCACTGCTGGGTGAGGGAAGCGTCCGTCCCCGAGCCGTGCCGCGCGACACGGACGTTGTCGAAGCTCTTCACCTCCAAGCCAACCGCGAACCCCGAGTCGGTCAACGAGTAGTGCATACCCGCGCGCGTCTGCTTGGCCGCCGCGTCCGGCACCTTGACCGTCACCGGCCGGGTGGTCCGGGCGTCGAGGGTGACGGTGGTGGGGCCGGTCACCGAGAACCGCGGGTTGTGGATCAGATCCAGGCCCTTCTGCGGGTTCGCCGGGTCGACCTGCATATCGGCCTGGAGGTTGTAGGTACCGCTCGGCAGCCGGACCGTGGCGGAACCGGACGACAGGTCCGGGAGGAACTGCAGACCGTCGGCGGGACCCTGGTGGCCGAACAGTTCGGCCCCCCAGGCGGCGCCGGGCGCGTCGGCCCGTCCCACGGTGTTGAAGGTGACGTCGTACGACTCGACCTCACGGTCCACCGTGGCCGGGGTGCGCACGGTCTGACCGCTCCCGGACGCGACGATCGTGGCCGAGTAGGCGCCGTTGACCGTGCCGCCGATACGCGTGTCGGCCGTCAGGTCCACCGAGGTGGTGCCGCCCGCCGGGACCGTGATCCGCTGCGCCCCGAGGGTGAAGAAGTCGGCGGGCGCGGGCTGCCCGTCGCCGCCCGTGGGTGCCGCCAGTGACAGGTCGAGCGTCACATCGGCGGTGCCGCTGTTCCGGTAGGTGACCTTCTTGGTGGTCGGTGTGTCGTCGTTGTGGGGCCACTGCTGGCGGCCCAGGTGGACCGGGCCGTCTTCGGAGAAGACCGTCTGCTCGATCGCCCGGTCGACGGAGAGCCGCCCCGCGCCCTGCTCGAAGACCGAGTGGGTGCCCCCCTTGGCCGAGCCGGTCAGGGCCGCCTTGAGCTGTGCGCCCGTCCAGGTGGGGTTCTTCTGCTTGAGGATCGCCGCGGCGCCCGCGGCATGCGGGGTCGCCATCGACGTGCCGTCCAGGCCGACGTATCCCGGCGGGTTCTGCTCCGGGGTGCCGGCCGCGGCGGCGGCGGCGATCCCCACTCCGGGAGCGCTGATGTCGGGCTTGACCGCGTGGTCCTCCTTGCGGGGGCCGAGCGCGGAGAAGGGGGCGAGCTGGTCGTTGTCGTCGACGGCACCGACGGTCAGGGCCGCGACGGCGGTGCCCGGCGAGTTGAGTGTGCCCGGGCGCTGATCCCTGAGGTTGCCCGCGGCGATGGCGAACAGGACGCCCTTCTCCGTGGAAACCTTGTTGACGTGGGCTTCCAGCGGGTCGATCCCGGGGCGGTCGGGGCTACCGAGGCTCATGTTGACGACATCGGCGCCCTGGGCCACGGCCCAGTCGATCCCGGCGATGGACTCGGAGTCGCTGCCGAAGCCCCTGTCGTCCAGCACCTTGGCGCTGATCAGCTGCGCCCCGGGGGCCACACCTTTGAAGCGGCTGTCCTTCGCTCCCGTACCGGCCGCGATGGAGGCGACGTGCGTACCGTGCCCGACTCGGTCCACGGTGTCCGGGGAGCGGCTGAAGTTACGTGCCGCCGTCACCCGGCCGGTCAGGTCCGGGTGGGTGTCGTCGATACCGGTGTCCAGGACCGCGATCTTGGTACCGGTGCCGTCGAGCGAGCGGCCCCAGGCCGCCGGGGCGCCTATCTGACCGGTGGAGCGGTCGAGCGAGGCCTTCCGCACACCGTCCAGCCAGATCTTCGCGATGCCGGAGGTCCTGGCCGCCGAGCCGTCACCCTGGGGGCGGGTCAGGGCGTCCCACAGCGCGTCCGTGCTGTCGGTGGCGCTGGTGAGGGCATCGGCGCCGAGGGACGACAGGGTCCGGCTGACGGTGGTGCCGTCGGAGGCCCGCACCTTGCTACGGACGGACTCGGCCGCCGCCCCCTTGTAGCCGACGATCACCTTGAGCCCGTCCCGGTAGGCCTTGCGGCTCTCCGGCTCGGCGAGTCCGGTGACGTCGAACAGCCGCCGGTCGAGCGTGCCGTCGGCGACCAGCCGCCGGGCGTCACGCGGCATCACATAGGTACGTCCTTCGTGGACCTGGGTGAAGAAGGCGATGTCCTCCCGGCCCTTGGCCCGTTCGATGCCGGCGACCCGGCCCTTGGAGTCCACGAGGACCCGGTCGCCGGTGATCAGGACGACGGTGTGGACGGCCTTGCCACTCGTCCCGGCGTTCTTGACGCCGGTCGGGGACGCCGTGTCCCGGCCTGCGCCCTGTGCCGACACCGGGCTGGTCATGCCCGCCGTCAGGGCTACGGCTGCGGCGGCGGCGACAGCGGCCGCGTACGCCTTCTTTACTGGTTTGCGCAAAACTCCCCCTGCTCAGGAGTGAATCGGGCGGGCGGGGGCCCGGCCCGTGCGGGGGCGTATTCAGATACGTGTACGCCCCGGATTCCCCAAGTATGCCGAGGCCGTTCCGACTCACTCAATGATCGTTTCGTAACAGGAACTTGATCAAAATGAGGCGTCCTCCAGATCACACGCACAGCCCGGATTCCTGACACATATGGACATGTGTCCGTGTTGACCTGGGGATATGGGGGGGGCGGAAAGGGCGGGCGGCCCGCCTGCCCCGCGCCCCACTCACAGCCGTGAGTACCCGTCAGCGACCTTGATGGCAGGCTCACCCGCCACCTCGCCCGGCCCGATTCGTCACGCGGCGCACGCACGATCAGCCACCACGCCCGTCTCGGGGGCCTGCCGAAACGTTTGCAGTTTGCCGTTCCCCATTGACACTTCGATGCATCGCCGAGTCTCGGCGAGTCCCGCCGAGCCGACGACATGGCCGTACCCCGGCAGCAGGCATCCGCGCGATCGAACGGCGGTCACCCTGCCGGACCTGCGGGACCTGCACACCCCAGGTTCCGCACCCGGGCACACCGGGCAGAGAGGACCACACGGCAGGACGGCTTCCCCGCCGCCCCCGACGCGGCAAGCCCCGGTAACACGGGGTTCACGTCCGGGCAACGGACGGGAAAACGCGGCTTGCCAGACTGCGCCGCAAAGACCGCTGCACCCGCGAAGGATGGCGTCCGTGACGTTCAAGGCCGAGTACATCTGGATCGACGGCACCGAGCCGACCGCCAAGCTTCGTTCCAAGACGAAGATCATGGACGGCGCGCCGTCGGGGGACCTGGCGGATCTTCCCCTCTGGGGATTCGACGGCTCCAGCACCAACCAGGCCGAGGGCCACGCGTCCGACCGGGTACTGAAGCCCGTCTTCACCTGTCCGGACCCGATCCGCGGCGGGGACGACATCCTCGTCCTGTGCGAGGTCCTCACCATCGACATGACGCCGCACGAGTCCAACACCCGTGCCGAACTGCGTCCGCTCGCCGAACAGTTCGCGGGCCAGGCCCCGATCTTCGGCATCGAGCAGGAGTACACCTTCTTCGACGGCCACCGGCCGCTCGGCTTCCCCGAGGGCGGCTTCCCGGCCGCGCAGGGCGGCTACTACTGCGGTGTCGGCGCGGACGAGATCTTCGGCCGCGACATCGTGGAGAAGCACCTCGACAACTGCCTGGCGGCGGGGCTCGGCATCTCCGGCATCAACGCCGAGGTCATGCCCGGCCAGTGGGAGTTCCAGGTGGGTCCACTGCCCCCGCTGGAGGTCTCCGACCAGCTGTGGGTGGCCCGTTGGCTGCTCTACCGCACCGCCGAGGACTTCAACGTCTCCGCCACCCTGGACCCGAAGCCGGTCAAGGGCGACTGGAACGGCGCGGGCGCGCACACCAACTTCTCCACCGGGGCGATGCGCGAGGGCTACGACGCGATCATCACCGCGTGCGAGTCGCTGGGCGAGGGCTCCAAGCCGATGGACCACGTGAAGAACTACGGCGCGGGCATCGACGACCGGCTCACCGGCCTGCACGAGACCGCCCCGTGGAACGAGTACAGCTACGGCGTCTCCGACCGCGGCGCCTCGGTCCGCATCCCGTGGCAGGTCGAGCAGGACCGGAAGGGCTACATCGAGGACCGCCGCCCCAACGCCAACGTCGACCCGTACGTCGTCACACGGCTGATCGTCGACACCTGCTGCACCGCGCTGGAGAAGGCCGGCCAGGTCTGATCCCGTCGCCGCCCACGGAGGAGGGGCCCGCCGGTTCGGCGGGCCCCTCC
>NZ_JBVJMW010000001.1:329081-910021 GCF_055583985.1 Streptomyces sp. NPDC104313
ACCCGTGCTTAGCTCCCACCCGGCGGGCCCGGGGGGGCTTACGCCGGCCCTGTTGGCCCCCGGTGCCCCCCCAGGGGGGAGGGGCCCGCCGGTTCGGCGGGCCCCTCCTCCGTGGGCGGCGACGGCCCGGCGTGAGGAACCTAACGCCAGGGGTCCGTATCGACGGGCGAGAGGAGTCTGATGCCCCGCCGCGATATCTGCTTCAATGGAGCACATGGCCAGCTACCAGCACATCGCGTCGGGTCGCAGTGACCTCGAACCGTTCTGGCCTTCCCGTCAGCACCATGATTTCGACCGGGTGTGTTGCCGCGCGTGGAACGCGCAGGCCCACTAAAGCCGCTCACCCCGGCCTTCGGTCCGCGCGTACGACGTAAGTCCGTCCCTGACGACTCCTCGCGCGAAAGAGCTGACCTTCATGGCGAACACTCGTACTTTCTCCGCCGCGTCCGCCGCCACGGCGGCGTCCCCGGCGCCCGCTGCGGCCCGTCCCACCGCCCGTTCCCTCCCCGCCCACCCGAACCGGCACCGGCTGCGCGCGGTCGACAGCGACGAGGTCGCCGGACCGGCCGATGTGACGGGCTTCCTCCCGCCCGGGGCCACCTGGCTGCCCGCCCCGCAGCACACCCTGCCCGCCCTGCCCGGTCAGCCGCCGATGATCGGCTACCTGGTGCTCGTGCCGGCCGACCAGCAGCCGGCGCTCGCGGGGGCCGTGGCGGCCTCCCGGCTCCGGCCGGGAGGCTCGCCGTTCCTCCAGCGGCCGGAGCCCGATGAGACGGCCGACGAGGGGGCGCCCGGCGGTCCGGTCCGGATCGACGCCACCCGGCGTACGGCTTCGGTCGACGGCGTCGTCCTGGACCTCACGTACCTGGAGTTCGAGCTGCTGTCCCATCTGGTGGCGCACCCGCACCGGGTGCACACCCGCGACCAGTTGGTGACGACGGTGTGGGGCTACGGGCACGTGGGCGACGGGCGCACCGTCGACGTGCATGTCGCCCGGCTGCGCCGCAAGCTCGGTGCGGAGTACCGGCGTTCGATCCAGACGGTGCGGCGGGTCGGGTACAAGTACACGCCCTGACGGCCCGGTTCACCACGTACGTCCGGCCACCCCGGGCCACGGGTCCCTCCCTCACCGTGGTCCGGGGCCGTCCGGGCGCCTCAGGCCCGCTGGGCCGCCGGAGCCGGCGCGTGTGCCGGCCCGGTCGGCTCGCCGTACCCGTCGTGGCCCTCGTCCTCCAGGCTCGGCAGGCGCGAAAGACCGCGCGGGGTACGCCAGTTGCGCTCACCCAGGAGCAGCATCACGGAGGGCAGCAGCACCATCCGTACGACCGTGGCGTCGAGCAGCACCGCGACGGCGAGGCCGACGCCCATCTGCTGCATGTCCTGCATGGACAGGGTGCCGAACACCGCGAACACCGCCACCATGATGGCCGCCGCTCCGGTGACCGCCCCGGCCGTGCGCCGGATGCCGGTCTCGATCGCGGCCCGGTTGTCCAGGCCGCCGCCGCGCGCCTCCCGGATCCGGGAGACGACGAACACGTGGTAGTCCATCGACAGGCCGAACAGGACGACGAGGACGAACAGCGGCATCCACGCCTCGATCGCGCCGACCCCCTCGGAGCCGATGAGTGAGGCGCCCCAGCCGTGCTGGAAGACGGCGGTCATCACGCCGTAGGAGGCGGCCACCGAGAGCAGGTTGAGGGCGATGGACGTCACGGCGATGACGTAGCTGCGGAAGCAGAACAGCATCAGCAGGAAGGTGACCGCCGTGATGAAGGCGAAGACCGGGACGATGCCGCGCCGGAGTTGGTCGTTGAAGTCGACCGATCCGGCGGTCTCCCCCGTGACGTGGGCCTTCGCCCCGGTGCCGTCGAAAGCGGCGGGCAGCTTCCGCTCGCGCAGTTCGGTGAGGTCGGCGGTGCCGCGCGGGAGGGGGATCTCGATCTCGGCGACGTTCTCGGCGCGGTGGACGGTGACGTCCTCGAAGCCGTCGAGGGCCTGTGCGACCCGCGGGGCGGTGATGTCGGGCGCGGTGACGACGACGAGGGCGGGGGCGGGGCCGCCGGGGAAGCTCTCGGTGATCCTGCTGTGGGCGATCGAGAGCTGCGAGTCGGAGCCGAACTGCTTCTCCAGGCCGAGGGATTCGGTCTTCATGCCGAGGGCGGGCGCGGCGAGCGCCAGGAGCAGGACGACGACGGCGACGGCGAAGGCACGGGGGCGGGCGAGGACGGGGCCAAGGACCCGGCCGACGATCCGGCCGCTGCCCACTTGGCCGTGCTTGGCACGGCGGTTCAGCAGCGGGACACGGCCGGCCTCGATCCGGTCGCCGAGCCAGGAGAGGAGGGCGGGCAGGACGGTGACCGAGCCGAGCATGGCGATGAAGACGACGATGATCGTGGCGAGCGCGAAGCCCTTGAACAGCAGGAGCCCGGAGAGGAACATGCCGCCCATCGCGACCATCACGGTGAGGCCGGAGACGAGTACCGCCCGGCCGCTGGTGGCGGCCGCGATGCGCAGGGCACTCTCGGCGTCCCGTCCGGCGGCGCGTTCGTCGCGTTCGCGGCGCAGGTAGAAGAGGCAGTAGTCGACGCCGACGGCGAAGCCCATCAGGAACATCACCGAGTACGTGGTCTGGAACAGGTGCAGTTGGTGGCTGGCGATCGACAGGAGGCCGAAGGCGGCCATGCACGCGGTGAGGGCGAGCCCGACCGGGAGCAGGGCGGCGACCACCGCGCCGAAGGTGACGAGCAGGATACCGAGGGCCAGCGGTACGGCGGTGAACTCCGCCTTCTTGAAGTCCTCGGCGAGCAGGTCGCCGAGCCACTTGCCCGCGCTGGCCTCGCCGAACTGGTGGATCTCGGTGTCCGGGTGGTCCGCGCCCACGGCGGCGACCGCGTCCAGGACGGGCTGGATCCGGTCGGACGAGGTGGCGGCCTCGCCCTTCATCTCGAAGGCGATCAGGGCCTCCTTGCCATCCTCGGAGGCGACGGGCGGGGCGATGTTCCGCGTTTCGCCGGTCGCCCGTACGGCGTCGGCGAGGGCTTCGGCGGCCGGCTTCCAGCCGCCGGGGGCGGGGGCGGAGACCATGACGAGTTCACCCGCGGGCTTGTCCAGTCCGGCGTCGAGGAGGATCTGCTCGGCGCGGGCGGACTCGCCCGCGCCGTTCTCCGCGTTGGTCATCTCCACCATGCCGGTGGCCCCGCCGAGGCCCGTGGCGAGCACGACGAAGAGCAGCCAGCCGAGAACGGCCGTCTTACGATGATGTGTGCTCCACACGCCGATGCGTGCGGCGAGATTGCGCCTCATGCGGTTTCTCCCCCGGAGGTAAGCGTCAGGTAAGCGATCGGGACGCTTCGAATCTAGGAATCGGACACGGTCCGCCCCAGCCGTCGGAGCCCCCGGTGGCTGAGGCGTAGGGGGCGGGTGCGGGGGTGGTGCCAGGTACACCCCCGCCGGGTGGCGGACCGGCTGACGCGGCGGAGCGGGGCCGGGTGAGACTGGCACCCGGACCGGGACCGGCCCGGCTCCGGTGAGGGGGGAGAGACCCGCGATGAAGGTGTTCTCGGGACGGCTGCGGCCGGCGGCACTGGCCGCGGGGCGAGGGCTGTTCCTGTCGGTGGCCGGTCTGACGGCGTCCATCACGCTGTTCGTGCTCGCGGTGCTCTCGATCGCCTTCATCCTGCTGGGCATCGGCGTGTTCACCACCCCGGTCGTGCTGGAGGCGGTCCGCATCCACGCCAACCAGCGGCGGCTGTGGGCGGTGACCTGGTCGGACGTGCGGATTCCGGTTCCGTACCGGCGCTTCCCCGGGGATCTGCGGACGGGCGTCACCGGCCAGGTGGAGCGCACCACGCTGATGCTGAAGGACCCGGCGACCTGGCGGGATCTCCAGTGGCTGCTGGTCGACATGACGGCCGGCGCGGTGGTGGCGTTGCTGGCGGCGGGCCTGATGATCTACCCGGTCGAGGGGCTCGTCCTGGCGGCGGGCCTGTGGCGGGTGTTCCGCGACGACCCGTACTGGTACGGGTTCGTGCCGGTGGACAGCCAGGCGACGGGGCTCGCGGCCCTGGCACTGGGGATCGCGCTCTTCCACGCCGGGCTGTGGGCGAGCCGGCCGCTGCTGCGACTGCACTTCGTGCTCGCTCGTACGGTGCTGGCGCCGACCCAGGACCAGGAGCTGGAGCAGCGCATCGAGCGGCTCACCGAGACCCGGCACGAGGCCGTGGACACCGCCGCCTCCGAGCTGCGCCGCATCGAGCGGGATCTGCACGACGGGGCGCAGGCCCGGCTGGTCGCGATGGGCATGAACCTGGGCACGATCGAGGCGCTGATCGAGAAGGACCCGGCGCGGGCCAAGAAGATGCTGGCGACGGCCCGGGAGTCGTCGGCTCAGGCGCTGACCGAACTGCGCGACCTGGTCCGGGGCATCCACCCGCCGGTCCTCGCGGAGCGGGGCCTCGGCGACGCGGTCCGGGCGTTGGCGCTGCGGCTGCCGGTCGCCTCCGAGGTGACGGTGGAGCTGCCGGGCCGGGCGGCGGCCCCGGTGGAGTCGGCGGCGTACTTCGCGGTCAGCGAGGCCCTGACGAACACGGTGAAGCACGCGGGGGCCGAGCGGATCCACGTGGATGTGCACCATGCGGAGGGGATGCTCCGGATCTCCGTGACGGACGACGGCAGGGGCGGTGCGGTGCTCGGATCGGGCTCGGGTCTGAGCGGAATCGAACGACGACTGGGTACATTCGACGGCGTACTGGCCGTCAGCAGTCCCGTGGGCGGTCCCACCATGGTGACCATGGAGATTCCTTGCGAGTTGTCCTAGCCGAAGATCTCTTCCTGTTGCGCGACGGCCTGGTGCGCATGCTGGAGGCGTACGACTTCGAGATCGCCGCGGCTGTGGAGACCGGGCCCGAACTGACCAAGGCCCTGGCCGAGTTGGAGCCGGACGTCGCCGTCGTCGACGTCCGGCTCCCGCCGTCCCACACGGACGAGGGACTCCAGTGCGCCCTGGCGGCCCGTCGGGCGCGGCCGGGGCTTCCGGTGCTGGTGCTCTCGCAGCACGTGGAGCAGCTGTACGCACGGGAGTTGCTGGCGGACGGCGACGGCGGCATCGGCTATCTGCTGAAGGACCGGGTCTTCGACGCGGACCAGTTCATCGACGCGGTACGGCGGGTGGCGGCGGGCGGCACGGCGATGGACCCGCAGGTCATCTCCCAGCTCCTGTCGCGCCGTTCGCGGGACAGGCCGATGGGCGGACTCACCCCGCGCGAGCGGGAGGTGATGGAGTTGGTGGCCCAGGGCCGCTCCAACGCCGCCATCGCCTCACAGCTGGTGATCACGGAACGGGCGGTGGCCAAGCACACGTCGAACATCTTCGGCAAGCTCGATCTGCCTCCGTCGGACGACGACAACCGTCGGGTGCTGGCGGTGCTGGCGTATCTGGACCACGGCTGATCCGACGCGTCGCGTGCCGCCGCCCCGGGACGCTCCTCCGCCGCCTTCGCCTCCGCCGTCGAGCGGGCCGGTGGGCCCGGGGCTCCGTTCAGCCCGTGAACCGCCCCGCCGATTCGCGGCGCACCATGGGGGCCGTGACCGAGCGGCTGGGCTACCGGCCCGCCGCCATCGCCCGGTCCGCCGCCTCGCCGCACACTCTGGGCGGCTTCCTGAAGATCAGCGCCACCTCGGACTCAGGGGTGGGCTACGGCAAGACTCACGACGTAGGCCTCCTCCACCTCGCCGTCCGGGAACAGGGCGGTCAGCAGGGCCCGTTCACGGTCGAAGTAGGCGCGGACCACCGCCGGTTCGCCGATGAGGAAGTCGGAGTGGGTGGCCAGGTTGGCGATATGGGCGTCGATCGGTACGCGGCGGCTCCACGTCACCTGCCGGGTGCGGAAGTCGAGCCCGTCGGGCAGCTCCGCCCGGAAGCGGGCCCGGTGGGACGGTACGGCGGGGATCTCCACCCCGAAGAAGGTCCGCATACGGTTCTCCTGGTCGGCCAGCCACTCCACAGACGAGTCGCCGTCGTTCCACCACAGCACCAGCGCCCCGCCCGGCCGCAGTACCCGGCGGCCCTCCGGGATCGAGCGGGCGGGGTCGGTCCAGTGCCAAGCTTGGGCGTACGTGATCAGGTCCATGGAGCCGGTCCGTAGTGGCAGGTTGTTCCCGTCGCCCCGGACCAGGGGGACGTCCGGCAGGCTCCGGCGGAACTGCTCGGCCATCCCGTCACCCGGTTCCACCGCCGTGACCCGGGCCCCGCGCTCGTGCAGCCGCGCCGTGCCGAGCCCGGTCCCCGCTCCGACGTCCGTGACCCGGGCTCCGGCGAGCGGCAACCCGGCCAGCTCCTCGACGGCGTCGAACAGGGCGGGCGGGTAGGAGGGGCGGTGCGCGTCATAGGCGGCGGCGATGGCATCGAAGGAGCGGGCCCGCACAGGATTTGTCATACGAGCAATCATCGCGCGGGGCCTCCGGAGCGGCACGGAAATCTCTGCACGCCTCTGGTACCCCCCGCATACCCGTCAGTACATTGACGGCATGTCTCATAAGCAGCCAGCGGCGGTCGCGGCGGAGCGGACGCCCCTCAAGGCCCGCAAGGTGTCCTTCGACTGGGAGGGGACCCCGCTGCACTGGGTGCCGGGCGACCCGTTCACCACACACACCATCAACGTGCTCCACCTGCTGCTCCCGGCCGGGGAACGCTGGTTCATCCATGTGTACCGGCAGATACTCCCGTACCTCCATGACGACCGACTGCGCGAGGACGTCATCGGGTTCATCGGCCAGGAGGCCGTGCATTCGCAGGCGCACGACGATGTGCTGCCACACCTGCGGGAGTTGGGACTCGACCCGACCCCGTACACCGCGCAGGTCGACTGGTTCTTCGAGAAGCTCCTCGGGGACCGGACACTGCCGCCGGGACGGGCCTCGAAGTGGTGGCTGATGGAGCGGGTGGCGACGATCGCGGCGATCGAGCACTACACCGCGTTCCTCGGCGACTGGATCCTCAACGCCGACGCCCTGGACCGCCGGGGCGCGGATCCCACGATGCTCGATCTGCTGCGCTGGCACGGGGCGGAGGAGGTCGAGCACCGCTCGGTGGCCTTCGACGTCTTCATGCACGTGGACGGCGGCTACCGCCGGCGGGTGCGCACCTGGGCGGCGGCGTTCTCCGCGCTGGTGTTCCTCTGGCAGCGCGGCATCCGCTTCTTCATGGCGAACGACCCCACGCTGCCGGGCGGCAAGGCCTCCTTCAAGGCGTTCCACACGAGCGGGAAGCGGGGCACACTGCCCAGCACGGGCGCGATCCTGCGGTCCGTGCCCAGCTATCTCAGCCGGTCGTACCACCCGTCGCAGGAGGGCAGTACGGCCCAGGCCGTGGACTACCTCGCCCACTCCCCCGCCGCACTCGCCGCGGAGACCGCCACGTCGGGAGGGGCCTGACCCATGGTGCTGCCCCGTCTGCGAACCGTCGTGCTGGTCTCCGGAGCCGCCCTGCTCACCCGGCGCGCCCTGAGACGCCGGATCGCCCGGTCTCCGTTGTGGCCCCTGCCCGCTCTGCCCGTACCGATATCGGGCCACTCGAAACGGCGCGCGACCTCGGTGCGCCGGCTGCTGATCACCGGGCGGACCGTGATCGCCGACGGTGTCGTGCGGCTCCGGCTGGAGGGGACCGGTCTGCCTCGCTGGGAGCCGGGGGCCCATCTGGACCTGGTGCTGCCGTCCGGCCTGGTGCGGCAGTACTCGCTGTGCGGCGACCCGGCGGACAGCGGCGCGTACACGGTGGCGACCCGGCTGGTGGAGGACGGCCGGGGCGGTTCGCGGGAGGTGCACCAACAGCTCCGGGAAGGTCTGGAGATCGAGGTGCGCGGGCCGCGCAACCGGTTCCCGCTGACCTCGGCCCCGGGGTACGTCTTCGTCGTCGGCGGCATCGGGATCACCCCGGTCCTGCCGATGCTGCGGTCGCTGGCCGCGTCGGGGGCCGACTGGCGGCTGCTGTACGGAGGCAGGTCACGGGGGTCGATGCCGTTCCTGGAGGAGATCGAGAGGCTCGGTGCGGACGGGGGCCGGGTCACGGTCGTCGCCCAGGACGAGGCGGGCCACCCGGACGTCACGACGGCGCTGGCCGGTCTCGCCCCGGACACGGCGGTCTACTGCTGCGGTCCCGAGCCACTGATGGACGCCGTCGCCGCCGCGCTCCCCGACGGGCACCCCCTGCACCTGGAGCGGTTCTCGGCCGCGCCGGGGGACGCCGCGGGGCCCGGTTCCGGGGCGTTCGAGGTGGAGTTGCGGCGCAGCGGGCGCACGGTGCCTGTCGCGGCCGGGCAGTCGGTCCTGGCCGCCGTCCGCACGGCGGCGCCCCATGTCGCGTACTCCTGCGAGCAGGGGTTCTGCGGGACCTGTCAACAGCGGGTCCTGGAGGGCGAGATCGATCACCGCGACGGTCTGCTGACCGACGACGAGCGGGGCGACTCGATGCTGATCTGCGTCTCGCGCTGTCGCGGCGGACGTCTGGTCCTGGACCTCTGAGGGCGGGCGTGGGCTCGGCGTCCGCCGCGCGAGGTCCGGCCCCGGGCACACGAGCGCGGCATGATCGGTCAGACGCCTCCGAGCCCGGATAGGCTGTCCGTATGACGACCGGGATGCGGCGCAGGATGGGCGTCGACGAACGCAGACAGCAACTGATCGGCGTCGCGCTGGAGTTGTTCAGCCGTCGCTCGCCCGAGGATGTGTCGATCGACGAGATCGCCGCGGCCGCGGGCATCTCCCGTCCGCTGGTGTACCACTACTTCCCCGGGAAGCAGAGTCTGTACGAGGCGGCGCTGCGGCGGGCCGCGGACGAGCTGGCGGCCCGCTTCCTGGAACCCCTCGAAGGGCCGCTGGGCGCGCGGCTGCTGCGCGTGATGGGACGGTTCTTCGACTTCGTCGACGAGCACGGCCCCGGCTTCTCGGCGCTGATGCGGGGCGGACCCGCGGCCGGTTCCTCGACGGCGAACGCCATGATCGACGGGGTGCGGCAGGCCGCGTACGAGCAGATCATCACGCACCTCGGAGTGACCGAACCGCCCGCCCGGCTGGAGCTGGTGGTCCGCTCCTGGGTCTCGCTCGCCGAGTCGACGGCGCTGATCTGGCTGGACGGGCGGCGCATCCCGCGCGCCGAGTTGGAGACGCAGTTGGTGCACGACTTCGCGGCGCTCGCGGCGGTCAGCGCCGCGTACGACGAGGAGATGGCGGGCATCGTGCTGCGGGTGCTGGCCCAGGAGCCGGCGGACGGCCCGTTCGGGGAACTGCTCGCCCGGCTCACCCGGCTCTCCGCGTTCGCCCCGGACGTGCCGGACGTGCCGGACGTGCCCGCGCAGCGTCTGCCGCACTGAGCACGCCGGGCGGGAAGCGGGATCAGGCCGGCAGGCCGTTGCGGTGGGAGACGCGGCGGGCGGCGGCCAGCAGGGCATGGATCTGCGGGCCCGCCTGGTCGATCTCGGTGACCGGGCGCGGGAACGGCAGCGTGACGTCCTCGTGGGTGCTCGGGTATTCGAGCCGCAGGGTCAGCCCGAAGCGGTCCATCGCCAGCGGCACGGCCCGCGTCATACCGCGCTCCGGGCGGGGATGGACGAGGCGCAGGAGCAGTGGGACGAGTTCGGCGTGGTCGTCCACCAGATGGGTGAGCATGCCCGCCTCGCAGGCGGCGATCGGGTCGGTCTCCACCTCCTCCAGCTCCTCCAGGGTGACGAAGGTGCGTCCCTCTGCGTCCTCCAGGACGGCCTGCCCGAACTCCATGCAGGTGCTGTGCTCGGTGCCGGTGCCGGTGGTGTACGGGGCGGCGAGCAGCCCGGTGACCGTGACACGGGCGCGCAGCCGGTCGCGTACGGGGGTGGGGGCGATGTCCGTGAACTCCAGCCGGGCCGGGACGCGTTCGGCGCTCGGCGCGTGGCCGCCGTCGTTCGGGGCGTGCAGGTGGATGTGGCCCATCGCGCCCGTGCCGTCGAGGCGGCGGACTTCGGTGTGCAGCCCGTCACTGACCACGGTCATGGAGTGGGCGACGGTCAGGATCGACCGGACGCGTTCGGCGCGGGTCGGCCGCGTGGCGCGGGAGCGGGAAAGACGCATCCGAGTTCTCCAGGGAGGGTCAGCGGAACCCAAGCTGCCACTTAGGTATGCCTAACCTTACCCACATGGCCGGGGTGTGGGTAGTCCGGGGACTCCATCCGCGTACCGGTCCCCGCCCACTGCCAGGTCAGAGCTGTAGCTCCGTGCGCAGGGCGGCGGCGAGGCCCACCTCCGCGTTGTCCGACTGGCCGCGCTCGAAGGCGCACCGGTAGGCCTCGTCGCCGACGGCCGCCCGCGCCTGGAGCTCGCACTTCTCACGGACCGGCCCCAGCTCCGGCGTGCCGCGCTGGGGATGGCCGACCATGCGCCAGTACGCGTGACCGGTGCCGTAGACCCGGGCGGCCTGCGCGCCCGCGCCCTGGGCGGCGATGGCGGCGGCCAGGATGTCCAGGCCCAGCGCGATGCCGAAGCTGTCGCGGAGCCGGTGCTTGCCCGCGAGCATCGACCGGGCGTGCGCCGCGGAGGCGGCCGGGCGGCCCTGGAACAGGGCGATCAGGGCGAGCTGGTAGTCCGCGTAGGAGCGGGTCCAGTATTCGCCGCCGCGTTCACAGGCGCGGCGCAGCTCGGTGGCCGCCGCCTCCGACTCGGCGAGCCGGCCGAGCGCCGTGAGCGCGAAGACGGTGACGAGGCGGCAGCGCAGCCGGTGGGCCGAGTCCACCGGGACGCTCTCGGTCATCCGCAGGACCCGCCCGGCCGCGTCCAGGGCCGAGGCGGGCTCCCCGGTCATCAGCCGGGTGAGGCCGGAGAGATAGGCCGCGCCGAGCATGCCCTCGTCGTCCCGGTCGTACAGGGCGGTGGCCGTGCAGAGCGCGCCGTACTTGTCAGCGGTCGCGAAGTCGCCCTGGAGCAGGGCCGCGACGCCGAGGACCCATTGCAGCCTGGTCCGGTGGGGTCCGTCCACGGAACCCGCGTCCAGGGCGCGCTGGGCGTAGCTCCGGGCCTCGGCGAGGTGGCCGCAGCAGGCCCAGAAGAAGCCGACACGGCCCGCCATCTCCTGGGCCCCGCCGACGTCGTGGACGAGCAGGTGCTCCAGGGCGGCGCACAGGTCGAGGTGGGTGTCGGACACCTTGTGGTACCAGGACACCTGGTCCGGTCCGGTCCAGCCGTCGTGGGCGCGGCGGGCGAGGCCGAGGAAGTTGTCGGCGTGCCGGTCGGCGGCGGCGCGGGCCTCGCCCAGTTCGGTGAGCCACATCCGGCCGTACTCGCGGAGCGTGTCGAGCATCCGGTAGCGGTCGCCGTCGCGCTGGACGACGGACTGGGCGACGAGGCCCTGGAGCGCCCGGTCCACCTCGTCCGGGGTGAGCGGGCCGCCCGCGCAGACCTCGCGGGCGACCTCCGCGTCGAAGTCGGTCCGCAGCGGGGTGAGGCGGGCCCACAGGAGGCGCTCCAGCGGGGTGCACAGCTCGTGGGACCAGCCGATGGCGGTGCGCAGGGTGCGGTGGCGGCGGGGCCACGCCGTCGCGTCGGCGAGGAGGTCGGGGTGGGCCGTGCCCGGGTCCTCCTTCGCCCCGTCCGCGCCCGATGCTCCGCATTCGAGGCCGAGGGAGAGGACTCCGCCGCCCTCGTGCGTGCCGAAGCCGGCGCTCCGGGCGTCGAAGCGGGTGCCGATCCGGGCGGCGAGCTGGGCCACGCTGAGCCGGCCGATGCCCGCGACAGCCAGTTCGATGGCCAGCGGGATGCCTTCCAGGCGGCGGCAGATCTCGGCGGCGGCCGCCTCGTCGCCGGGGGCGTCGAGACCGGCCCGGGGGTCGGCGGCGCGCAGCCGGTCGGCGAAGAGCTGGAGGGCGTCGGGAGCGCCGTCGACGGGGAGCGGCTGCACCTCGACGACGTACTCGCCCCGGGTGCCGAGCGGCTGTCTGCTGGTGACCAGGACGGTCAGTCCCGCCGAGGTGGTCAGGATCTCGGCCAGCAGATGGGAGCAGGGGCCCCGGAGGTGTTCGGCGGAGTCGAGGACCAGCAGGAGGCGTTTGTCGCCGAGCCATTCGCAGAGCGCCTCGACGGGCATCCGCAGGGTGTGGTCGGCGAGTCCGACGGCCTCCGAGACGGTGGGGAGCAGCAGCCCGTCGTCGGGGAGCGGGGAGAGGTCGGCCCACCAGGCGCCGTCCGCGTAACGGTCGGCGGCGGCGCGGGCGGCCCGGACGGCGAGCCGGGTCTTGCCGACGCCGCCGGGACCGATCAGGGTGGTCATCCGCCGGGTGGTCAACGCGGTGTGCAGCCGGGCCAGTTCGGCCCGCCTCCCGACGAAGCTGCTCGTCTCGTCGGGAAGGTATCCCACCTTGGTCATCATCACCGTCCGCACGCTGGGGCACTGTGCGCCGGCGAGCCGACCGCCCCGGGTGGGGCTCCTGTCGCGCGCACCGGGCCGGTCCCGCCTCCCCGGTGGGGAGAGCGGGACCGGCCCGGTGGACCAGGACGGCTGTCGCGGCTCCATTGCCGACGTCTGCCGTCACCGTAGTGCTGCCGGAGGTCAGCGCAGCGTGAAGACGGCCACCGTGCGTCCCGGTACGGTGAAAGTGGCCGATTTCCCGTCGTACCTGGCTCGTTTGACCGTAGAGTCCGCACCCTTGGCCTGGACGGGGTGCAGGGCGTACGTCTTCCCCGTCGGCGCGGCGAGCCGCTGGTCGGCGGTGGTCGGCGCGGCGTTGAGGACGACGACCAGGTCGCCGAGGCGCATGGTGATCACGCCGGGGGTCTCGGTGGTGCCGGAGAGCGGGAAGGACAGCGCGGACCGCACCTGGTCCGCGGTGGTGAGGGAGAACTCCTTCTCGGTGGAGCGGATGGTGAGCAGGTCACGGTAGGCGGCCGAGGCCCCGTCGATCCGCGCGCAGTCCGGCGCGATGGTGCCGGCGGCGGCCAGGAGCGGCTTGGCGTACGCCCACTTGTCCTGGTTGTCGGCGGCGGGCGGCAGGCCCCGGCCGAAGCCGTTGCCGTCGCGGCAGTCCCAGTGCAGGGCGTTGAACCAGTCGCCGCTGTCGTAGGAGTTGCGGTCCAGGGACTTGGAGCGCAGCAGGTCGGTGCCCGCCTGGGAGAGCGAGGGTCCCTGCGAGAGGACGGAGGCGGCCATGGCCACCACCTGGGCCCTGGCCCGTTCGGCGGCCGTGGTGGAGGCCGGGAGCTTGAAGGCGAGGGTGTCGAAGAGGGTCTCGTTGTCGTGGGCGTCGGAGTAGGCGAGCGCGTCGCCGGGGGCTGCCGCGTATCCGGCGGGCGCCCCGTTGTAGTCGACCTCGGAGCCCTTGACGGTTCGGCCGGAGGTGTCGGTGAAGGTGTAGTCGGCGAGGTTGCCGGTGAGGCCGACCTTGATCAGGTCCTGGTAGTGCAGCAGCCGGGCCTTCTGCTCGGCGCGGGTGCCGTTGGCCGGGGAGGAGTTGGGGTCGGTGTAGAGGCCGGTGGCGAAGCCCTGGACGCCGGGGTCCTCGTCGAAGGGGCCGCCGCCGCGCACGGCGTCGCGGGCCCGGTCGGAGAAGGTGGCGATGCCGGTGCCGGCCATGTTCTTCTGGGTGGCCTGGACGAAGCGGGCGTCGTCGGCGATCTCGCCGAAGTTCCAGCCCTCCCCGTACAGGATGATCTTCTTGCCGTCGACGCCGTCCTTCGCGGGCGTCAGCCCGTCCAGCGCCGCACGGACGGCGAGGATGTTGTCCTTGGGGTGGTGGCCCATCAGGTCGAAGCGGAAGCCGTCGACCTTGTACTCCTTCGCCCAGGTGACGATCGAGTCGACGACGAGCTTGCCCATCATGGTGTTCTCGGGCGCGGTGTTGGCGCAGCAGGTGGAGGTGGCGACGGCGCCGTCCTCCAGGAGCCGCTGGTAGTAGCCGGGCACGATCCGGTCGAGGACCGACTTGTCGTCCTGGCCGGAGGCGACGGTGTGGTTGTAGACGACGTCCATGACGGTGCGCAGACCGGCCTGGTTGAGGCCCCGCACCATCTGCCGGAACTCGACCGTGCGCCGGGTGCCGTCCGGGTCGGAGGCGTAGGAGCCCTCGGGGACGGTGTAGTGCAGCGGGTCGTAGCCCCAGTTGAAGCCGTCCTTGGCGGCGGCCTTGCTGACGCAGGCCTGCTGCTCCTCGGAGTCGGGCGCGTAGACGGACAGCTCGCAGGCGGGCACCGCCTGGTCCTTCTTCTTCTCCGGGATCGTCCCGATGTCGAAGACGGGCAGCAGATGCACGTAGCCGGTGCCGGCGTCGGCGAGCTTCTTGAGGTGCTTCATGCCCTTGGAGCGGGTGTCGGTGAAGGCGAGGTATTCACCGGGGTGGGCCGCCGTGCGGTCCGTGACCGAGAAGTCACGGACGTGCAGTTCCTGGATCTGGGCGTCCCGCAGTGGAGTCGCGGCGGGCTTCTTCAGACCGGACCAGCCGCGCGGGGCCAGCTTCGGGTCGGTGAGGTCGACGACGAGGCTGCGGGCGGAGTCCGCGGTCAGGGCCGTGGAGTAGGGGTCGGTGACCTTGTTGGTGACCACCTTCTGGACGGTGGGGGCCCAGACGGTCACGGCGTACCGGTAGGGCTTGCCCCGCCAGCTCTTCTTCCCGGTGACCGACCAGACGCCGGTGCGGTCGTCGCGTTTCATCGGGTGTGTACGGCCGTCGAGTTCGAGCGATACGGTCCGGGCGGTCGGGGCCCAGACGGAGAGCGTGGGCGTGCCCTTCCGGAAGACCGGGCCGAGTGCGGCGGAGGCCGCCTTCTTCCCGTACAGGTCGTCCAGAATGCCCGCGGTCTGTACGCCGGTGGCGGCGAGCAGAGCGCCGTTGGCGGCGCGTTGGGTGGCGACGATCTGGCCGCGCAGGGATTCACGGACCCGGTCCCGGTCGCGGACGTCCACGGTGAACGCCGGGTAGTCCCCCAGGTGCGGGTACTTCGCCTTCTGCGCGTCGCTGAGCGCGCCCGGGGTGAGCCGCAGCCACTGGCCTTCGTCGGAGAGCGCCCCGTCGACGACGGAGATGCCCCCCTTCTTCGCGTACACGAGCTGCTGGCTGGTGGCGTCGGTCGTCTTCACCTTCCAGACGACGGTGTCCGCGTCGAGCCACTGCGCCTGGGCCTGGGAGAGGTCGGGGGCAGCGCCGCCGCCCGTCTGCGGGAGCAGGTAGCCCGGCTTGCCGCCGAGCATCCAGACCTCGTGGCCGTACGTGGCGAGGTCGAGGGACTGATCGGTGGGCAGGTCCTTCTCGTCGCCCTTGTGCAGGATGTAGCTGAGCGAGGTGGCGCCGTCGACGAGCGGTACCTCGAAGGTGACCCCGTAGGCGTCCTTCTTCGTGGGCCTCAGCGGCTTCGACCAGTCGGTGGGCTCCTTGGCCCCGGCCCAGGTGTGCAGTCCCCAGCCGTCGTAGTCCCCGTCCGGGCGGTGGTAGTTGAGGATGGCCTTGCCGGTGTCCTGCGGCGGGGCCTCGGGGGCTTCGACCGCCTGCCCGTCCTTGCCCTGCTCGATCCAGACCTGGCCGGTCACGCCGAGGCCGATCGTCCGCTGCGGTCCGTCCGCCGCGCCGTTCTTCTCGACGGTGTACGGGACGGAGTCGGTGCCCTTCTCCAGGTCGATCCAGGCGAACGCGCCGTAGGCGTCCCGGCCGATGAACTCGGCGGACTTCCCGCCGGACTTCAGCTGCCAGCCCTCGTAGTCGCCGTCGGCCCGCCGGTAGTGGACGAGGGCCCGGTCGCGTTCGACGGCGACGGGCTTCGCGGGCTGCGGTGCCTGACCGGCGGTGGTCGAGGCGAGAGCACTGGAGGTGCGGCCCGTCCGGTCGACGACGACGGCCTTGTAGCGCAGCGGGGTGCCCGCCTTCACCGTCTCGTCGAGATACTGGGTGACCTTGTACGGGGCGTGGTCGGCCGAACCGAGCGTCTGCCACTTCCCGTTGCCCACCTGGGCGGCGAAGACGACCCGGTTGAGCTGTCCGCCGTCCACGTCGGCGGAGATCTCGACGGTGCCGGTCGCACCGGCGGCCGGGGCCGTGAGCGCGACCGCCGGCTTGGTGGCGTGAGAGCCGACCGGCCGGTCCGCCTTCAGCACGATGCTGGAGAGGGCGGGCACGGTGACGGTGACCTTCTTGTCCTTGCCGCTGCGGGTGGACCCGGACCCGCCGTACAGCGTACGGAAGTTCATGTCGGCCGACTCGGTGGCGAGCTGGACCTCCTTCGGGCTCGTGCCGTTGTTGGAGGCGACGAGGTATTCGTACGGGCGCTCGGTCGCGATACGCGAGGTGGCGTACACCTGGCCCCGCGCGTGCCGCTCGATCTGGGTGCCGTCGCGCAGCGCCGGGTGGCTCTTGGTGAGCTTCGAGAGCGCGGCGATGGAGCGGTAGAGCGGGTGCTTCGTGTCGTACGCGTCCGAGGCGTGGGTGCGATCGGTGCCGAGCTGGTCGTCGTCGAGGTAGTCGGCGGTCTTCGAGGCGAAGAGGGTCTGGCGGGAGTCCTTGTCGCCGCCGGCTCCGGTGAAGCCCTGCTCGTCGCCGTAGTAGACCACCGGGTTGCCCCGGCCGAGGAACATCAGTTCGTCTGCGAGCCGGGCCCGCTTCAGCAGCTCGGCGTCATCGGCCTTCGGGTTGTCCTGCTTCAGGAAGGTCCCGATGCGGCCCATGTCGTGGTTGCCGAGGAAGGTGACCTGCTCGTAGGCGTTGGCCTTGTCGGTGGTGTAGCGGTAGTCGTTGCCGTAGACGGAGGCGAGCCGGTCGGCGGGCGCGCCCTGGGAGGCGAACTGCCGGGCGGCGTCCTGGAACGGGAAGTCGAGCGTCGAGTCCAGGCGGCCCCGGGTCACATAGGGCGAGGTGACCTCGGTGTCGGCGGAGTAGATCTCGCCGAACATGAAGAAGTCGTCCCTGCCGCGCTTCGCGGCGTACGCGTCGAGCGCGGTGGCCCACTGGGTCCAGAAGTCCAGGTCGACGTGTTTGACCGTGTCGATGCGGAAGCCGTCGATGTCGAAGTCGCGGACCCACTTCTCGTAGATCTTCTCCATGCCCCTCACGACCTCGGGACGCTCGGTCCACAGGTCGTCGAGCCCGGAGAAGTCGCCGTACTCGTTGGACTCGCCGGCCCACGTCGAGTCACCCCGGTTGTGGTACATGGTGGGGTCGTTGAGCCAGGACGGGACCTTCTCGCCGGTGCCGGGGGCCTGGACCGGGGTGTACGGGAAGGAGTCCCGGTCGACCTGCTCGACGCCGTCCCGGTCGTCGAAGGGGCGGCCGTTCCCGTCGAGGTAGGGGAAGGCGCCCTTGGGCTTGTAGCCGTAGGCCTTCTCCGCGTGGTCGACGGTGTCGGCGGTGTGGTTGGTGATGACGTCGAAGAAGACCTTCATGCCCTTGGCGTGGGCCTTGTCGATCAGCCGCTCCAGGTCGGCGTTGGTGCCGAAGTGCGGGTCGACCTGGGTGAAGTCGGTGATCCAGTAGCCGTGGTAGCCCGCCGAGGCGTCCTTGCCGGTCCCCTGCACGGGCCGGTTCTTGAAGATCGGCGCCATCCAGATGGCGGTGGTGCCGAGGTCCTTGATGTAGTCGAGTTTCCGGGTGAGGCCCTTGAGGTCGCCGCCCTGGTAGAACCCCTTGTCGGTGGGGTCGTAGCCGTGCTCCAGCCGCGAACCGGTCAGTCCGCCGCGGTCGTTGGAGGCGTCGCCGTTGGCGAACCGGTCGGGCAGCACGAAGTAGAACTGCTCGCGTGTGAGGTCGTGCCGGTCCGCCTCACGGGCGAGTTTCGTGTCCGAGGGCGGGGCCGGCGGCCGGGGCGACGCGGCGGCGGTGGCCGCCGGGACGACGGGCAGCAGCGCCGCGCACAGGGCGGCCACCGCCCATCGTCCGGGGATGGTTCGGGACACGGAGGGCACTCCTCGGGGCTTGATCGGTCGATCGGTACGCAGGCGGGCCGGTGGCGGCGCCACCGGCCCGCTCGAAGGGATACGGGTCAGCTGCGCCAGACGTCGGCGGTCAGCGTGACCTTGCCGGAGGCCGGAACGGTGGCGGTGCGGTTGCCGCCGCTCTCCCAGGTGACCTCGGAGCCCGCCTCCTTGCGGAGGTACTTGTAGGCGAACGTCGTCCCGGCGGGCAGGTTCACGTCCAGCTTCCAGACGGGGTACGCGGCCGGGTCGAGTTTCGGCGCGTTCGCCGGGTTCCAACCGCCGAGGGCGGCCAGGTCGCCGGTGACGTGGATGTTCTGGCCGGGCCGGGTGGCGGCGTTGACGCCGAAGGAGGCGCCCGAGGTGCCGTTGCCGGGGCCCGGGTCGGGGTTGGTGCCGCCTCCACCGCACGTACGGGCACCGGCGTGCAGGGCGACGGCGGTGCCGGCCGGGACGGTGGCGGTGAACTGGCCGGAGCCGTTCACCGTGACGCCCTTGCCGGACTGGACGTCGCAGTAGTCGCCGGCGGGCAGCGAGGTCTGGAAGGTCCGGTCGAGCGCGGAGCCCTCGTGGTTGATGGCGACATACGCCTTGTTTCCCCGGCCGAAGGCGATCCGGTCGCCGCCGTTGTCCCACCAGTCGGTGACCGCCTGGCCGCGTGCGGTGTTGCGCAGGCCGACCATGGAGGAGATCTCGCGCCAGGCGTGCTGGCACTTCCAGCCGTCGCTGTAACAGGCGTTCACCTGGCCGCCGTTCGGCGGTCCGGCGTCGTGGTCGCTGAACTCGTAGCCGGAGTGGACGTCCGGGGAGCCGTAGGGCCAGGCCAGCATGAAGACGTTGGCCAGGGTGTAGGCGGAGCCGTGTCGGTAGTTGAGGGTGTCGCCGCCGCGCTCGGTGTCGTGGTTGTCGACGAAGACGCCGGACTTCCCGGACTCCATGAAGCCCCAGCCCTCGCCGAAGTTCTTCAGGTGGGCGAGGTTCTCGTTGAGGAAGACCTGCTTGAGGCTCCGCCCGTACCGGAACTCCTGGACGTCTCCGCTGCCGAGGTACTCGGAGGGCGAGACGGCCTCCCCCGCCCCGTGGATCGCCTCGTGCTTCCAGTAGACGTTCGGGTTGCTCAGCCGGGACTTGATGTTGGCGAGGTCACCGGCGGGCATGTGCTTGGCGGCGTCGATCCGGAAGCCGTCGACACCGAGCGAGAGCAGGTCGTTCAGATAGCCGGCGATCCTCCCGCGTACGTAGTCCTCGCCGGTGTCCAGGTCGGCGAGGCCGACCAGTTCGCAGTTCTGGACGTTGCCGCGGTCGTTGTAGTTGGTGATCTGGGCCCGGCAGTCGTCCATGTCGTTGCCGGAGTAGAGGCCCGGGTAGTCGTACTTGGTGTAGGCGGTCCCGCCGGTGCCGCTGCCGCCGCCGGCCGACATGTGGTTGATGACGGAGTCCGCGATGACCTTCACCCCCGCCGAGTGACACGTGTTCACCATGGCGGAGAAGGCCGCACGGTCACCGAGCCGGCCGGCGATCCTGTAGCTGACGGGCTGGTAGGAGGTCCACCACTGGCCGCCCTGGATGTGCTCCTGGGGCGGCGAGACCTGGACGTAGCCGTAGCCCGCCGGACCGAGGGTGTCCGTGCAGGCCTTGGCTATGGAGGCGAACTTCCACTCGAACATCACGGCGGTGACGTCCTTGTCGCCCGGAGCGGCGGCCTGCGCGGTGCCCGCGGCGCCGAATCCGGTGGGGATGACGAGGGCGGCGGCGCCGGCCAGGGCGAGCGCGGCGGACAGGGGTCTGCGTGCCATGTCTTTCCTCCTGCGGTGGGGGAAACGCGGGTGACGGTGCAGCCTCACGTGACAACGCGCCGTGCCCTCAAGGCTCCTGAAGGTTCTTGCTGCAAGAATGCAAACCTTGCCGCGGAGCAGACCGTACGAGCCCACTCCGCGCTGGTCAACCTTTTGGACATCTCCCGCTCACATCCGCGAAATCAGGCAGTTTTCTGCCTGCAAAGCCTTTCGCAAGTTATTTCGTGAAGGTAAAGTTCGCCCGGACTCCGGCCCGGTCGGCCGGGGGTCCCGGCCGCCTCGGCACCGGGCCCCACGCGCCCGGCCGGCCGGGCCGGTCACGGGGCCGGTTTCGCCGGGCCGGTCACGGGGCCGGTTTCGCCGGGCCGGTCACGGGGCCGGTTTCGCCGGGCCGGTCACGGGGCCGGTTGTGGGGCCGTCACGGGGACTGGCCGCGGGAACTGATCGCCCGACCGTCACGGGACCGGGTACGGCGGGGCGCGGACAGGCCTCGCGACGATCACGCGTGGCCGCAGTGGCGGCTTCGGCACGACTACGATCGCCTGGCCCTCGACCACGGATTTCGAGACCTCGACGGTGAAGGTGTCGGCGGTGGCCTTCTGTGTCAGGGCCGCCTCGACGCCCGCGTTGGTGCGGGTGGAGAGGTCCTCGGTCTCGCGGGCGAGGTCGAAGGTCAGGACGCGGAAGCCGTCCGAGTCCGGCGCGAGGAGAGGTGGCACGATCCGCGCCAGGGCAGAGGCCGAGGGCGGCGAGGTGCTCTTCGCCGACCTGGCCGACGCCCGCTCCGGCGAGGTCACCGGGCGTACATGGGGCGCCAGGGGCCGCACACCCATCGTGCGCCGCACCGGCAACCGGTTCCCGGTGAACGCGATGTCCGCGATCAGCACCAAGGGCCGCATGCGCTTCATGGTGTTCGCCGAGACCTTCGACACCGACGTCATGTGCCGCTTCCTGGACCGCCTCGCCGTACACTTCACCCGCAAGGTCCACCTCGTCCTGGACGGACACTCCGCCCACCGTTCACGCAAAGTCCGAGCCTGGCCGGACGACCACCCCGATCGGATCGAGCTGCACTTCCTGCCGTCGCACTCACCGAGCAGAACCCGGACGAGCTGGTCAACGCCAGCCTCAAACGCAGCCTGCCCACGCACCACCGAGCACGTGACCAATCCCAACTCGCGGCCGAAACGCGCGGGTTCTTCCATCGACGCCGGCGGAAACCCACATCATCCGCGGCTACTTCGGGGGCCCGCACGTGCACTGCACCCTCGAATAGACCCCTTTGAGTTTCGGGTCAATAGAGGCCGTTTCCTTTGATCGTTGGCGGGGTCGGCTACGTGGAAGGTCGTCCTGACAACTCCAGCACGTCCATCAGGTGGCGCTGGGTGTGGGCGTATGCCTCCTGAGCGTTGAGTGTTCCTACATTCACGTTCAGAACATGCCACGGGGCCTGTGCGAGGAGGCGACAGGTCAAGGCGGCTTCGAAGCGGAGATGAGCGGCAGCCGACGAGAGGTCATGAACAGCCTGAGTACCAGGGGAGCAAGCAAGTTTCCGCACGTACCAGTCTTCCCAGGCATCGCCTTCCCGCTCGACTGCGCGTCGCAGCGCCGTCTCCGGATTGTCGTGGACGTACACCACGGTGATCTGGGCCGGCTCCACGGCCCGGGACAGCTCTTCCATGACCTGGACGAGAGTCCCCTCGTCGTGGCCCCATGCCACAAGAGACGGAATGAAGGACAGAAGGGCATCTGTCACCAGGTGGTCCTTGCCCGCCGCGAGTGACTCCGCGACGTAGGCGCGAGTGCACGCAACCAAGGTCGCAGGCTGCACGACGGCAGTCTCACTGGCGAACTCTTCAGCCACGGGCCGGAAAGCCGACCGTGTGAGAATGTCGGCCTCCTCGAAGTGGTCGACCGATGCGCCGATGCTGGTAAGCTACTGGGCCACCGCACGACACAGGGTGGTCTTGCCGACTCCAGGGCTACTGCCGATGACGGAGATGAGGTGCATAGTCATGACGGCAGTTTCGCACCCGTGTGCAGCCCTTCACTCCGTGAGTCGCCGGTAGTTGATGAGGGCTGCGGCGATGCCGACGAAGGCGAGGAAGTGTTCCGGTTTGCGTTCGTAGCGGCGGTGCAAGCGTCGGCAGTCGGCCAGCCAGGACACGGTCCTCTCGACAACCCGACGATGACGGCCCAGGCGCTGGGAAGACTCGACGCCCTGCGGGCGATGCGGTGGGTGATGCCGCGTGACCGGAGCCATCGGCGCAGGTGGTCGTAGTCGTACGGACTGGGTTTCCACCCCTGGAACTTCACTGGTTCGGGCCCGTCCGGTCGGGGACGGCCGGTACGGTCCCGGTCATGGCGATCCTTGAAGCACGCAACCCGTCCCCCCGTCCGTCAACCAACCCCCCGCCAGGCCGCCCCTCGACCAACCCGCCGACGAGGCCGGACAAGAACCCGCCATTCCCGCCGAACGCCCCCCAGAGGCCCCCGAGGTAGACGGTCGTGCGTGTCGTTCTGCGCTCCTACGAGGAACTGCCCGAACCCGTACGGCGGGCGGTCGCCGGCCAGGTCGGAGAGAACAGTTCGGTCGCCAACATGGCCAACGCGACCAGCTCGGGTTTCGCCGCCCTGCTGACCGCCCCCTGCGGCAGGAGGGTCTTCGTCAAGGGGCTGCCCGAGGACCACGAACGGACAGCCGAGCTGAACGTGGAGAGCGCGGTGGCGCCGTTCCTACCCGACTTCGCACCACGTCTCCTGTGGCGGGTGGCAGCGGGCGGTTGGACGATCCTCGGGTTCGAGGGGATCACCAGCACGTCACCGTGGGCCGATTTCTATGCGGACGACAGCCCCCATCTGGACTCCGTCACGACGGCCCTGCAGGAGCTGAGCACGACGTCCGCGCCGCCCGAGGCCCGGTTGACGCCGGCGTGGGAGCGGTGGAAGGAGTACTGCGACCCTGTTGACAAGCCGCTGCTGACAGGGGACATGCTCGTGCACGGCGATCCGGCGGCGGTCAACTTCCTGCCCGGGACCGACCGGACGTGGCTGGTCGACTGGGCGTGGGCGGCCCGGGGCCCCGGATGGGTGGACGCGGTCCTGTGGGGCCAGCGCCTCGTCCTGGACGGCGAGCAGACTCCCGAGCAGGCCGCCTGGTGGTGCCAGCGCATTCCCGCGTTCGCCGAGGCTCCCCGCGAGGGCGTGGTGGTACTCGCCGAGGCCGACGCCCGTTCCTGGGAGGCATGGCATGAGTACGGGACGCCCGGCCTGGAGCGCCACGTGAAGGCGGCACGAGCGTGGGCGGACTACTGGCAGACCCCGTAGCTGCAGGCGAGGGGAAGTGCGGGCGTTGGCCAGCGGTTCAGAGCCCCGCGCGCGGGAGCTGGACGGTAACCTGGCCGGGCCCTCTCCACGGTGCCCGTCCCTCTCCGGACTTGGCTTGCCAGGGGTAAGGTCGTCCCGAATACGCAGGTAGCCCACCGGGTGCCGATACCGATCCAGCCGCCTCGCTGCCCGGACGGTACGTCCCGGGCATCCACCAGCCGTCCGCGGCCGAGCCCTCGGGAACGGTTCGTGTCCAGGATGCGCGGGCCGCTCTCATGGAACGGATCTGGGGGGTAGCGCGAGGCCGCCCCAGCGGTCCTCGAAGGCCGCGACACGGGTCGATCTCCGCGACCAGGATACGTGCGTGATCCACGCCGCGCGGTAGCGGCTGACGTCTCTCGGCGTCGGGTTGAAAGCTGACCGCTGAACGGCGGTGCAGAACTGACCCACCTCGCGGCCGTCTGATCATCCTGATCTTGTTCGAGGATCAGGAGGAGAGGGTGATCTCCGTGGAGGACTGGGCTGAGATCCGTCGGCTGCACCGGGCCGAGAAGATGCCGATCCGGGCGGTTGCCCGGCACCTGGGCATTTCGAAGAGCACGGTGAAGCGGGCGCTGGCCACCGACCGGCCGCCGGTCTACCAGCGGCCCGCGAAGGGCTCGGCGGTCGACGCGGTCGAGCCGCAGATCCGCGAACTGCTCAAGCGGACTCCGACGATGCCGGCCGGGGGTCCCGGCCGCCTCGGCACCGGGCCCCACGCCCGGCCGGCCGGGCCGGTCACAGGACCGGTTGTGGGGCCGCCACGGGGACTGGCCGCGGGAAGTGACCGCCCGACCGTCACGGGACCGGGTACGGCGGGGCGCGGACAGGCCTCGCGACGATCACGCGTGGCCGCCATGACGGCTTCGGCACGACGGCTTCGGCACGGCGGCTTCGGCACGGCGGCCACGGTCGGGAGGGTCCGTCCGGTCGGACGCCCCTGCTCTACGGCGTGTGTACAAGGGTGACCCAGGTGCATGTCCCGTCACCGGGCGGGTAGGCCGCCGCCCCGAAACCCCAGGTCCCCCGATGCGACTCCACCAGTCCGGGGACCCGCACGAGGGCTGCCCGACGGCGTTCATCGCACGCGGCGGCGAGCCGGGGATGGGCATGGGCGGCATGGGTGTCGTACACCGCGACCTGGAACACACCCGCCGCCCAACGCAGCGCGAGATGGATCTGGTCCCCGGCTCCCGTGAACCGGCTGGCATAGGTGACGAGTTCGTGGACCAGCTGAGGCGCCGGGAGGACCGCCTCCTCCTGCACCTGATGCCCGTCCAGGATGACCTCGACAGTCTCCTCGGCCAGGTCTGGCGTAGCCACGGCCGAGGGCAGCGTGAGCCCGTAGGAGAGGCTCTCCGGTCCCGGCTCCCGCAGGTCAGGACGCGGTTGCGGATACTGGGTGAACCGGGGCGTGGCACGCAGGGCAAAGGGAACAGGCGGTGCGGCCGGAGCCTGGGTTACGGGGATGAGGCGCGGGGCTCCACCCGGCAGGGCGGGGGCGGACTCCTCGCTGGGCGAATCGCCCGTGGGGCCGGTCCTGGGCAGTACGGGGGTGAGATCGTTCTCGGGCATGGCAACTCCGCTCGCTGGTGCGGTGATTGATGGTCCGTGCGCGTACGTGGACGTCTGCGGCACACAGCGGGACAGTGGCTCGTCACCCTGACGCGGGCACACCCCTCCCAGGGAAGGAGGATGCGGGCAGGCTCGCCTGATGCACTTCGTTCTCGCCATGCGTGAGCGTCGCATGACTTAAAGCAGAGCACGCCTCGCATCATGCGCCACCAACTCGATGGAACTTAACCACCAATGGATCGGTAGCGTGACGGCGGGCAGCCTGAGAAACAGATCGGACAGAAAGGCAATCAATGCCCCCACGCACTACGCCCACACAGCGGCAGAAGAGGCTCGGCGCCGAGATCCGCAAGATGCGAACCGAAGCAGGGCTGACAGCCGAGTACACCGCAGGCCTACTCGGTGTCGACCGGGGCAAGATCTCGAACATCGAGTCAGGTGTTCGCAACATCAGCTCCGATCGCCTACGCACTCTGGCCACTCACTGCACGTAAACGGATGAGGCGTACCTGTCCGCGCTTGTCGACCTCACCCGGGCCCCGCAGAGCAACTGGTGGGACGAGTACCGAGGAAGGCTGTCGTCCGGCCTCCTGGACATCGTCGAACTGGAATGGCATGCGTCCCGCGGGTGGCCCACCGCATGGACCGGCAGCGCGTGCTGACCCGCGAACGTCCCGTCGACTACGTCGGATATGTGCACGAGGCAGCCCTGCGCATGCACTTCGGTGGACGTGAGGCGACAAGGAGCCAGCTCCACGCGTTGCTCAAGACAAGCGAGCGGGACCACATCACGATCCGCATAGTTCCCGTCGAACGCGGCAGCTTCCCCGGCGCCGGACACGCTTTGCTCTACGCAGAGGGATCCGTGCCCCAGCTCGACACGGTTCAACTCGATTCGGCGCATGGACCGGAGTTCATGCACGCTGAGCTACAACTCGCAAAATGCCGATCCCATTTGCAATGGATGGACGAGGCCAGCCTGTCACCGGATGCCTCGCGCGACTTCATCCACAGCGTCATCCGCGACCTATGAGGAGCCTGGCCATGTCAGAGATCAACTGGGAAGAAGCCTTCTGCGGAGAGGGAAACAACTGCTTCCGCATCGGCACCGACTCGAACGGCAAGGCATATATAGCGCTGGCCGGGCAGGAAGACACCTACCTCACGGACACCCGCGAGGCCCTGAGCAGCCTGATCCGCGACATCAAGGCGGGCAAGGCGGATCACCTGCTGTAGGCGCCACCTCAAGTCACGCCAAGGGGTAAAACGCAATCGTACGGCCAGAGTTCGAGCAGCGACGCCGAAGCCCGCTCCCCCGTCTGGGGGTTGCGGGCTTCCCAGCGCACACAGTTGTGTTCGGCGGAGCTGCGAGCTTGATTCACGGCCGGTTGGCGAGAGCTGTCCGGCCGCGAATGTGACAGGGGGCTACGGCATTCGGCGGCTGATACCGGTCACGGGCGCGCCTGAGCGATCCACTCGTGCCACTGCCCGGCGAGAATGAGATTGGTCAGCCTCCGATAGCCGCCGCTGCCCGGGTGTGCGCCGTCGCCGGCCATGACTTCCTCAGTCCAGGTGGGGTCGTTGGCCAGTTCCAACGTCGTGGCAATGAACGGGACGTGCTGTGCCTGGCAGAGCGTGGTCATTTCGTCGGAGAGCTTCGCGGTACGTCGCTGATGGCCCGCCCCCGCGTCGATGACCGGTGGTGGGCCAACTACCAGAGGGGCGAGGGTCTGGCGTCGGCAGCCCTCCAGGAGCGAGGCCAAGTTTTCCAGGCTACGAGGCCGGATCGACACGCACCGCGCCACCCTCCTGGATGGTGTCATTGCTACCGAAGGAGACGACGAGCCGGTTGTCGGCACCGGGCAGGGTCCGGGGCAGGACTTCCTGCCAGCAGCGATGCAGGACGTCCTCGGAGGTGTTGCGCCTGATGCCCAGGTTGAAGGCCGTTATGTCTATGTCACCACCGGTGGCCTCCAGCACCCTGCCGATCTATCCGCGGTGTTCTGGATCGCCGATGCCCTGGATGAAGGAGTCCCCGATGAAACAGATACGTATGCCCTTGATCATCCGGCGGACCGTAGCGGCCAGCCCGACCAGGGCGCATCTACGTTCAGCAGGGCGGACATGAGGAGGATCCATCGTCAAGCACGACAACAAGCCGACAGCCACACACGGTTACCTCAGCATCTGACCGTACGTGGGGAACTCTTGGGGTTCTGATCCACTTCTTGGACTCTGACGCGTAAATAACCACAGTTAGAGGGGAGTTTCGGGCAGGACTGTGGTTATTTACGCGTCAGAGTCAAGCTGATCCGGGGCAGACCGGTTAGTTGGCCGGGGCTGGGGTGACGACGGGGGTGCCGAGGCCGCCGTTTCCGTTGCCGGGGTAGGCAAGGATGTTGCCGTTGGCGTGGATGGCGATGAGGTCGGCTTTGTTCTCGCCGTTGAAGTCGGCGGCGGCGAGGAGGCGTATGTTCTGCCAGCCGTCTCCTGCCTTGACTGCATTGTTGAAGGTGCCGTTGCCCTTGCCGGTGTAGAGGTTCAGGCTGCCGTTGTCGTGGACGGTGATGAGGTCGGCTTTGTTGTCGCCGTTGAAGTCGGCGGCGACAACAAGGCGCATGCCGCCCCATCCGTTACCGGACTGGGTGCCGGCGGCGAAGCTGTTGCCCTTGCCCGCGTAGAAGTAGAGGGTGCCGTTGGTATGGGCGGCGATCACGTCGCCCATTTTGTCTCCGTTGAAGTCGGCGGCGGCGATGACGCGCATGCCGCCCCATCCGCTACCGGCGGCCAAGGGCCCGGTGACACCGTTCTTCCCATTGCCGGGGTATCTCCCGTTGCCAGGTGGGAGTCGGAGCGTGGCTTGCTGGCGTGTGCCGGCCCGGTACAGCCTTCACGCCGTGCCTCCGCACGGATGCGGGGCCACGGCGTGAAGGTATGGGTGCCTCAGTCCGGTGTATTTCTTACCGAACCGGTTGAGTCAGACGACGCTGCCAGTCCAGGCCTTGACCGGTGCTTTTACGCTGGTTCCGGTACTGGTGAAGGTGAACAGAGAGTCGATTCGGCGGCCGTCGGCGGAGGTTCCGGATCGGTAGAGGACGGCGATGTCGTCCTTGCCGTCCTTGTTGAAGTCGCCGGAAACCGGCTGGCTCGCTGCCCAGGAGAAAGAGCCTGTGCTGGCCCACACCTCGCGGGGCGCGCCCAAGTTCGTCCCGTCGCTCGTGAACGTGAAGAGTGAGGTCTGGTGGGTGCCGTCTGCTGCGGTTCCCCGGTTGTAGAGGACAGCCACGTCGTCCCGGCCGTCGCCGCTGTAGTCACGGGAGGTCAGCTTGCTTGCGTCCCAGGTGAAGCCACTGCTGCTGGTCCATGTCTTGCGGGGGTTGCTGAAGTCGGTGCCGTTGCTGGTGAACGTGTAGAGCGAGGAGATGAACTTGCCGTCGGCCGACTTGCCTCCGTTGTAGAGGACGGCGATGTCGTCCTTGCCGTCCCCGTTGTAGTCGCCCGAGGTCAGCTTGCCGGCGGACCAGGTGAACCCACCAGTGGTGGTCCATGTCTTGCGGGGGTTGCTGAAGTCGGTGCCGTTGCTGGTGAACGTGTAGAGCGAGGTCACTCTGCCGCTGTCGGAGGAGCCTGCGTCGTAGAGGACGGCGATGTCGTCCTTGCCGTCCCCGTTGTAGTCGCCCGAGGCGACCTCGCTCTTGTTCCAGGTGAAGCCGCCGGTCGTGGTCCACGTCTTCTTGGGCGCGCTGAAACCGGTGCCGGTGCTGGTGAAGGTGTAGATCGAGGACATGCTGCCGGTGTCCGAGACACCGCTGTCGTAGAAGACGGCGACATCGTCCTTGCCGTCCCCGTTGTAGTCGCCCGAGGTCAGCTTGCTCTTCTCCCAGGTGAAGCCGCCGGGCGTGCTCCACACGTTCCTGGGCGCGCTGAAACCGGTGCCGGTGCTGTAGAAGGCGAAAAGCGAGGACCTGTTCATCCCGTTGGTGTTGGTGCCGTTGTCGTAGAAGGCCGCAATGTCCTCCCTGCCGTCACCGTCGAAGTCACCGGAAGCTACCTGGGACTCCCCGGGCAGTCCGCGAACCTGCTGGACCCACTCTGTGATGTCGTCCAGCCGGGTCTCCATCGCGCCGTCGCGGGTTTCGTCGGAGCCGAAGCAGCCAGCCTGCCAGGAAGCGCTGTGGACGGCGACGAGCTCGGCCTTGCCGTCCTTCTTCTCGCGCAGCGCGGGACCACCCGCATCGCCCTTGCAGATGCTGCCGCTGTCACGGGTGACGCCCACTGTGGTCGCGTCGGCCCGGGTCACGGAGAACGTACCGGCGTGCAGCCGGTCGGGCACCCAGGAGGTCGCGGTGCGGCCATACCCGACTGCCCTCAGACTCTCGCCGGCCACTGGCGCGGAACCGGCCAGGACCACGGGCGTGATACCGGTGACCGGCTCGGCGAGTTTGGCCATCACCAGGTCCCGGTCCGACCGGGAGACCAGCTCGGTGATGCTGACGACCTTGCCCGCGGAGCTGCTCAGGTCGGTACGGCCGATCGTCGCTGTGGTCTTTTCCGCCGGAGCACCGGAGGGAAGCGGGAACGACGGCTGCCCGGCCGCTGCGAAGCAGCTGCTCGCGGTCAGGATCCACTGGGCGTCGACGAGGGAGCCGGTACAGCCGCGCTTTTTGTCGCCCTCACCGATGTCGAGCTTCGCGGTGAAGGCGTAGGCGTTGTCGGCGACGGTGTCACCGACAACGGCCTGGGCCGGGGTACTGATGGTCAACGCGCCGGCCGCAGTGGCAGCGGCGAACAGAGCGATGGCCCGCGTACGGCGGGAAGGTCTGAAAGGCACGTGGTCTTCCTTGCTGGAGTAAGCGAGTTCGACACCGAGGCGAATCGGGAGCTGCACACAAAGAACCAGAGCCTGCCGACGATTGCGGCAAGGGGATCGGCTGATGGTGCGGTGCGCCAGGCGGTCCGGAGACGATGACGCGGCATCTAGCCACGCAAGTCTTCCGCGCTTGATGGTCAGCCGTCCACGCGGAGTTCGATCAATGTGGTGCGTTCACGATCGGCCCCGGCCTCGCCATAGCCGGTGAACTTACCTGCCGGAGCATCGATTACGGCGGACGTGCCGTCGGCCTTCTGAACGGTAGCTTCCACCGGATCATCGGTGGTCCAGATGCCGTACGCCTTGGGGATTTCAAGTGCGAGGAAGGCGGGCTTGGAGATCAGCCTGAAGCAGAAATACTGCTGGCCGTGCGCGCTCTCAATCTTGATGTCTTCGCTTCCATCGCACGCCATGAAAATCAGGTGGCCGTCACCGCGCTTAAGAACCGCTCCCGTCTCTTCCTCGATCTGAGCCGCGTTGGGATAGGTGAAGTCCTCCACCAAAGAGGTCATGCCGCTTTCAGCGGCTGGTATCGGCTCGTTGCCAGGGTCCGCTTGAGCTACACCGAGCGTGGTCGCAGCAGCTGCCAACCCGGTAGCCATAAACAGCAAAAGCACTTTCTTTGCGCCAAAGTTGAACATAATGGACCTTTCAGGGACGGGGTGCCGAGGATGAATGCACGGCAGGCTATACCGCTGGGAAGTAAAGCACGCCCCAAAACCTCCCACAGGCTGAAATATGGAGTAATTTATGTCACATAAACTTCACGATTCTCCATACAACCTTTTCACGCAGAGGGGTGACCGCGTCCGCGGCAAGAGCTCACCTCGCCGCGGACAGCGCAGAAGAGCCGTGCGCGAAAAGCATTAAACCGCCCATAAGTCTCTAATGAGGCAATGTGCTTAATCGTGGCGGCGCGCGCATTTCCGTCATTCTGATCGTAATTGCGTTGCGGCCGGTTCAAGCTGATGGTGCAGAAATATCCGACTGGCATCTTTCGATGGCCATGTACGATCAGGCAACCTCAATCACTCCACGACAAAAAATGGTAGCCGGTAACCCTGCATGCATTCTTGATAGCAGCAGTCTGCCCAACTGGGCAATATTAATTCACTAAGGAGTTGCCGAGTGAAACGGCGAATACTTTCCAGACCAGTCGGCTCTGGAGCACCAGGAAGATTCATGGCCCGGCGCCTCATGCTGCCGTTGCTGGTATCTGCCGGCTTGCTGGTGGGACTGCTGGGTACCCCCGCAGCAGCAGCGAAGGCGGACTCGACACCACTGCCCGAGGGCATACGCGCCGAAATCGTCACCTACTGGAAAACCGGCGGCACTGGCCTGAAGGAGGCAGCCGAGGAGGCGCTGCTCGGCGGTGACGAGTCAATTCAGAAATTCCTCCGGGACGCCGAGTCCATCCAGAACATCGACAACCGCATCGAGAGCGCGCGGCTGGCGATGACCAGTGGTCCATATGTCCGCGAAGCCGCAGTTGCAGCCCTGCAGACGACGCCAGCTGAGCTGGAGGAGTTCCTTCTCTTCGGCTACCAGGAGCCGCAGGACCAGGACAATCGGGTTGAAACCGCCCGGCTGACGACGCTGGGCGGAACTTACGTACGCGAGGCGGGCGAGACTGCCCTCCAAGGGTCCACTGAAGAGCGCGAACGCTTCCTGAGCCAGGGTCAGTACACCGCTCTTCGAACCGACAACCGGATCGAAACGGCCTACCTGGCCAGCAATGGCACCGCGAACGTGAAGGCGGCCGCCACGGTTGCCCTGAGCGGCACACCAGAGGACATTGCCGAGTTCCTGGACATCGGGCAGTTCACCGCCCGCGCCCGCGACCTGGAGCAGACCAAGATCGAGGAGCTGCTCAAGCAGGCAAAGGAATCCGGAAATCAAGCCGCGAACGCCACCAAGCTGGCAGAGGAAGCATCCAAGAAGTCGATCGCGGCCTCCAAGCTGGCCAAGGAGGCCGCGCAGAACGCGGCCGAGGAGGCCAAAGCCGCCAAGGACGATGCCAAGCTCGCCGGGATAAAAGCCCGGCAGGCCGCGGACGCCGCCAAGGCCGCAGCTGATTCAGCCCAGGTGGCCATCGGAGCGGCGGATGCCGCCAATGCGGCCGCCCGGCGAGCCGCGCTCGCCGCCGCGCAGACCGCCTCGGCCGCCAACAAAGCCGCGACCGCGGCGAACGAGGCGCACGAAAAGGCCATCGCAGCCGGCAAGAACCAGCAGGATGCTGCCGAGGCGAGAAAGGCTGCCACCACCGCACGCAAAGCTGCGGACGCAGCCGAGGAGTCGGGGCTCGCGGCAGAAATGGCCGGGAATGCCTCGGCAGCCGCTGGAGTGGCCGCAAAAAACGCCAGGGGCGCCGCCGCCAACGCCCGCGCGGCAGCCGACGCCGCGATAGAGGCGAATGACGCCGCCGACGCCGCAGGTGCGCATTCGAGCGAGGCGCGGAATGCCGCGGCTGAGGCGCGCCGTCACGCCGATGCCGCCGACCGGGCCGCAGTCCGGGCCGCCGGGCTGGCCGAACGCTCGGCCCAGGCCGCTTACGGTGCACGGGACGCAGCCAACAACGCTGCAGGTCACGCGCGCAAGGCTGCAGACTTCGCAGACGATGCCGCTGAACATGCCGGCAACGCGGCGACCTACGCCGCCTTGGCCAAGAAGAACGCTGACCAGGCCAAGGTCGCAGCCGCTGCCGCAACAACAGCGGTCAACCAGGCCAAGCAGATCTACGCCTTGGCGCGGGAGACCGAGACCGCCGAACTCGACACCCGCACCGACGCGGCGATCGAACAGGCCCGGTCGATGAAGGCAACCTCCGAGGCCGCAATCAAGCAGTCTGCCTCTGCCGCAGCCGGAGCCCGGTCCTTGCAGACCACAGCGGCCGAGCTGGCCCAGGAGGCTGGCCGGCCTGACGTCGACGTCCAGGCCACCGCCGTCAAGGGCCGCCAGCTTGCCATGCAGGCCATGAAGATGCTTGGCCCCTGGCAGCAGGAAACCGCCGCCCGCGCATTGTCCGGCACCGATCAGGACGTCCTGGACTACCTGCGCACCCGGTGGAGAGAAGCCGATCAGAACGACATTCGCCAGCGGGTCGTCGACCTCAGCACGCAGAGCCCCTTCGAATCCGTCCGCACCGCAGCCACCGAAGCTCTCACCGGTAGCACGGAGCAGATCGAGGTCTTCTACACCACCGGCCAGTACGAAGCCGGCAGCACCAACACGCGGATCGAAGTCGCCCACCTGACCACCGTGGGCGGCACCTATGTCAGTGAGGCCGCACAGGCCGCGCTCAAAACGGGAACCCCCAAGGCACTCGCCGCGTTTCTGCAAGCCGGGCAGTACGGCAAGCGGCTCCAGGACGAACGGATCCTCACCGCACAGCTGGCCACCGAGGGAGGCCCCGAGCTCAAGGCAGCCGCCACCATCGCCTTGGCTGGCCCCGCTGAGCTCATCCACGAGTTCGTCACCGTCGGCCAGTACATGGCCCAGCGCAAGGACGACCTCGCCACCACCCACCAGCGTCACCTCCAAGGCCTTCTGGCCGAAGGAGCGATGATCGCGGCCAAGGCGCACGAGGACGCCTGGCGCGCAGCTGAAGCCGCCGCCAAGGCCATCAACGCCACCAAGGAAGCAACAGAAGCCTCCGATCAAGCAGAGGAGTCGGCTCGGCAGGCCGAAGGGCACGCGCGCGACGCCGACGCCTCCGCCGACGCCGCCGAAACCAGCTCCGCCAACGCAGCGGCCTCCGCCTCCATCGCACGTGCTGCCGCCAACCGGGCCGACGCGGACGCCGACGCCGCCGAAAACTCTGCAGCCAACGCGGCCTTCTCCGAGGCCTACGCCCGCGAATCAGCGAGGAAGGCGGACCGGGCAAAGGACGACGCCCACGCCTCCGCCATAGCGGCGGGCAAGAGCGCAGACGAAGCCAAGGCCGAGGCCAGCGCCGCCTGGGAGAGAACACGCAAGCTTGCCGAAGCCGAGTTGGCTGAGGCACAGCGACAGGCCGAGAAGGAGCGCAAGGCACAGGAAGGCCCTCGTAAGAAGGCATGCGTTCCGGGCCGGTTCTTCCCGCAGCCCTGCCAACTGCCCATCTTCCGGTGGATCTACGACGCGGCTACGCCAGGCACCACCACCCACACCGCGGTGTGGGAGATATCCGGCCTCGCCGACATCGAAAAATGCATCGCCGACCCTGTCGCCGCCGACTGCGCACTCGCAGCCACCGGTCTCCTCCCCTGGGGCAGACTCAAACTCCTCGGCAAAATCGACGAAGGCGTCGACGCGCTGAGGGACGCACGCGCCACCCGTCGCGCTGTTGCCTGCCTCACCAAAACAGGCCAGCGAAGTATTCGCACAGCCGGAGATTCATGCCCAAAGTGGGTTTCGAACATCTTCGACGAGCTTCCTGCGTACAAAAAACTTGGCGACAAGACCTTCGGGAAAATCCGTGACAAGGATGGGAAAGTGATCCCGGGATCGGAATCCGGCGAGCTGCGCCTACTGATGAGCGGTAAGCACGACAGCCTCTGGAATGAGGCGAACGATCTACTGAGGACTTCCGGCATGGCCCCGTGGCCAGCGAAAGGCGAATTCTCCATTGCTTCCCACGTGGAGACAAAATATGCCGCCTGGATGAAGGGTCAGAAGATTCAACACGCCAAAGTCGTGATCAATAACAGCAACGGTGTTTGCGGCAATTACATGAACTGCAAGAATGCCGTGGAGGCCATTTTGCCGGTAGGGCACACGCTGGAGGTATACTATCCGGGCTCTGGCAGCCCGAAACTGATCACGGGAAAGAGGGTGAGGCCGTGATTCTTGCGGTGCACCATCTCGGCAAAACTCGGCACCTTAGGCATCCACAAGATGTCCTTAAATCCCTAGACGAGGTCTTCGAATCCCTCCCAGGAAAGGAAATCCATATCCAAGCAACGTGGCTCCTTTTTGAAGAAGAAGGAGCTAGTGCTCCAGTAAGTATGCTAGAGGTTAGTGCCAACCTAGAAAATGGCCTCGGCGGCATAGTCTGGTTCGCTGGCTGGGATGAAGCCAGGCGCTTCAAAAAGGACCCAGAAGACCCACAGGACGACTTGGGTGATTACTTTTGGGTCTCCGGTGCCAAGAAGCCTCCGAACTTTGATCCAGAAGTAATATCGGATCATGACAGCGCACTGTACTTCGACCCTCGCGGAGTTCTACCGGTAACGGAAATCCGTTCGGTGGTCGAAGAGTTCAGCGAGTTGATGGGAAATCGCCCTACGCGGATTGACTGGCTTCCCGGCCGACAGGACGGCAGTCGGTTGTCCTGACGCGAGCCTAAGACTGCTCGCAGCGTATGGACGTTGACGAGTGGGGGCTGTGGGGAGCGAGGACTGAATGACCCTGAAGGTGCTGGGAGTCGAGGTCCCGTTCGATCAGGCCGCCGAAGAACTCTCGCGGTGGTGCGCACCATCCAGTTGACGCGCAGCGGACTCGTTCCGCTGCGCGTCTCGTTCCGAGGAGGAGCGGATGGGAGCGCAAGGCGATCGCATCTTTCAGGTCACGGCCGAGCAGGGGCTTCCGGACCCCTGGCTCAGCTTCGGGGACTCCCTCTGTGATGAGGCGGCCCTCAGCACGGAACTGACCCGCGCCATCAATAAGGCCCGCGAGGAAGGCGCCGCCGACGAGACACGGGCAGAGGTTGCCCGGGTCTTCGAGGCGAAGAAGGCGGACCTTCATCACTGCGCGGGCATCCTGGACCAGGTCCCTGAGCGACTACGACGCCTCGGGCGTGTGGGACGTCCTGGACGAGCGCGCCGGCAAGTCGCAGCAGGTCTTCCTCACGGCTTCCGTGGCCGGCCCGGTGCCGCCGGACCGGTCCGGCGGCCGGACGTCAAGGCACCGGCGCCCAGGACGGAGAGCAGCATCCATCCGGCGGCGTAGAGAAGTCCGGCGGCCGGGGAGACCGCGGTGTACAGGATCCCGACGACGATCGTGGCCACGACATCACCGCCGGCCTGTACGGCGCCGAGGATGCCGAAGCCGCTGCCGCGCAGCCGGTCCGGCAGGAGCTGGGCGACGAAGGCGGATTCCGCGGTCTCCGCGCATCCGATGCCGGCCCCGGCGAGGCTGAAGAGGAGGAGCAGCACCCACCAGGAATGCGACCCCACCGCGAACCCCGCGTAGGCCAGGACGTAGAGCGCCGATCCGGCGGCGAACACGACACGCGGCCCCGCCCGGTCGATCCAGTGGCCGCCGGCGTAGGCGACGACCGCGCCGACGGCATTGTGCGCGGCGTAGATCAGGATGGCCAGGGATGCCGCTGCGGCGGCCGAGCGGCCATCTGCGTGCAGGAGCTGCGTGGCCCGCAGGATCAGCAGCGTGACAGCGACATTGCCGAACTCGAAGAGCAGGACCGGCAGCATGGGCCTCAGCAGCCCCGCGCCCCGCAGCCCGGCGAACCGCAGCCGGATCGCTACCTGGGCACCGTCCACGTTGCGGCGGCGGGCCTCACGGGCCGCGACAGTGATCGCGACCGCGGCCAGGATGCCGGGGATGAAAGCGAACCAGATCGCCGGACGGATACCCAGCCACGCCACCAGACCGGCAGCGGCCAGCGGACCCACCACCGCCCCGAGATTGTCCCCGGCACGCTCCAGACCGTACGCACGGCCAAAAGCGCGGCGAGGGACCAGGGACGCGAGCAGCGTGTCCTTGGCCGGAGAACGCAGCCCCCTGGACGACCAGGCGAGCGCGCGCAGGACACCCACCTGCCACACCGCCGTGGCCAGACCGATGGCACCGGTCGCGATCGCCGTACCGAGATAACCGCCGGTGGCCATACGATGCCGTCGGCGCGGGTCATTGGCCAACGGACCGCCAACCAGCTTCATGACACCGGTCAGCGCATCGCTGACGCCCTCGATCAGCCCCAGTGAAGCGGCGGAACCGTGCAGAACACTCGTCACGAAGCTGGGAAGGACCGCTGTGGCGATCTCATGCCCGGAATCGGAGAGGAAACTCGTCACCGAGACGCTGCCCACACCGGTGGTCAGCCACTTGCCGTCCCCCCTCCGGGCCGGGCCGTGCGCCCGGGGCATGAGCAGGGGTGACAGCCGGCGGGTCGGGGTCTTCAGGCACGAGCCCGTACTCCTCCTCACTCCCGGATCCGACACCGCACTCGGAATATTTGTGGCCTCTTTGCGGTACGGGCAGGTGGGCACCGATGATGCCACCACCTGCGGCGGTTGCCTCACAGGCACCACCGAGGACAAGGCAAGCAGTCCACCGGTGACGAGACACGCCCCCGGCCGTCGAGCCGTTCGTATGGGCGCGGGCGGCAGTCAAGGCCCGCACCCATGCCGTCAAGAACGGTCCGATGAAGTCGAGCGAACCGAACGGAGGGCCTACGGCTCGTCGGGGGCGCAAAGCAGGTCAGGCCCGGTGCTGATCTCTCAGCACCGGGCCTGACCTGTTGTCTCATCCGCTGGGGTGGCGGGATGTGAACCCGTGGCCCCTTCGTCCAGAACTACCAGGGTTTCTTCATCCAGTGGTGGTTACGCCGGGTCGATGCGGAAGACGCTGCCGCCGATGGCGAGTACGTACAGCTCGCCATCGCCACCCTCCACGAACGAGATGACCTCGCCGCCGTTGACTCCGAGGTCGCTCTCGCCGGTCACCTTGCCGTCCTCCATCCGCAGAGCGCGGATGGTGCCGTCGCAGTAGTCGCTGAACACGTACTGCCCCTCGAGGTCCGGGATCTCCTCGCCGCGGTAGACGTATCCGCCGGTCACCGAGCAGCCCAGCCCGTTACGGTCGTACTCGTGGACCGGCGGCACGTGGTTCGCGGGCTCCGTGCCGCCCCGGAAGAAGTGGTTGCCCTCCATCTCGGACCAGCCGTAGTTCTCGCCGCCCTTACTGTCCGCCGGGGCCCAGTCGATCTCCTCCCAGGCGCTCTGGCCGACGTCGCCGATCAGCATGTCGCCCGTGCCCACGTCGAAGGAGAACCGCCACGGGTTGCGCAGCCCGTACGACCAGATCTCGTCCCTCGCGTTCGGGTCGTCCACGAACGGGTTGTCCGGCGGAATCGCGTACGGCTCGCCGCCGCTCGGGTCGATCCGCAGCACCTTGCCGAGCAGTGTGTCGAGGTTCTGCCCGTAGTCGTGCGGGTCGCCGCCCGCGCCGCCGTCGCCGAACGCGATGTAGAGATAGCCGTCGGGACCGAACCTGATGTCGCCGCCGTTGTGGTTGGCGTACGGCTGCGTCTGGGTGAGGACGGTGCGCCGGGTGTCCTGCCGGATCCTGCCGTTCCGCACGGCGAACTCGTCCACGGTGCTGGTGCCTTCGCGGTTCGTGAACGAGATGTAGAAGTGCTTGAACCCCTTGTCGAACGCGACGCCCAGCAGGCCGCGTTCGCCGTCGGTGGTGGTCTCGCCGGATATGTCGAGGACGGGCTTGCCGAGCCCCTTGGCACCCAGGACCCTTACGGTGCCCGCGCGTTCGGCTATCCAGACCGTGTCATTGGGCCCGGCGGCGCCGGCGATGGGATTCTGGGCTGTAGCCACTTTCTTGAGCGCGACCGCCGCCGCCTGACGTGGGACGGCGGGCTCGTCGGCGGACGCGGTGGTTAAGGCGAGGGAAGCGACGAGGCAGATGGTGCCGATGATCGCCGTGCTTCTGGTGCGAACTTTCACCGTGACCCTCCTGGAGGCGGCGAATGGGGGTGACCCGGCTGCTTGGGGCAGAGTTCCATGGGTATCGCCCGTGCCAGCACGCAACCTGGGTGGGGGGGTTGTGCCACTGGCCACGGATGAGGATACAGGGACAGGGGCGTCTTGGCGTGGGCCAACGCCCCATCCATGTACGCCAGTTCCGCTTGCCGTCGCGGCACCCGTATCCACCGTCCCCGACGCCCGCCCGGGCTGCGCCCACCCGCCACCCGGCCTCACACGCCGCGCACCACCGCCGCCGTCGAGCCCCGTACGACCAGTTCCGGCTGGAAGACGTACTCGGTGCGCTGCACCGGACTCCCGCCGATCTCCTCCAGCAGGGCGCCCACGGCGGCCGCCGCCATCGCCTGCACGGGCTGGCGTACCGTGGTCAGCGGCGGGTCGGTGAACGCGATGAGCTGCGAGTCGTCGAAGCCGACGACCGAGACGTCACGGGGCACGTCGAGGCCCCTCCCCCGGGCGGCGCGGACCACGCCCAGCGCCATCAGGTCGCTGCCGCAGACCACGCCCGTGCACCCCGCGTCCAGCAGGGCACCGGCCGCCACCTGGCCGCCCTCGACGCTGAACAGCGTGGAGCAGACGAGCGGTTCGGCCTCGGCGCGGTCCATGCCGAGCACCGAGACGGCCGCCTCCAGGAACCCGTCGCGCTTGCGGCGGGAGGGGACGTAGCGCTGCGGGCCGATGGCCAGGCCGATCCGGCGGTGGCCGAGGTCGGCGAGGTGCTGGAGGGCCATCCGTACGGCGGCGTTGTCGTCGGGCGAGACGAACGGGGCGCTGATGCGCTCGTTGTAGCCGTTGATCAGGACGAACGGTACGCCGCGCTCGGTGAGCGCGGCGTACCGGCCCGGGTCGGCGGAGGTGTCCGCGTGCAGCCCGGAGAGGAAGACGATGCCGCCGACGCCGCGCTCCACGAGCTGCTCGACGAGTTCGTCCTCGGTGGCCCCGCCGGGCAGTTGGGTGCAGAGCACGGGGGTGTAGCCGTGCCCGGCCAGCACCTGTTCGACGGACTGCGCGAACGCCGGGAAGATCGGGTTGGTGAGTTCGGGCGTCACCAGGCCGATGAGTCCGGCGCTGCGCTGCCGCAGCCGTACGGGCCGCTCGTAGCCCAGGATGTCGAGCGCCGCGAGCACCCGCTGACGCGTGGAGTCCGCGACGCCCTGCTTCCCGTTCAGGACCCGGCTGACCGTCGCCTCACTGACCGCCGCCTGTCCGGCGATGTCGGAGAGGCGGGGCGCCGCGGTGGTCCTGGGCGCGGCCAGTGTCACACCGTCCACCACACCGTGGTGTCGGCGGGCAGTTCGACCTCGGCGCCGTCCGCGGTGACCGGGGAGCTGGCGAGCAGCACCCGGCCGGGGGCGGCGACACGGACGGGGGCGCCGGTGGTGTTGACGGTGCAGACGAAGCCGGGGCGGGCGAGGACGAGAACGCCCTCGGGGCCGTCCAGCCACTCGACGTCCGTGCCCGCGCCGAGGCCCGGGTGTTCCCGGCGGGCGGCGATGGCGGTCCGGTACAGCTCCAGGGTGGAGCCCTCCACACCGGTCTGCGCCTCGACGGACAGCTCGCCCCAGCCGGCGGGCTGCGGGAGCCAGCTGCCGCCGTCGCCGAAGCCGTACGAACTGCCCTCGCGGGTCCACGGGATCGGGACGCGGCAGCCGTCGCGGAAGCCGTCCTGGCCCTCGGCGCGGAAGAACGAGGGGTCCTGGCGGGCCTCGTCGGGCAGGTCGGTGACGTCGGGCAGGCCGAGCTCCTCGCCCTGGTAGACGTAGGCGGAGCCGGGCAGGGCGAGCATCAGCAGGGAGGCGGCGCGGGCCCGGCGCAGGCCCAGCTCGCGGTCGCCGGGGGTGCGGATCTGAGTGCCGAGGCCCGCCGGGTTGGCGAAGCGGGTGGCGTGCCGGGTGACGTCGTGGTTGGAGAGCACCCAGGTGGTGGGCGCGCCGACCGGGCGCATCGCGGCGAGCGAGGAGTCGATGACCTTGCGGAGCTCGGCGGCGTCCCAGGCGGTGCCCAGGTACTGGAAGTTGAACGCCTGGTGCATCTCGTCGGGGCGCACGTAGTTGGCGGTGCGCTCGACGGTCGGGGTCCAGGCCTCGGCGACGGCGATCCTCTCGCCCGGGTACTCGTCGAGGATGGTGCGCCAACTGCGGTAGATCGCGTGCACGCCGTCCTGGTCGAAGAACGGCAGGACGCCGTCACTGCTGCCGAGCAGCTTGAGCTGGTCGTGGGAGCCGAGGTCGGGCAGCCCCTCTGCCTTGACGAGGCCGTGGGCGACGTCGACCCGGAAGCCGTCGACGCCCATGTCGAGCCAGAAGCGCAGGATGGAGCGGAACTCGTCGGCGACGGCCGGGTGCTCCCAGTTGAAGTCGGGCTGCTCCGGGGCGAAGAGGTGGAGGTACCAGTCGCCGGGAGTGCCGTCCGGGTTCTCGGTGCGGGTCCAGGCGGGGCCGCCGAAGATGGACTCCCAGTCGTTGGGCGGGAGTTCGCCGTCGGCGCCCTTTCCGGGGCGGAAGTGGTAGCGCTCGCGCAGGGCGGAGCCTGGGCCCTCGGCCAGGGCGCGCTTGAACCACTCGTGCTGGTCGGAGGAGTGGTTGGGGACCAGGTCGACGATGATGCGCAGGCCCAGGCCGTGCGCCTCGCGGATCAACGCGTCGGCGTCCAGCAGATTGCCGAACATCGGGTCGATGGCCCGGTAGTCGGCGACGTCGTAGCCCGCGTCGGCCTGCGGGGAGGCGTAGAAGGGGCTGAGCCAGACCGCGTCGACGCCCAGGTCCTTCAGGTGGGGCAGGCGGGCGGTGACGCCGGCGAGGTCGCCCATGCCGTCGCCGTTGCCGTCGGCGAAGCTCCGCGGATAGACCTGGTAGATCACCGCGTCCTGCCACCAGCCGGTGCGGTGGCCCGGGGCGTCGTCGGACGTGCCGGTGGAGGGGGCAGCGAGGTGCTGGGTCATGTCGTCCCTGGGGTGTCTGGGTGGGGAGCGGCGCCGGTGACCGGGTCGGGGTTTCCGGCGCCGCCGTGACAGGTGCGGTGGTGCGTGCTGGTGCGGGTGGCCAGGGGGTCCCTCAGCCCTTGACGGCTCCGGCGGACATGCCGGTGACCAGGTGCTTCTGGGCGAAGAGGAAGACCAGGGCGGCCGGGATGGCGATGAGGACCGAGGCCGCGGTCATCGGGCCCCACTGGGCCCCGTACTGGTTGACGAACTTCTGGAGTCCGCCGGCCAGCGTGAGGTTCTCGTCGCCGACCAGGAAGGCGGAGGCGTAGGCCACTTCGCCCCAGGCGGTGATGAAGGAGTAGAACGCGGTGACCGCCAGGCCCGGCTTGGCCAGCGGCAGGATGAGCCGCCAGAAGGTGCCGAACGGGGTGAGGCCGTCGACCTCGCCCGACTCGTCGATCTCGCGCGGGATGGTGTCGAAGAAGCCCTTCATCATCCAGGCGCAGAACGGCACCGAGATGGTGAGGTAGGTGATGACGAGGCCGGTGGGCTGGTTGAGCAGTCCGAGGCTCGACATGATGTTGTAGATCGGCACGATGAGGACGGCGACCGGGAACATCTGGGTGATCAGCAGCGTCCACATCAGCCCGCGCTTGCCGGGGAAGCGGAAGCGGCTCACCGCGTACCCGGTGGTGGCGGCGACGAAGACGCCGATCACGGTGGAGAGCGCCGAGATGATCACGGAGTTGGCGAACCAGTTGAGGAACTCGGTGTCGCGGATCAGGTTCGTGTAGTTGACGAACGTGGTCTCGCGGAAGAAGTCCGTGGTGGTCGCGAACTTGGCGGGCTTGAGCGAGGTCAGCAGGACCCACAGCACCGGGAAGACCGCGATCACCGAGGCGGTGATCAGGGTGAGGTGCAGGGCGACGGAGGCGAGCGGGGAGCGCTCGCCGCGCGGGCGGACCCTGGGCACGGCGTGCCGGGCGGGGGTGTCGGTCGCGGTGGTCACCAGTTGTCTCCCTGGGAGCGCAGGACCCGCCGGTAGACGACGGCGAAGACCATCAGGAGTACGAGGATCAGCACGCCCCAGGTGGAGGACTGCGCGTAGTCGCGCGGGCTGATCTCGAAGGAGAACTTGTACGCCTGGGTCACCAGGATCTGGGTCGCCTCGCCGGGTCCGCCGCGGGTCAGCAGGAAGATCACCGGGAACATGTTGAAGGTCCAGATGGTGGAGAGCAGGACGACCGTGGTGGAGACCGGGCGCAGGCCGGGCAGCGTGATGTGGCGGAAGCGCTGCCAGGCGGTGGCGCCGTCCATCTCGGCCGCCTCGTACTGCTCGGAGGGGATGGACTGGAGTCCGCCGAGGAGGGCGACCATCATGAACGGGATGCCGAGCCAGACGTTGACGGCGATGACCGCGAACTTGGCCCAGGTCGGGTCGTTCAGCCACGGGACGGCGTCGATGCCGGCGCCGCCGAGGACCTTGTTGAGCAGGCCGCGCTCCTCGTTGTAGAGGAAGCGCCAGGCGAAGACGGAGACGAAGCCGGGGATGGCCCAGGGCAGGATGAGGGCCATGCGGTAGGCGGAGCGTCCGGCGATGCGGCGGTTGAGGATGTTGGCCAGGGCCATGCCGAGGACGAAGGTGACGCTCACGCAGGAGACGGTCCACACCAGCGTCCAGCCGAGCGTGCCGAGGAACTGCGAGCCGGTCAGGGCGTCGATGTAGTTGTCCGCGCCGACGAACTCGTAGGTGGCGGGGATCTCGTTGACGCCGATGGAACGTGCGACGTTGCGTTCGTCGGCGTCGGTCATCGAGAGGTAGACGCCGCGGACCAGCGGATAGCCGATGATCACGCCGATCACGAGGACGACCGGGGCGACCATGGCCCAGGCGTACCAGTGGACCGACAGGGCCCGCCTCAGACGGCCGGGCTTCGGTGGTGGGGTGCCAGTACCGCGGCTCCGGCCGCGGGCGGTGTTCCCGCCCGCGGCCTTCACCACCGACTGGCTGGTGTCGACAGCCATCAGTCGGCCAACCTTCCTGTTACTTCCAGTCCTTCAGGAGCTTGCGGTAGGAGTCGCCGGTCGACTTGGCGGCCTTCTCCGGCGTGGTCTGGCCGGTGAGGACCTTGGTGTACTCGATGCCGAGCGGGGCGAAGAGGCTGCCGCCCTCGGGGATCCAGGGGCGCTCGACGGCGGTCTCGACGACCGGCTTGAAGAAGCCGACGATCTCGCTGTCCACGGCCTCCTGCTTGGCGTACGCGGAGGTGCGGGTGGGCAGCAGGTTCAGTTCACCGGCGGCGGTGGCCTGACTGTCCACGGAGGTCATGTACTCGACGAAGGCGTAGGAGGCGTCGAGGTTCTTGGAGCCCGCGTAGACGGCGAGGTTGTGGCCGCCCTGCGGGGCGCCCTGAGCGGCGGAGCCGGCCGGGACCGGGGCGATGCCCAGGTTGTCCTTGTCCGTGAACTCACTTCCGGTCAGGGTGTCGGCGACGGCCCAGGGGCCGTTGATCATCATCGCGACGTCGCCGTTCTTGAACGACTGCATCATGTTCTCCCAGCCGTCCGAGGCGTCCGTCTTCGCGGTGCCGTCGTCGACCAGGGCCTTGACCGCCTTGAACGCCTTGACGCCCTCGGGCCTGTCCACGGTGACGGACTTGGAGCCGGCGTCGACGAGGTCGCCGCCCTCTCCGTACAGGAAGGAGAGGAAGTAGTACGGGTCGTCGCCGCGCAGGTAGAGGCCGGTCTTGCCGGTCTTGTCCTTGACCTTCTTACCGGCGGCCTCGAGGTCGTCCAGGTTGGCGGGCGCCTCGACGCCGGCCTCCTTGAGCAGCTTCTTGTTGTAGAAGATGCCCATGGAGTCGATGACCTGCGGGACGGCGTAGGTCTTGTCCTTGTACTCGGTGGACGCGACGGCCTGCTTGAGGAAGTCGTCCTGGTTCTTCAGGGCGGGGGTGCCGTCCAGCGGGGCCAGGTAGCCGAGGTTCGCGAAGTCCGGCGTCCAGGCGACCTCGGAGCGGATCACGTCGGGGGCGCCGTCGCCGGCCTGGGCGGCGTTCTTGAACTTGTTCTGCGCGTCGCCGAAGGGCACGTTGACGTACTTGACGTCGACCTTGGGGTGCTTCTTCTCGAAGCCCTCGGCCAGCTTCTTGAAGACCTTGTCCTCGCTGCCGACGCTGGAGGTGTCCCACCAGGTCACCGTGCCGGAGAGCTCGCCCGAGCTCGTGCCGCCACCGGACTCGTCGTCGCTGCCGCAGGCGGTCGCCGCGAGCGCCAGGGCCGCGACCAGGGCGGTGGCCGTTATGCCACGTCGCATCTGAACTCCTTCAACTGCCGTACCGCTCCGTCGCGGCGCCGGGTCGACGTGAACGTAACAAGGATGAAAGACGACCGAAAGACCTTGCGGAAGATTTCTGCAAGCCCTGGCGATCGTTACATTCGCGTGTCCGCAAGGTTGCCGTCAAGCCCCTTGACGACAGTCCCCCACCCCTGGCAGGGGCGCGCAGGGCACGGCATATCCGCAGTGCGACGATCTGATCGCAGTCCGCGGTCCGGGGCCGCAAGTCCTTGCAAGACGTTGCCGGAAAGCCCTCCGGGGCCCGCCCCCGCACCGCCCCGCACACGGTGGGCAATCCGACACGGGCCCGGTACAGTCCCATCCCATGACCGCACGGCTTGCCGATATCGCAAATCAGGCGGGGGTCAGCGAAGCAACGGTCAGCCGGGTCCTGAACGGCAAGCCCGGAGTCGCGGCGACCACCCGCGAATCCGTCCTCGCGGCGCTCGACGTGCTGGGGTACGAACGCCCGGTGCGGCTGCGCAGGCGCAGCGCGGGACTGGTCGGCCTGATCACCCCGGAGCTGGAGAACCCGATCTTCCCGGCGCTGGCGCAGGTCATCGGCCAGGCGCTGACCCGGCAGGGCTACACCCCGGTACTGGCGACCCAGACACCCGGCGGCTCCACCGAGGACGAACTCACCGAAATGCTGGTGGACCGGGGCGTTTCCGGCATCATCTTCGTCTCCGGACTGCACGCGGACACCTCGGCCGATATGCAGCGCTATGAGCAACTGCGCGGCCAGGGCGTCCCGTTCGTCCTGGTGAACGGCTTCTCCGCCAAGGTGCAGGCGCCGTTCATCTCACCGGACGACCGGGCGGCGATGCGCCTGGCGGTGACGCATCTGGTGGCACTCGGCCACACCCGTATCGGCCTCGCGGTCGGCCCCAAGCGCTTCGTGCCGGTGCTCCGCAAGATCGAGGGCTTCCACGCGACGATGCGGGAGCAGCTGGGCCTCGCACCGGACGAGGTGGAGGAGTTGATCCAGCACTCCCTGTACACCCTGGAGGGCGGCCAGGCCGCCGCCTCGGCCCTGATGGAGCGCGGCTGCACGGCGGTCGTGTGCGCGAGCGACATGATGGCGCTCGGGGCGATCCGGGCGGCCCGCCGGCTGTCGAGGGACGTGCCGCGCGATCTCTCGGTCGTGGGCTTCGACGACTCGCCGCTCATAGCGTTCACGGACCCGCCGCTGACGACGATCCGGCAGCCGGTGACGGCGATGGGCCAGGCCGCCGTCCGCACGCTCCTGGAGGAGATCGGCGGAACTCCGGCGCCGCACAGCGAGTTCGTCTTCATGCCTGAGCTGGTGGTGCGCGGCTCGACGGCGTCGGGACCCGCAGTCGGCTCAGGGCCGGCCTCTCGTCCTTGAGACGCAGAACGTGCGACCGGAACCCGACCGGAGGATGATCGGGGGCAGGGGAACCACTATGGAAGAATCTCTGCCTATGGGTGAAACACGGGTGTCAGCGCACGAAGGCCGGTCAACGGCCGGTTCTTCACCCATCGCGGCCGAGGCGGCCCCCGAAGCCGCCGCCGCGTCCACCGCTACTCCGGCTTCCGGGAAGACCGGCCGACTGGCCCGGCTCCGCTCCCTGCGGGCGCCCCGCCGTCCCCGGCTCTGGTTCGAGATCCTGCTCATCGCGGTCAGTTACTGGCTGTATTCGCTCGTGCGCAATGCCGTCCCGGAGCAGAAGGCTCAGGCCCTGCGCAACGCGGACTGGATCTGGGCGGCGGAGAGGTCCATGGGCCTCGCCTTCGAGGAAACGGTCAATCACGCGGTCAATTCCGTGACATGGCTGATCGTGTCGATGAACTACTACTACGCGACGCTGCATTTCGTCGTGACCATCGGCGTCCTCATCTGGCTGTTCCGCCGCCACCCGGGCCGCTACGCCGCGACGCGGCTGGTCCTCTTCGCGACGACGGCCGTGGCCCTGCTCGGTTACTACCTCTACCCGCTGGCGCCACCCCGTCTGATGAACGGCGCGAACTTCGTCGACACCGTGCTCCTGCACGAGACGTGGGGCTCGATGGCGTCGGGCAACTTCAAGAACATGTCGAACCAGTACGCGGCGATGCCGTCGATGCACATCGGCTGGTCGCTCTGGTGCGGCCTGACGATCTTCGCCCTGGCCTCGGCGCCCTGGGCCCGCATCCTGGGCCTGCTCTACCCGACGCTCACCCTGGTCGTCATCGTGGCCACCGCCAACCACTTCTGGCTGGACGCGGTGGGCGGCATGGTCTGCCTCGCGTTCGGGTACGCGGTCTCCCGCGTCTGGTACGGCTCGCTGCCGCACCGGCTGCCGAAGTGGGTGCCGGACCGACGGGGACGGCTGACCGGCCTGCGCGCCGCCCGACTGCCACGCCCGGCATCGGAGCCGGAGGCCGCCGGGTCGCGGAGGGCGTAGCGACGGACCATCTCCAGCCCGTCCGGCGCTTGAGGACGTCTCTCCCAGCCCGTCCGGCGCTTGAGGAGCGGGGTCGGGGCGGAGCGCCGAGGGGCCCCGGGGCCGGGCCCCTGGAGCACGCCCCTAGGAAGCCGTCCCGTAGAACCGCTCCTCCACCACCGCCCGCGCCCGCCGCGTGATCCGCCGGTAGTCGTCCAACATGTCCCCGACATGCCCCGGCTCGTACCCCAGATACCGCCCGACCGCCGTCATCTCCCGCGGGTCGGACGGGAAGGTGTCGCCCGGCCGCCCCCGGACCAGCATCACCGCGTTGCGGACCCGCGACGCCAGGACCCACGCCTCGTCCAGCGTCTGCGCGTCCTCCGCCGGAATCAGCTCCGCCGCACACGCCGCGGCCAGCGCCTCGCGCGTACGCGTCGTACGCAGCCCCGGTGTCTCCCAGCCGTGCTGCATCTGCATCAGCTGCACGGTCCACTCGACATCGCTCAGCCCGCCCCGCCCCAGCTTCGTGTGGAGCGTGGGGTCCGCGCCGCGCGGCATCCGCTCGGACTCCATCCGGGCCTTGAGCCGGCGGATCTCCCGTACGGCGTCCTCGCCGAGCCCTTCCACCGGATACCGCAGCGGATCGACCAGCTCGATGAAGTCGCGCCCCAGCTCCTCGTCGCCCGCCACCGGTTCGGCCCGCAGCAGCGCCTGGCTCTCCCAGACCAGCGACCAGCGCCGGTAGTAGGCCTCGTACGACTTCAGTGTGCGGACCAGCGGCCCGCTCTTGCCCTCCGGGCGCAGGTCGGCGTCGATCAGCAGCGGCGGATCCGCGGTCGGCAGCTGAAGGAGCCGCCGCATCTCCGCGATGACGGTGTTGGCGGCCCGGGCCGCCTCCTCGTCGCCGACGCCCTCACGCGGCCGGTGGACGAAGAGGACGTCGGCGTCGGAGCCGTAACTCAGCTCGTGCCCGCCGAAGCGGCCCATGCCGATGACCGCGAACCGGGTCGGCAGGGTCTCGCCCCACCGTGCGCGGACAGCGGCCCGCAGCGCACCCGCGACGGTGGCGGCGTTGAGGTCGCTGACAGCCGAGCCGACGCGGTCGACGAGGGCCCCGTGATCCTGCTCGGCGGGGTTGTCCTCGGTGCCGTACGAGCCGATGAGGTCGGCGGCCGTCGTACGGAACAGCTCGCGGCGGCGCACCCCGCGCACCACCGCGACGGCCGACTCCGCGTCCCCGGCACGCCCCACCGCGGCCACTATCTCCTGCTCCAGGTGGGCCCGGGTGCGGAGCGTGAGCCCCTCCGGGTCGCCGAGGATCGCCACCGCCTCCGGGGCCCGCATCAGCAGGTCCGGGGCGAAGCGGCCGGCGGACAGGACCCGGGCGAGGTTCTCCGCGGCGGCGCCCTCGTCGCGCAGGAGCCGCAGGTACCACGGGGTCTTGCCGAGCGCGTCGGACACCTTGCGGAAGCCGAGGAGCCCCGCGTCCGGGTCGGCGGAGTCCGCGAACCAGCCGAGCAGCACCGGCAGCAGGGTGCGCTGGATGGCGGCCTTGCGCGTCACCCCGGAGGAGAGGGCCACCAGGTGCCGCAGGGCGGCCGCCGGGTCGGCGTACCCGAGGGCCTCCAGGCGGATCGCGGCGGCCTTCGCGCTGAGCCGGGACTCGGCGGGGGCCAGCTGGGCGACGGCGTCCAGCAGCGGCCGGTAGAAGATCTTCTCGTGCAGCCGCCGTACGACGGAGGCGTGCCGCTTCCAGGCCTTGTTCAGCTCGGTCACCGGGTCGGTGCGCATCCCGAGCGACCGGCCGAGCCGCCGCAGGTCCGCCTCGTCCTCGGGGACGAGGTGGGTGCGGCGCAGCCGGTAGAGCTGGATGCGGTGCTCCATGGAGCGCAGGAAGCAGTACGCCTCATCCAGCTGGGCGGCGTCCGCACGCCCCACGTACCCGCCCTCGGCGAGCGCCCGCAGCGCCTTGAGGGTGGAGCCGCTGTGCAGCGTGGCGTCACTGCGCCCGTGCACCAACTGGAGGAGCTGCACCGCGAACTCGACGTCGCGCAGTCCGCCGGGGCCGAGCTTCAGCTCCCGCTCGATCCGGTCGCGGGGGATGTTGTCGACGACACGGCGGCGCATCTTCTGCACGTCGGGGACGAAGTTCTCCCGGTCGGCGGCCCCCCAGACGAGCGGCGACACCGCCTCGACGTACTCCGCGCCCAGCTTGGGGTCGCCGGCCACCGCGCGGGCCTTCAGCAGGGCCTGGAACTCCCAGGTCTTGGCCCAGCGCTGGTAGTAGGCCAGGTGGGAGGTGAGGGTCCGCACGAGCGGCCCGTTGCGGCCCTCGGGGCGGAGGTTGGCGTCGACCTCCCAGATGGTGCCCTCGACGGTGGTCTCGGAGCAGATCCTCATCATGTGGGCGGCCAGCCGGGTGGCGGCCTGCATGGCCTTGGTCTCGTCGACCCCGTCGCGCGCCTCCCCGACGAAGATGACGTCGACGTCGGAGACGTAGTTCAGCTCGCGCCCGCCACACTTGCCCATCGCGACGACGGCGAGCCGGCACCGTGCCGCGTCCTCGGGTGCGGCCGTCCGGGCGATGGCGAGGGCGGCACGCAGGGTGGCGGTGGCGAGGTCGGCCAGTTCGGCCGCGGTCTGCTCGAGGTCGGTCGTCCCGCACACGTCCCGGGCTGCGAGGGTGAGCAGACACCTGCGGTAGGCGACCCGCAGCGAGTCCGGGTCGACGGCGTCGGCGAGCCCGCGCTCGAACTCGGCGACCCCGGGGTGCAGGTCGACCGCCTCGTACGTGACGAGCGCCTGCCAGTCGCGCGGATGCCGGGCCAGGTGGTCCCCGAGCGCCTCCGAGGCGCCGAGGACCCCGAGGAGCCGGTCGCGCAGGGGTTTGGCGGTGACAAGGGTGTCGAGCAGTACCTGGCGCTCGCTCTCCGCCTCGGCCTCGGCGAGCCGGACGAGGCCGCGCAGGGCGAGATCCGGGTCGGCGGTGGCCCCGAGCGCCTCCAGGAGGACGGGATCGGACCGTACGGAGGCCAGCGCGTCCAGGTTGAGGAGCTGGTCCGCGGCGGACGGGTCGGTGAATCCGTGCCGCAGCAGCCTGGTGAACGTACTGCTTCTGCGCCCCGGCGCCGTCGTCATCGCGTGCTCTCCCGCCAGCCGAACCGAACTGTGTCCCCGTGCGTCGCCCCGGTGCGGCTCCGTCTCCGCCCCGGGGCCCTTCGAGCCTAGTCCTGTGCCGGCGGATTCGGGGCGGTGGCGGGGTCCCCCCACGGAGGATTCCCCGGCTGTTCCGCTGCCCCGACGTGGACCGTCCCGGCTCTCGGGACATGGACCGTCCCGACGAGGACGGTGGCGTACAACTCCTCGGAGACCAGGACCCGGGGGCTCAGCCCGGCGGCGCGCAGGACCTCGACCGCCGTGTCCCGCTGCCGCTCGCTCGCCTCCACGAGCAGGCTGCCGCCGGGCGCGAGCCACCGGGGCGCTTCGGCGGCGACCCGGCGCATGACATCGAGCCCGTCGCCTCCCCCGTCCAGGGCGACGCGCGGTTCATGGATGCGGGCCTCGGCGGGCAGCAGCTCGACGTCACCGGTGGGGACGTAGGGGACGTTGGCGAGCAGCACGTCGACCCGGCCGCGCAGGGTGGCGGGCAGCGGGGCGAACAGATCGCCCTCGTAGACGTGCCCCAGGTCGCCGACGTTGCGCCGGGCGCAGCGCACGGCGGCGGGTTCGACGTCGCAGGCGTGCAGTTCGGCCGCGTCCGACGTGGAGGCCAGGGCGACGCCGAGCGCGCCGGAACCGCAGCAGAGGTCGACGACGACGGCCCGGCGGGGTGCGAGGGCGGCGGCTTGCGCGACCAGGAACTCCGTACGGCGGCGGGGCACGAAGACGCCGGTGTCCACGGCGAAGCGGCGGCCGTGGAAGTCCGCCCAGCCCAGGACGTGTTCGAGCGGCAGTCCGGCGGCGCGGCGCTCGACGAGCAGGGCCAGCTCGTCGACGGACTCGGCGGCCTCGTGGAGGAGACGGGCCTCGTCCTCGGCGAAGACACAGCCGGCGCGGCGGAGGGCGACGACGGTGGCGGAGAGGGCACCGGAGGTGGAGAGGGAGGTGGAGGGGCGAACCGGCATACGAGCGAAGCCTTTCGGGGAAACCGATGGGCGCTCCGCGATCCGCTTATGCCGTCCGGTCGGCTGCTGCCGGTCGTACGACGCGATCGCGCGGGGTGAGCACCCGGCCTGATCCAGCGGTCATGGGGCTCACCTCCTTGGTCGATCCCGTCGATCCCGTCGGTCCCGTGGCGTACGGGGGTCGTAACCCTACAACAGCCCGTTCCCGCGCCCTCGCGGGTCGCGGGAACGGGCCGCTGTGCCGAATCGGACCTCGCTCGACCACAGCCGGATCCGGCGTCGCTCGCCCCGGATCGGTCTCGGCCCAGGTCCGCCCGATTGTCCTGGCGGCGGGCTTCCTCTCCTCGCTCCGGATCGCGATGCGCAGGTGGATCGAGGAGGACCTGGCACGGGAGCCTGCGGCGGTGATCGACGAGATCCTGGACGAGATGGGGCGGGGGTTCGCGTGAGGGGTGGGTGAGCCCCGACCTCCCCACTGACGCGACTGACGGCTCAGCGGCCCGTCGGCACCTCGCACAAGGCGCCGCCCAGGAGCCCGGCCCTCCGTCCCCGGTTCAGGAATCCGGCTGGTCGACGTGGATCTCGTAGGCGATCTCCCAGCGGACGTCCGGCACGATGATGTCGGCCGTCTCCACGGGGCGGCCCTCGCGGTCGAAGTACGTGCGCTCGATCACGATGACCAGGTCACCGAAGGAGATCCCGAGCAGATTCGCCTGTTCCCGCGTCGCGCGGGCCGGGCGGGGCAGCTCGATGCCGGTGGCGATGGCCACACCGATGGACCGCATGCGTTCGACGACGCCGAGCTTGCCGCGCGGCCCCATCTCCGGGAGCAGGACCGGCGTCCCGCCCGTGATGGCCATCGGCTCCCAGCTCTTGGCGAGCTGTACGGGCAGGCCGTCGGCGAGGAATTCGTAGTCCGTCATGACGCAGAGGTCGCCGGGCTCGATCGCCAGCCGTTCGGCGACACCCTCCGGCGCGGGGACGCGTGCCGTACTGGTGCACTCCCAGTCGGCCTCGTGGTCCAGCTCGCCCATGTCCGAGGCGAAAGGGCTCCTGCCACGCTGTTCACGGTGGCGCGAGCGGATCATGCGCCGGCGTTCGCGCGCCCGGCGGACGTACGTGCCGGAGCCGGCGCGGCCTTCGAGGATGCCCTCGATGATCAGGCGCTCCATGGCTCGTTGCGCCACGGACTGACCGACGCCGTACTCCTCGGCGAACCGGGCCCGGGACGGCAGCTTGTCCCCCACCGCCCATTCACCGGCCCGCACACGAGCCCGCAAAGCATCCGCCACCTGCAAGTACGGCGTATCACGTGGCATTTGAGCAGCTCCGTGTGTTCGGCGTCGATAGGGGCGTCGCTGTTGACAAAGCTAACCCATCAGGTTGAAGCTGAATATTCAGCATTACATGGAGTGACATTCGGTTCATCAGGGGAGAAGTGTGCGCTCTGCACAAGCGCGGGTCGCGGCGCTGACCGGCATGCTCGCCGCCGCCACGGACACCGAACCGCGCGTGACCACCGACCTGGACGCCTTCCGTGTCGAGGCCGATCTCCCCGTCGAGTTGAGCGCGACCGCCCACGCGGCGGTCCTCGCCGCCCTGGACACGGCGGACCGCTACGGACACACCCGTACCCGTACCTCCGAATACGTCTGGGCCGAGATCAGCAGAGAGGCGAACGTGACCACGACCACATCCCCCGACACGGCCTACCGTGCCCTGCTCGGCCACACGATGACCTGCACCCCCTGCCGGACCGGCGCGATCTGCCCCGACGCGACGAAGCTCGTCCGCGTCTGGCGGGAGACCCGCCGATGAGCCGCGGTACGGGACACCCGCGGGAACGGGCCGCGGGGGCCCGGCCGCGTACGGCCGGGCGAACCCCTTGAGCCCCCGGCCCGGGCCGGGGCGCCACCCATCCACCAGTGACGGAGGCACCTGATGCGCACGACCCGCCACGCCTTGCCCGCACCACCCGGGAGGCCCGGATGATCACCCTCTCCACGACGGACGTCCGTACCTGCGAGGCGTGCTGGGACGCCCCGGTCACGGCCGCCCGGCACACCCCCGCCGGCCGCGACCTGCTCTGCGAGGAGTGCTCGGAGGGCGACTACCCGCGCCGCGTCGACCTCTTCCCGCCGTTCGGCGTCTACGGCCTGACGACCCACAAGGTCCTGAACGACGGCAAACACGGCAGCGGCCCCCCGCAACTGCCACCCGACCCGGGCCCTCCGCTGCCCGACCCGCCCCCCGCACCGTCACCACCAGGGACGCCGCCGGTGTAGGCCCCTGGACGGCCCAGAGCTGATCATGACTGCGGGCGGGTCGCTCCGGTTGAACCGGGCGACCCGCCCGCACTGCGTTCTGCAAGCCACTGGCCTGCGGTTACAGCACCGGCAGCAGGTTCTTCAGCTCGAAGGCCGTGACCTCGCTGCGGTACTCCTCCCACTCCTGCTTCTTGTTGCGGAGGAAGAAGTCGAAGACGTGCTCGCCCAGCGTCTCGGCGACCAGTTCGCTCTTCTCCATCAGCGAGATCGCCTCGCCCAGGTTCTGCGGGAGCGGCTCGATGCCCATCGCGCGGCGTTCGGCGTCGGAGAGGGCCCAGACGTCGTCGTCGGCTCCGGCCGGGAGTTCGTAGCCCTCCTCTATACCCTTGAGGCCTGCGGCGAGCAGGACCGCGTAGGTGAGGTACGGGTTGGCGCCGGAGTCGATGGAGCGGACCTCGACGCGGGCCGAGCCGGTCTTGCCGGGCTTGTACATCGGGACGCGGATGAGGGCGGAGCGGTTGTTGTGGCCCCAGCAGATGTACGAGGGGGCTTCGCCGCCCGCGCCGGCCGCGCGGGAGGAGCCGCCCCAGATGCGCTTGTAGGAGTTGACCCACTGGTTGGTGACGGCCGAGATCTCCGCCGCGTGCGTCAGCAGGCCCGCGATGAAGGAGCGGCCGACCTTGGAGAGCTGGTACTCCGCGCCCGACTCGTAGAAGGCGTTGCGGTCGCCCTCGAAGAGGGAGAGGTGGGTGTGCATGCCCGAACCCGGGTACTCCGAGAACGGCTTCGGCATGAACGTTGCCTGCACACCCTGCTCCAGCGCCACCTGCTTCATCACCAGGCGGAACGTCATGATGTTGTCCGCCGTGGAGAGCGCGTCCGCGTATCGCAGGTCGATCTCCTGCTGGCCGGGGGCGCCCTCGTGGTGGCTGAACTCGACCGAGATGCCCATCGATTCGAGCATGGTGATCGCCTGGCGGCGGAAGTCCATGCCGACGTTCTGCGGCGTGTGGTCGAAGTAGCCCGAGCTGTCCGCCGGCGTCGGGCGGGTGCCGTCGACCGGCTTGTTCTTCAGCAGGAAGAACTCGATCTCGGGGTGCGTGTAGAACGTGAAGCCGAGGTCGGACGTCTTGGCCAGGATGCGCTTGAGGACGTAGCGCGGGTCCGCGAAGGACGGGGAGCCGTCCGGCATCAGGATGTCGCAGAACATCCGCGCGGTACCGGGGGCCTCCGCGCGCCAGGGCAGGATCTGGAAGGTGCCCGGGTCCGGCTTGGCGATCATGTCCGATTCGTACACTCGGGCGAAGCCCTCGATCGCCGAGCCGTCGAAGCCGATGCCCTCGTCGAAGGCCTGCTCCAGCTCGGCCGGAGCCACGGCGACGGACTTGAGGAACCCGAGGACGTCGGTGAACCACAGCCGCACGAAGCGGATGTCGCGCTCCTCAAGGGTCCTGAGGACGAATTCCTGCTGCTTGTCCATTGCCACATCCTTGCAGTTCAGACGGTCCGTGCACCACCGCCCGGGGTAGGGGGACACTTCAGTATCGCGACCCGGGATTTCCCCCAGATTACGCACACGGTGTGAGAGAGAGCACTCGGCCACCCACTACGATCGGCGACCGTGGCGCACGGGGGCGGCAGCCGAGCAGTGGCCGGCTTCCCGCCCGGATTCCGGCCTGGATTCCGGCCCGGATTCCCGCCCGCCCGCGCGCATCGGTTCACGGACCTTTCTCCCGCCTCCCGGCCCCTTCGCAGAAGGACTCGACGATATGAGCTACGACTCCCGGTACCCCCAGCCGCAGGCCCCCGAGACGCGCGCCCGCGCCACCCGCAACCGGGCCATCGCCATAGGGCTGAGCGCTGCCGTCGTGGCCGGTCTCGTCACCTTCGGCTCATACCTGCTGCTGGAGAACTCCGAGGCGAACGAGAGGTCCGACGGCGCCTCGGCGGCCCAGGACGGCAAGCACCCGGGCGGTCACGGCGTCTCTCACGGCAACGCCACGGGCGGGGCCATCGAAGGGCTGAAGTCCTGGGACGCGGCGAAGCTCGGCCGCGAGCACGTCGCGGGCTCGGTGGACTATCCGATGAAGCCTCCGGTAGGCGGCGACCACAACCAGTCCTGGATGAACTGCGACGGCGACGTATACGAAAAGGCTCTCCCGGACGTCAACGCCGTGCACTCCCTGGAGCACGGCGCGGTCTGGGTCACCTACGACGGCAAGGCCGCCGACGCCGATGTCGCCGAGCTGGCCGAGCGTGTCAGGAAGACCCCGTTCACGCTGATGAGCCCGTACGCCGGCCAGGAGGGCGCGATCATGCTCAGCGCCTGGGGCAAGCAGGTCGCCGTCGACTCCGCCGAGGACAAGCGGGTGGACCAGTTCCTCGCCCAGTACGTTCAGGGCGCACAGACCCCCGAGCCCGGCGCACCCTGCACCGGCGGGCTGGCGACGGTACCGCGGTGACGGCCGGAGAACGAGCGGTGGGCGGCGACGCCCTGGTGGCCCCTCACGCCCTCGTGGAGCGGCGGAGGACCCTGCGGGTCCGCTGGGCTGCCGGTAGCGCCGTGGCCCTCGCCCTGCTGTTCGCGGGGGCGGCCACCGTCGCCTCCGCGCGGGGAGGCGGGGACGACGCGGAAGCGGGAGACGCCCGTGTTCGTGTTCCCGGTGCCTCGTCCGCCGACGCCGGGTTCGCCCGGGACATGGCCGTCCACCATCAGCAGGCCGTCGAGATGTCGTTCATCGTCCGCGACCGCACGGACGACGAGGACGTACGCCGTCTCGCCTACGACATCGCCAACACCCAGGCCAACCAGCGCGGCATGCTCCTCGGCTGGCTCGACCTGTGGGAGTTGCCGAAGGTCGCCCCGGACGGGAAGCAGCCCATGGCGTGGATGGCCGGTACGGGTGGACACGAGCACGGTGGGCACGGTTCGGGCGGTGCCGAGGCGGGTTCCGGTGCGGACGGGGTGTTCATGCCCGGCATGGCGAGCCGCTCCGAGTTGGCGCGGCTCAACCGCCTCGGCGGTGCGGAGGCCGAGGTGTTCTTCCTCCAGTTGATGACGGACCACCACAAGGGTGGCGTCCCCATGGCCGAGGCCTGTGCGTCCCTGTGCGCGGTACCGGCCGAGCAGCGGCTCGCCCGGGGCATGGTCGCGGGCCAGCGGTCCGAGCTGGGGCTGATGCGGGACATGCTGGCCGAGCGGGAAGCCGCGCCTCGGCCCTGAGACCTCGGCCCTGAGACCTCGGCCCCGAGCCCGGGGCCGAGGCCCGGACGACGGGTGTGTCAGCTTCCGTCCTTGCGCTGGCACACCCGAACGGGTGATTGCGGTCGCGTCGCCCCGGCGGGCCGGTGACGATGGGTTGCGCTCGGGGCCGTACGGCAGTGCCATCGGCACGCAGGAGGAAATCCCCCATGACGACCGCCAAAGACATCATGCACAGCGGGGCCCGCTGGATCCCGGCCCACGAGACGCTCGACCGTGCGGCACAGCTGATGCGCGAGCACGACGTGGGCGCGCTTCCGGTGTCCGCCGACGGTGACTCCGACCGGATGGTCGGCATCATCACCGACCGCGACATCGTCGTCGGCTGTGTGGCCAAGGGGCACGACCCGGCGAAGATCACGGCGGGCGATCTCGCGCAGGGCACGCCCCGCTGGATCGAGGCGGAGGCCGATGTGAACGCGGTCCTGGAGGAGATGCAGACCCATCGCATCCGCCGACTGCCCGTCGTCGAGAACAAGAAGCTTGTCGGCATGATCAGCGAGGCCGACCTCGCGCAGCACCTCACCGAGGAGCAGATCGCGGGCTGGGCGGAGAAGGTCTACTCCCGGACCTGAGAAGCCGATGGGCCGGGACGCCGATGGGCCGGGAGGTCACGGTGTCGAGAACATGTGTGACGGTGGCCGGCATCCCACCATCGCTCCCCCGCTCCCCCGCTCCTGCGGGGTGATGGAGGGGTGCCGGGCCGCCCCCCCATCCTCCGTATACCCGCCAGGGGTAGGGTGGCCCGCATGGCGGGCAGGACGCGGAGCAGGAGCGTGACGTACGGGCAGCTGATGCTGTTCGTCGCTCTGCTGTTCGGCATCCTCGCCATGCATACGGTCGGGCATCCGGCGGAGCACGGCGGTTCACCGACCTCGCCCCCCGCCTTGAGCGAGCATGTGGCCCAGGCCCCCGGCCCGGGTCAGGACCTGGGCCTGCTCCTGGCTCCGGACTCGGCTCAAGTCCTGGCTCCGGACTCGGCTCAGGCCCTGGCTCCGGGCGTCACCGACGCTCAGCCGCCGCCGCACGGCTCCCCCGGCTCCGACGCCCCGATGAGCGGTATGGATCCGCTCTCCGTCTGCCTCGCCGTCCTCGGCGTCTGGGGCCTCGCTCTCGTCGGTTCCTGGCTGCTCGGGCTGCGCGCCGACGGGCGGCCCCTCGGTACGCCGGTGGATGCGGGGCCGCTGCGGCACCTGCGGCCGATTCCGCCGCCCCGGATATCGGTGCTCGCCAGCGTTTCGGTGCTGCGCATTTAGGAGTGGGCGTTTCACCTCCGCCCCCTCCCAGCATCGACAGCCCTTCAGTTCTTCAGAGGTGTATTCGGCATGCCCACGCAACCCACTCGACGCGCCGTGCTCGGCGCCGCTCTCGCCGTCGCCGGCACGGGAGCCCTCGCCGCCTGTTCCGACGGTGGCGGCGGCGATCACGGCGGGGCGCACTCCCCCGGCGGAGCCCAGGACCCCGGTACGTACGTCTCGCCCGGCGGCAAGGAAGTCGAGGCGGCCGAGGCCGCGCGCGGCTCCGGTCCCGTGCGCAAGGTCTCCCTCACCGCCACCCGCGCCCGGCTCGATCTCGGCGGCGGGCGGACCGTCGCCTCCTGGGCGTACGGGGACCGGCTTCCCGGGCGCGAGGTGCGGGTGACGGCGGGCGACACGCTCGCTCTCACCCTCGCCAACCATCTGCCGGAGCCCACCTCCCTGCACTGGCACGGGCTCGCCCTGCGCAACGACATGGACGGGGTCCCCGGGCTGACCCAGCGGGACATCGCGCCGGGGGCCGACTTCGCCTACCGGTTCGCCGTGCCGCATCCGGGGACGTACTGGTTCCACCCCCACTCCGGCGTCCAGCAGGACCGGGGACTGTACGCGCCGCTGATCGTCGAGGACCCGAAGGAGCCGTTGGCGTACGACAAGGAGTGGGTCGTCGTCCTCGACGACTGGGTCGACGGGGTGGACGGATCGACTCCGGACGCCGTGCTCAAGGAGTTGTCCGGGGGCATGGGCGGCGGGATGGACCACGGCGCGCACACCATGTCGGGCGAGGAGGGCGAGAGTGGTGACGGGCCCTCGCGGATGATGATGGGGGCCACCAGTGAGCTGCTCGGCGGGGACGCCGGAGATGTGGCCTACCCGCACTACCTGGTCAACGGGCGGGTGCCGGGGGACCCGTCCTCCTTCTCCGCGCGGCCCGGCGACCGCATCCGGCTGCGGATCATCAACGCCGGTGGCGACACCGCCTTCCGGGTCGCGCTCGGTGGGCACCGGATGACCGTGACGCACACCGACGGGTTCCCGGTCCGGCACACCACGGGTGACGCGCTGCTGCTGGGGATGGGCGAACGGTACGACGTGCTCGTCACCGCCGGCGACGGGGTCTTCCCGCTGACCGCGCTGGCCGAGGGGAAGAAGGCGTCCGCGCTGGCCGTACTGCGGACCGGGAGCGGGGCCGCACCCACCGCTTCCGTACGGCCCAAGGAGCTGGACGGGAAGCTGGTGGAGGCGGGGCGGCTGGTGCCGGACCCGTCGGTGGCACTGCCCGCCCGCGCACCGGACCGGACGATCCGGATGCGGCTCACCGGCGGGATGGCGACGTACGACTGGGCCTTCGACGGGAAGCCGTACGAGGCCGGGCAGCGCAGGCCGGTGGAGGCGGGCGAGCGGGTGCGGATCGTCTTCGACAACGGGACGGCCATGTGGCACCCGCTGCATCTGCACGGGCACACCTTCGCGCTCGGCGGGAACGCCGCCGGGGCCCGTAAGGACACCGCGATCGTGCTGCCGCACCGGTCGCTGACCGTGGAGTTCGACGCCGACAACCCGGGGCTGTGGATGGTCCACTGCCACAACGTCTACCACGCGGAGGCGGGGATGATGACGGTCCTCGGCTACCGGGGCTGACCCTCCCGGACCCCGGCGGGTGGGGGCCGATAGCGGCTTCGACTTGCGGTTCCGGTGGGCCGGGGCAGTTTTTGCCCGGCCCACCGGGGCATCGCGTCAGAAAGACGATTACACTGGGCGGCGTGCCTCAACTACGCCTCGCACTGAATCAGATCGACTCCACCGTCGGCGACCTCGTCGGCAACGCGGAGGCGATCGTCCACTGGACCCGGCACGCCGCTGAGCAGGGCGCCCATCTGGTGGCGTTCCCCGAGATGGTGCTGACCGGATACCCCGTCGAGGACCTGGCCCTGCGGTCGTCCTTCGTCGAGGCCTCGCGTCAGGCGCTGGGTGCGCTGGCCGTCCGGCTCGACGCGGAGGGCTTCGGCGAACTGCCGGTCGTCGTCGGCTACCTGGACCGCTCCGAGCACGCCGCGGCGCGCTACGGACAGCCGGCCGGCTCGCCGCGCAACGCCGCTGCCGTGCTGCACCGCGGTGGGATCGCCCTCAACTTCGCCAAGCACCACCTGCCGAACTACGGGGTGTTCGACGAGTTCCGGTACTTCGTGCCGGGCGACTCGATGCCCGTCGTCCGGATCCACGGCATCGACGTGGCCCTCGCGATCTGCGAGGACCTGTGGCAGGACGGCGGGCGCGTCCCGGCCGCCCGGTCCGCCGGGGCCGGGCTGCTGCTGTCGATCAACGCCTCGCCGTACGAGCGGGACAAGGACGACACCCGGCTGGAGCTGGTCCGCAAGCGGGCCCAGGAGGCCGGCTGCACGACGGCCTATCTGGCGATGATCGGCGGACAGGACGAGCTGGTCTTCGACGGCGACTCGATCGTCGTCGACAAGGAGGGCGAGGTCATCGCCCGCGCCCCGCAGTTCTCCGAGGGCAGCGTCATCCTCGATCTGGAGCTGCCCGCCGCCGCGGCCGTGGCGCCCTCCGGTGTGGTGGACGACGGGCTGCGCATCGACCATGTGGTGCTGTCCGACCGGCCCGTGGACGCGTACGAGCCGGAGCTGGCGGGCGGGTACGCGGAGCGGCTGGGGAACGAGGAGGAGATCTACTCCGCACTGGTCGTCGGGCTGCGCGCGTACGCCGCGAAGAACGGTTTCAGCAGCGTGCTGATCGGGCTCTCCGGCGGCATCGACTCGGCGATCTGCGCGGCCATCGCCTGCGACGCGCTCGGCGCTGAGCACGTGTACGGCGTCTCGATGCCGTCGAAGTACTCCTCGGACCACTCCAAGGGCGACGCGGCCGAGCTGGCGCGGCGGACGGGGCTGAACTTCCGCACCGTACCGATCGAGCCGATGTTCGACGCCTATATGGAGTCACTCCAGCTCACCGGCCTCGCCGAGGAGAACCTCCAGGCGCGGCTGCGCGGCACGATGCTGATGGCCCTGTCCAACCAGGAGGGGCAGATCGTGCTGGCGCCGGGCAACAAGTCCGAGCTGGCGGTCGGCTACTCCACGCTGTACGGGGACGCGGTCGGCGCGTACGGGCCGATCAAGGACGTCTACAAGTCGTCGGTGTTCCGGCTGGCGAAGTGGCGCAACCGGGCCGCCGAGGATCGGGGGCAGACCCCGCCGATCCCGGAGACCTCGATCACCAAACCGCCGAGCGCGGAGCTGCGGCCGGGGCAGGTCGACACGGACTCACTGCCGGACTACGACGTCCTGGACGCGATCCTGGAGATGTACGTCGACCGGGACCAGGGTCTTGACGCCATCGTGGCGGCGGGGTTCGACGCGGAGCTGGTGGCGAAGACGCTGCGGATGGTGGACGCGGCCGAGTACAAGCGGCGGCAGTACCCGCCGGGGACGAAGATCTCGCCCAAGGGGTTCGGCAAGGACCGGCGGCTGCCGATCACGAGCCGGTGGCGCGAGTCGTCGTAGCGGGGGCGGCGTACACCGGAGGCGTCCGGTGGCCGCCTTCGTCCTCGGGCGCCGGGCGGAGGTTCTGTGCCCTGAGGTGAACTGCCGGTTGCGCGAGGGCGGTCACAGCTCCACGCGGGCCGCGATCGGGAGATGGTCGCTGTCGGTCGCCGCGAGGGTCCAGGAGGCCAGCGGCTCGACGCCCTTGACCATGATCTGGTCGATCCGGGCCATCGGGAACGAGGCGGGCCAGCTGAATCCGAAGCCGTCGCCCGCCGCGCCCTGGGTGGAGCGCATCTGCGCGGTGACCGCGTTCAGCGAGCGGTCGTTCATCGTGCCGTTCAGGTCGCCGAGCAGGACGACGCGCTCGATCCGTTCGTCGGAGATGGCCTCGCCGAGCGCGTCGGCGCTGTCGTCGCGCTGGTTGGCGGTGAACCCGGCGTGCAGCTTCACGCGGACGGACGGCAGGTGGGCCACGTACACCGCGATCTCGCCCTGCGGGGTGGTGACCGTCGAGCGCATCGCCCGGGTCCAGCCCATCTTGATGTCGACGGGCTTGGTGTCGGTCAGCGGGTACTTGCTCCACAGGCCCACCGTGCCCTGGACGGAGTGGTACGGGTAGCGGTCGGCCAGCGACTTCTCGTATGTGGAGACCTGCTTGCCCGGGAGTTCCTGGAGGGCCACGACGTCCGCCCCGGAACCGGCGACCTGCTGGGCGGTGCCTTCGGGGTCGGGGTTGCCCGCGTTGACGTTGTGGGTGGCGACGGTGAGGTCGCCGCCGCCGCCGGACTTGTCGGTGAGAAGCCCCCCGAAGACGTTGAGCCAGACCACGGCGGGCAGCAGCAGCGCGATCAGGGCGGTCGCCGAGCGCCGCAGCAGGCCGAGGATCAGCAGCACCGGGACAAGGAGCGCGACCCACGGCAGGAACGTCTCAATGAGGCTGCCGAGGTTGCCGAGCCGGTTGGGGATCTGCGCGTGGACGACCATCAGCAGGGTCAGCAGCACCGAGCAGAGGGCCAGCGCGATCCCGCGCCGCCAGATGCCCCGGTCGGACCTCAGTCTGTCCCACAGGCCCCGTAGGCGGGGCCCGCCGGCCGCCGGCCGCTCCGCGCTGCCGTTGTCCGTGTCCGCTCCGTACGCCTGCACCATCGCGCTGTCCTCACTGCCTTGCCCTGTACATCGCCGCGCCTCCGACCCTAGGCGATGAACGGCGTCTTTCCGGCCGTCGGCCCACAGACCCGCCCGACGTCCCACGACCGTACGGAGTGCCCGTACGGAAACCAGGACGACGGAGGCGGGACGACGGGTTCCGGTGCGTGGCCGGACGGGGGGCCTTGTGACAGAACAATCACACGCGTACGGGGGCGAGCCCTCCCAGCAGGGCGGCGATGACGCGGTCCACGAGGTCCTCGGGGAGCGGCGCGTCGGGGCGGTGCACCGTGCGGACGAGCATGGGGCCCACGAAGAGGTCGTCGATCAGCTCCACGTCGAGGTCGTCGCGCAGTTCCCCGGCGGCGACGGCGCGCCGCACCGCCTCCAGCATCGCGACGCGCCGGGGGGCGATCACCGTGGAGAAGTACTCCTGCCACAGCTTCGGGTGGCTCTTCATCTGGGCGAAGATGTTGACCAGGAGCACCGAGGAACGCTGGGCGAGGCCCCGGGTGCGCATCGATTCCAGCATGACGCGCAGGTCGGCGAGTCCGGCGGTGCCGGAGACGGGCGGGTCGGTGGGCTCCATGGCGCGTACGACGTCGACGAACAGTTCTTCTTTTCCGCTCCAGCGCCGGTAGATGGTGGCCTTGCCGACACCCGCGGTGCGCGCGATGCGCTCGATGGAGAGGCCCGACAGCGGCTCGCCCGCCTCCAGGAGGGCGATGACGGCGTCCAGGATCGCCCGCTCCGCCGCGGCGGAGCGGGGCCGTCCGCGGCGGGGTTCCGGATCCGCCGGGCCGGCCGGCGGATCGCCCCCGTCCCGTGCCCCGCACCGGTCCCGCTCGCCGTCCTGGCCTTGCACCTGAAGCCGCCTCTCGCCGCGCTGTCGTTCCGCGTACGTCCGCGACTGTCGCCCCGGTACGTACACAACGTCGCCCCGATTCTCGCCGACCCGGGAGGCCCGGAGCGACGGGCCTCACCGGGCCCGTCGGGCCCGCCGTGGCCCGTCGGGCCCGCCCAGGCGCACCGGGGCAGCTGGGCGTCAGCGGTTCAGCTTCTCCTTCGCGGGCGGGACTTCCGTGGCCGTGGGGGCCCCGGTCGACGCCGGGGTCCGGCCGGGCAGGAACAGGCCCACGACGACGGCACCGATCAGGGCGACGGCCGCCGAGCCGAGCGCGGTCATGTGCATGGCGCTGATGAACGCGTCGTTGGCGGCGGCGACCAGCGGCTCTCCGGCCACCGGGCCGAGCTTCTCGGCGACGGCGAGCGTGGCCTCGATGGACTCGCCCGCCACGCCCCTGACCTCGGCCGGCAGGGCGCCGAGGTGGCCCTCGATGTCGCCCCGGTAGACGGTGGAGAGCACCGAGCCGAGTACCGCGATCCCGAGCGCCCCGCCGACCTGGCGGAAGGTGTTGTTGATGGCGGATCCGGAACCGGCCTTCTCGCGGGGCAGCGCCTGCATCACGGCGACGGTGACGGGCGGCATGATGTGCGCCATCCCGGTGCCCAGAGCGAAGAAGACGAGGCACATCACCCACACCGGCGTTCCGGTGCCGAACAGGGCGAACGACGCGAGTCCGGTGGCGACGAACAGCATGCCCACCGTGCAGACCGAGCGGGCGCCGAAGCGGTCGACGACCAGCCGGGCCCGGGGCGCGAAGATCATCTGGGCGGCGGCGAGCGGAACGATCAGCAGGCCCGACTCCAGGGCGGTGTAGCCACGCACGCTCTGGAGGTAGAAGGCGGAGAAGAAGGTCACGCCCATGAGCGCGAAGAACACCAGCGCGATGGCGGCGACGGCGGCGGAGAACGCGGGCTCGCGGAAGTACGTGATGTCGATGGCCGGGTGGCGGCTGCGCCTCTCGTGCCAGACGAATCCGGCCAGCACCAGCAGTCCGCCGACGATGGCGATGAGGACGGTGGTGTCGGTGAAGTCGGCCAGTTCGCCGCCCCGGATGATCCCGTACACCAGCAGGACCAGGCCCACGATGGACAGCACGACGCCCACGGGGTCGACCTTGCCTGGCTTCGGGTCGCGGGAGTCCGGGACCAGGATCGCCATGGCGACCAAGGCGATCACGACCACGGGGACGTTCACCAGGAAGATCGAGCCCCACCAGAAGTGCTCCAGGAGCAGCCCGCCGGTGATCGGGCCGATGGCGATGCCGAGTCCGACGCTGCCCGCCCAGATGCCGATGGCCTTGGGCTGCTCGTCGCGCTCGAAGATGTTCATCAGGACGGCGAGGGTGGCGGGCATCACGAAGGCCGCGCCGAAGCCCATCAGCGCCCGCCAGGTGATGAGCTCACCGGGCGAGGCGGAGAACGCGGCCAGCGCGGAGCCGACGCCGAAGACCAGGATGCCGGCGAGCAGGACCTTCCTGCGTCCGATCCGGTCGCCGAGCAGGCCCGCGGTGAACAGCAGCCCGGCGAAGACGAGCGTGTAGGAGTTGATCGCCCACTCCAGCTCGCCCTGGGTGGCGCCGATGCCGGTGGGGGCGGGACTCGCGATCGTCTTGACCGCGACGTTCAGGATCGAGTTGTCCAGCACCACGATGAGCAGGCTGAACATGAGGACGGCGAGGATCCACCAGCGGCGGCGGTGGATCGCCTCGGGAACACGGGGCGCGGCGGCGGGAGCACCGGACGGGATGGGCATGGGGACGATCCTAACCTCATTTCGATACGATACCGTCTCGTATTGTTAAAGATTTCCCTGCCGCTCGCCGTTCGGACACGCGTGCGGGACCACTTCCCGAGCGGCGGGGCGGGATGCCACCATGGAAGGGATCCGGGGACGCCGTCAGGGCGCCTCGAGATGACGAAGGAGCCACCGGCCATGTCGCTTCAGGCTGCACAGAATCCGTCTCCCCCCACGGATACCTCCGCTTCCCGCACGGGCACCTCCTCCCCCGCAGGTGCGTCCGCGATCAGCAGCGGAGCGCTGTACGGAGGGAAGTCCACCCGCCGCGTCACCGTCCACGACATCGCCGCCGCCACGGAGCGCGGCGAGAAGTGGCCGATGCTCACCGCCTACGACGCGATGACCGCGTCCGTCTTCGACGAGGCCGGCATCCCGGTCATGCTCGTCGGGGACTCGATGGGCAATGTCCACCTCGGCTACGAGACCACCGTGCCCGTCACGATGGACGAGATCGCCATGCTGTCCGCCGCCGTCGTCCGGGGCACCAAGCGCGCCCTCGTCGTCGGCGACCTGCCCTTCGGCTCCTACCAGGAGGGTCCCGTCCAGGCGCTGCGCAACGCCACCCGGCTGGTCAAGGAGTCGGGCGTCGGCGCGGTCAAGCTGGAGGGCGGCGAGCGGTCCCACGAGCAGATCCGCCTGCTGGTCGAGGCCGGCATCCCGGTCATGGGCCACATCGGCCTGACGCCGCAGTCCGTCAACGCGATGGGCTACCGGGTCCAGGGGCGCGGCGAGGAGGCCGCGCAGCAGCTGCTGCGCGACGCCAAGGCCGTGCAGGACGCGGGCGCGTTCGCCGTCGTTCTGGAGCTGGTGCCGGCCGAGCTGGCCGCCGAGGTCACCCGGGCGCTGCACATCCCGACCATCGGCATCGGCGCCGGTTCCGCGACCGACGCCCAGGTGCTCGTCTACACGGACATGGTCGGGCTGACCGGCGGCAAGGTGCCGCGCTTCACCAAGCAGTACGCGAACCTGCGCCAGGTGCTCGGCGCCGCCGCGAAGGAGTTCGCGGACGAGGTCGTCGGCGGCACGTTCCCGGCTCCGGAGCACACCTTCCACTGATGCCCGCGCACTGACCCACGGGCCTTTCGGCGCGCCTTCATCCCGTGCCCACCAGCCATTTCCCGCATCACCGACAGCCCGCCGGCGTCCCCCCTTCGGCGGGCTGTCGCCCGTGCGGGGCCCGGCGCCGGGCCCCATCGGCGGGCTGTCGGCGGGCTGTCGGTGAGTTGTCGGTGGGCGCTGGTCTGCTGGTGGGCATGGAACGAATCGACAAGAACCCCAGCAGCGGCCGGAACGCCGTCGAAGTGCGGGGGCTGGTCAAGCACTACGGCGAGACCAAGGCACTGGACGGCGTGGACCTCGACGTCCGCGAAGGCACCGTTCTCGGTGTACTCGGCCCCAACGGCGCCGGCAAGACCACCCTCGTACGCTGCCTGTCCACCCTGATCACCCCCGACTCCGGCCACGCGGTCGTCGCGGGCTACGACGTGGTGAGGCAACCCCGGCAGCTCCGCCGCACCATCGGCCTCACCGGGCAGTACGCCTCGGTCGACGAGAAGCTCTCCGGCTGGGAGAACCTCTACATGATCGGGCGGCTGCTCGATCTGCCCCGCAAGAAGGCGAGGGCCCGCGCGGACGAGCTGCTGGAGCGGTTCTCGCTCACCGAGGCGGGCAAGCGGGCCAGCATGGAGTACTCCGGCGGGATGCGCCGCCGGCTCGACCTGGCCGCCTCCATGATCGGCAACCCCTCCGTGCTCTACCTGGACGAGCCGACGACGGGGCTCGATCCCCGGACCCGCAACGAGGTCTGGGACGAGGTACAGCGGATGGTCGCCGAGGGGGCGACCGTACTTCTGACCACCCAGTACATGGAGGAGGCGGAGCAGCTCGCCAAGGAGCTGACCGTGATCGACCGCGGGAGGATCATCGCCCGGGGCGGGGTCGACGAACTGAAGGCGAAGGTCGGCGGACGCACCCTCCAGATCCGGCCCTCGGACCCGGCGGAGCTGGCCGCGATGGCGCGGGCGATCCGGGAGGCGGGCCTCGACGGCATCGCCGGCGCGCAGGCGGTGCCGGACGAGGGCCTGTTGTACGTACCGATCCTCAGCGACGAGCAACTGACCGCCGTCATCGGGCTGCTGGGCGTCCGGGGTTTCTCCCTCGCCCATGTCGCGACCGCCCTGCCCAGCCTCGACGAGGTGTTCCTCGCGATCACCGGCGACAAGGCCTCGCCCCTCTCCGACCAGGCTTCCCAGGAGGTCGCCGCGTGAGCACCACGACACTGGCCCCCGCCCCCGCCGAGCCGTCCACGAAGGTGGTGACCGACGAGGGCCGGATCGGCCCGCGGGGCAACCTTCGGCACATCGGGGCCCTGGCGCGGCGCAATCTGCTCCAGATCAAGAAGGACCCGGAGTCGATGTTCGACGTCCTTCTGATGCCGGTCATCTTCACGCTGCTGTTCGTGTACGTCTTCGGCGGCTCGGTCGGCGCGAGCCTCGGCGGCAACCGGCAGGACTACCTGAACTACCTGATTCCGGGACTGATGGCGATGATGGGCATGAACATCGCCATGGCCGTCGGAACCGGCGTCAACGACGACTTCCGCAAGGGCGTCATGGACCGGTTCCGGACGATGCCGATCGCCCGTTCCTCGGTACTGATCGCCAAGATCGTGGTCGAGCTGGGCCGGATGATGGTCGCCACGGTGATCCTGCTCGTCATGGGCTTCGCCCTCGGCATGGAGTTGCGGACGTCCGTGCTCGGTCTCCTCGCGGCGGTCGCGCTGTCGGGAGTGTTCGCCGCGGCCATCATGTGGATCTTCATCCTGGTCGGGCTCAGTCTGCCGACGGCCCAGGCGGTCCAGGGAATGGGGATGCTGGTGCTGATGCCCCTGCAGTTCGGTTCTTCGATCTTCGTCCCGACCCGGACCATGCCGGGCTGGCTCCAGGTCTTCACCGACTACAACCCGCTGTCCAACCTGGCCGACGCGGTGCGCGGCCTGATGGGCGGCGGCCCGGTCGCCCACTCGGTCTGGATGACGCTCGCCTGGGCCGCCGGCATCACGCTGGTGATGGCTCCGCTGGCGGTCGCGAAGTTCCGCAAGAAGGCCTGAACCAGGAGCCGTCAAAGGGCCGTCAAGGCGACGGAGCCGACCGGTACGTCTGCGCCAGGGCGGTGGCCTCGTCGAGAGTGAGGCCACCGCCCTCCTCGTACGCCGCCTCGTACGCCGCGTCGTCGCCGAGCCGCGCGCGGGCGGCCCGCTCGGCGAGGACCAGGTTGCGGTGCTCCATCACGCTCGGCACATACCCCTTGGGCAGGAGGGTCGCCTGGCACGCCAGCAGCCGGGCGGCGTCCTTCGCCGCGTCGGCGCCACCGATCCCCGCGAACGCGTGGGCGATGGCCGTGAGATGGGCCGAGGGCATATGCGGGGCCACCATCATCGACAGCGGCTCGCGCGCGCCTTCCAGCGCGATCAGCGCGTTGTCGAGGGCGGAGGCGTGGGCGCCGTCGAGGTTGTCCAGCCAGGCCAGCACGCCGTAGACGAAGCCGCCGAAGACGGCGACATCGCGGGACTTGAAGTCCTCGCGGACCAAGTGCGCCTGCTGACGGGCCTCGTCCACCCGCCCCTGGAGCCCGAGGACGAACCCCAGGTGGATGCGGGCCATCGGTGTCGCCTCATGACCGGACTGCCGGCCGTTCTCGGTGACGTCACGCAGGATGGCCTCGGCCTCCGGGAGACGGTCGAGCTCGATGAGGGCTCCGGCGTACCGGGCGCGCAACAGCGCCGCCTGGCTCTGGGCGCCGATCTTCCGCGCGTACTCCACGGCGGCCCGGTAGTCGTCCAGGGCGGCCAGGAAGTCCCCGGCGCGCTCATTGGCCTCCCCCCGCGCGGAAAGTGCCTCGGCAACGCCCCAGTCGTCGCCCAGCCGGGTGTAGATCTCCAGGCTCTCGTCGGCGTCGGCGCGCGCGTCCGCGACCCGTTCGGGGCTGTTGGACAGGAGGTTGGCGCGGGTGTGGAGCGCGGAGCCCAGCTCCCACTCGCCGCCATGGAGCCGGGAGGCCCGGACCGTCTCGTCGAGCACCGCGAACAGCTGGTCCATGTCGCCGGTGAGCATGACCGCGAACAGCCAGAATATTCCGGGCATGCGGCAGGTCTGGGGCATGCCGGGCCGGTAGGTGTCCGCGATGGTCCTCAGGCGCGCCTTGCCTTCGGGGGTCGACCACGCGCTGATCGCGTTGTCCACACCGGACAGGTGGATCAGCGCCACCCCGCGCCGCGCCTCGGCGAGCTGTTCGTCGTCCATCGGCGGCGGCCGGTCGATGGCCCCTTCCCTGAGCACCGGAGCCCGGACACCGGGCGGGGCGAAGGGGTCGGGGCCGAGCGAGGACGCGGACTCGGCCCACTGGCGGGCTTCCGAGCTCAGATCCCGCAGCATCCAGTACCAGGACATCGACAGCACGATGCAGAGGGCCTCGTGCTCCTCCCGGGCGGCGACGGCGTGGCGGAGCGCGGTGCGGATGTTCTCGTACTCGCGCTGGAAGACCGCGATGGTCTCCCGCTGTCCGGCGCCACGCATCCGCGGTCCGGTGATCCGGGCCAGCTCCCGGTAGTGGACCAGGTGGCGCCGTTCGACGGCGTCCCGTTCGGCGGCCTCCTCCAGCCGCTCCGCGGCGTATTCGCCGACCGTCTCCAGCAGCCGGTAACGCATCTCCCCCTCGTCGCCGGGCGCGGCGACGACGAGGGACTTGTCGACCAGGGACCCGAGCAGGGAGGCGACCTCCATGGAGTCGACGGCGACGCCGTCGGCCGGATCGGGCAGTGCGCAGACCTCCTCGGCGGCGGTGAGGGAGCAGCCTCCGGCGAAGACGGAGAGGCGGCGCAGAACGGCGCGTTCGGCGGCGTCCAGCAGGTCCCAGGACCAGTCGACGACGGCCCGCAGGGTCTGCTGGCGCGCCAGCACGGTCCGGCTGCCGTTGGTGAGGAGGCGGAAGCGGTCGTCGAGCCGGTCGGCGATCTGGCGCGGGGTGAGCATCCGCAGCCGGGCGGCGGCCAGTTCGATGGCGAGCGGCAGCCCGTCCAGGCGGCGGCAGATCTCGGCACAGGCGGCCGCGGTCGCCTCGTCCGCGTCGGTGCGGAAGCCGGGGCGGGCCGCCGCCCCGCGCTCGGCGAGCAGACGCAGCGCCATCGGGTCCGGCAGCGGGTCGACGGGACGGACGAACTCGCCGGGCACGCCGAGGGGTTCGCGGCTGGTGGCGAGGACGGTGAGCTGCGGGCAGTGGGTCAGCAGCCGGTCGGCGAGGGCGGCCGCCGCCCCGATGACGTGCTCGCAGTTGTCCAGGAGGAGAAGCATCCGGCGCGGGGCACAGTGTTCGGTGAGACGTACGAGGGGGTCGGCACCGGTGCGGTCGGTGGCCCGCAACTCCTCGGCCCCGGCTCCGCGCAGCACCGTCTCACGGGCGCCGAGCGCGGACAGGACGGCTTCGGGCACGCTGTCCGGGTCGTCGACGGGCGCCAGTTCGGCGAGCCAGACGCCGTCGGGCCAGCCCCCGGCGGCGGCCTCCGCGGCCTCCTGGGACAGCCGGGTCTTGCCCGCGCCACCGGGGCCGAGGAGGGTGACGAGCCGGGCGCGGCCGAGATCCTCGCGCAGGGCGGCGATGTCGGTGTCGCGGCCGACGAAGCTGGTGAGCCGGGCCCGGAGATTCCCGGGTGGGGCCGCGGGTGGGGCCGCGGGCGGGGCCGCCGGGGAGAGGCCCGCGGCCACGGCGGGCGGGGTGCTCCGGGCGGGGCCGGGCAAAGTCCCCGGCGTGGGCGGCGCGACCGGTTCCTGGTGGAGCAGTTCGGTGTGCAGGGCGCGCAGGGCCGGGCCCGGGACGGTGCCGAGGCGGTCGTCGAGCAGGGTGCGGACCTCCTCGTACGCGGCCAGCGCCTCGGCGGGACGTCCGGCGCCCCGCAGGGCCGTGACACGCAGGACCTGGAGTGGTTCGTCGAGCGGGTGAGCGTCACAGAGAACGGCCAGCTCCGGCAGCGCCTCCCCCGCTCTCCCGAGGGCGAGGAGGGCCCCGAGCCCGGCGCGTCGCGCGTCGAGCCTGCGGGCCTCCCAGCGGGACGCCATCGCCGCGCGGTCGGGCAGATCGGCGAGGGCGGGCCCGTGCCACAGGGCGAGTGCCTCCCCCAGAAGGGCGAGAGCACGCGACGCGTCCCCGTCCTCCAGGGCCCGGCTCCCCTCCCCCGCCAGGCGTTCGAAGCGGTACAGGTCCACGGCGTCCGGCGGGGCGGCGAGCCGGTAGCCGCCCTCCACGGAATCGACGGCGCTCCGGCCCAGGGCCCGCCGCGCCCTCCCGACCAGGGCCTGGAGGGCGCCGGCCGCGTCGGCGGGCGGGTCGCCGTCCCACACCTCGTCGACGAGGACTCCGGCGGGGACGGTCCGGCCGGGGCGCAGCGCGAGCACGGTGAGCAGGGCGCGCAGCCGCGCCCCGCCGAGGGGGACGGCCGTGCCGTCGTCGCGGAGTGCCCGGGTGGTGCCGAGGATGCGGTAGCGCACGGGCCCATTGTCCGTGACGGAGAGGGGCGCGGCGTTGACCGGGTGGAACTCCACAAACGGTCTCCGGCGTTCCAGCCCTGTCGGACCGTACGATCACCCTTCCCGCCTGCACTGTTCACGCATCCCGGCCGTTCTTCCCGCATCCCCTGATCCACGCGTCCCTGATCCCCCGCCCCACTTCCCGAGCTCCCACGCCGTACAGTCCCTTCCCCCCGCCCCCTCACCCCAGGAGCCGAGTGCCGATGACCACCGCAGCCACCCGCGGCGACCGGAGGATCAGCCCGGTCTTCCTCGGTATCGCCGCCGTCACCGCGGTCGCGGGCTGGGCGGTGTGGACGGGTTTCGCGGACTCCACCGGCTTCGCGGTGTTCCTGTTCGTCACCGGGGCCTGGATCGTCTCGCTCTGTCTGCACGAGTACGCGCACGCCCGTACCGCGCTGCACAGCGGGGACCTCTCGGTCGGGTCGAAGGGCTATCTGACGCTCAATCCGCTGAAGTACACGCACGCGCTGCTCAGCATCGTGCTGCCGGTGCTCTTCGTGATCATGGGCGGGATCGGGCTGCCCGGCGGCGCGGTGTACATCGAGCGCGGCCGGATCCACGGCCGGTGGAAACACAGTCTGATCTCGGCGGCGGGCCCGCTGACGAACGTGGCGTTCGCGGTGGTGTGCACCGCCCCGTTCTGGCTGGACGCGCTCGACGGGGTGCCGCTCGCCTTCCGCTACGCGCTGGCGTTCCTGGCGATGCTCCAGGTTACGGCGGCGATCCTGAACTTCCTGCCGATCCCGGGGCTGGACGGGTACGGGGTGATCGAGCCCTGGCTCTCGTTCCGGATCCGCCGCCGGGTGGAACCGATCGCACCGTTCGGGCTGATCGCGGTGTTCGCGATCCTGTGGATCCCCGAGGTGAACATCGTCTTCTTCGACGCGATCCACGCGCTGCTGCGCGGACTGGGCGTCGAGGAGTTCCAGCGGTACTGCGGTTACGACCTGTACCGCTTCTGGCGGGGCCTCTTCGACGAGCAGGACCCGGGCTGCGCGGTGGGCTGACCGCGTGGCGCCTCGTTCAGGCCGCGTCGGCGGCGACGGCCAGCCGGTGCCTGCGGAGGTAGAACCAGGTCATGTTCGACGAGAGCCCCGCGATGAGTACCCAGACGATCCCGAGCAGGCTGCCCCGCGCGAAGGAGACCACGGCCGCCACGACGGCGAGGACGCAGACGACGAGGGCGTAGAGAGCGATGCGGGGCATGGGGGTCGACTCCTGTCGGGAACGGGTCGCGGTCCCGTCCAGTGTCCCCCATGCCCCGTTGTGCCCTGACCGGGCCGGTCAGATATCGGTGGCGCGCAGCCCGGCGTGGGCCTTGTAGCGGCGGTTGACCGAGATCAGGTTGGCGACCAGCGACTCGACCTGGTGGGCTCCTCGCAGCCGGCCGGCGAAGACGCCCCGCATGCCGGGGATCCGGCCGGCCAGCGCCTGCACGAGGTCCGTGTCGGCCCGGGCCTCGCCCAGGACCAGCACGTCGGTGTCGATCTCCTCGATGGACTCGTCCTGGAGCAGCACGGCCGAGAGGTGGTGGAAGGCGGCGGTGACCCGGGAGTCCGGCAGCAGGGCGGCTGCCTGTTCGGCGGCGCTGCCCTCCTCCGGCTTGAGGGCGTAGGCGCCCTTCTTGTCGAAGCCGAGCGGGTTGACGCAGTCGATCACGAGCTTGCCCGCGAGCTCCTCGCGCAGGGACCGGAGCGTCTCCGCGTGGCCGTCCCACGGCACCGCGACGATCACGATGTCGCTGCGCCGGGCACACTCCGCGTTGTCCGCGCCCTCGACACCGAAACCCAGCTCGGCCGCCGCCTGCTCGGCGCGGGCCGTGTCCCGGGAGCCGAGGGTGACCCGCTGTCCGGCGCGGGCGAGCCGGTAGGCGAGGCCGCGCCCCTGCGGGCCTGTCCCGCCGAGCACGCCGACGCTCTTGCCGGAGACATCGGGAAGGTCCCAGGGGTCCTTGGCGGGGGGCTTGGGCGCGCTGCCGCTGTCCTGTGTAGTCATGGGCCAGACCCTACTGCCAGGTAGCCCCCGGGAAGCCGCCCCTGCGGTCGCCCGGTCCAGCTCTTCGCGCGGTCGCCGCGCGGCCCCCGTTCGGGTGAGCGAGGGGTCGACGGACACCGGCGGGCCCGTTCGCCCCGGCCGGCGGGCGTCACGGCATATCGGCTTGCCCGAAACGCCCGACAGTGCGGATCATGGCCCTTCGTGACCTCAGCGCCTCCCTCGCCCTCCCCCTCCTCACCGCCACGGTCCCGGATCCGCGCCCTGCTGCCGGACCTCTCGCCGTGGCGTTCCTCGGCGGACTTCCGGCTGTTGTGGGTCCAGGGCCTGATCACGTACTTCGGCAGCTTCATGGCGCTCATCGCGCTGCCGCTCCAGATCAAGGACCTCACGGGCTCCCCGCTCGCGGTCGGGGCGATGGGCGCGGTGGAGCTGGTGCCGCTGGTGGTCTTCGGGCTGTACGGCGGGGCGCTCGCGGACTCGGTGGACCGCCGCCGGGTCATCATGCTCACCGAGGCGGGGCTCGGGGTGCTCGCCGCGATCCTGCTGGTGAACGCCCTGCTCCCGGAGCCGCTGCTGTGGCCGCTGTACGTGGTGGCCGGCGGGGTGTCCGCGCTCGCCGGGCTCCAGCGGCCGGCGCTGGACTCCCTGATGGCCCGGATCGTGCCGCACCAGCAGCAGACGGCGGCGGCCGCGCTGAACTCGCTGCGCTGGCAGATCGGGGCCATCGCGGGTCCGGCGCTGGCCGGTCTGGTGGTGGCGTACGCCGGTCACGGCACGGCGTACGGGGTGACGGTGTGCACGTTCGCCGTCTCCGTCGTGCTCTGTCTGCGGCTCTCCCCCGCCCCGCCGGCCCGGGACGCGCGGAAGCCGTCGCTGCGCGGGATCGTCGAGGGGGCGCGGTACGCCTGGAGCCGGCCGGTGCTGCTGGGGACGTACGCGATCGATATGGCGGCGATGCTCTTCGCCTTCCCGAACACGATCTTCCCGTTCCTCGCGGACGACCTGGACGCGGAGTGGTCGCTGGGCCTGATGTACGCGGCGGGCTCGGTCGGCTCGCTGGCGCTGGGGCTGACCAGCGGCTGGACGGGCCGGGTGCGCAGACACGGGCTGTTCGTGGTGTTCGGTGCGACGGCGTGGGGGCTGGCCATCGCCGCGGCGGGCTGGTTCTCCAGCGTGTGGGTGGTGCTGCTCTGCCTGGCCGTCGCGGGGGCGGGCGACATGCTGAGCGGGCTGGGGCGCTCGACGATCTGGAACCAGACGATCCCGGAGGAGCTGCGGGGCCGGCTGGCGGGCATCGAGGTGCTCTCGTACAGCGTCGGCCCGCAGCTGGGCCAGGTGCGGGCCGGGGCGATGGCGGGCTGGACGGGGACCCGGTCGGCGATCTGGACGGGCGGGGTGGCGTGCGTGGCGTCGGTGGTGCTGCTGACCGCCGCACTGCCGAAGCTCATGCGGTACGACTCGGAGACGGATGAGGACGCGGTGCGGAGGCGGGAGGCCGGGGCGGGGTCGGGGGCGGAGGCGTGAGCCTGGCCGGTGGCCGGGATCCCGAGGCTCCGGCCCGCACCCCAGCCCCGCACCCGCCCCTCGATCGCCGGGAGGACGTCCTCAGTCGCCGGACGGGCTCGGGGTGCCGCCGGACGGGCCTGAAGGGCCCTTGTCCTCGTCGTGCCATTTGGCGTCGGTGTCCCACTCCAGGTTCCGGTCGCGCGCCGTGTCCATCGCGTGCTGTGCCGCCTCGCGTGAGGTGTAGGGGCCGAACCGGTTCTGCGCAGGGCACTGCGGGCCCTCCTCGACCTTCTTGTGCTCCAGGCAGTAGTACCATTCGCCCGGTTTGCCCACCGTGCGCTTCTTGAACAGGGCCATCGACGGCTCCTTTCCTTGTCGCCATGGTGCCCCGGGGCCGCTGGTTAGACTCGCTGACATGTCTGGCCAGTCGCTTCTCGTACCAGGGGAGATCACTCCCGTCCGTTCCGTACCCGGAAACATCCGGCGTCCCGAGTACGTGGGGAAGCCGGCCCCGACGCCGTACACCGGCCCGGAGGTCCAGGACTCCGACACCGTGGAGCGGATGCGCGTCGCGGGCCGTATCGCCGCGCGGGCGATGGAGGAGGCCGCCCGGCACATCGCGCCGGGAGTCACCACGGACGAGCTCGACCGGGTCGCCCACGACTTCATGGTCGATCACGGCGCGTATCCCTCGACACTCGGCTACCGGGGCTTCCCGAAATCGCTGTGCACCTCGCTCAACGAGGTCATCTGCCACGGCATCCCCGACTCCACCGTGCTGCGCGACGGCGACATCGTGAACCTGGACGTCACCGCGTACATCAACGGCGTGCACGGCGACAACAACGCCACCTATCTCTGCGGCGACGTCGACGAGGAGTCGCGGCTGCTGGTCGAGCGCACCAGGGAGTCGCTGAACCGGGCCATCAAGGCGGTCAGGCCCGGTCGCCAGATCAACGTGATCGGCCGGGTCATCGAGTCGTACGCGAAGCGGTTCGGCTACGGGGTCGTCCGCGACTTCACCGGGCACGGGATCAACTCCTCGTTCCACTCCGGCCTGATCATCCCGCACTACGACAGCCCGCACGCCACCACGGTGATGCAGCCGGGCATGACGTTCACCATCGAGCCGATGCTGACACTGGGCACCCACGAGTACGACCTGTGGGAGGACGGCTGGACCGTGGTGACGAAGGACCGGAAGCGGACGGCCCAGTTCGAGCACACACTGGTGGTCACGGAGACCGGAGCGGAGATCCTCACCCTCCCGTAAATCACCCTAAAAGTCACACAACAGCACCCTTCACCCCTGTTGCGCGTAGTCTTTTTACCGACAGGCAGTCGGGAACCAGTTGACTTAGGTAAGCCTAAGCAGGAGGATCGGGCGTATCGGCACGCACCACCGCACCGCCGCGGCGGTCGCTGCCGATATATCCGTCTCTCTCTGGACTTCCCGTCCCCTCGGTCCCCGGAGGCCCGCCTTGGACGCAACCGCCACCGTCACTCCCTTCTCGACGCTCATCCGTACCGCGTCGCACGAACAGCACACCGAGGCCGAGACCTCGACCTTCATGAGTGACCTGCTCGGCGGGCGGCTGGGAGTGGACGCCTACACGCGCTACACCGAGCAACTGTGGTTCGTCTACCGGGCACTGGAGGAGGGCGCGGAGGCCCTGCGCGACGACCCGGTCGCCGGCCCCTTCATACAGCCGGAGCTGATGCGCTCCACCGAACTGGAACGCGACCTGGCGCACCTGCGCGGGGCCGACTGGCGCGAGGGGGCCGAGCCGCTGCCCGCCACCGCCGCGTACGCGGCCCGGGTCGCGGAGTGCGCGCGCACCTGGCCCGCCGGTTACATCGCCCACCACTACACCCGCTACCTCGGCGATCTCTCGGGCGGTCAGATCATCCGCGACAAGGCGGAGAAGACCTGGGGCTTCGAGCGCAAGGGCGACGGCGTGCGCTTCTACGTCTTCGAGGAGATCACCAACCCGGCCGCGTTCAAGCGGGGTTACCGCGAACTGCTGGACACGGTGAACGCGGACGACCTGGAGAAGCAGCGCATCATCGAGGAGTGCAAGCGGGCCTTCGCACTGAACACCGCGGTCTTCCGCGAACTGGGCGAGGTCTTCCCGCTCAGCGCGTGACCGGGCGTGGGCGAGTGTGCCCGTAAGCGTGCGGCTCCACCGGCTTCCGGTGGAGCCGCACGCTTTTCCGGAAGGGGCGAAGAACGAGGAAGGCCGCTCCGGGGTCAGCCCCGGAGCGCCATCAGGACGCGGCCCCCGACCTCCACCGTGCCGTCCGGCGCGGGTGCGGTGAGGATCTGGGAACCGCGTCCTTGGATGATGTTCAGGGCCCGGCCGAGCCGTGCGCTGAGCAGCAGGGCCGCCGCGCCCGTCGCCTCGTCCTCGACGATCGCCTCCCCGCGCCCCGGGAAGGCCCGCGCACGCACCCGCCCGGCCGCCTCGTCCTCCCAGGCCCAGGCGTAGAGCCACCCCCCGCCGGGCGGCGGGCCCGGCAGCGCCTCGACCTCGGCGGCGCTCCCGTACTGCCGGAGCGTGCGCGGCGGGACCCACTCGGGGCGGGCGGTGACCCAGGTGAACTCCCCGTCCTGGCGCGCGAACACGTCCCCGACCTCCAGTTCCAGGACCTCCAGGTCCAGCAGCCAGGCGGTGCCCACCAGCGGGTGTCCGGCGAACGGCAGCCGGAGCCCCGGGGCGTGGATGTCCACCCGCCCGCGCTCCGGGTCGTCGACGAACACGGTCTCGCTGAAGCCCAGCCGCCGGGCGAGGAGTTGCCGGGAGGCCTCGTCGGGGTGGCCGCGTCCGTCGCGTACGACGCCGAGGGCGTTGCCGTGCCGGCCGTCGGGTCCGCAGAACACCCGCAGGACATCGATGCCCCGGGGTACGTCGTAGTCGCTCACGGGGGCATTCAAGCACTGCCCGGCGCCGGGGAGGGGAAACCGGGCGGAGTACGGCGGCGGGCCTAGGCAGCGGGGCCGTACCGGAAAGCGGGGAGGCTGCCGGTACGGCCCCGGGGCCGTTCAGGTGGTGCGGGTGGTGCGGGTAGTGCGGATGGGTCAGACGGTGGAGTCGCGACGACGGCGCGCCGCGATCACGACACCCGCGCCGGCCGCCACGACGACGCCGGAGGCGGCGATCAGCGCGCCCGTCGGGACGTCGGAACCGGTGGCTGCCAAGGCTCCGGAGCCACCGACCAAACCGCCGGTGGAGCCGCCGGTGGAGCCGCCGACCGTGCCACCGCCGGTGGTGGCACCACCGGTCGTGGAGCCGCCGGTGGAGCCCGAACCGCCGGTGGAACCGGAGCCGCCGGTGGAACCGCCCGGAAGCTGGGCGTCCTTGTCGAGGGAGACCGCGACGTTCACGGCATCGAGCTCGTCGCCCTTGAAGTAGAAGCCACCGAACGCCTTGGCGCCGCCCTCGGTGAGCGTCGCCGGGATGCCCTTGAGGTTCACGATGCCGCCTCTGGCGGCGAGCGCGCCCGCGGGCACCTTCAGGTCGGCGAAGTCCACCCCGGTCAGCTCGTTGACCTTGGGCTTCGGGTTCGCTTTGGTCGGGAGCGCCTTGGTGGAGACATCGGCGACGAGCGTGCCGGAGGTGCCCTTGATCTCGACCTTCAGGTTGCTGAGGGAGAGGTCGAGCTCGTACGCGCCGGCCTGCTCGTGGCCGAGGAAGCGCACCTTGCCCCGGAACGCGGCGTCCAGCGTGTTCTTGTCGGCGTCGAGGTGACCGGTGGCCTTGCTGAAGCGGTAGCCGTCGGCGACGGTGGTCGCGCCACCGCTCGTCTCGACCTTGCCGTGCGCGATCGGGCCGACCACGTAGGAGCGGAACTTCTCCTTGACGCCCCAGTTAAGGGTGCCGTCCACGACCGGTCCGCTGACGGGCGCGGCGGTCTCGGAGGCAGTCGGCGACGGGTCGGTCGTCGGCTCCTTGGACGGGTCCTTGCTCGGCTCCTTGGACGGGTCCTTGGACGGGTCCTTGCTCGGGTCCTTGCTCGGGTCCTTGCTCGGGTCCTTGGAGGGATCCTTGCTCGGGTCCTTCGACGGATCCGGGTTGGGCTCGGCGGACTTGACCGACAGGGTCGCCGTGTCGAGCGCGGAGCCTTCCTTGTAGAAGCCTCCGAAAGCGTCCACGCCGTCGGCGGTCAGCTTGGCGGGGATGTCGGAGAAGACCATCGCACCACCCGCGCCGCCGCCCCGCTTGGCCTTGGTCATGTCCAGGTCGGCGATCGGGGTGTCGTTCTTGGTGACGACGGTGCCGTCCGTCTTCTTGCTGGTGAAGTCGGCGGTGATGGTGCCGGTCTCACGCCCCGAGCCGACCTTGATGTCGCTCAGCTTGACGTCGAGGACGCCCTCGTGGCCCTCGAACCGGACACCGCCCTTGAACGCGGTCTCGGATGCGTGCGTCCCCGTGTCGTACGTGCCCGTGCCGCCGGTGAAGGTGAACACACCGTTGTCGGCGGCCTGCTGGGCGCCGTCCGTGACAGTGATCTTGCCGTGCGCGATGGGGCCGGCCACGTACTCACGGAAGTCCGCGTGAATGCCCCAGTCCAGCGTGCCGTTCACCAGCTCCAGCTTCGGGGCCCCGGCGGGCGCGGCCCCGGAGGAGCCGTCGGCGGCGAGGGCGGGGAGGGCGAAGGTCGCGCCCAGGACGGCGGCCGTGGCGACAGCCGCGGCGAGGGCTATGGGGCGGCGGGTTGCTGCCATGTCGGTGGGTCTCCTAGCGAAACGGGGGGAGGGGGAAGAGAGGCGTGCGGGGAGGGGGTGAGGATCCATAAGGCGCGCATGAGGAGGTGTCCGGGGGTCAGGGGGTCGTGGAGGCGTCGGAGCCCGCGGTGGCGTCGGCGTCGGGCCCCTGCCCGGACCCGCGGCGGCGCAGGGCGAGGAACGTCCCGGCGGCGACGAGCAGCAGCACACCGCCGCCGATGGCCGCCCAGGTGCCGGCGCCCGGGCCGGAGTCGGAGGAGGCGGCCACCGGTGCGGCGGAGGTCTTCGCCGCGGCCTTCTTCGTGGGCTTCGCAGCAGCTGTCGGCTCACTGCCGAGGTCGGGCAGCGCGGGCAGTTCGGCCTTCTCGTCGACGGCCACGGCGAGCGAGACCGGGTCCATCGCGGTGCCCGCCGCGTACAGGGAGCCGAACGCCTTGGCTCCGTCGGCGGTGAGGGTGGCGGGGACCTCGGTGAGGACGGCGAGACCCTCCTTCGGCGCGAGGTCCTTCGCGGGGAAGGTGATGAGGGGCACGTCCTCGCGGGTGGCGCCTTCGCTGGTGACGTCCGCCGACAGGGTGCCCTCGCCCTTGGCGACGGCGACGGTGACGCCGGCGAACTTCAGGTCGAGGTCGTGGGCGCCGGTGAAGCGGACGCTGCCGCTGAAGTCCGCCTCCAGCGTCTGCTTCTTCGCGTCGTACGTCCCCTTGCCGTGCGGGAAGCGGAACAGGGCCCCGCCGTCCTGGGCGCCGTCGGCGAGCGTCCACCTGCCCTGGCCGATGGAGCCGGTGACGTACTCGCGGAAGGTGCGGCGTACGCCCCAGTCGACGGCGGCGTCCTCGACCCGGCCCGCCTTCTCCTTCTTCTCCGCCTTCTCCTTCTTCTCGCCCTCGCCCTTCTTCTCGTCCGGGGCGGCGGGCTTCGGCTCGACTGCGGCGCCCTCGGTGTCGACGGAGAGACTGATCGGGTCGAGGGGGGTGCCCGCGGTGTAGTAGCCCGCGAAGGCGGAGGCGCCCTGGGAGGTCAGCGTCGCGGGGACGCCTGTGAGGGCGACGGGGGTGGAACCGCCCTTCATGTCGATCCCGCCGAGGCCGAGCGTGGCCAGCGGCACCTGGGAGCGGTTGGAGACCTTTCCGGTCCCTCGCTCCTTGCTGACCATGTCCGCGTAGAGCGTGCCGCTGCCGCCGCTGACGCGGACGGTGGGACGGCTGATCGTGAGGTCCAGCTCATTGCTGCCGTCGGGCTTCTGATGGCCGGTGAAGTGCACGCCGCCGGAGAAGCCGGAGCTGAACGCTCCGGTGTCCGGATCGTAGGAGCCGGTCGCCGAGTGAAAGCGGAACTGGCTGCCACCGACCGTGGCCGCGCCGCCGGTCAGGCTCCAACTGCCGCTCGCGATGGGGCCGGTGACGTAGCTCTGGAAGGAGGACTTGATGCCCCAGTCCAGCCGGCCGCCCTGCACCGTACGGCTTGCCGCTTGCGCGGTGGCGGCGGGGAGCAGGGCTCCCAGCAGTACCGCGAGGAGCGCGACGGCGAGCGCGCGGGTGGATCTGGACGACAGCATGAGGGCCCCTCCGAGGACTGGATACTCAGGTAAGGCTAACCTAAGGTATTCCCAGCCCGGGCCGGAACCCCTCCGGTCACGCCGTTACCGGCGAACGGCCGACCGCACGCCGCAGAACGACAGGACGGTGCCCCGTGCACATCTCGCAGGCCTTCGCCACGAGGAGCCCCGAGGGCTCCGGGGGCCCGGACGCCGGACGGACTTGTCCCCGTCTCCCGGCCCGGGGCAGGGTGGTCGCCACCCTCACCGCCGCCGTGGCCTTCGCACTGGTCCTGACCGGCTGCGGCGGAGGCGGAGGCGGCGACTCCACGCCGAAGTCCGCCGGGAGCACCGCCGACGCCGACCGGGTCGAGCCACTGGCCGCCCCGCCCGCGCCGAAGCTGCCGGTGACGGTCGGCTCGGCGGACGGCACGAAGGTCACCATCGGCTCCACCGACCGGATCGTGCCACTGACCGGGTCGCTGAGCGAGATCGTCTTCACCCTCGGCTTCGGGAAGCAGGTGGTCGCCCGGGACATCACCGCCACCTTCGAACAGGCCGGGAAACTGCCGGTGGTGACCCGCGCCCACGACGTATCGGCGGAGAGCGTGCTCTCGCTGAGGCCGACGATCGTCCTCGCCGACACCACCACCGGGCCGGCCGAGGCGATCGACCAGATCCGCGACGCGGGCATCCCCCTGCTCGTCGTCGAGCCCGCCAAGGGGCTCACCGATGTCGGCCGCCGCATCGACGCCGTCGCCGAGGCCCTCGGCGTACCGTCCGCCGGAACGGAGCTCAAGGAGCGCACCGAGTCCCGGATCGCCGCCGTCAGCAAGTCGATCCCGGCCCCCGCGGACGGCAAGAAGCCCCGGGTCGCCTTCCTCTACCTGCGGGGCTCGGCCTCCGTCTATCTGCTGGGCGGCGCGGAGTCCGGGGCCGGTTCGCTGCTGGAGGCGGCGGGCGCGGTCGACGCAGGCAAGGAGTCGGGCCTGGAGAAGGACTTCACCGCCATCACCAGCGAGGCGCTCGCCAAGGCCGCGCCGGACGCGATCCTCCTGATGACCAAGGGCTTCGAATCGGTCGGCGGCATGGACGGTCTGGTCAAGATCCCCGGCATCGCGGAGACCCCGGCCGGGATGGACCGCCGGATCGTCACCGTCGACGACGGGGTGCTGCTCAACTACGGGCCGCGCACCGACCGGGTGCTCACCGAGATCGTGGAGCAGCTGTACGCGAAGGGCGGCACGGGCCGGTGACCACCTCGTACGGGGAACGTACCGGGACCGATCCGAGGTCCCCGGGCGAGGGAACGGGCGGCGCCGCCCCCAAGTCCCCCCGGAGCAGGGCGTTCGTGCTCACCGCGGTGCTCTCCCTGGCCCTGCTCGCCGGCTGTCTGCTGTCCGCGGCGATCGGCGCGTACAGCATTCCGCTCGGCGACGTCCTGTCCTCCGTGCAGCACCGGATCGGGCTCGGCGGCCAGGAGTTGGACCGGGTCGGCGAGAGCGTCCTGTGGAACGTACGGCTTCCCCGGGTCGTCCTCGCGCTGCTCGTCGGCGCGTCCCTCGGCTGTGCGGGCGCGCTGATGCAGGGCGTGTTCGGCAACCCGCTCGCCGAGCCCGGTGTGATCGGCATCTCGGCGGGCGCGGCGGTGGGCGCGGTCGCCTCCATCGCGCTCGGCCTGAGCTTCTTCGGCAACTGGACCATCACCGTCTTCGCGTTCGTCGCGGGTCTCATCACCGTGCTGCTCGTCTACACGCTCTCGCGGTCCGGCGGCCGGACCGAAGTGGTGACGCTGATCCTCACCGGTATCGCGGTCAACGCGTTCGCGGGCGCGCTGATCGGACTCTTCATCTTCTTCGCGGACAACGCGCAGATCACCCAGATCACCTTCTGGCAGCTCGGTTCGCTCTCCCAGGCCACCTGGCCCAAGGTGCTCGCCGTGCTGCCGTGCGCGTTGGCGGGGCTCCTCATCGCCCCGTTCTACGCCCGCAAGCTGGACCTGCTGGCGCTCGGGGAGCGGCCCGCCCGGCACCTGGGCGTGGACGTGGAGCGGCTGCGGATCGTGCTGGTGCTGGTGGTGGCGCTGCTGACGGCCGCCGCGGTCGCCGTCGCCGGGATCATCTCCTTCGTCGGGCTGCTCGTGCCGCATCTGCTGCGGATGGCGAACGGCCCCGGCCACCGTTTCCTCGTTCCGGGCAGTGCGCTCGGCGGCGCCCTGGTCCTGGTGGCGGGGGACCTCGCGGCCCGTACGGTGGCGGCCCCCGCCGAGCTGCCGCTCGGGGTGCTCACCGCGCTCTTCGGCAGCCCGTTCTTCTTCTGGCTGCTGCGCAGGACCCGTCGTAGGCAAGGTGGTTGGGCATGAGGACGCTGAGAGACCTGTTCGCGGTACGCACCCGGAAGCTGCCCTCGCCTCTCGCCCCCGGCTCCCCCGCCGTCGAGGCCGTCGGTCTGTCGGTCCGCCTCGGGCAGCGGCAGGTGCTGGACTCCGTCGGCCTGACCGCGCACGCGGGCGAGGTGGTGGCCCTGGTCGGGCCGAACGGGGCGGGCAAGTCGACGCTGCTGGCGGCGCTGGCCGCCGATCTGCCCGCCGGGAGCGGGGAGGTGCGGATCGACGGCCGCCCGGCCGCCGCTTGGTCCGCGCCCGATCTGGCGCTGCGCCGCTCGGTGCTGCCGCAGTCCGCCGCGCTGTCGTTCCCGTTCCCGGTGGAGGACGTCGTACGGATGGGGCGGGCACCCTGGGCCGGTACGGAGCGGGAGGACGAGGACGACGCGGCGGTGGCCGCGGCGATGGCGGCCACCGAGGTGACCCGGTTCGCGGGCCGCCCCTTCTCCGCGCTGTCGGGCGGCGAGAGGGCGCGGGTGGCGCTGGCCCGGGTGCTGGCGCAGCGGGCCCCGCTGATGCTGCTCGACGAGCCGACCGCCGCCCTGGACCTGCGCCACCAGGAGCTGGTGCTGCGGATCTGCCGGGAGCGGGCAGCCGCCGGGGACGCGGTGGTGGTCGTGCTGCACGACCTCGGCCTCGCCGCGGCGTACGCGGACCGGGCCGCCGTCCTGCATGAGGGGCGGATCGCGGAACTGGGCCCGCCGGAGACGGTGTTCAGCGGCGAACTGCTCGGTGAGGTGTACCGGCAGCCGGTGGAGGTCTTCCCCCACCCCCGTACGGGCAGACCGCTGATCGTGCCGGTGCGCGGGGTCTGAGGCGGCTTCCGCCGCCGCCAGGTCACGGTGTGGACGCCGCATCCGCTCCCCGTCCGCACACCGTCCGCCGCCCCGGTAGGGTTTCGACGGTCAGTGCGGGCGACGGATCAGAAGGCGCGGAAGCAACGGATGACGAGACACCCTGGGCTGGGCCGGCTGACGGCGGGGCTCGCGACGGCGACGGTGCTGTGCCTGACGGCGAGCGGCTGTGTGACGGTGCACGGGGAGCTGGAGGTGCTCCCCGGGGCGAAGAAGCCGGAGGCCGCACAGGCGCTCAAGGACTTCACCGACGCCTACAACGCGGCGGACAAGGCGTTCGATCCGGCGCTGGACGCGGACCGGGTGACGGGTTCGCTCGGCGCGGTCAACCAGGCCGGGCTGAAGGCCCGGCAGGCGTACAGCCCCGAAGGCAACAAGGCGCACACGCCACTGGTGCTGGACGACGTGACGTACATCGTCCCCAAGAAGGCGGGCTGGCCGCGCTGGTTCCTCGCGGACACCGACTCCAACCGGGACCGGGACGGCGGGAAGCTGGACACCCGCTGGCTGGTGGTGTTCGTGCGGTCGGGCCCCGACGCGCTGTGGAAGGCCTCGTATCTCGCTGTCGTCCCGCCGTCCCAGGTACCGGAGTTCACCCTGGACGAGGACGGGTTCGCCACCCCGGTGAAGCCCGAGGACGAGAGCCTGGCCGTGGCGCCCGCGGAGCTGAGCGCCACGTACACCGACTATCTGCGCAGCGGCGCCCCGGATGTGTTCACGCCCTCCACGGCGACCTCGGGCTGGCGCGAGACGCGCCGCACCACGCGGCGGGCGGGGTTCTCGTACCAGTACGTCGACCAGCCGCTGACGAGTGCGGCGTTCGCGCCGCTCGGGCTGCGCACCGAGGGCGGCGGGGCGCTGGTCTTCTTCAGCAGCAAGCACTTCGAGCGGCAGATCGCGGCGAAGGGGCTGCGGCCCGAGGTCAACGCGGACGTGAAGGCGCTGCTCACCGGAGAGGTGAACAGCAGCCTCACCAAGGAGCGGGTCTCCAGCCAGCTGGTGCACGTCCCGCCGCGCGGGACGGCGGCCGGCTCCGAGTCCGGATCCGGCGGCAAGGTGCGGATGCTGAACCGGCTGCCGGGTCTGGTCGCGGCCAAGGGCGAGTAGGCGCGGCGGCACGGGCCGCGGCGCCGCCGACGGCCCGACGCCGCCCGGCCCCGCGGCCGGGCGGTCGCACACCTGACCAGCGGCTCAGCGGCTCAGCGGCCAGGCGATCGAGTCGTGGTCCAGCTCGCTCTGCTCGGCACTGCCCGCGTACCGCGCGCAGGCGTCGGTGAGCGTCTCCAGCAGGGTCAGCGGGTCGGGCAGCTCGTGCTCGGGGCCGCGCACCCAGTGGACGTCGAGCTCACCGGGGAGCCGGGCGGGCGGCAGCAGGACGTAGCTGCCCCGGCAGTGCCAGCGCAGGCCCGGGTGGGCGTCCATGGTCTCCGGGTGGCAGTCCAGCTCGCAGGGCCACCACTCGTCCTCGTCCTCGGGAGTGCCGCGGGTGGCGGTGAAGAAGAGCATCCGGTCCTCGCCGGACTGGGCGACCGGGCCGACGTCGATACCGGCGTCGAGAAGGCGCTCCAGCGCGCTGCGGCCCGCGGTCAGCGGGACGTCCAGCACGTCGTGGACCATGCCGGTCGCGGTGATGAAGTTGGCCAGCGGCTGGCCGTCGGCCCAGCGCTCGATCTGGGCGCGGTCGGTGGTCGACTGCGTCTGCCAGGCGAAGGAGATGGGATGCCGGGCGGGAGTGGGGCAGCCGATGCGTTCGCACGAACACCGGTATCCGAGGGGGTGGGCGGCCGGGGCGATGGGCATGCCCGCGTCGGCGACCGCCAGGAGCAGCGCGACTCTGGCCGACTCATCGGCCTCGGCCCCCGGTGATTTGGGACGTCGCCGCAGCCACTGGGAGATCCTGCTCTCTGTGCCGCGGAAACGGCCGGAATCGGCGCCCATCTATCCCCTCACCTCAGCAGTTCACCTCAGCGTTGCCTGTCCATCGTCGCACCATCCTGCGGTTCGGGTGGCCAGAGTTCACCAGCGGGGCCGTGTACCACCGCGCCGAGTGAGCACGATCACGCCCGATGTCACCCCATACCGGCCCTCTCCCCCCATGGCCGGAAGGGGCTGGGGGCTGCCGCCGGGGCCTCGGATCACGGCCGCGGGGTGAGCCCGCCGAGGGTGTAGTCGACGATCGCGTCGGCGTACGCGTGGGTGAGCGGCAGGGTCCGCAGCAGCCAGCGGTGCATCAGCGGGCCGATGAGCAGTTCCAGGGCGATCCGGGGGTCGGCGTCGGCACGCAGGTCCCCGGCCTCCTGGGCGGCCCGCAGGCGCGTGACGTACAGCGCGAGCTGCGGATCGAGCAGCTTCGTGACGAATTCGGCGCCCAGCTTCGCGTCGACGATGCCCTCGGCGGTCAGCGCGCGGGTGGGGACCTCCAGCGCCGGGTCGTTCAGCTCGTCGACGGTGGCCCGCAGGACGAGCTTGAGGTCGGCGGTCAGATCACCGGTGTCGGGGAGGGACTGCGCGGCGTCGCCGGACTGCGGTCCGGCCTCCTCTGCGGTCCGGCCCGCCAGGTCGAGGAAGGCTTCCATCAGCACGGCGGCCTTGGAGGGCCACCATCGGTAGATGGTCTGCTTGCCGACCCCGGCGCGGGCGGCGATACCCTCGATCGTCGTGCGCCGGTAGCCCACCTCTCCGACGAGGGCGAGCGCGGCGTCGTGGATCGCGCGGCGGGAGCGGTCGCTGCGACGGGCGGAGTCGGGTGCCTTGGTGGGTGCCATGGGCCCAATCTAGCGCCCAACAAGCCGATACGTATCGTCTTGCGGCGGCGGAACACGGGACAACCGGGCGACCGGACATCTGGGGCGACACCGGACGACCGGGCGACCGGGACATCCGGGCGTGGCCGCGACCGGCGGTGGCCGTGACCGGACGGTCCGGTGAACCACCCGATCGATTGACTGCGGATCCGGCGCGCACGGCGCACCATGGGCTCACGCACAGACCGTGCGCATCCCACCGTTCCGCGGCCCCGGCCGCCGTTCGCGAGGAGCCCGAGTTGAACCGTGACGCCACCCCTCGTCGCTACCTGATGTGCGCCCCGGCGCACTTCCGGGTCACCTACTCCATCAACCCGTGGATGGACCCGTCCAAACCCGTCGACCTGCCGCTGGCCCAGACCCAGTGGGAGGACCTGCGTGACCGCTACCGCGCCCTCGGCCACACCGTCGAGCTGCTCGCTCCCCGTCCCGACCTGCCCGACATGGTCTTCGCCGCCAACGGCGCCACGGTGATCGGCGGCCGGGTGCTCGGCGCGCTGTTCGCGTACCGGGAGCGGTACGAGGAGGCCGGGGCCCACCGGGACTGGTTCCGGGAACACGGCTTCGCCGAGGTCCACGAGCCGGAGCACGTCAACGAGGGTGAGGGGGACTTCGCCGTCACCGCCTCGTACCTGCTGGCCGGACGCGGCTTCCGCTCCAGTCCGCTCTCGCACGCCGAGGCCCAGGAGTTCTTCGGGCTGCCGGTCATCGGTCTCGATCTGGTGGATCCGCGCTATTACCACCTGGACACCGCGCTGTGCGTGCTGGACCCGGCGGCCGACGAGATCATGTACTACCCGGACGCCTTCTCCCCCGGCAGCCGGGCGGTGCTGCGCCGGCTGTTCCCGGACGCGTTGCTCGCCCGGGAGGCGGACGCGGCGGCGTTCGGCCTGAACTCGGTCAGCGACGGGCGTCACGTCCTGCTGCCGCAGGGGGCGACGGGGCTCCTGGACCCGCTGCGGGACCGGGGCTTCGAGCCGGTCCCGATGGACCTGGGCGAGCTGCTCAAGGGCGGCGGCAGCGTGAAGTGCTGCACCCAGGAGCTGCGGGCCTGATCAGGCGGCGGTCCGCGCTCCCCGCGGAGCGGGCCGGAGGGCGCGGATCGCTAGCGGTCCGTGCCCTCCGGCGGCCAGGGATCGCCCCAGGCGACGTCCCTGGCCGCCCGGTACAGCTCGCCGTGGCGCTTGGTGACCGTGGAGCGGGCCAGGCCGTCGTCGCGGGTGCACAGCTCCAGCAGCACCTGGCCCTTGCGGATCTGCGGTCTGCGGGTGATCCGGGCGGGCGCCGGGGCGGTGGGGAAGCGGGTGGCGACGACGTAACTGAACTTCTCGTCCTCGTGGCTCAGCGAGCCGCCCTTGACCTGCCGGTGCAGCGAGGAGCGGCTGACCCGGGCGGAGAAGTGGCACCAGTCGGCCCCGGGGGTGATCGGGCAGGCGTCGCTGTGCGGGCAGGGGGCCGCGACGCTCAGCCCGGCGGCGATCAGCCGGTCGCGGGCCTCGATGATCCGGGCGTAGCCGTCGGGGGTGCCGGGCTCCACGACCACCACCGCCTGCCCGGCCGCCGCCGCGGCGTCGAGGAGCCCGGCCCTGGCCCCGGCGGTCAGCTCCTTGAGTACGTAGCTGACGGTGACCAGGTCCACCGGGGCCAGCTCCAGCGCCGCTCCGATCCGGGCCTTCTCCCAGCGTGCGTCGCGGAGCCCGGGTACCCCGGACGCCTCGGCGAGTTCGCGGCCGAGCGCGAGGGCCGGTTCGGCCCAGTCCAGGACGGTCGTGGCCGGGCCCTCCCAGACCCCGGCCACCGCCCAGCTCGCCGCGCCCGTGCCGCCCCCGACGTCGGTGTGGGTGGCGGGCTTCCAGTCGGGCGCGGCCTCGGCCAGGGCGTCGAGGGAGGACCGTACGGCTTCGTAGGTGGCGGGCATCCGGTACGCGGCGTACGCGGCGACATCGGAGCGGTCCCGCAGGATCGGGGCGTCCGTCGGGGTCTCCCCCCGGTAGCTGGCGATCAGCCGGTCGACGGCCTGCGCGGCCTGCTTGGGCGGCAGTCCGTCGAGCAGCCCGGCCAGCGCCGCGCGCAGGGACTGTGCGGTGGGGAGGGTGACGTTCACCGCCGAATTGTAGGCGGAGGCGGACCGGCGGACGCATTCCGCTTCGGCCCGGCCGGAGCGGGTACGGGGAGACTGCGCGGGCGGGGCGGACCCCACCGGCGGGCCGCACCAGGGCTCCACATCATCGGCACCGGACAGGAATCCCGCGAACTCCACGCCGCCGGGAGCCTGTTGCTACGCTGGCCCGCGCGTGAGCGGCGCCAGATCACCAAGGTCCAGCGAGGGATCCATGAGACAGAAGATCGTGCGGCTGACCTTGGTCGGCGGGGTGGTCTTCCTCGCCCTGCTCCTGCTGCTGGCCACCTGCGGCACCAGCCCCGACGACGACGGCGGGAAGGACGGCGCGGCCGGCACGACGGCGAAGCCGGTGCTGCCGAGCGCGGGTCCGGTGACCCGGCTGACCGTTCCGCCGCAGTACACGACGGACCGGGGCTGGGAGATCATCGGCTCCTCCCCCGACGTGGCCGTCTCCCACGCGACGGGCCTGCTGGCCTATCTGGAGCGTTCGAAGGACAACCGCTACCGGCTGCGCACCGTCGACACGGCCACCGGCGAGCTGGGCTGGCGCGGCAAGGCCTGGCGGCAGCCGGACCCGCTGCACTATCCGAGGCTCGCCACGGTCGCCAAGGGCGACCGGCAGTTCTTCGTGACCTGGTCCTACGGGAAGGTCGGCGACGGGCTGTCGCCGTCGAGCACCTTCCTCGCGCTCGATCTGTACGACGTGACCAACGGGAACCGGGAGCGCGTCGAGGTGCCGTGGTCCGGCGCCCCGGACGTCAACACGACCGGGCCGGACATCGTGATCAGCGACGCGAAGGCGAACAGCACCCTGGTGGACCCGGTCACGGGTGAGGTGTCCGAACTGAGCGCGGGCAGGTTGAAGTACCCCAAGGGCTGCCCGGCCTGCAAGCAGCTCACCGAGGTGCACGGGCAGACCGCCGAGGGCCTGCTGCTGGGCGGAGCACGGGAGTTCTGGGTGCGCGGCGGCTGGTTCAGCCGCGATGTCGCGCCCAAGGGCGCCGACAGGGGCAGCGGTGTGGTGACGTCGATGACCCCGGACCAGGTGTTGGCGAAGTGGGCGCCCGCGAGGAAGACCAAGCGGGCGGCGACCCACGAGCTGTGGGCGGTGCACGACGCGACGACCGGAGAGGTCCTCACCTCGGTGGAGTGCCACCGGCCCGCCATAGCGCCGGGGCGGTTCCCCCAGGCGGTCCTCTCCCCCTCGGGCGACTACCTGATCGCCGGGAACCTGGCCTTTGATCTGGAGGCGAAGCAGGGCCGCTGCTTCGAGGACGAGGAGGGCGCCGCCCATCTGACGCTGGCCACGGTGACGGACGACGGCATCGCGTACGGGGCCGAGAACGCGCGCGACGCCTCGGAGGCGCTGTCCGGCGGCGGGCTCCCGGTCTCGATGGACTTCGCCACCTGGAGTACCGACCGGCTGTCACGCGGCGCGCGGCTGCCGGGGACGGAGACGACCGGGGTCGGGGTGTTCCACTGGACCGACCGGCAGGACCGCACGCATCTGATCGGCTACCCGCGCGCCGGCTGAGTCCGCGGCGGGCGCCGGGTCCGCAGCCGGAAGGGGTGTCTCAGAGGCCGCCGGCCTCGCGGCCCACTCGCTGCCAGGGGCGGCACATCAGCAGGAAGCAGACCACCGCCGCGACCGCGCAGACCACCTGGACGAGGGCCATCGGGACGGCCGTGTCCTCCCCCGCGATGCCGACCAGCGGGGAGGCGATGGCGCCGATGAGGAACGAGGACGTGCCGAGCAGCGCGGAGGCGGAGCCCGCCGCGTGCTTGGTGCGCATCAGCGCCTGGGCGTTGGTGTTCGGCATCGCGAGACCCATCGCCGACATCAGCACGAAGAGTCCGGCCGCGACCGGTACGAGCCCGACCTCGCCGAAGACGCCGGCCGTCATGAGCAGCAGCGCCACGGCGGCCAGCACGATCACCGCGAGGCCGAAGCCGAGCACCTTGTCCATGCTGATCCGGCCCACGAGCAGCTTGCCGTTGATCTGCCCGACGATGATCAGGCCGATCGAGTTGAGCCCGAAGAGCAGGCTGAAGGTCTGGGGCGAGGCCCCGTAGATCTCCTGCACGACGAACGGGGATGCGGCGATGTACGCGAAGAGGACGGCGAAGGCGAGTCCGCCCGCGACCATGTAGCCGGTGAAGACCCGGTCGGCGAGCAGTCCCCGCATGGTGCGCAGGGCGTCGGCGACCCCGCCGGTGTGGCGGTCGGCGGGCGGCAGCGTCTCGTGCAGCCACTTCCAGACGACCAGGGTGAGGGCGATGCCGACGGCGGTCAGCACGACGAAGATGCCCCGCCAGTCGGTGATCCGCAGGACCTGCCCGCCGATCACCGGTGCGATGACCGGGGCGACGCCGGAGATGAGCATCAGGGTGGAGAAGAACCGGGCCATCTCCACGCCGTCGTAGAGGTCGCGCACCACGGCCCGCGCGATGACGATGCCGGCCGCGCCCGCGAGCCCCTGGAGGAGGCGGAAGCCGATGAGGAGTTCGGCGGTGGGGGCCAGGGCGCAGATCGCGGTGGCGAGGACGTAGACGACCATGCCGAGGAGCAGGGGCTTCCGGCGGCCCCAGCGGTCGCTCATGGGTCCGACGACGAGCTGGCCGAGCGCCATTCCGGCCAGGCACGCGGTCAGGGTGAGCTGGACGGTGGCGGCGGGGGCGCTCAGGGAGTCGGTGACGGCGGGGAGCGCGGGGAGGTACATGTCCATGGACAGCGGCGGCAGTGCGGTGAGTCCGCCGAGGACCATGGTGACCAGGAGGCCGGTGCGCCGGGCGGTCTTCGCCGCCGGGCCGGGGAGGCCGGCGGGGGCGGTGACCTGCGGGGCGGCAGGGTCGACGGAGAGGGCGCCCGCGTCCCCGTGCGGGATCGGCCGGGCGTCGGCCCCGGTCCTGGTGTCGGGTATGTGTGCTCGCTGGGCCCGGCTGCCGCCGCTGTCCGGCATTCTCTTCTCCACATCGTTGAATCCGCATCTATGCTCTCAGCTCGGCCGGAGTGGTCGATACCTTTTTCGGGCGGGCTGGGGTGGCGGGCATGGGCGGGACGGTGCGCTGGGGTGTGCTGGCGACGGGCGGCATAGCCGCGGTCTTCACGGCGGACGTACAGGGGCTCCCCGACGCGGAGGTGGTGGCGGTGGCCTCGCGCACGGAGGCCTCGGCGCGGGACTTCGCCGAGCGGCACGGGATCGGGCGGGCCTACGGCAGCTGGGCGGAGCTGGTCGCCGACGACGAGGTGGACGTGGTGTACGTGGCCACCCCGCACTCGGCGCACCACGCGGCGGCCGGGCTGGCGCTGCGGGCCGGAAAGCATGTGCTGTGCGAGAAGGCCTTCACGCTCAACAGCCGGGAGGCGAGGGAGCTGGTGGCGCTCGCGCGGGACCGCGGCCTCTTCCTGATGGAGGCCATGTGGACCTATCTCAACCCGGTGGTCCGCCGCCTCACCGAGCTGGTCCGGGACGGGGCGATCGGCGAGATCCGTACCGTACAGGCGGATTTCGGCTTCGCGGGCGACTTCGCTCCGGGGCACCGGCTGCTCGACCCGGACCTGGGCGGCGGGGCGCTGCTGGACCTCGGGGTCTACCCGGTGTCGTTCGCGCAGCTGTTGCTGGGCGAGCCGGACCGGGTGGCGGCCGACGCGCTGCTGTCCCCGGAGGGCGTCGACCTGAACACGGGGATGCTGCTCGGCTGGGACTCCGGTGCGACCGCGCTGCTCTCGTGCTCGATCGTCGGCCACCACCCGACGGCGGCCACCATCATCGGCACGGCCGGGCGGATCGACATCCCGCGCGACTTCTTCCACCCGGACCACTTCGTGCTGCGGCGGGCGGGCGCCGAGCCGGAGACGATCACTTCGGGGCCGGGGCCACGGGGGCTCTCGGGCATGCAGTACGAGGCCGCCGAGGTGGCACGGGCGGTGCGGGCCGGGGAGCTGGAGTCCCCGCTCGTCCCGCTGGAGGGTTCGCTGGCGGTGATGCGGACGCTCGACGCGGTACGGGACCGTATCGGCGTCCGCTACCCGGCGGACCGGTGAACCCGGTGATGCGGGTGTGAGGCCTACGCGGGCGTGAGCCCGGGGTTCCCCGCCTCGGTGACGAAGGAGGCCACTGTGGAGAGGGGCGCGCCGGGGGTCGTGACCGCCGCCACCGTACGGAAGTCGGCGCGGGCCTCCTTGGTCCCGAGGGTGACGAGCGCGTAGCCGCGCCGCCCGTTGTAGTGCTTCAGGTGCGGGTTGGCACGGGTCTGGTTCTCCCAGTTGGCGGGCCGGTCCACGCCGTCCCTGCCGCTGCTGACGGATGTGGTGACGATCTCCGTGCCGACGGTGCGCGAGGCGGGGTCGTCGAAGTCCTTCTTCAGGTCGAAGGCGTAGGAGACATGGACGTCGCCGGTGAGGATCATGAGGTTCTCCACCCCGGCGGCCTCGGCCCCGGCGAGCACCCGCTGCCGGGAGGCCGGGTAGCCGTCCCAGGAGTCCATGGACAGTTTGAAGGCGTCGGTGGGCACGTCGCGCCGCTGCGCGAAGGTCACCTGCTGCGGGACGACGTTCCAGGTGGCGTCCGAGACGCGCCAGCCGTCGGCCAGCCAGCGCTCCTGGGCGGCCCCGGTCATGGTGCGCGTGGGGTCCTCGGACTCGGGTCCCGGGGTTCGCCAGCCGTCGCCGTAGGCCTGGTCGCTGCGGTACTGGCGGGTGTCGAGGATGTCGAACTGGGCGAGCCGCCCGAACGTCAGGCGACGGTAGAGCGGCATGTCGGGTCCGGTGGGGCGCTGCGGGGTGCGCAGCGGCTGGTTCTCCCAGTACGCGCGGTACGCGGCGGCCCGGCGCAGCAGGAACTCCTCGGGGGTGACGTCGTTCTCGGGGGTGTCGCCCGCGTAGTTGTTCTCGGTCTCGTGGTCGTCCCAGGTGACGACGAAGGGGTGGGCGGCGTGGGCGGCGCGCAGGTCGGGGTCGGACTTGTAGAGGGCGTAGCGCAGCCGGTAGTCCTCCAGGGTGAACGTCTCCCGGTTGTAGTGCGCGGGGAGTCTGAGGTCGGTGTGGGCGCGCGCCCCGCCGGTGGCGGTGACGGCGTACTCGTAGAGGTAGTCGCCGAGGTGGAACACGACGTCGACGTCCTCGGCGGCGAGGTGGCGGAGGGCGGTGAAGTACCCGTCGTGGTACGCCTGGCAGGAGACGGCGGCCAGGGTCAGGGAGCTGGTGCGGGTTCCGGGGGCCGGGGCGGTGCGGGTGCGGCCGACCGGGCTGGTCCAGTCGCCGGTGCGGAAGCGGTAGTAGTAGACCCGTCCGGAGTCGAGGCCCTGGACCTCGGCGCGGGCGCTGTGGTTGAACTCGGGGTGGGCGGTGACCGAGCCGCGCTGCTCGACACGGCGGAAGAGCTCGTCGCGGGCCACCTCCCAGCGCACCTCGACCCGGTCGGCCGGCAGGCCGCCGCCCGGCTCGTAGGGGCGGGGGGCGAGCCGGGTCCAGATGAGGACGGACTCCGGGTGCGGGTCGCCGGAGGCGACGCCGAGGGTGAACGGGTCCTCGGTGATCCGGCGGGCGTCGAGTTCGGCGGCGCTCGCCGTGCCGGCGGCGGGCAGGTTCACGGCGAAGGCGAGCGCGGCGGCGGCTCCGGTGCCGGTCAGGAAGCGTCGGCGCCCCACCTCCGGTTCGAGCAGCCGTGCGGCGGCGTGAAGTTCGGTGGCGTGGAGTTCGGTGGCGTGGAGTTCGGTGGCCCGTGTGCTCTGATCGGGCGTCATGATGGTCTGTGCGGCTGTCATATGCCCCTCCTCAGCCCGGATGGTGTCGGGCTTCATGGCAATCGCGCGTGACGACGCACCGTTGTCGCGTGCACAACATCCACATGGCGGGTCGATGAGCACCGCGTGCCCTGTGCACCGATCCGTCCCGTACGCTGCCGGGCCATGAACACTGAGCAGCCCGGCCGGAAGGTCGCCGTCGTCACGGGTGCGGGATCAGGTATCGGGCGGGCCGTCTCGCTCGCCCTCGCGAGCGCGGGCTGGTCGCTCGCGCTCGCGGGCCGGCGGGCCGAGCCGCTGGCGGAGACGGCAGCCGCCGCCGGGGACACCGAGGCGCTCTGCGTCACCACGGACGTGACCGACGCCGACGAGGTCGGCGCACTCTTCACCGCCGTACGGGAGCGGTTCGGCCGGCTGGACCTCCTGTTCAACAACGCGGGCACGTTCGGCCCCGGTGGTGTACCGCTGGAGGACCTGGCCGCCGAGGACTGGCGGGCGGTCGTCGATGTGAACCTGACGGGCGCGTTCCTGTGCGCGCAGGCGGCGTACCGGCTGATGAAGGAGCAGGACCCGCGGGGCGGCCGGATCATCAACAACGGCTCGGTCTCCGCCCACGCGCCGCGCCCGCACTCGATCGCGTACACCGCGACCAAGCACGCGATGACCGGGCTGACGAAGTCGCTTTCGCTGGACGGCCGCCGCCACCGGATCGCCTGCGGGCAGATCGACATCGGCAACGCGGCGACGGAGATGACCGAGCGGATGTCGACCGGGATCCTCCAGGCCGACGGAGAGCTGGCGGCGGAGCCGGTGATGGCGGCGTCCGACGTGGCGCGGACGGTGGTGCACATGGCGGAGCTGCCACTGGAGGCGAACGTTCAGTTCGCCACGGTCCTGGCGACGAACATGCCCTATATCGGACGAGGTTGAGCCCGAAGGCGATCGCCCTTGCTCGAACTAGCCATCACATGGCCGGATTTGCATATTTCTCCACTTTCGACCGAACAAGCGCGCACCGTCCGTATGATCGCATCTCGTTACGCCTTCACCAGAACGACACAGAAGGAACACCGCATGCGCATACGCACCGCTGCGCCGATCGCCCTGGCCGCCGCCACCGCACTGGCCGGCTCGCTCCTCGCCACGGCGGCACCGGCCTCGGCCGCCGCCCACCAGGGCGGGCTGCACTTCGGGACCGTGCAGTACGACGGCCCCGGCAAGGACAACCGGTCGACGAAGTCGCTGAACGCCGAGTGGGTGAACATCCACAACAACGGCAAGAAGAAGGTCCAGCTCAAGGGCTTCAAGGTGAAGGACAAGACCGGCTACACCTACACCTTCGGCAGCTACACGATCGGTGCGGGCAAGACGGTCAAGCTCCGCACCGGCAAGGGCAAGAACGTCTCGGGCACCGTGCACTGGAACCGGGGCTCGTACGTCTGGAACAACACCGGCGACAAGGCGCGGCTGATCAAGCCGAACGGGAAGCTCCAGGACTCCTGCTCCTGGAAGAAGTCCACCAAGGCGAACAAGGGCGTCAAGAGCTGCCACTGACACGTCCGGGGAGGGCCGGTCGCGACACAGGCGGCCGCGACCGGCCCTCCCGCGCGCGGCCCTCCGCGACCGGCCCTCCCGCGCGCGCCGTACCACCGCACGCCGTGTCACCGCGCGCGCCGTACCACCGCGACGCCGCACGTCACCCGTCGCACCACCCGGCCGCAGTACCGCCCGGCCGCCGTACCTGGAAGCGGGAATTCCGGGAACGCCGGCACGGTTGGACCCCGGTGTGACACCTGATCCCGCGCCCGAAGTCCTGCGTTACACCGCCTTCTCCGCCGACCCCGCGGGCGGCAATCCCGCCGGTGTCGTCCTGGACGCCTCCGGGCTGGACAAGGAAGCGATGCTCGCCGTCGCGGCGGAGCTGGGCTACAGCGAGTCGGCGTTCCTCACGGAGCGGACCGGCGAAGGCGCATACGCGATCCGCTACTTCAGCCCGAAGGCCGAGGTGCCCTTCTGCGGCCACGCCACGGTCGCCGCGGCGCTCGCCCTGGCCGACCGGGACGGGCCGGGCGAGCTGGAGTTCGCCACGCCCGCGGGTCCGGTGCCGGTGACCGTCGTACGGGAGAACGGCGAACTCCGCGCCACCCTCACCAGCGTGGCCCCGCACGTCGAGGAGACCACCGCGGCCGACCTGGCGGAGGCACTGGCGGCCCTTGACTGGGCGGCCGCCGACCTCGATCCGGCCCTGCCGCCCAGGATCGCCTACGCGGGGGCCCGGCACCTGGTGCTGGCCGCCGCCACCCGGGAACGGCTGGCGGACCTGGACTACGACTTCGCGCGCCTCGCGGCGCTGATGCGCCGGCTCGACCTGACCACTCTGCAACTGGTGTGGCGCGAGGGGCCCGAGGTCTTCCACGTCCGGGACCCGTTCCCGGTGGGCGGGGTCGTCGAGGACCCGGCGACGGGCGCGGCCGCGGCGGCCTTCGGCGCGTACGCACGGGAGCTGGGGCTCGTACCCGACGCGGCCGTACTGACGCTGCACCAGGGGGCGGACCTGGGCCGCCCCGGCACGCTCACCGTAGAACTGCGCACGGGCGACGCCCGGATCCGGGTCAGCGGAACGGGCGTCCGGATCGGCTGAACCGCCTTCCAGGGCACGGCGAAGGGGCGGCGGTTCAGCCGGTGGCGTCCTTGGCCGGGGAGACGTGGGCGTACCAGCGTTCCGCCTCCTCCGGGTCGAGGGCGCGCTCCAGCAGGGCGTCGCCGCGCATGCCGGGGAAGAAGCGGCCCGCGGGCCAGGACCGCCGGTAGGACGGCTCGTCCAGGACCAGCAGCCGGACGCCGTCGACGACGGGGATGTCGGCGGGGGCGCCCTCGTTCCAGATGAGTTCGCCGTCCGGGGCCACCAGATCGAAGGAGCCCACGGTGTCCACCTGACCGGGGGTCTCCCGGCAGACGGCCGCCTCCTGCGACGACGGGGCCCGGCCCTCCACATGGCCGCCGCCGATGAGCGCGTGGGCGAGCAGGGTGTGCAGCTGGAAGTTGTCCCCGATGCCGGAGAGCCGCAGCAGGTAGCCGGTGCCGCTCGCCCGGTGGAGGGCGACGAGCGGTTCGTCGTCCAGCACGAGGAGGGCGTAGGCGAGGGACTTCAGCTCCGTGCCGGAGGCCCGCTCCACCGCGCCGAGCAGCCGCAGCGCCTCGCCCCGGAAGCCGGCCGCCCGCCGCACGCCCGGGTGGTTCAGCATCGCGACGGCGGCCATCTCCCACCGGGGAAGGGTCCACCAGCCGACCGCCGCGTCGAGGCCGGCCCGCTCCACGGGCTCCGGGCCCGGCTCGCCGCCGTCCGGGACGGGAAACGCGCCGCCACCGCCCGAGACCCACGCCTCGCAGAACACCAGGGCCTGCTCCAGCGCCCACCGCAGCCCGGCCAGCACCCCCGGCGCACAGCGTTCGGCGTCCGCGCCGCGCTCGACACAGGCCCCGACGAGCGCGGCGACGACGGCACGGGGGCCGGGCTCCACCAGCTCCAGCACGGCGGCGAGCCGTGGCCCGCCGTCCAGCAGCTCCGGCTCCCTGGCCTGCCCGAAGGTCTCCTGCAACCGGCCGAACGCCTTACCGGAGCGCTTGGCGTCCTGGGCGGTCACCGCCGCCTCGAAGTCGGCGACGGCTCCCCCGAACCCGGCTCTACCGAATATCATTCCAGCACTTTATCGACGCGCCGCCGGGCACCGCGAAGCCGGTCACCGCCAAGGGCCTCCCACGCCCCTCACCGCACGTCCCCCCTCTCCCGCGCGGCCAGGGGGTCGCCGGCGCCGTGCTGCGTACGGTGACGGGGTAGGCCCCGCGCGTCCAGCGCCTCCAGCTCTTCATCGAGCCGTGGAACACCGCCTCCGCCCGGATCGCCGAGGACGTCGGCTCCCGGCGGGAGGGGGGCTGCCGCACGGCCGACGGCAGGTGGGCGACCGGCGGCGGGACATGGCCGGGTACGCGCTGCTGAACACCGACGGGCCCGCGAATGGCCGGGCGGTAGCCGCACACTGAACACCGAGACGTTACGATCGCGGGCACCGCAGCCGACCAGCAGCCGCACGGCAGCCGAGCCCAGGAGTACCGAACTTGTCCGCACCACGCATCGGCGTATCCATCGTGACCATGGGCGACCGCCCGCAGGCGGTCGAGGCGCTGCTGGCGTCGGTCGCCATGCAGGACGTCCGGCCCACCCGGCTCGTGATCATCGGCAACGGGACGGCGCTCCCGGACTTCACCGCGTTCCCCGGCCTGGAGGACCTCGACGGCGGGGTGACCACCATCGAACTGCCGGAGAACCTCGGCTGCCCGGGCGGCCGGAACGAGGGTCTGCGCAGGCTCGCCGAGATCGGCGACGTGGACGTGGTGATCGAGCTGGACGACGACGGACTGCTGGTCGAGAAGGACGTCTTCCGCCGGGTGCGGGACCACTTCGCGGCCGACGACCGGCTCGGCATCGTCGGCTTCCGGATCGCCGACGAGCACGGCGAGACCCAGCGGCGCCACGTGCCCCGGCTGCGGGCGGGCGACCCGATGCGCGGCGGCCCGGTCACGGCCTTCCTCGGCGGCGGCCACGCGTTCTCCATGAAGATGCTGGAGCGGACCGGCCCGTGGCCCGCCGAGTTCTTCTTCACCCACGAGGAGACCGACCTCGCCTGGCGCGCGCTCGACGCGGGCTGGAAGGTGCTGTACGAGCCCGAGCTGCTGCTCCAGCACCCCAAGACGTCCCCGGCCCGGCACGCGGTCTACTACCGGATGACGGCCCGCAACCGCGTCTGGCTGGCCCGCCGGAACCTGCCCCTCCTCCTGGTCCCCGCCTACCTCGGCACCTGGACCCTGCTCACCCTGGCCCGCACCCGCGACCCGAAGGGCCTGCGCGCCTGGGCGGGCGGCTTCGCCGAGGGCGTCCGGACCCCGTGCGGCGAGCGGCACCCGATGCGCTGGTCCACGGTGTGGCAGATGACACGGCTGGGCCGGCCGCCGGTCATCTGACGGAGGAAGGGCCTCCGACCAGGTAGGACACCCGGCCGAAGGCCCTGTCAAGCACACCGGCAGACGAGTCGCGCTGTACGCCGGGTTCTGTCTCCCGGTCGCCTCGCGGCGGCCGGGGAGACGGCCATCCATCTAGGGCCGGCATTGCTGCCGGCCTCGTGCGGTCTACCCGTGAACTCGGGCGAGCAGCCCTCGGACGTTCACGCAGGGCCGTACCGTTTCCGGCACGCCCCCTCTTGACCTTGCTCCGGGTGGGGTTTACCTAGCCGCCTGAGTCACCTCAGGCGCTGGTGGTCTCTTACACCACCGTTTCACCCTTACCCGGGACCGAGGTCCCGGGCGGTCTGTTTTCTGTGGCACTGTCCCGCGGGTCACCCCGGGTGGCCGTTAGCCACCACCCTGCCCTGTGGAGCCCGGACGTTCCTCGGGAGGATCCGAGGATCCCCACGCGGCCGTCCGCACGGCTCGTCTGCCGTGATCGCCATCCTACCGGGCCGCAGACAGGCAGCCCTGTCGGTGGTCCCTCAGCCGAAGTCTCCGGTCTCCAGATCGAAGGCGAAAGGCTCGGGCAGCGGAAGCGGTTTCCCATACGGAATCGTCAGGAGCTGGCGATCTTCAGGACCACGTTGATGTAGTCCTCGTGGTCCCCGTCCTGCGGCGGCGTCACGACGATCTCCCCCTCGATCAGCTCGGCCCGGAAGCCTTCCGGCGTGTCCAGGGCCAGGAAGCCCTCCAGAAGGACTTCTGCCCGCGTGAGCGGCTCGTGCGCCATGGCAGTCATGTCACGCCCCTTCCTCGGTCGCTCGCCGGACTGGGACATCGGGGGACCAGCCGTCCATGAGATGGGAGTTCCTCCCCCGATCGTGGCACAGGCCCATGCGGCGTGGACGGAAGCGGAAGAAGGAAAGTGGTGCTTGACCTTGTCGCGGCGTCAACGTTTCTACTGGCCGCATGCGTATCGGAGAGATCGCCGCGCTCGTGGGAGTCACCTCCCGGGCCGTCCGGCACTACCACCACATCGGCCTCCTGCCCGAGCCCGCCCGGCAGGCCAACGGCTATCGGGCGTACACCGTCCGCGATGCCGTGCTGCTGGCCAGGATCAGGCGGCTGTCGGAGATCGGGCTCTCCCTGGACGAGGTGCGGGACGTGCTCGCCGACGACGCGGGGCGGGAGCTGGCCGAGGTGCTCGGGGAGCTGGACGCCGATCTGGCGCGGCAGGAGCGGGAGATCCACGGGCGGCGGCAGGTGCTGGCCGTGCTCCTGGAGGCTCCGCTCACCTCTGACGGGCCGCTCTCCCCCGCTCTCGCCACGCTGTTGGCGCACGCGCCCGCCACCACGTCCCCGGCCGCCGCGAAGGACCGCGAGCATCTGTTGTTGCTGGACGCGGCGGGCGACGGTGCCGGGGCCGAGGTGTTCGCCGCGCTGCGACCGGTGGCCGAGGACCCGGGCGTTCTCGCGTTGTACGAGCGGCTCGACGAGCTGGCCGGGGCCCGGGTGGACGACCCGCGCATCGCGCCGTTGGCGGCCGAGCTGGCCGCCGCCGTACCGGACGAGGTCCTGGCGGTGATCCCCGGGGGTGAGCCGTCGGCGACGGGGGTCGGGCGGGTGCTGCTCGACGACTACCCGCCCGCGCAGCGCGCGGTGGTGCGCCGGGTGATGGAGGCGCTGGCCGAGCGGGTGCGGGGGAGGAACACATGAGCACCGGGAAGCCGGTGGGCCCGCGGGTGGCGCGGGCCGCGATGTGGGCGGTGCTGCCCGGTGAGGTCGCGCTGGCGGTCTGCCTGGTGGCCGGGGTCCGGATATCCGGTGCCGTTCTGCTGGTGGCCGAGGCGCTGGTGGTGGGTGTGCTCGTGCTGGAGGCGTGCGCGATGTGGCCGCTGTACACGGCGCGGCGGCGGTCCGGGGACACGCGGCGGGAGGCCGGACTGTCCGTGGTGCGGTCCGTGGTGCCGGTGGCCGTGCGGCGGCTGGTGGTGCACGAGCTCCGGGCGTTGCACGGTCTCGGGCTGTGGGTCCTGCGCCGCCGTCACCGGATTCCGGCGGGGGCCCGGCCGTTCTCGTACACCGGACCGCAGAGCGGAATCATGTACGTGTTGCTCGTCGTCTCTGTCGTGGAGACCGTGGTGCTGGCCCTGGTGATCCCCTGGCCGCTGGTCCACGCGATCCTGCTCGCGGTGGACGTGTACGGGATCGTCGTCGTCCTCGCCCTGCACGCGGCCTGTGTGACCCGGCCGCATCTCGTGGAGGCCGACGGATCGCTGCGGCTGCGCTACGGCGCCCTGTTCGAGCTGCGGGCGCCCGCCGCCGTGATCGCCGCCGCCCGGGTGGAGCGGCGCTTCCCGGACGGGGGGCTGCTGCGGGTGGACGAGGACGGGACGCTTGATCTGGCGGTGGGGAGCCAGACGACGGTGACGGTGGAACTGACGGAGCCGGTGGAGTTCGTGCGGCCGCTCGGCCGGCGCGGGAGCGCCCGGACGCTCCGCTTCCACGCCGACGACCCACGGGCGGCGGTCGCGGCCCTCACGAAGGACCGGACATCGTCCTCCCCGCTCACGCCGGAGCGAACAGCACCGTCCTCGGCACCGGACCAGCCCGCGTGATCCGGACCCGCAGCCGCTCCCCCAACGGGAGCGGGGCCGGGCCGGGCGGGGGCGGGCGGCGTCCGGGGCGCTCCCCGGCACCGGCCCCGCTCCAGCCGTACAGGGGCCGCCGCCCCGTCCCCGTACCCTTGCCGAGGACCCGGAGAGCCCGCACGCCGACCGGGTCCGCGCTGCGCCGTACGTACGAAGGAGAACCGCCGTGCTCGTGCTGTTGCCGCCCTCCGAAGGAAAGGCCGCCCCGGGGCGCGGGGCTTCGCTGAAGCCGGAGTCGCTGTCGCTGTCGGGGCTCGCCCCGGCCCGTGCGGCGGTGCTGGACGAGCTGGTCGAGCTGTGCCGGGCGGACGAGGAGAAGGCCCGTGAGGTGCTGGGTCTGAGCGTGGGGCTGGGGGGCGAGGTCGGCAAGAACACCGAGCTGCGCACGGCCGGGACCCGTCCGGCCGGGCAGCTGTACACCGGTGTGCTGTACGACGCCCTGGACCTGGCCTCGCTGGAGGCGGACGCACGGCGGCGGGCGGCGAAGTCGCTGCTGGTGTTCTCGGGGCTGTGGGGCGCGGTGCGGATCGGCGACCGGATTCCGCCGTACCGCTGCTCGATGGGGGTGAAGCTGCCCGGTCTCGGCGCGCTCGGCGCGTACTGGCGTGCCCCGATGGAGACGGTGCTGCCCGAGGCCGCCGGGAACGGGCTCGTCCTGGACCTGCGGTCCTCGGCGTACGCGGCGGCGTGGAAGCCCGTGGGTGAGGTGGCATCGCGCACGGCGAGCGTGCGGGTGCTGCACTCCCAGCTGGTGGGCGGGGTGGAGAAGCGGTCCGTGGTGAGCCACTTCAACAAGGCGACCAAGGGCAGGCTGGTGCGCGATCTGCTGCTGGCGGGTGCGCGGCCGAAGGGCCCGGCGCGGTTGGTGGAGGTGCTGCGGGACCTCGGGTACGTGGTGGAGGCCGAGGCCCCCGCGCGGGCCGGGCGGCCGTGGTCGCTGGACGTGGTGGTGACGGACATCCACTGACCGGACCCGAGGAAGAGGGCGTTGCGCACCGCGCAACGCTCGTTGCAGATACTGCCTTGCTCGCGGCAGGATGACCCCATGACCTCCTCTGCCGTGCCCTCCGCTCCGTCCGACGCCTCCGTGCTCGATCTCGCCCCCGTCGTCCCCGTCGTCGTCCTGCACGACGCGGCCGACGCGGTGCCGCTGGCGCGGGCGCTGGTGGCGGGCGGGCTCCCGGCCATCGAGGTGACGCTGCGGACGCCCGCCGCGCTGGAGTCGATCCGGGCCATGGCCGCCGAGGTCCCGGGTGCGGTGGTCGGGGCGGGCACGGTGATCTCGCCGGAGAACGTGCGGGACACCGTCGACGCCGGGGCCCGGTTCCTGGTCAGCCCGGGGTGGACGGATGCGCTGCTGGAGGCGATGAAGGCGTCCGGGGTGCCGTTCCTGCCCGGCGTCTCGACCACCTCGGAGGTGGTGGCCCTGCTGGAGCGCGGGGTGCGGGAGATGAAGTTCTTCCCGGCCGAGGCGGCGGGCGGCACGGCCTACCTCAAGGCCCTGTCCGCGCCGCTCCCCCAGGCCCGGTTCTGCCCGACCGGCGGCATCTCGCTCGCCTCCGCGCCCTCGTACCTCGCGCTGCCCAACGTCGGCTGTGTGGGCGGCAGTTGGATGGTCCCGGGCGACGCGGTGGCGGCGAAGGACTGGGACCGGGTGGCCCGCCTGGCGGCCGAGGCGGCGGCACTCGCCCCGTAGGGCCCGCAGCGCGAACACCCGGATCACCGCGCCGACTCCGACTCCGCCCTCGACCCCGCCCCCGCCCCCGCCCTCGGCAACGGTGCCCAGGACGAGCAGCCGGGTCGAAAGGCCGCGCTTCCCGCTAGCGCAGGTGGGACGTGTCGTTGAGCAGGCGTACGGAGGCGTTGCCGTCCCCGTAGTAGGCGACCGTGGAGATCGAGGCCGCCGACAGCTCCATCCTGAACAGCGCCTCGGGCGGGGCTCCCAGGGCGAGCCGGACGAGCGTCTTGATCGGGGTCACATGGGTGACGAGCAGGACCGTGCGGCCCGCGTACCGGGCGACGATCCGGTCCCGGACGGCCGCGACCCGCTCGGCGACCTCCGTGAAGCTCTCGCCGCCGCCGGTCGGGGCGGTGTCCGGGGAGGCCAGCCAGGCGGTGAGGTCGTCGGCGTACCGCTCCCGCACCTCCCCGAAGGTCAGGCCCTCCCATGCGCCGAAGTCCGCCTCGCGCAGGCCCTCGTCGATCCGGACGTCCAGGCCGAGGCGGCCGGCGACAGCCTCGGCGGTCTCACGGCAGCGGCGCAGCGGGGAGCTGACGATCTCCTGGACGGCGCCCAGGGCGGCGAAGTGCTCGGCGGCCCGCTCGGCCTGGCCGCGACCGGTGGCGGAGAGTTCGGGGTCGGTGCCGCCGCTGCCGGAGAACCGCTTCTCGGGCGTGAGGGCGGTCTCGCCGTGCCGGAGCAGGAAGAGCGTGGCGGGCGCGCCCAGGTCGGGGGCCGAACCCCAGCCGGTCTGCGGGGCCCCGGTCTTCTCCGGCGCGGTTCCGGCCGGCTGCCCGGGGGTCGGTGCGGGGGCCGATGCGGCGGGGACCGTCGCGTCCGGCACCCCGGGCTCCGGAACCGGGAAGAGCGTGTCGGCCGCCGGGGCAGCCGCGCCGCGTGCCGCCGCGAGGGCCGCACGGGCCTTGGCGGCGCCCGCGGCCTGGTCGCCGGGCGGGCCCTGGACGGGCGGCGGGGTGCTCACGGGGCGGGCCGGGGCGTCCAGGGCGGCCGTCGAGGCCGAGGCCTCCCACTGCCTGCCGTCGCGGCCCGCGTCCATCGCCTCGTTGGCGAGCCGGTCCGCGTGCTTGTTCTGCGCGCGCGGGATCCACTCGTACGTCACGCGGGACGGCGGCAGCACCGCGGCGGCGCGGGCCGCCAGCGGCTTCATGTCGGGGTGCTTGATCTTCCAGCGCCCCGACATCTGCTCGACCACCAGCTTGGAGTCCATCCGGACGTGGACCCACAGCGCGTCCCCCGCGTCCGGGAACAGTGCCTTCGCGGCCGTCAGACCGGCGATCAGGCCCCGGTACTCGGCGACGTTGTTCGTCGCGACGCCGATGTACTCGGCGGCCTCGGCGAGGGGTTCGCCGGTGGCCGGGTCGAGAACGACCGCACCGTAACCGGCGGGCCCCGGATTGCCCCGGGATCCGCCGTCGGCCTCGACCACCACCTGGCGCGCGGCGCTCATTACAGACCCGACTCCGAGGTACGGACCAGGATCCGGTGGCAGTTCTCGCAGCGCAGGACCGTCTCGGGGGAGGCGGCGCGCACATCGCCGAGTTCGGCCATGTTCAGCTCCAGCCGGCAGCCCTCGCAGCGGCGCTGGTAGAGGCGGGCGGCGCCGACCCCGCCCTGCTGGGCACGGAGCTTGTCGTACAGCTTCAGCAGGTCGGCGGGGATGACCTCGGCGACGACCTGGCGGTCCTTGGTCACCGCGGCGGCCTCGGCGTCCAGCTCGGCGGTCGCGGCGTCACGGCGGGCGGTGGCGTCGTCGACCTTGGCCTGGACGGCGGCGACCCGCTCGGTCAGCTCGGCGACCCGCTCCTGGGCACCCTCGCGGCGCTCCATGATCTCCAGGACGATGTCCTCCAGGTCCCCCTGGCGCTTGGCGAGCGAGACGATCTCGCGCTGGAGGCTCTCCAGGTCCTTGGGCGAGGAGACCGCGCCGGAGTCCAGGCGCTGCTGGTCGCGGACGGCGCGCTGGCGCACCTGGTCGACGTCCTGCTCGGCCTTGGTCTGCTCGCGGGTGGTGTCGCTCTCCTCGGTGGTGGAGGCGACCAGCAGGCTACGCAGCTGGGCGAGGTCGCTGCTGAGCTGCTCGATCTCGGCGTGCTCCGGCAGCGAGGTGCGCTTGTGGGAGAGCTGGGCGAGACGGAGGTCGAGGGCCTGGACGTCGAGAAGTCGGATCTGGTCGGCGGGCGCGGCGTTCAGTTGGGGGCTCCAGAGGAATGGTGGGTGGTCCAGGGGTCGGTGACCTGCTTCGAGACATGGACCCGCAGGTCCCATCCGTGGCGGTCGGAAAGCGCGTCGAGCTGGGCGGCGGCCTGCTCGCACCAGGGCCATTCGGTGGCCCAGTGCGCGGCGTCGACAAGGCCGAGCGGCGAGTGCCGCACGGCCTCGGACGCCGGGTGGTGGCGCAGGTCCGCGGTGAGGAAGGCGTCGACGCCCGCGGCACGCACGGCCTCGAAGAGGCTGTCGCCGGAGCCTCCGCTGACGGCGACGGTGCGCACGAGCGCCTCCGGGTCGCCGGCCAGCCGGATGCCCTGGGCGGTGGCGGGGAGCCGGGCGGCGGCCCGGGCGGCGAAGGCGGCCAGGGTCTCGGGGTGGTCCAGCTCGCAGATCCGGCCGAGTCCGCGCCGGCCCTCGGGGTCGGTGGGGTCGGGGACGAGGGGCCCGGTGATCCGCAGGTCGAGGGCGCCGGCCAGGGCGTCGGAGACTCCGGGGTCCGCGGTGTCGGCGTTGGTGTGCGCGACGTGGAGCGCGATGTCGTGCTTGATGAGGGTGTGGACGACCCGGCCCTTGAAGGTGTCGGCGGCGACCGTCGTCGTCCCGCGCAGATAGAGGGGGTGGTGGGTGACGATCAGCTGGGCGCCGAGCTCACGGGCCTCGTCGACGATCTCGTGGACCGGGTCGACGGCGAACAGCACCCGGTCGGTCTCCGTGTCCGGATCGCCGCAGACCGTCCCGACCGCGTCCCATCCCTCGGCCCGCTCGGGGGGCCAGAGGGCGTCGAGGGCGGCGATGACTTCAGACAGACGGGGCACGGGGGAAAGGCTACCTGTCCGGGGTGGTCCGTCGCCCCTGGCCGCCGGACCTGTACGCCAGGACCGGCGGCCGGACACGAATCGTTACTTCACCGCGCCGGCACGGTGACGGTTCACCTCACCGCGCCGGCACGGTGACGGTCCGCTTCACCGCGCCGGCACGGTGACGGTTCACTTCACCAGGTCGGCGCGGAGGTCGTCGAGGACCAGGCCGGCCGAGGTGACGCCGAGGCCCAGGTACCAGGTCTCGTCGGAGACGTCCTTGGCCCGTCCCTCCTTGACCGCCTTCAGGTTCTTCCACAGCGGGTTGGACCGGGCGGTGTCGCGCTGGGTGGCCTTCGCGTCGCCGTAGACGCCGGTGAAGATCCAGTCGGCGTCCGCCTCGTCGATCCTCTCCGGGCCGATCTCGGCGGCGAGGTCGTTGATCTGCTGGTTCTTGGGACGCGGCAGACCGACGTCTTCGAGGATCGTGCCGATGAACGAGGCCTTGGCGTAGAGACGGAGACGGTCGGGCATGTAGCGGACCATCGAGACGGTCGGCTTGTCGGGGCCGATGTCCTCGCCGAGCTTTCGCGCCTTCTCCTCGTACGCGGCGAGCGCCGACCCGGCCTGCTTCGTGCGGTCCAGCGCCTCGGCGTTGAGGAGGTAGTTCTCCTTCCAGGTGAAGCCCGGACGGATGGAGAACACGGTGGGGGCGATCTTGGACAGCTCGTCGTACTTGTCCGCGGCGCGGAGCTGGCTGCCGAGGATCAGGTCGGGCTGGAGGCCCGCGATGGCTTCGAGGTTGAGGCTGTTGATCGTGCCGACGCTCTTCGGCTCGCCCGCGCCCTTCTCCAGGTAGGAGGGGATGGCCGCGTCGCCCTCGCTGGGGGCGTAGCCGACCGGCTTCAGCCCCAGCGACACCACGTTGTCGAACTCGCCGACGTCCAGCACGACCACGCGCTCGGGCGCGGCCTTGATCTCGGTCCTGCCCATGGCGTGGGTGACCGTACGGGGGAACTCGCCGGCCCCGGCGTCGGTGCCGTACGCCGCGGTCTCCTTCGCCGCGTCCGCGAAGTCCTTGCCGCCGGTGGCGACGGCGGCCTTCTTGCCACCGCCCGCGTCGGACTTCGCCGCGTCGCCGTCCCCGCCGTCACCGCCCCCGCAGGCCGACAGGGAGAGGGCGGCCGCCACGGCCAGGGCGACTGCGGCGGTACCGCGGGGTCGAGGGGACATCACTTGCTCCAGATGGTCCGCGTACGTGCGTGGGGGGCACGGGCTCTTGGTAAGGGTCGCCTCACCTTAGACACGGCCACCTTCACCAGCACACCCGCCCCCGCCACCTCAGGAGAATCCGGGCATCACCACCCTTATGTATGAAGAGAGGTGGCTCGTGTTGTTCGGCTGGAAGTGCGAAAACTAACTTTCGTAGCCGGAGGTGACGAGTCCATGACTGCCTGTGCCATCGGGGGTGGTTCCGCCGGGGCCGCCGCGACGGCGGAACCCGAAGCGGAATCCCGAACGGATTCCGGAACGGAACGCGGACCGAAGGGGCCCGGGGCGGAATCCGGCCCGGAGGAGTACGGAGCGGAACGCGGGCCGAAGGGGCCCGGCGGCTTCACGCTCACCGCGGACGGGGCCTACGCCGCCCGGCTCACCGCGGCTCCCGGCCCGCCGGGCGAGCGCGCCTGGTATCCGGAGCGGTGGACGCTGGACGGGCCCGAGCCGTACGCGGTGTCCCTCCCGCTCGACCAGCCCGAGGAGCCGGACGCCCAGGTGGCGCCGCTCGCCGACGGGCGGGTGCTGATCCTGCGACGGGTGGCGGACCGCCAGATGTTCTCGCTGCTCTACCCGACGGGACCCGGGACCGGCGAACTCCTGCTGGGCGCGGTCGAGTGCGCGGAGATGACCCTGGTGCCGCCGTCGCCGGACGGCCGGTGCGTCTACGCCCTGTCGGTCGGCGAACACCACTCGTCGCTCTGGCTGGTGGCGGGTGGAGCGTTCGGGCCCGAGGAGGTCGCGCGGATTCCCGGGCGCTGTTCGGGCGGGGCCTGGCTGGACCGGGCGGGCCGGATGCTGGCGCTGGACCGGCAGGCGCCGGGCGGTGGACCGGTCAAGGCGGTCGCCGTCGACCTGGGGCGGGAGGCCGAGGTGACGCCGCTGCTCCAGATCGCGCCGGGCAGCGACGACCGACTGCTGCTCGCGGACGCCGACAGCGGGCTGCTGCTGCTCCGCTCGGACGCCCCTGGCCACGACCGGCTCGGCTGGGGGGTGCTGGGGAGCGCCCTGCCGGTCAGGTTCCCGGAGTGCCTGCGCCTCACGGACGTGGCGGTGACGCCGTTCGCGGTGCAGCCGGGCCAGATGCTGATGCCGGAGAGCTGCGCGGTGGCGCTGCGGATCGACAGGGCCACGGGCGGTATCGACGGGGCCGCGGACAGTTGGGTGGGGGTCTGGCGTCCGGCGGCACGTCGGCTGCACCAGTTCGCCGCCCCGCTGGGCTGGGCGCCGGGGGCCGGGTACTGGAACCGGGACGGGGTGCTGCGTCTCCCGTACGCGAACGGGGCGACATCCTGCGGCGTGGCGATGCTGGACGCGCCGCAGGACGTGGAACCCTCTTCCCTGACCGGCCGTCCGAGCGGCGGGGAAGGCGGAACGGAACCGTCCGCCGCCGTCGCCGCTCCCGCCCCGTGCAAGCCCGTTCCGTTGGGGCAGGCGCCTCTGCACCGAGCCGCTCGATCCGACTAAACTCAGAGCCCTGGGCTGCGCGGCCGTATCGGGCGGGTACCGACGGTGACCACGTCGGATGGCGGCGGCGGGGCTTGCGGCACACGTAGGCGCGACACAAGTAAGCGATAACAACGGGGTGACTTCCCACATGTCCGAAGCGCGGACCGACACGAACCAGCAGCGCCCGACGGGGGCGGACGATGGCACCGAAACCGGCGGTTCCGGAAGGCACCGGGGGGATGCGTCGGCAAAGAACACGTCGGTGCAGCCGCACGGTCGCCACCGCCGGCCCGCCGACGAGGAATCCAGGGCGGCCTGAGGGCCGCTCGGCAGGCGCAGGAAGGAGGGCCCGGACCGGCGGACAGCCGGCCGGGCCCTTCCGCGTGCGGACCTCCGCCGCTACCGCCGTTTCACCGCCGCTTCAGTCCGAGGACTTCGGCGGCGGCGAAGGTCTCGTTCCGGGGCCGGTCCGCGTAGTACGGGGTGAGCAGCGCGTCCAGTTCCGCGAAGGTGAAGGTCTCCTTCGTCGCATCGAACTGGGCGGCCACCCGCGGCCGTTCGACGACGGCGACCATCCCTCCGTGGACGACGAGCAGCTGCCCGTTGACCCCGGCCGCCGCCGGTGAGGCGAGATAGCCGACGAGCGGGGACACGTGCTCGGGGGCCAGCGGGTCGAGGGTCCCGTCCGCCGGTTCCTGGAAGCCCGCGAACACGTCCTCGGTCATCCGGGTCCGGGCGCGCGGGCAGATGGCGTTGGCGGTGACGCCGTACTTGGCGAGGGCGAGCGCGGTGGAGGTGGTGAGGCCGACGATGCCGCCCTTGGCCGCCGCGTAGTTGGGCTGGCCCGCCGAGCCCGCGAGGAACGCCTCCGAGGAGGTGTTGACGATCCGCCCGTAGACCGGCCCGCCGGTCTCCTTGGAGCGGGCGCGCCAGTGCGCGGCGGCGAAGTGCGTGGTGTTGAAGTGGCCCTTGAGGTGGACGCGGATCACCGAGTCCCATTCCTCCTCGGTCATCGAGAAGACCATCCGGTCGCGCAGGATGCCGGCGTTGTTGACCAGGATGTCGAGCCGGCCGTAGGTGGCGGTCGCCAACGCGACCAGCGCGCGGGCCTGTTCGTGGTCGGAGACGTCGCCGAGGTGGGCGACGGCCTGCCCGCCGGCCGCGCGGATCTCGGCGGCGACCTCCTCGGCGGGGGCTGCGGACGCTTCGCCGGAGCCGTCGCGGCCGGGCTGCCCGTAGTCGTTGACGACGACGGCCGCGCCCAGGCGTGCCAGTTCGAGGGCTTCGGCCCGGCCGAGGCCGCGGCCCGCGCCGGTGACGATCGCGGACAGTCCGTCCAGCGGAAGGGGAAGTGACATCGGATTCCTCAACGTCGTTGGTCGGGAGCCGGGTTCAGAGCTCGATGCAGGTGCGCAGCGACTCGCCCGTGCGCATCTGGTCCAGGGCGTCGTTGATCCCGTCCAGCCGGACCCGGTGGGTGATCATCGACTCCAGGTCGATGCGGCCCGCCCGCCAGAGCGCGATGGCCCGCTCGTAGGAGCGCAGGACGTCCCCGCCGCCGTACATGGAGGGCAGGATGCGCTTCTCGTCGAAGAACAGCTCGAACATGTTGACCTGGAAGTTGTCGTCCATGGCCCCGGCCCCGACGACGCACAGGGTGCCGCCGCGGCGGGTGTTCTCGTAGGCGGTGCGGGCGGTGGCGGACTTGCCTACGACCTCGAAGACGTAGTCGAAGCCCTCGCCGCCGGTGATCCGCTGCTTGGCGTCGGCCAGCCCGTCGGGGGCGACGGCCTCCGTCGCGCCGAAGCGCAGAGCGGCCTCACGGCGTGAGGCGACCGGGTCGACGGCGATGATCTGGGCCGCGCCCCGGACACGGGCGCCCTGGATCGCGGAGACGCCGACGCCGCCGCAGCCGATCACCGCGACCGACGAACCGGCCTCCACCTGCGCCGTGTTGATGGCCGCGCCGAGGCCGGTGGTGACCCCGCAGCCGATCAGGGCGGCGATCTCGAACGGTACGTCGTCGGGGATCGGCACCGCGCAGCTCGCACCGACGACGGCCTCCTCGGTGAAGGTGCCGGTGCCCGCGAAGCCGAAGACGTCGCCGCCGGGTCGCTTGAAGTTCGGGGTGCCCGCGTTCATGAAACCGGCGAGGCACAGGTGGGTCTGACCTCGTTTGCAGGACGGGCAGTCCCCGCAGGCGGGCAGCCAGCAGACGAGGACCCGGTCGCCGGCGTTCAGCCCGGTCACCCCGTCCCCGACGTCGACGACCTCGCCCGCGCCCTCGTGGCCGGGGATGAAGGGGGCGGGCTGCGGGAGAACGCCGCTCATCGCGGAGACATCCGAGTGGCAGAGGCCGGTGGCGCGGATGCGGAGCTTGACCTTTCCGGGGCCGAAGCCCACCGCCTCGACGTCGTCGAGGACTTCGAGCTTCTCCTGGCCTATCTCGTGCAGTACGGCTGCGCGCATGGGTACGGCTCCCCTCACATCGTCATCTACATCTGGGTTCTGCTGTGCTCAGGAGTGCTCGACGAGCGTGTCGGCGAGGACCGGCGCGTCGTCCCGCTCGGCGGCGGCGACCGTCACCTGGACACGGCCATCCCCGGTCCACATCCGGATACGGAGGGTCTCGCCGGGGAAGACCACGCCGACGAAACGGGTGCGATAGGCGGTGATCCGGGAGACATCACCGTCCAGCAGGGTGTCGGCGACGGCCTTCAACGTCATGCCGTACGTGCACAGCCCGTGCAGGATCGGCCGGTCGAAGCCGGCCAGCTTCGCGAAGGCGGGGTCGGCGTGGAGCGGGTTCCAGTCCCCCGAGAGGCGGTAGAGCAGCGCCTGGTCCTCGCGGACGGGCCGCTCGACCGTGCGGTCGGGGGCCCGCTCCGGCGGGGCGAGCCGGTCGGAGGGGCCGCGTTCGCCGCCGAAACCACCCTCGCCCCGTACGAAGATCTGGGCGTCGTTGGTCCACAGCGGCCCGTCGGCGTCGCCCGCCTCGGTACGCAGCACGATGACGGCGGCCTTGCCCTTGTCGTACACCGCCGCGACCTTCGAGGTCTGCACGGCGCTGCCGGTCACCGGAATCGGGCGGTGGACGGTGACGGACTGTCCGCCGTGCAGGACCGCGGCGAGGTCCACGTCGATCCCCTGCGCCCCCATAGCGCCGAAGGCGGACGTGCCCGCGCCCGCGACGGTGGCGAAGCTCGGCAGCACCTGGAGCCGGGACTCCAGGGTGTAGCGCAGTTCGTCGGGGTCGGTGGCGGGGCTGCCCGCGCCGATACCCAGATGGTAGAGCTGGACGTCCTTGTGGCCCCAGCCGATCTCGGCTCGGCGGGGTTCGGCGGCGAGTGCCGCCCGGGCATCAATGGGCATGACGGAGCAGCTCCTTGATGGTCCTTGGTGGTCTGGCCCTTGGTGGTCTGGCCCTTGGTGGTCCTTGATGGCGGGAAGACCTCGGCGCGGCCGTCCGCACCGCCGGCCGCACCGAGGTCGCGCGGTGACCGGCAGGGCACGCCCCTTCTAGAACGCGTTCTAGCCGATGGCCCATGTATAACGCAGGCCACGGAAGTTGGGAAGACCGCTGACGTATCGTCAGATCGATGTCATGGAGCTCGTAGTGGCGCCCGTCATGGCGCCCATGGTGGAGCCCGTGTCAGCCCGCGGTCGGGGCCTCGACCGGGAGGTCCGCCGGAGGGCGGGGCCTGCGATGGTTCGGCAGCCAGATCAGCATCACGACCGCCCCGGCCAGCAGGACCCCGCTCGCCGTGCGGAAGGCCAGCGCGTATCCGGCGGTGACCTCGACCGCGTCGCCGGAACCCGCGGTGCGCGCGGCGGCGACCGTGGAGAGCACCGAGAGGCCCAGCGCACCGCCCATGGTGCGGGAGGTGTTGACCAGGCCGGAGACGAGTCCGGCGTCGCCCGGGTCCGCGCCGGAGGTGGCGAGGGTGGCGAGCGGGGTAGAGGCGAGACCGGCCCCGGCCATCATCAGGACGCCGGGCAGACAGATCGCGGTGAGGTAGGAGCCCTCCACGCCCATCGTGGACTGCCAGCCGAAGCCCGCGGCCGTGATCAGGACCCCGGCGACGGCGAGGCTCTTCGCCCCGGTGCGCACCATGAGGCGGGGGGCCAGCTTGGAGCCGATGATGACGGCGGCCGAGGTCGGCATCAGCGCGAGACCGGCCTGCAACGGCGTGTAGCCCAGGACGTTCTGGGCGTACACGGTCATGAAGTACCACATGGAGAAGGTCGCCGAACCCATGAGCAGCATCGACACATTGGCCGAGGAGACGGCCCGTACCGAGAACACGCGCAGCGGGATCAGCGGGACGGCGGTCCGCGCCTCGACCAGCACGAAGGCGGCCAGCAGCACGACTCCGGAGAGCAGCGGCACGAGGGTGGCGGCGGCCACCCAGCCCTCGGCCTCGGTCTGGACGATGCCGTACGCGACGGCGGCGAGGCCCGCGGTGACCAGGACCGCGCCCAGGAAGTCGATGCGGCGGCGGTCGCCCGCGCGGCCCTCGGTGATCCGCAGGGCGGCGGCGAGCAGGACGAGGGCGCCGATGGGCACGTTGATCAGAAGCACCCAGCGCCAGGAGAGGGCGTCGGTGAGACCCCCGCCGATGAGCCCGCCGGCCGCGCCGCCACCGGCGCCGACCGCCATCCAGGTGCCGATCGCCTTCGTCCGGGCCGGCCCTTCGGGCACCGCCGCGGTGAGAATGGTGAGGGTGGCGGGAGCCAGGACGGCGGCCCCGAGGCCCTGTACGGCGCGGGCGGCGAGGAGCTGCCAGCCCTCCTGGGCGAGGCCGCCCGCGAGCGAGGCGGCGGTGAAGACGCCGAGCCCGACGAGGAACATCAGCTTGCGCCCGTAGATGTCGGCGGCCCGCCCGCCCAGGAGCATGAACCCGGCGAACGCGATCGAGTAGGCGTTGACGACCCACTGGAGGCCCCCCGCGCTCAGCCCCAGGTCGGCCCGCATGGAGGGCAGGGCCACGTTGACGACGGAGACGTCGAGGACGACGAGGAACTGGCCGGTACAGGCGGCGAGCACGACGGCCCAGGTGCTGGGACGTATTCGGGAAGTGGCAGGCGGAGCGGAGACGGGCGCGGAGACGTCAGGCATGGAGGTCATGGTCCCAGGCGGCGAGCGGCCCGTACATCGGGTATCGGGAGCCCTATCCCGGACACCGACCGTCGGCGTGGCACATCCCCCATATCGCCACATACGCCCCCCATAGTGGTGCGCTATGAGTACGGAGAACGCCCACGTGCCCCCTGGCCAGTCTCCCCCCGGCACCGCGGATTCCGGTGCGGATCCCGGGATGGATCCCGGGATGGACTCCTCACCCGACCGGGTGGTGGTGACGATCGGGGTGCTGGGCGTCATCGGGATCGTCCTGTGGGCGGCCTTGGGCAAGGACACCTTCGAGAGCGCGTCGGACGCGGCCCTGCCCTGGGTGCTCGACAACTTCGCGTGGCTCTTCGTCATCGCCGCCGATGTCTTCCTGGTGCTGTGCCTCCTGCTGGCCTTCAGCCGTTACGGCCGGATCCGGCTCAGCAGGGACGACTCCCCTCCGGAGTTCTCGAACTTCTCGTGGATCGCCATGATGTTCAGCGCCGGCATGGGCATCGGGCTGATCTTCTACGGCGTCGGGGAGCCCGTCGCGCACTATCTGAGCCCGCCGCCCTCCAGCGGGGCCGAGCCGCAGACGGCGGGTGCCGCGAGCGCCGCCATGGAGTACTCCTTCTTCCACTGGACCCTGACTCCGTGGGCGATCTACGGGATCGTGGGCCTGGCGCTGGGCTACGCGAGCTTCCGCAAGGGCCGGGGCAACCGGTTGAGCGCCGTGTTCGTGCCCCTCCTCGGCAAACGCAGGGCCAACGGCGTCCTCGGCAGGGTCCTGGACCTGCTCGCCGTCTTCGCCACGGTCTTCGGCACCGCGACGAGCCTGGGACTCGGCGCTCTGCAGATCGCCATCGGGCTCGACCTGACGGCGGGCCTCGACCAGAGCACCGGCGTCGAGTTGGTGATCATCGCCGTGCTCAGCGCGGCTTTCGTGGTCTCCGCCTTCACCGGCCTGCACGGCGGGGTGAAATGGCTCAGCTCGATCAACCTCGTCGTCGCCGCGGCCCTCATGGTCTTCGTCTTCGTCGCGGGTCCGACCGTCTACCTCCTGGACGTGCTGCCGTCCTCGGTCGGCGGCTATCTGGACCAGCTCCTCCCGATGGCCTCGCGCACCGGCGCCTTCGGCGACGAGAGCTGGCTGGGCACCTGGACGATCTTCTACTGGGCCTGGTGGCTGTCCTGGGCCCCCTTCGTCGGCACCTTCATCGCGCGGATCTCCAAGGGCCGCACGATCCGCGAGTTCCTCCTCGCCGTGCTGCTCGTGCCGAGCGGGGCGACCGCCCTGTGGTTCGTGGTGCTCGGCGGTACCGGGATCCGCCTGGCCGAGACGGGCGTCGTCGACATGGCCGAGAAGGCGAAGGAGGGGACGGAGGCGACGCTGTTCGCGATGCTCGACGCCCTGCCGGTCAGCACGGTGACGGCCTGGGTCGCGATGATCCTGATCATGATGTACTTCGTCACCAGCGCGGACTCCGCCTCCCTGGTCATGGGTTCGCTGACCAGCAGGGGCGCCCTGCACCCGCGGCGCTGGCTCGTCGTCACCTGGGGGCTCCTCATGGCGGCGGTCGCGGCGGCGCTGTTGGTGGCCGGCGGGCTGGGGTCCCTCCAGAGCGCGACGATCCTGGTGGCCCTGCCCTTCGTCGTGGTGATGCTCTTCCTCTGCTGGTCACTGCTGCGGGAGCTGCGCACGGATCCCGGCGCCGGCCCGGGGCGCAGCGAGGGCCTGCACGGGATGCGGGACGCGGTGCGCGTCATGGTCGGCGAGGAGCTGGGCAACCGGCCGGCGGCCCGCCACCGCCAGCTGCGTCGCGCGGCCGAGGCCCGCACGACGAACGCCGAGGGCGACCAGGAGGGGGAGAGCCACCACCACGACGAGGACGGGCCCCCCGGGCGGGACAGCTGACGCGCGGCGCGGGGACGGACGCGGCGACCGGGACCCACGCGCGGGCAGCAGGGGCCGGGACCGACGCGCGGGCGCGCGGGCACGGGGTCCCGGACTCAGCCGCGCCGCAGCAGCGTGACCACCGCCGCTCCGCCGAGGCCGATGTTGTGGGCGAGGGCGGTCCGTGCGCCGGGCACCTGGCGGGCGCCGGCCTCCCCGCGCAGTTGCCAGGTCAGCTCGGCGGCCTGGGCGATCCCCGTGGCGCCCAGCGGATGGCCCTTGGAGATCAGCCCGCCGGACGGGTTCACGACCCACCGCCCGCCGTAGGTGGTCGCCCCGGACTCGACGAGCTTGCCGGACTCCCCCTCGCCGCACAGGCCCAACGCCTCGTAGGTGAGGAGTTCGTTGACGGAGAAGCAGTCGTGCAGTTCGATGACGTCGAGATCGTCCGGGCCGAGGCCGGAGGCCGTGTAGACCTGCTGGGCGGCGGCCCGGGACATCGGGGCTCCGACCGCGTCGATACAGCTGCCGGAGGCGAAGGAGGCCTCGGTGTCGGTGACCATGGCCTGGGCCGCGATCTCCACCGCCCGCTCCCCCAGACCGTGCCGCTCGACGAACCGCTCGGAGACGACGACGGCCGCCGCCGATCCGTCGGAGGTGGGCGAGCACTGGAGTTTGGTGAGGGGGCGGTGGACGGTGCGGGCGGCGAGGATCTCCTCGACCGTGTAGGGGTCCTGGAACTGGGCGTACGGGTTGTTCACCGAGTGCCGGTGGTTCTTGGCCCCGACCGCCGCGAGCTGTGCGGGCGTCGTCCCGTACCGCTCCATGTGCTCGCGGGCCGCGTTGCCGAAGATCTGGGCGGTGGGCGGGGACATCTCGAAGCCGTGGGCGGCGGCCATGATCCCGTAGTGCCGGGCGACGGGCGAGGTCGCGAAGTCGCCGCCGCCGTCCGCGCCGCTGCCGAGCGAACCGCGGGCCATCTTCTCGAAGCCGACGGCCAGGACGCAGTCGCTGCCGCCGCCCTCGACGAACTGCCGGGCCAGCATCAGGGCGGTGGAGCCGGTGGCGCAGTTGTTGTTGACGTTGTAGACGGGGACTCCGGTCAGCCCCAGTTCGTAGACGGCCCGTTGTCCGGCGGTGGAGGCCTGGAAGCAGTAGCCGACGGGGACCTGCTCGACCTGGTCGTAGCGGACCCCGGCGTCCTCCAGGGCGGCTGTGCCCGCCTCGCGGACCATGTCCCAGTACTGCCAGTCGCGGGTCTCGGGCTTCTCGAACCTCGTCATGCCGACGCCGACGATGTAGGCCTTCATTGTCCGACTCCTCTTGTCCTCTTGCCCTCTTGGTCTTCTGTGGTCAGTCCCGGGGGAGGCCGAGTATCCGTTCGGCGACGACGTTGAGCTGGATCTGGGTGGTGCCGCCCGCGATGGTCAGGCAGCGGGACATCAGGAAGCCGTGGAGGGCCCGCCCGGCCGCCGCCGGTTCGTCCACCGCGCCGTCCGGGCCGAGGAGTTCGAGGGTGAGTTCGGCGACCTTCTGCTGGTGGAGCGTCTGGACGAGTTTGCGGACCGAGGCCCCGGCGCCCGGTTCGCGGCCGGAGACCTGCTGGAGCGTGGTGCGCAGTCCGACGCAGGCGAGCGCGTGGGCCTCGGCGGCGAGCCCGCCGATCCGGGTGCGGGTCGCCTCGTCCAGCCCGGCCGAGCGGGCGATCAGGGCTTCCAGCCCGCTGTCGAAGGTCATCTGGTCGGCCATGTGGACGCGTTCGTTGCCCAGGGTGTCCCGGGCGACCCGCCAGCCGCCGCCGACCTCGCCGACGACGGCGTCGGCGGGCAGCAGGACGTCGTCGAAGTACACCTCGTTGAAGAGGGCCTCGCCGGTGATCTCCTTGAGCGGGCGGATGTCGATGCCTTCGGCGTTCTTCATGTCGACCAGGAAGTAGGTGAGTCCGCGGTGCTTGGGGGCGTCCGGGTCGGTGCGGGCCAGCAGGATGCCGTGGTCGGCGGTGCGGGCCGCGCTCGTCCAGACCTTCTGCCCGGTGATCCGCCACCCCTCGTCGGTCCGTACCGCGCGGGTGCGCAGCGCGGCGAGGTCGGATCCTGCGCCGGGTTCGGAGAAGAGCTGGCACCACTGGAGGTCGCCGCGCAGGGTGGCCGGCAGATAGCGCTCCCGCTGTTCCTCGGTTCCGTGGGTGATGAGGGAAGGCACCACCCAGGTGGCGATGGACAGGTCGCTGAGGCGGATGCCCTGTTCCCTCGACTCCCGCTGGATCGCCAGTTGTCGCACGGGGCCCGCGTCCAGTCCGTACGGGGCGGGGAGGTGCGGGGCCGCGTAGCCGGTGGCGGCGAGGGCGCGGCGGGCACCGGCCGGTGTCAGGCCCCGGGCGGCGGCGAGGTGGGGGCGGGCCTCGGCTCGGTGGCCGGCGGCCTCGGCGGGGAGTTCCAGGGCGAGTTCGCGGCGGGCTCCGGCCTCGGCGAGGCGGGCGGCGCGCAGCCGGTGGGTGTCGGCGGCACCGAGGAGCTGGCGGGCGAGGACGGCCCGGCGCAGCTGGAGGTGGGCGTCGTGCTCCCAGGTGAAGCCGATGCCGCCGAGTATCTGGATGGCGTCCTTGGCGCAGGTGTAGGCGGCCTCGGGTGCGGTGGCGGCGGCGAGCGCGGCGGCGAGGCCCCGCACCCCGGGCCCCGTGCCGTCAGACGGAGTGCCGTCGGACCGGGTGCCGTCGGACCGGGTGCCATGGGACCGGGTGCCATGGGACGGGGTGTCGTCGGACCGGGTGGGTTCGCCGCCGCCGGAACCCGCCGCCCCCGCCTCGTCGGCGGCGCGGGCGGACTCATCGGCGGCGCGGGCGGACTCGTCGGCGGCGCGGGCCGCGTCCCAGGTGAGGGCGCGGGCCTGCTCGAGGCGGACGAGCATGTCGGCACAGAGGTGCTTGACCGCCTGGAACGCCCCGATGGGCCGCCCGAACTGCTCGCGGACGCCGGCGTGCGCGACGGCGGTGTCCAGGCTCCGGGCGGCGGTCCCGCAGGCGTCGGCGGCGAGGAGGACGGCCGCCAGGTCGCCGACAAGCTCCGGGTCGGCCACCGGCACGGCCCGGTGTGCCGGTACGTGGACGGCGTCGGCGCGCACCTCGGCGGTGGGCCTGGTCGGGTCGACGCTGCGGTGCGGGCGCACGGTGAGGCCCTCGGTCCCGGCGTCCACGAGGAACCAGCGCTCGCCGTCGGGCGTGGCGGCGGGCAGCAGGAGCAGGTCGGCCGCCTCGGCGGTCAGGGCGGGCGGGGCGGTGCCGTCGAGCCGGTGGCCGCCCTCGGCGGGGGTGGCGGTGAGGGTGCCGGGCGCGAGGGCGAGGGCGGCGGTGCGGTCCCCCGCGGCGAGTTCCCGGAGCGGGCCGCCCAGCGCCCGGGCCCCGGCGGCCACCGCGTGGCGCAGCACGGCGGAGGTGAGCGCGGTCGCGAGGTACGGGCCGGGCAGCGAGGCGTACGCGGCCTCCTCCAGGACGACGGCCAGGTCGAGGAGGTCCCCGCCACCACCGCCGTACGCCTCGGGCAGATGGATGCCGGTGAGCCCCTGAGCGGCGAGCCCCTTCCAGTGGGCCGGGCGCCCGCCGGGGGCGGCCGGGCTCCCCGCGTCGAGGAGCTCGCGTACGTCGCCGGGTGGTGCGGCGCGGGCCAGCCAGCCCCGTACGGAGTGCGCCAGCGCGCGGTGCTCGTCGGTGATACCGATGCCGGTACCGACGCCGATGCCTGTGCCTGTGCCGATGCCCATGCGAGTCCTCGCCGGTCGGGGCCACTGGAACGGCGCAAGAGTAGAACACGTTTCAATCTGACGGAAGGTCAGGGGGCGTGGGATCCGGATCGGAATAGGGTGCCGCCGGGAAGCGTTCGCCATGCATGCACTTGGGGGGAGCCCGGGTGATCGACGCTGCCCGGAGGCCCCACGTATGCGAGGGACGGAACAGATACCGCACACCGGGGAGCTGTCCGAGCCGCGGCAGGCGCGCTCCGGCCCCATCGTGCCCGTCCTCGCCTTCGCGGGCATCACCGTCGCGGTGATGCAGACCCTGCTCGTGCCGGTCATCAAGGACCTGCCGGTCCTGCTGAACACCGACCCGGCCGACGCCACCTGGGTGATGACCGCCACCCTGCTCGCGGGCGCCGTCTCGACCCCGATCATGGGGCGGCTCGGCGACCTGTACGGGAAGCGGCGGATGCTGCTCGCCTCCCTCGCCGTCATGGTGGTCGGCTCGCTGATCTGCGCGTCCACCGACGACCTGGTCGTCATGATCACCGGCCGCGCGCTCCAGGGCTTCGCCATGGGCGCCATCCCGCTCGGCATCGGCATCATGCGTGACGAACTGCCGCGCGAGAGACTCGGTTCGGCGATGGCCCTGATGAGCTCCTCGATCGGGGTGGGCGGCGGGCTCGCGCTGCCCGCCGCCGCACTGGTCGCCCAGCACGCCGACTGGCACGCGCTGTTCCTCGGGTCGGCCGGGCTCGGCGTGCTCGCGATGGCGCTCACGTACACACTCGTCCCCGAACCGCCGCTGCGCGCGCCCGGCACGTTCGACGTCATCGGCGCGCTCGGACTCTCGCTCGGCCTGGTCCTTCTCCTCCTGCCGGTCACCAAGGGCAGCGACTGGGGCTGGACGTCGGCCCCGACCCTCGGGCTGCTCGCCGCGTCCGTGGCGACCCTGGTGCTGTGGGGCCTGTTCGAACTGCGCACCCCGGCGCCGCTCGTCGACCTGCGGACCACCGCCCGCCGCGAGGTACTGCTCACCAACCTCGCCTCGATCATGGTCGGGGTCGCCTTCTACGCGGTCTCCCTGGTCCTGCCGCAACTGCTCCAACTGCCCACGTCCACCGGTTACGGCCTCGGGCAGTCCATGGTGGTCGCCGGGCTCTGCGTGGCCCCGCTCGGCGTGACGATGATGTTCGTCGCCCCGCTGTACGCCCGGATCTCGGCCCACCGCGGCCCCAAGGTCACGCTGATGCTCGGCATGCTGGTCATCGCGATCGGTTACGGGGCCGGGCTCGGGCTGCTCGACGCCGCCTGGCAGACCGTGCTGATCGCGGTGGTGCTCGGCGCCGGGATCGGCCTCGCCTACTCCTCGCTGCCCGCCCTGATCATCGGCGCCGTCGACCCCTCGGAGACCGGCGCGGCCAACGGCCTCAACACCCTGATGCGGTCCATCGGCACCTCGGTGTCGAGCGCCGTCATCGGCATGGTGCTGGCCGACACCTCCGTGACGACGGGCTCGGTCCAGGTGCCGTCCATGGAGGGGTTCCGGACCTCGTTCCTGATCGCCATGGGCGCGGTGCTGATCGGCCTGGTGCTGGCGGCTTTCCTGCCCACGCAGCGGCCCTCCGCGCACCCGGTGCTCCTGGCGAGCGGTGCGGACGGCGGCGCGCAGGCAGCGCAGGCCGCGCGAGCCTCCCGGGCCGGAACCGGAGCCGGAGCCGGACCGACCGCGGGTCCCGGCCCGGCTCCGGCCCCCGGCCCGGCCTCGGCGCACGTCGCCGGTTCGGGCGGCTGAGCACGGTTCCGCCGGAGGCCGCCCGGACGGGGGCTCACCCCGCGTACGGCCCCGCCGATCCCCCCGGCGGGGACGTACGGCACGATGGGGCGCCGCTCCGCACTCACCCCGCCCCACCTGGAGGAACCCCGTGACCGCCGAGTCCGCCGCCGCTTCCGCGCCCGCGCCCGCCGCAGGACCCGCCGGACCCGCGGGACCCGGGCCGGAGATCCTCGCCGCGTTCGAGGCCGCCAAGGGCTTCATGCCGGTCCATGAGGGTCTCGCCCTGTACGCCGCCGCCACCGGGGCCGCCGCGCTCGGGCTGCCGCTGCTGGAGGTGGGCACGTACTGCGGGCGGTCCGCCATCCTGCTCGCGGACGCGGCGCGGCGAGCCGGGGTGAGCGCGCTCACCGTCGACCACCACCGGGGCAGCGAGGAGCAGCAGCCCGGCTGGAAGTACCACGACCCGAGTGTGGTGGACCCCGAGGTCGGGCTGATGGACACCCTGCCGACGTTCCGCCGCACCCTGCGCCGGGCCGGCCTGGAGGATCATGTGGTGGCGCTCGTCGGGCGCTCCCCGCAGGTCGCCGCCGTGTGGGGAGGACCGCTCGGGCTCGTCTTCGTCGACGGCGGCCACACCGACGAGCACGCGAACGCCGACTACGAGGGCTGGGCCCCGCATGTCGCCGATGGCGGGCTGCTGGTGATCCACGACGTGTTCCCCGACCCGGCCGACGGCGGCCGAGCCCCGTACCGGATCTATCTCCGGGCGCTGGCCTCCGGGGCGTTCACCGAGGTGTCGGCGACGGACTCGCTGCGTGTGCTGCGCCGCACGGGGGTCGGGATCTGAGCCGCCCGGACGGCCCGGGTGGGTAGCATCGCCGCGTGCCGTACGACGACAGCCCTCCCCCCACCCGCCGCGCCCGGCCCGTTTCCGTGGCCGCCGCGCTGGCCGCCGTATGCCTGACCGCCGCCGGATGCGGCGGCGGTCCACAAGCCGAGGGGGCCGGCGCGGCCTCGCCCCGGTCCGGCGCGGACGCCGCCTCCTCGACGGCTCCGACACCGGCCGGGAAGCGGCCGGAGCCGTCCGGTTCCGCCGGGACCTCGCCCTCCGGATCCGCATCCGGCGAAGGCTCCGGTTCCGGTTCCGGTTCCGGTTCCGGGAAGCCGCTGCCGAAGGGCCCGCTGACCGGCCGGACCGTGGTGATCGACCCGGGGCACAATCCGGGCAACCGCGATCACACCCGGGAGATCAACGAGCAGGTCGACATCGGCACCGGCCGCAAGGAGTGCGACACGACCGGCACGTCCACCGACGACGGCTACCCGGAGGCCCGGTTCACCCTCGACGTTTCCCATCGGCTGCGCACGCTGCTGGAGGCCGAGGGGGCCCGGGTCCGGCTGACGCACGACGCGGACCGGCCGTTCGGGCCGTGCATCGACGAGCGGGCCCGGATCGGGAACGAGGCGAAGGCCGACGCGGTGGTCTCGGTGCACGCCGACGGGTCGGCCGTGGGCAACCGGGGCTTCCACGTGATCCTGCCCGCCGGGGTGAGGGGCGGCGGGGCCGATACCTCGAAGATCGTGAAGAGTTCGGCCGATCTCGGCGCGAGGATCGCCGGACACTTCGTCCGTACGACCGGAAGCGCGCCCTCCAATTACATCGGCGGAAATACCGGTCTGGACACGCGTAATGATCTCGGCGGACTGAATCTGTCGACCGTGCCCAAGGTGTTCGTCGAATGCGGCAATATGCGTGACCCGAAGGACGCGGCCCTGCTCACCAGCGCGAGTTGGCGACAGAAGGCGGCCCAGGGACTGGCCGATGGTATTACCAGCTACCTGAAGGGGTAGTTCTGCGGTGATATTGGGGGGATAACCGCTCATGATCCGGGCGCGGGCGCAACCCGACCGGGCAGACGATAGATTCATCCGTACGATGGGGAGCCGCTCCCGAGCTCGAGCCGCACCGGCGGCAGCGACGACCGCCCCGACGAGACGACCGACTAAGGACCTTCACGTGAATATCCGATCCCTCACTCGAGGCGACGGCGTGGTGATCGGAGCAGCGGTCGTGCTGTTCATCGCCTCTTTCCTCGACTTCTCCAACTACGACTGCCCGCAGGGTGTCGACTGCTCCCGGTTCGACAGCCCGAACGCCTGGGACTCGCTCGGGCTCCTGATGAGCGTCTTCATCGCCGGCGTCATCGGTGCGGCGCTGGTGGTCGTCGGTCGGACCATGCCGGGCCGCAAGGTCGTCGGGCTCGACCTCGGCCAGTTCGGTGCGGCGCTCACCGTCTTCGCGCTGTGGACCGCCTTCTGGACGATGCTCGACGTCAACAGCGCCGGGGCCGGCCTGATTCTCGGCCTGCTGGCCACCTTCGTACTCGCGGCGGGCGCCATCGCCGGTCCGCTGGTCCCCGCGCTCAAGGCCCCGCTGCTCAGCGCGGACCGCCCGGCGCAGGGCGTAGGGGCCGGGCAGGCCCCGTACGGTGCGGGCCCCGGCCAGGGCTACGGCTTCCCGGCCGGCCAGCAGCAGTCGCCGTACGGCGCCCAGCAGAGCCAGGGCTACGGCTACCCCGGCGCTCCGCAGCAGGGTCAGCCCGCCCAGGCCGACCCGGCGCAGGCGCAACATCCCCAGGCCCAGCAGCCTTCACAGGGCGGCGCGGCCCCCGCGGGCGACTTCACCCCGTTCTGGTTCGCCGTTCCGGTGGCCCGCCCACTGTACGGCGAGGACGGTTCGCCGAACCCGATCGCCGAGCTGGCGCCGGGCACGTGGTACCTCGCGGTGGAGCAGCGCGGCCAGAGCCTCATCGCCCAGACGCAGGACGGCCGTCGTGGTGTCCTCCAGGACACCACGGGCATCCAGCGCGGCTGATCCCGTACGCACACCGCGGCCCCTCGCCCTTCCGGGCGGGGGGCCGTTGTCGTACAGTCCAACCCGGCGACCAGATCTGACACTTCGTCACCTGCGGTGGGAGGGAGCGGCATGCGGCTCGGACTCGCGCTCGGATACTGGGGCCGCGGCCCCGACCCCGGCCAACTCGCCCTGGTCCAGGAGGCCGAGCGGCTCGGCTACGACTCGGTGTGGACGGCGGAGGCCTGGGGGTCGGACGCGTTCACGCCGCTGACCTGGATCGCCGCCCACACCTCCCGGATCCGGCTGGGCACCGGCATCGTCCAGATGGCGGCCCGCACCCCCACCGCGACGGCCATGCACGCGCTGACCCTGGACCATCTCTCCGGCGGCCGGATGCTGCTCGGCCTCGGCCTGTCCGGGCCGCAGGTGGTGGAGGGGTGGTACGGACGGCCGTTCCCCAGGAGCCCGCTGACCGCGACCCGCGAGTACGTCGAGGTGATCCGGCAGGTGCTGGCACGGCAGGCTCCGGTCGAGCTGGCGGGCCGCTTTCACTCCCACCCGTACACCGGCCCGGACGCCACCGGGCTCGGCAAGCCGCTGAAGCCGATCACGCATCCGCTGCGGGCCTCGCTCCCCGTTCTGCTGGGCGCGGAGGGCCCGAAGAACATCGCGCAGACGGCTGAGATCGCGGACGGCTGGCTGCCGTTGTACTGGTCGCCGCTGCGCACGGACGTCTACGGGGCCTCGCTCACCGGACTCCGGGACGGATTCATGATCGCGCCGATGACCCGCGCGCACGTCTGCGACGACGTGGCCGAGGGCCTGTGGCCGGTGAAGGCGATGCTCGGCTTCTACATCGGCGGGATGGGACACGCGACCCGCAACTTCCACGCCGACCTGATGGCCCGCATGGGGTTCGAGGAGGAGGCCCGGCTGATCCAGGAGCTGTTCCTCCAGGGCCGCAAGGAGGAGGCGGTGCGGGCGGTGCCCGACGCGTTCGCCGACGAGATCTCCCTGATCGGGCCGCGCGCCCGCATCGCGGAGCGGCTGGAGCTGTGGCGCACGGGTCCGGTGACGGATCTGCTGGTCACCGCCCCGGACCCGCACACGCTGCGGGTCCTGGCGGAGCTGAACAGCTGAGAGCTGTCCGCGACCCTCTCGGCTCAGCCGAACGAGGACCGGTCCAGCCAGAAGTCCAGCAGCGCGGCGTCACCGAGCACCTCGACCCGTGGACTCGTCGGCTCCAGCCGGCGGTTGAAGACGAGCATCAGGTCGGTGAGCGGTCCGCGCAGCGCGACCGTGGCCTTGTCGTGCGCGTGCCGCCAGGTGAAGCGGTCCTCGCCGAACTCGATCAGCCACTCCGCACCGGGCACGTCGGTGGCGTGCAGATGCAACGAGCGCCCGCCTCCGCACAGTTCGGCCGCCTCCGGGTCGCCGTCCTCCTGGGAGAAGGAGACGATGCGCAGCCATTCCTCGATGGTGTCGGCGGCCACGTCGGCGTCGACCGTGTACGGGACGCGGGCGGCGAGCGCGGCGTCCGCCCGGTGCACAGCCGTCTCGTGCGTCACACGCCGAGCCCAGAAGGCCGCCCGCCGCTCCCACGCCCAGGTCCACACCTCGGCGTCCGGCCCCGCCTCCCGCAGCGCGGCGACGGCGGCCACGGCCCCCTCGGCGAGCCAGGCGTCCAGCGCGGCCGGGTCATCGCCGTCCGGGCCCCCGGCGCCGGGCACCGTGTCCTCGGGGATCTCCTCGGCCGCGCGGGTGCGGACGATCTCGCCGACCCAGCGGTGCGCGCCGCCGACGTGCACGGCCAGCTCCCGCAGGGTCCAGTCGGGACAGGTGGGGACGGTCGCGGTGAGGTCGGCGCCGGTCAGCACCGCGCGCAGGGCGTCGGTCTGGGCCAGTATCTCGTCGCAGTAACGTTCATGGGAGAGAGAGGTCATGCGGCGCACCTTAACCGGCGGAGCCCGGGTTGATCACCCGATCTCCGCCGGTCGCCACCCGGTGCGGGCCGTCCGGGTTTCACCCCGCGTGGAGCGGCAACCAGAGTTCCATGTCTCCCAGAACACGTTCAGGAAGCAGTTCAGCTCCAGGGCGTGTTCAGCGGCAGCAGTCCAGCTCCAGGCCGACCGGCAGCCGTTCGCCACCGAAGACCGCGGTGGTCGCCTCGTCCCCTCCGAGCGCGGCCACCGCGAGCAGCAGCGAGCCCGCCGTCCAGGTGGTGAGCTCCTCGGGCCAGAAGGCCCGGTTGCCCTCGAAGACGTACCCCGTCCAGTACAGCCCGCCCTCGGCGCGCAGGTGCTGGACGGACTGGAGGATCTCCAGCGCCCGGTCCGACTCCCCCGTCATCCAGAGGGCCAGGGCGAGTTCGCAGCTCTCGCCGCCGGTCACCCAGGGGTTGGGCAGCACACAGCGCACCCCGAGACCGGGAACGACGAAGCGGTCCCAGCCCTCCTGGATGCGGGCGGTGGCCTCGGCGCCGGTGACCGCGCCGCCGAGGACCGGGTAGTACCAGTCCATCGAGTAGCGGCTCTTGTCGAGGAAGCGCTCGGGGTGACCGCGGATCGCGTGGGCCAGCGCACCGGTCGCCAACTCCCAGTCGGGCTGCGGCTCCTCGCGGCGCTCGGCGATGGCCAGCGCGCAGCGCAGCGCCTGGTGGATCGAGGAGGAGCCGGTCAGCAGCGCGTCGTTGACGGGCGTTCCGTCGGGCTCCCGCTTCCAGCCGATCTGCCCACCGGGCTGCTGGAGCCCGAGGACGAATTCGACGGCCGCGAAGACCGTGGGCCACATCCGGTCGACGAACGCGTCGTCGCCCGTGGCCAGGTAGTGGTGCCAGACGCCGACGGCCACGTACGCGCAGAAGTTGCTCTCCAGTCCCCGGTCGGTCGGCTGCCGCGGATCGCCGTCGTGGTAGGCGGCGTACCAGGAGCCGTCGGTGTTCTGGTTGCGGGCGAGCCAGTCGTAGGCGCGGGCCGCGGCCTCGTGCTCGCCGGCCGCGTCCAGGGCCATCGCGGACTCGGTGTGGTCCCACGGGTCGAGGTGATGGCCCCGGAACCAGGGCAGCGCGCCGTCCTCCCGCTGCACGGCGGCGATCGCGGCGACCGTCTCGGTGGCCTGGGCCGCCGTCAGGACGCCCGGCAGTACGAGGTGTTCGGTCTGTTCGGGGGTGCTCACGCCTCGGCCTTCGGAAGGTGCGGCTTGGTGGCGTAGGCGACGAAGCTCTTGCCGACGACCGGGTTGAGCAGCTGCTCGGCGACCCGGGTGGCGAGCGGCTTCTTCATGATGTCCCAGACCAGCAGTTTGTGGTACGCCCGCACCGGCAGCGCCTGGTCGTTGTCCACGCCGAAGGCGCACTTGAGCCACCAGTACGGCGCGTGCAGGGCGTGGGCGTGGTGGGTGCCGTACGGCTTGAGTCCGGCCTCGCGGATCCGGGCGAGGAGCTGGTCCGCCTTGTAGATGCGGATGTGGCCGCCCTCGACCTCGTGGTAGGCGTCGGAGAGGGTCCAGCAGATCTTCTCGGGGCCGTAGCGCGGGACGGTGATGGCTATCCGGCCGCCCGGCCTGAGCACCCGGACCATCTCGGCGAGGAGGCCCTTGTCGTCCGGGATGTGCTCCATGACCTCGGAGATGATCACGACGTCGAAGGAGTCGTCGGGGAAGGGCAGGTTGAGGGCGTCGCCCTCCATCGCGGTGGCGGTGGCGCCCTCGGGGGCCTCCCCGGCCTCCTTCATCGCGGCGAACCACTTGGCGACCTCGCGGATCTCCTCGCCGTTCCGGTCGAGCGCGACGACCTGCGCGCCGCGCCGGTAGCACTCGAAGGCATGCCGGCCGGCACCGCAGCCCAGGTCGAGCACCCGGTCGCCGGCGGCGAGCGGGAAGCGGGTGAAGTCGACGGTCAGCACGGGGGCCTGCCTTCGAGGTCGGAGGTACGGGTTGCGACGATCGGGTCCGCGGTCGCCCGGGGGCGCGCGGTCATCCGCGGACTCCGCGGGCGATGATCGCCTGACGGTACAGCTCGGCCGTTCCGGCGGCCGCCCTGGCCCAGGTGAAGTTGGCCAGCACCCGCTCGCGGCCCGCCGCGCCGAGCCGGGCGCGCAGCTCCGGGCGCTCCAGCAGCCGGGCCAGCGCCCCGGCCAGCGCGTCCGCGTCGCCGGGCCGCACGGCGAGGCAGGTCTCCCCGTCGCGGCCGGAGACCTCGGGGATCGCGCCTCCGGTGGTCGCGACCAGCGGGGTGCCGGTGGCCATGGCCTCGGCGGCGGGCAGTGAGAACCCCTCGTACAGCGAGGGCACACAGGAGACCTGGGCGCCGCGCACCAGGTCGACCAGCTCGGCGTCGCTGATGCCCTTGACGAACTCGACGGCGTCCGCGAGCCCGTGCCGCTCGATCGCGCGGGCGACCGGGCCGTTCTCGGCGCGTTTGCCGACGACGACGAGGTGGGCCGCGGGGTTCTCGGTGCGGAGCTTGGCGAGCGCGTCGACGAGGTGGACGAGGCCCTTGAGCGGGACGTCGGCGCTGGAGGTGGTGACGATGCGGCCGGGCACCTCGGGGACGGAGGGGTCGGGGGACCACAGGTCGGTGTCGGCGCCGATGTGGACGACACTGATCCGGTCCGCGCGTACGCCGAGGTCCTCGACGATCTCGTCCCGGGAGGAGCCGGAGACGGTGAGGACGGTGTCCAGCCTGCGGGCGACCCGCTTCTGCATGCGGGTGAAGGCGTACCAACGGCGTACGGAGGCGCGGCGGCGGCGGTCGGCGGCGGCCGCCAGGTCGAGCCTGCGGTCCACGGTGATGGGGTGGTGGATCGTCGTCACGAGCGGGGCCCCGAGGTCGCCGAGGAGTCCGTACCCGAGGGTCTGGTTGTCGTGGACGACGTCGAACTCGCCACGCCGCGCCAGCAGATGACGTCGGGCGCGCAGGCTGAAAGTGAGCGGTTCGGGAAAGCCGCCGGTCCACATGGTGGCGACCTCGGCCAGGTCGATCCAGTCGCGGTACTCGCCGCGCTTCGGGGTGCGGAAGGGGTCGGGCTGGCGGTAGAGATCGAGGCTGGGCAGCTCGGTGAGCGGAACGCCCTCGTCGAGCACCGGGTAGGGCTGCGCGCCGATCACCTCGACGCTGTGGCCGAGGCGGGCGAGCTCCCTGCCGAGGTGGCGGACGTACACGCCCTGGCCGCCGCAGAACGGATTGCCCTTGTAGGTGAGGAGTGCGATGCGCAACGGCCGGTCGCCGGTCCCGGTGGTGGTGCCGTCGCCCGTGCGGGGGCCTGTCTCTATGGCCTCAGCGGTCACACTCGGCCCCCTTCTTACTGCGTGTTCGCCGGAGCGTAACCGGTCGCGCTAATCTAGAACAAGTTTCAGACTTGATAGAACAAGTCGCATACTTGATCGTTCGACGTGCGTCGAATCTACCGGCAGGTAGCGTCGGCGTGAGGGCCGGATCGGGTGATTCGCGCCACGACGGACGCCCTGGCATGCTGTGCGCGCCCGGCCCGGCCGCTTCGTCCGTCCGGGTGCGGGATCAAGCCATGGATCACGGATCGTGGATCGGGGACAGCATGATCGCGGACGCCAGACCGGCAGCGCCTCCGCTCACCGAGCGCCAGGAGGCCCGTCGCCGCCGCATCCTGCACGCCAGCGCCCAACTGGCCGGCCGGGGCGGGTTCGAGGCGGTGCAGATGCGGGAGGTGGCCGAGGCCGCCGGGGTCGCGCTGGGCACCCTCTACCGCTATTTCCCGTCCAAGATCCATCTGCTGGTCGCGACCATGCAGGACCAGCTCCAGCACATGCACACCACGCTCCGCAAACGCCCGCCGGCCGGCGACGACGCGGCCCAGCGGGTGGCCGAGACGCTGATGCGCGCCTTCCGCGCCCTTCAGCGCGAACCGCACCTCGCGGATGCCATGGTCCGCGCCCTCACCTTCGCGGACCGCAGCGTGAGCCCCGAGGTGGACACCGTCTCCCGGCTCACCACGGCGATCATCCTGGACGCGATGGGCCTGGAGCACCCGACCCCGGAGCAGCTCTCCGCGGTCCGGGTCATCGAGCACACCTGGCACTCGGCACTGATCACCTGGCTGTCGGGCCGGGCCTCGATCGCCCAGGTGAAGATCGACATCGAGACGGTCTGCCGTCTCATCGACCTGACGGCCGAGCCGCGCCGGAGCTGAGGAGCGGCGCGTCGACGGGGCGGGCCGTCGACGCGTCGGCGCCCGCGAGTGCGACCACGGCCGCACGGCGGTGGTCGGTCCACTCGGCCAGCGGGACATCGTCCCGCCCGGCCTTGAACTGCGCCTCCCGCCGGACCCACAACCGCAGCAGCGCCGGGCCGGGGTCCGGCTCGGCACAGGCGGCGTCCACCTCGTCCGCCGGCAGCATCCGCCGCAGTACGGACAGAGGGCCCGGCCGGCGCGTCAGGGGCTCCACATCGATACCGACCGGGCCCACGCCGACCGCGGCCGCGACCAGGCCGTCGGCGTGGCTGAAGCCGGCGCCCAGCACGGGATGGTCCGGGAGATACGGCCGGCCGTGCCCGTCCCGCCCGCACCCGGGGCAGCGCTGGGCCGGCTCCACCTCGCCCGGCGGCAGACCGGTGACCCGGGAGGCGCACAGCCGCAGCAGCAGGCGGGCCGCCACCACGTCGTCACGCCGGGCCGGCACGCGGATCCCCGCGAGCCGCAGCCGCTCCCACGGGGCGAGCAGACGCTCGTCGAGCTCCGGGTGCGCCAGCACCTCCGCGGTGGTGGCCACCAGCGCCACGGTGGCCGCGCCCCGCTCGGGGGGCGGCGGGAGAGGGGTCACCGGCCCGGGCTCACCCGGCCGGCGCCTCCGCCAGGACCGCGGAGCCGAGGAAGCGCTCCTTGACGCGGGCGAGGGTGCGGAAGTCGTCGATGGTGACTTCCTGCAGATCGATGCCGCTGCCCGAGATCTCCTCCAGGAGGTCGATGAACTCCAGGAAGTCCATCGAGTCGATGAGGCGGGCCTCGATGAGGTCCTCCTCGAAGCCGATCGGGCCGTCGAGGCCGGGATTCTTCTCGTTGAGCCACGCTACGACACGTTCCATGAGAGAAAACGCTCCTCTTGCTTCTGTTCTGGCTGCTTCTGTTCGGGGTACTTCTATTCGGGTTACTTCTGTTCGAAGTGACGGCCGGGAGTGGAGAACGGCGGGGGTGAAGACCGGATCAGGAACCGGCGGCGCGAAGCCGCTCGGAGACCGGCGGCGCGAAGCCGCTCAGGAACCGGCGGCGCGGAGCCGCTCCAGGGCCTGCTCGGCGGTGCCGTGCTCAAGGAGCATCGCGTGCACCCAGCGCTCCATGCCGAAGGCGACACAGGAGCTGTACGCGGGACCGTGCGAGCCGGCCCGGATGCCGAGCCGCTCGCCGAAGAAGTTGCGGTGCCGGTTGACGGAGGCGATGGCCGTGCCGTCGGGGGCGCTGTACTCGTACTTCACCGGGTCCAGTGCCATCAGGCGGGCCCGCGATCCCCCGTTGTCGTAGAACGGGTCGTCGGCCGCCGCCCGGGTCAGGGTCAGACCGAGCCGTCCGGCCACCTCCTGGACGAACTCCCCGCCGCGTTCCTGGTGTTCGGTGGCTCCGTCCTTGGTGCCGAGGTAGATCACCTCACGCATGTGAAACCCCCACAGGCGACGCAGGCCGTCGTAGTGGGTCTCGTTGCGGAAGCAGCGGCCGACCGCCGAGAGCCGCAGCCCGTTCTCGCCGACGTCCTCGCCCTCCAGGGAGAGCAGCAGCCCGTAGCAGGTCGCGGACGGCAGCACATGGCCGGTCGGGCGCAGCGGCAGGTCCTGGGGCGAGCCGCCGGAGGCCAGGCCGTCGAGCGCCTCCGGGCCGAACCGTCCGGCGGACACGCCGAGATGGGGAAAGTTGCGGAAGAAGTCGAGCCGCGCCAGTCCGTCGACGGACAGCAGGGGCGGCCCCACGACCTCGGGGGCGGCGAGCCGCGCCGCGAGGCCGGTCAGCAGGTCGTCCAGGCCCCGCAGCAGTGCGGTGCGGACCGGGTCCAGCGTGATCAGCCCGGCACCGGGACTCTTCAGCGTGATACCCGGCAGGTCCGTGATGCTGGATGTGTTCATGAAACCGCGTCTTTCTCGGTGTGGGCCGGCAATCGGGACACCCCTCGGGCGTACGGACCACATCGCCGTGGCGTCGGCGGCCCCGGACAGGTCCGTGACCGGCCGGGGGACGGGCGGGAAAACGGGTTGACGCCCCGTCACGCACCGAACCGCGCAGTTGGACATTAGGCCTGCCACTCGCCTGTTGTCTAGACCAAAGATACCGAACGGCAGGTATCCATTCCGTGGCCGCGGGGTACAGGACGGCACCCCATATACCCATATGTGGATGGCACTTGACAGCCCGGGCGGTCTGGACCAATCCTGCTGACCGACGTGGTCACGGCTCCTCCCGCCACGGCAATGCCAACCGTCCCGCCGTCCGCGGCGCCCCCGCTCCCCCGGGGCCGCCGCCCGGCCGGCCGAGGAGAAGGACCTGCCATCAACCTCATGACCACACCCGCCCCTCGCCGTCGGCCCCGCCTGCACCGCGCGGCGTCGGACATCCCGTACTTCAGCGCGGACGGCGAGGCCTACCTCGCACAGACCGCCCTGCGGGAGCTCGACAAGTCACGCCCGCTGCGGGTGCTGTCCGAGGAGGATTTCGCCCACTGGCAGACGTACGGCTACGTCATCGTCCGGGAAGCGATCCCGGCCCCGGTGGCGCGTCAACTGCTGGACTTCACGTGGGAGTTCCAGGGCCTGGACCCGGAGCGGCCGGAGAGCTGGTACGAGGACCGGCCGCTGCGCTCCGAGCTGGACCAGCAACTGCACATCTACGGTTTCGTGGAGGCCTACCACCACCAGCTCCTCTGGGACAACCGGCAGTCGCAGCGGGTCTACGACGCCTTCGTCGACGTGTGGGACTGCGAGGAGCTGTGGGTCACCCTGGACCGGCTCAACCTCAACCCGCCCAACCGGGGCAACCGTGACCGCGCCCTGATCGAGCCGACGGACCGGGGCTTCGACATCGAGCTCCACTGGGACATCGACACCACGCTCGCCGTCCCGCCGCAGCGGGTGCAGGGCATCATCGCGCTCAACGACACCCGGCCGGAGACGGGCGGCTTCCAGTGCTGCCCGGAGCTGTTCCGGCAGTTCGACACCTGGAAGACCGGCCGGCCCGGGGACCGGGACCCGCTGCGCCCCACCATCGACCGGGACGAACTCCCCGTCGTACGACCGGATCTGCGCCCCGGCGACCTGCTCATCTGGAACGGTCTGCTGGCCCACGGAGTGGCGCGCAACCTCTCCGAGAGCGGGGTGCGCGCCGTGCAGTACCTGTCGATGATGCCCGCGCTGGAGGAGCACGAGCGGCTGCGCAAGTCCCGCGTGGAGTCCTGGCGCCACCTGCGCACCCCGCGCTGGAACCGCACCCTGGTCGGTGACCCGGTGCTGCCCGAGTCCCAGCGCTACCCGACGGCCGAACTGAACCCGCTGGGCAGCCGGCTGCTGGGGCTCGCCTCCTGGCAGGACCCGGTCGAGGACACCGCGCCCGCCGCGCGGAGCGGGGAGCCTTCGTGCGCCGCGTCTGTCTGACCCTGCCCACCCACCGGGCCTGTGCCGCCACCATCGCGGCGGTCGGCGAGGAAGCGGCGTACGGGGCACGGCGGTTCGGCGTCGAGGTGCACCTCCTGGTCCTGGACTCCTCCCCCGCGCCGGTGCTCGCAGAGCACCGGAGAGCGGTGGCCGCGCTGCCGCCGTCCCCCGGGGTGACCGTCCACCACCTGGACGAGGACGGGCAACGGACGTTTCTGCGCGGGGTGATCGACCGGTCCGGCGGGGCCGCGCCGGACCGGCTGGCGGAACTGATGCTGCCCTCCCGCGTCTCCTACGGTGCCTGCACCAACCGGGCGTTCCTCATCGCCCAGGCCCTCGGCTGCACGTCCGTCCACCGCCGGGACTCCGACAGCCGCTACCAGTACCTCCACGGCGAACCGGTCTTCCCGCTCCATCAGGAGCTCACCTATCTGGGCCAACGCGCCGATGACGTACGTGAGTCGGCGACCCGGAGCAAGCTGCCGCCGGGGACCGGGGGCCGGCGGGTGACGATGGCCGGCGGCTCCTTCGTGGGAGAGATGTCGGTGGACGTCGCGGAGATCCGCGACCTCGACCCGGACACGTACCGCGAACTGATCGGCCTGTCGATCCCCGAGGGATACCCGGAGATCTGGCGCGGACATCTGATCGACGAGTCCTTCCGGGGCGCCGGCGACACCGCGTTCGACGGCGACCGCACGACGCTCGCCCCCATCAGCCCGATGCGCGTGGACATGTGCAACATCGCACTCGACCACGAGGTCTACCGCCGGGTTCCCCTGCCGCCCGCCACCGACACCATCGGCAGCGACTACTTCCTGATCCACCTCCTCCACGACGCCCGGGTGCCCGGAGTCCAGCACAACCGGCACATCGTCAACTTCCATACGGCGGAGCGGCGTACGGACGAGGGGTTCCTCGCCTACCAGCTGCGGTTCGTGAAGTTCCTGCTGTCCAAGGCGTATCTCAACGCCGTGTACGCGAGGACGGCGGCGGCGGGTGACACGCTGCTCGACGACGAAGGCCACATCCGGGCCCGTGAGGTCGCCGGGTTCGTCCGGGACAGCACCGGCCTCGACCGGGCTTCGGGCGCCCACCGCCTCGACGTCATCGAGGACGCCTACCGGCGGCTCGGCGACCGCTACAAGACCGTCGCCGATGTCCTCCTCGAACGCCGGTCCCGGCTCCTGGACGAGGCCCACGACGACATGGCCGACTTCGCATTCCTGATGGACCACTGGGAGGCGTTGACTCGTGCGAGCGCGGACGCGGGCCCGGCGGGCGTCCGGCGGAGCGCGGCCGGACATCCCCTGGCCGTGAACCGATGAGCACCGCAGCCCGCAAGGACACCATGCACCCGAACACCCCTCGTACTCCGCCCGCCCCGCGCACCGTCACCGTCGCCTACGCGGGCGGTGACGAGCGCCGAGGCCCCCTCACCATGGGCCAGGCCAACATGATCCGCTGCATCCTGCGGGACGACCCCGAGCACATCAACAACCACGACGTGTGGGCGATCCCCCCGGACACGGACCCGGACGACGTCGTCGACGCCCTGCGCACCCTGGCCCTGCGCCACGAGGGGCTGCGCACCACGTTCCCGCATGTCCCCGGGTCCGCGCCCGTCGAGCAGGTCGTGGCGGCCGAGGGCACGTTCACGGTGACGGTCCTGGACCACCCGGAGTTCCCCGAGGAGCCCGCGCGGTACGCCGAGACGGTGGCGCGGGCGGCCCGCGCCGGCCGCTTCGCCCTGGACCGGGAGTTCCCGCTGCGGATCTCCCTGCTCACTCACCGGGGTGTGCCGGTCCACGCCGCCCTGGCGTCCAGTCACGCGGTGACGGACGGCAGCGCGCTGGCCGTCCTGAGGGAGGAGTTCCTCGCCCTGCTGGCAGGGGAGGAGCTCCCCGCCCCGGCCTCCTTCGCCCCGCTCGATCTGGCCGCCGAGGAGGCCTCCCCCACCGGAAAGCGGAAGTCGGAGGCGTCGCTGCGGTACTGGGAGCGGATCATCCGCACCGAACCGCAGGAGATGTTCGCCGAGCCGCGTGCGGCGGGCGCGGACGGCCGGGCCCGGCAGCTCACGCTCCGCTCCCTGCGGGGCGCGCGGGCCCTCGCCGGAGCGGCCGGGCGCACCGGGAACCCGGAGGCCACCGTGCTGCTGGCGGCCTGGTGCGCGCTGGTGGCCCACCGGGCGGGCCAGGACTCCTGCGTCACCGCCGTGCCGACCTCCAACCGGTTCCACGCCAGGAGCGCCCGGTCGGTGAACACCCTGTCCCAGGACGCGCTGCTCTGCCTGGATGTCCGGGTCCCGTCCTTCGACACCCTGGTCCGCAAGACCTGGGGCGCGGCGCTCAACGCCTACAAGCACAGCCAGTTCGACTCCGTGCGCCTGTGGGAGATGATCGGCCGGGTCACCGGGGAGCGTGGCAGCCACTTCGCACGGGACGTGGTCTTCAACGACGTCAGCGTGCTTCCCGCCACCCTCCTCTCCACCGCGCCGCAGGACCGCCGGGCATCCGAACTCGACCTGACCTGGGGCCCGTTCCAGGCGTTGCCGACACGGATGCTGGCGTTCGCGTACGAGACGACGCCCCAGCTCCACATCTCCCTGTGGGCCGACCCCGCTCTGTTCACCCCGGAGGAGGCGGAGGGCTTCCTGACCGGTCTGGTCCTGCTGCTGGAGGCCGCCGCCGACCGGGACGTCCCCCTGGACTCGCTCACCGGCGTGACGGGCGTCGGGCCGGCCGAGCGCGGACCCGACTGGACGCGGGTGGACGGCTGTTGGGTATCACCGACCGCTGTACGGGACGCGCTGTCCGGGGCGTTGGGCGGCCTGCCCGTGCATATCGAGGCGGACCGGGACGCGGGCCTCACGGCGTATCTGGCGCGTGGCGGCGAGACGGCCCTGACACCGGCCGGCGCCCACGAGGCGCTGATGGTGGAGGTCCCCGCCCACGGCGGTACGGGCGTCCTCGCCCCGAGCCGCTATGTGCTCGTCGAGCACCCGCCGGCCGAAGCGGACCGAAGTGCCGCGTGGCGTCGGCCGCAGATCATCGAGGAAGGGACCGGCAGAAGCCGGCAGGTACGACATGAGCGTTGACGACACGACCCTCCACAAGCCCCAACCGCTGCCGAGCCCCTGGCGGTCGGCCCGGTTCCAGCTGTTCTTCACGGCCCGCAGTGCCTCGCTGCTGGCCGACGGCATGCTGATGGTCTCCCTCACCACGGCCGTACTGGGAGCAGGCCACGGGGCGAGCGGCGTCGGCTACGCGCTGGCCGCGTGGATGACCCCGATCGTCCTGCTGGTGCTGTTCGGCGGGGTGCTGGCCGACCGGTTCACCCCGCAGCTCATGATGATCTGCGCCGACCTGGTGCGCATGCTGGCCATGATCACACTGGCCGCGCTGCTCTTCTCCTCCGACAGCGTCCCGCTGTGGCAGGTCATGGCGCTGATGGCCCTCAGCGGCGCCGCGACCGCGATGTTCCAGCCCGGTATGGCGAGCATGGTCCCCCGGGTCGCCGAGGACATCCAGAAGGCCAACGCGCTGCTGCGCATATCCGAGGCCCTGAGCACACTGCTGGGCCCCGGCCTGGCGGGCATCCTCGTCGCGTACTGGCAGGTCTCGGGCTCGTACCTGGTCATCGCGGCGGCGTACGCGCTCAGCGCACTGGTCCTGCTGCCCCTGCGGAAGCTGCACACGGTCCGCGACGAGGGCGACGCCCCGATGTGGCGCAGGCTCGCGACGGGCTGGCAGGAGTTCCGGTCCCGCCAGTGGCTGTGGGGCGTCATCGCGGTCTGGTCCGTCTACGGCCTGTTCGTGTTCGGCCCCGCGCTGCCGCTGGGCGCGGCGCTGATGATCGAGCAGCACGGGGCGAGCGGGTACGGCTGGATCGCCTCGGCGGACGGCGCGGGCACGATCATCGGCGGCCTGATCGGCATGCGGGTCCGCCCTCGCCGCCCCCTCGTGGCGGGCGCCCTGGCCATGCTCTGCTTCGCGCTGAACCCCCTGGCGCCGGCCCTCGAATGGTCCTTCGCCGCCACCGCGATCGCCCACGTCATCGCGGGCTACGGCTTCGCGTTCTGGGGGGTGATGTGGGCGACCAGCGTCCAGTCGCACATCCCGCTGACGGTCCTGAGCCGCGTCTCGGCGTACGACGTCGCCGGCTCCATCATGGTCATCCCGCTCGGCCGCGCCCTGGCGGGCCCGGCGGCCGACGCGTTCGGCGCGAACGAGGTACTGATCTTCTCGTCGGTCATGTCGTTCGTCCTGCTGGCCGCCATGCTCAGCGTCCCCGCGATCCGCGCACTGCGGCGGGCCCCGGAGGGCATGCCGAGGGCGGCGGAGGGCGAACCGGCGGTATGACCCGCACCACGGGGGTACGGCGAAAAACCGGTCAGACCCGCATGACCGGTACGTCGTACTGCGGGATGAAGGCGTTGCGGGTGACGAGAACCAGTCGATGGGCCTGCGCCTGCGCGACGAGAAGCCGGTCGAAGGGGTCCTCGTGCACCATCGGCAGCCGCCCGGCCCGCACGCCGTGCGCGGCGGTGACGGGGAGGCCCGGCAGGGCGAGGTCGCGCACACGCTCGGCGAGGTCGCCCGGACCTTCCAGGAGGCCGAGGTGCTGCTGGAAGGTGATTTCCCAGGGGCTCACGGCGCTGATGTGCACCGCGTCCGTGGTGTCGAACAGGCACTTGTCCGCAGCGGTGAGCTCCGAGGAGTCCTCGAGCCACCAGAGGATCACCGGAGTGTCGAGAAGAAGGCGCATCACAGCATCCCGAAAGCGGAGGAGATACCGGGATGCGTACCGTCGAAGTGACGGGGGACCCGGATCTGCCCTCGCAGAGAGCCGCGCCCGGGCCACCGCACGGTGGGCGGTGGCACCTCAGGTTCCCGCGCCTGCGCCCGTACGGGCTCGGGCACAGACACGGACGGGGGCTCGGGCACAGACATGGACGCGGGCACGAACACGCGCGCGGGCGCTACTGGCCGCCCCGCCCTGCTGATCACGAACGGCTGCCGGTCGATGAGCTGGATCAAGGTACCGCGAGGCGGTGGCCCGGCCCGCCGAGCCACCGAACCCTCGCCAAGTCGCCGCCACAGCCACCTCATGACGTCACCGCCGATCGGCCGGCCGCGCTCCGCACCCTGAGGGGCGCCGCCGCGGCCATCCGCAGGGCGGGCCCGTCGTCCAGACCGATGACCACCGCGAGCCCGCCCGATGCGTACGGCTCGGCGCGCACGCTCCGAACGGTGTGCCAGGCGCCCCAGACCCGTACGGACTGACCGGCCCGGACCGTCACCGCGGCGACCTCTCTCCCGGCCGGTTCGGGCACGACACCGGGGGCCAGAACCTCCGCCCACACCGTCTTGCCGATCCCGCCCGGCCGCTCGTCGACGCCCCAGCAGTGGGCCAGGGCGTCGACGAGCAGCAGCCCGCGCCCGCCGGTATCCAGCTCCCCGGGCCACCGCACCTCGGGACGTCCCCCACCCGCGTCACTCACCTCCAGCCGGAGCAGGCCGCCCAGCTTCCGGCAGAGGATGCGTACGCCGATCATCCGGTCGCCGGGGGCTTCGACGCGCAAGGCGTTGGTCACCAGCTCGGAGAGCAGCAACTCCCCCACGTCGAGGGCCTCCTGCCCGGCCCGCCATTCGCCGAGCTTGGCCCGGAGGAGGGCGCGGGCCCGGGGGACGCTGCTGCGGTTGCGGGCCAGCCGGATATTCGCTTCACACAGTTCGGCCATCTCGATCCTCCAGCGGGTGCGGCGACTGAAATCCCTTGCAGAGGGGACACGTTCAGCTCAACGCCCCTCCAGCATCAGCAGAATGGCCGCACACCGCTCGAAAATGCAACGTTGCCGATAGCCTCTGCATCATTTTTCCCTCTTTCGAGTAACCTCACCCCGACAGAGCCGCTACTTTGCTAAAGGTGTTCACATGCACGCGAAGAGCACCGCCGCCAACACCTCCACCGTTCTCGGCCGCCAACTCGGCGACGAATTGAGGAGGTTGCGCGAGGCGACAAGCCTGACCACCAGCCAGGCGGCTGAGGCCCTGGACTGCACGAAGGGAAAGATCAGCCGGATCGAGAACGGGCGAGTGGCGGTACGACTGCCCGACCTGACAGCGATGCTGCACGCGTACGAGATCGCGGACCCTGCCATCCGGGACCGCCTCGCATCCTTGGCAAGGAAGGCGAACCGCAGGCGTCGAGAGGGGTGGTGGAACCAGTACGGCGATGTACTCGCCGACACCTACCGCGACTACATCGCGCTGGAGGCGATGGCAGGATCCATCCGAACCTTCCAGGCACAGTTGATCCCCGGCCTGCTCCAAACCCCGGACTACATCCGCGCCGTCACCGTGGCCTCACGTCAGTGGCAGACAGCGGACGAGATCGAGAAGTTCGTTCACGTCAGGCTGGCACGGCAGGAACGACTCCTGGACAACGCCCCTCTTCAGCTGTGGGCCGTACTGTCGGAGGCCGTCCTTCTCCAGCAAGTAGGTGGCGGGCAGGTCATGAGCGCGCAACTGCGGCACCTACTGGCCAGTTCTGAGCACCCCAACGTGACCGTGCAGGTGCTGCCGTTCTCGCGAGGCGCCCATGCGAGTATGTTCGGCCCATACGTAGTGTTGGGATTCCCCGAGGACGGGGCGCTCGACGTGGTGTTGGCGGACAATCCGTCCGGCTCCATGTGGCTGGAACGGAAAGCGGACGTCTCGCGCTACCAGGACCTGTTCGACGCCGCGCGCACGTCCGCGCTCTCCCCGACGGAATCCCGCGCTGTCATCCGTCGCAGGGCCAAGGAGCATCAAGCATGACCAGTGCACACCCCAGCACGCCGGACCTGTCAGGCGCACAATGGCGTACCAGCTCATACAGCGGCGGCAACAACGAGTGCGTAGAGATAGCCCCCAACCTCCCCCACCTCCTCCCGGTCCGCGACAGCACCCGCCCCGCCGGCCCCGTCATCGCCTTCGGCCCCGCCGCCTGGCGGACCTTCCTCGACGATCTCGTCCAGGCCTGACCGAGGGGCGGCCAGCGACGTTGGCGCAGATCTCGAGGAAATCGGCCTGACGCAAACCGAGTTGAAGGAGCTCGGCATGACCGGACAGGCGACGACGGGCCGAGGATTCTCAGATCTCGCTCTCTCCGTACTGGAGTTGGGGCACAGCGGGCTGACCGCGAAGTTCGAGACGTTCTGCAACCGGTGGGAATGGGGCGTGCGGGGGTTCTCCCAGCAGGGCAACGGCCTCGCTGCTGGGCTGGAGCGCGGACTCGTTCACCGAGGCCCACGGCGAGGGCAAGGAGCTCCTGGGCAAGGGAGTCGACGCGGCGTAGGCGTTGGAGACGTACGGGTCGGCGGTCGTGAAACGCCCAGGGCAAGGCATGTGCGGCGATCGCGCTCTACGGGGCTGGACCACTTCGAGGGCCGCACCTCGCGCGGCTGACACCACCATGTCACCCTCGCCACCGCCACCCACGCCTTCCTCACCCTCCGGCGCCTGGACCCAAAAGCCCAAGCACCGGGCCTGACCTTCTACCAGGTCCTCCAGGTCATGCAGGACCTCCTCCTGTGCTGGACCGGCGCATGCCCCAACTGCCACCGAGGGTTACCACCCCAGCCACACATAGGCGACCGCCCACCAGACACAACCTAACGAAGCACTACTAGATATTCACACAGGATCTTCATAGAGTCCCGCTGAGCTCCTCATCCTCGAGGATCTGTTTCTTCTTCGAGTGGGGTGGGGACTATGTGGAGACGTTTGCGTTCTCGTGGTGGAACGTCACTATTGGCGGCTGGAGTCGGGGTTGCTCTGCTGGCCGGCTTGGCCCCGCAGGCGGCGGCCAGCTCGCCTGCGGGGCGGCCTTCGCCTGCTGAGGTTGCCAGTAGCGGCGGACCTGGACTGGAAGCGGCTCAGGCCGCTGCGAAGCAGACCGGTCGCCCAGTTGAGGTGGCGTCGATGCGCGGTGAGAGTACCGATGTCTTTGCGACACCCGAGGGCAATCTGGAGGCGCGGGAGTATCTGCGGCCAATCCGGGCCCGGGTGAAGGGGACGTGGCAGCCCATCGACACCGAACTGGTCCGTTCAGCGGACGGAAGTGTCGCGCCGAAATCGGCAACCATCGGGATGTCGTTCTCCGGCGGCGGAAGTGAGCCTCTGGTCAGGATGGCCAAGGCAGGTCGGGAGCTTGCACTTTCGTGGCCAGATAAGTTGCCGGAGCCTGAGCTCGACGGCCCCAGGGCCACTTACCGTGATGTGTTGCCGGACGTAGACCTGCGTATGGAGGCCCAGGAAGACGGCTTCACCCAGCTTCTGGTGGTCAACTCCGCGGAGGCGGCAGCGAACGAGAAGCTCTCCGAGCTGCGCTTGAAGTTGGCTGCTGATGGCATGCAGGTGAAGGAGACTGCCACGGGCGGTCTTGAGGCGGTCGACAATGGGGCTCAGGGCGCTGTGTTCGAGGCGCCGCGCCCCATGATGTGGGACTCCAGCACCCCCACCGGCAGCACTCCGGCCAACGCAGCAGGTTCAGCGAAGTCTCCGTCACAGCCGACGAAGGTACTCGTTGACGAGAACGCAGGTGAGCCGGCTCCGACGGAGTCGGGAAAGCTGGCCCCGGTCCAGGTGACTCTCCCAGAGCATGGCAGGGAGCTGGTACTGACTCCCGACACTGAAGTGCTGCGGGGCAAGGACACCACCTATCCGGTATTCATCGATCCTCAGTGGCACTCACCCCGGGCCACGGCGTGGACGATGGCCTCGAGGTATTGGGCGTCTTCGCCGCAGTGGAAGTTCAATGGCGAGTCAACCGCCGGAATGGGCTACTGCGAGTGGAGCTACTGCGCACCGCACGACACCAAGCGTTTGCTGTACCGGATATCCACGTCGAAGTTCGCTGGCAAGTCGATCCTGTCCGCTCAGTTCGTCGTGCGGAGCACCTGGGCCGCGTCCTGCTCGGCCAGGGAGGTCGAGCTGTGGCGGACCAAGGACATCTCGTCATCGACGACCTGGAACTCGCAGAACGCCTCCGGTTTCTGGATCAAGCAGCTCGCCTCGGAGTCATTCGCGTACGGATACGACGGCTGCTCGGCGAAGGACGCAGAGTTCAACGTGAAGACCGCGGTTCAAGAGGCCGCTAACGGCAGGTGGTCATCGCTGACGTTCGGACTACGCGCCGGCAACGAGTCGGACCGCTACGCCTGGAAGAGGTTCTCCGACAAGGCGCATCTGAGAGTTCTGTACAACCGGCCGCCGGCCCAGGTGAAGATGTCACAGCTTGTGATGGAGTACGGCGGGGTCTGCAAACGGCCTAGCAGCGCTCCGCGGGTGCGCACGCTGGGGAGGATCCACATCAACAACGTCACCGACCCGGACGGCGACAACGTCGCCGTTGAGGTGCAGGCTACGTGGGACGCGGGGGACGGCAAGGGATCGATCGTCCGGTGGCGTTCGCAACGCACCGGCTTCGCCAGGTCGGGAGCGGGCTTCAACATGAGCCTTCCCACCACGATTCCGCAGAACAAGTCGGTGAGCTGGCATGTCCGCTCCCTCGATGGAATACCGGGCTCGGAGAACGGTGGTCAGTACTCTCCTTGGTCCTCCGCAGGAGATGCGACAGCGTGCTACTTCGTCTACGACAAGACCGTCCCGGCAGCGCCGAGCATTGTCTCCGGTGAGTACCCCGCGTCCCGGCCTGAGGATCCGAATGATCCATGGATCGATGGGGTGGGCCAGTACGGCACGTTCACATTCGACACATCGTCGAGTGACGTCACCCGCTATTGGTACGGAATTAACAACGACCCGACCTCGGCACGGCAACTGACCACGACCGGCGGGTCGGCCAAGGACATGCAGTTCCTTCCCTCGAAGCCGGGGTTGAACTTCGTGACCGCCCAAGCGTTCGACGCGGCCGGCAACGGTTCTGAGATCCGCACATATCAGTTTCGGGTGAAGGCCGGTCAGCCCGAACGTGCTACCTGGCAACTGGACGAACCCTCCGGCGCGACTCAAACAGAGGGGTGGACGCCACCAAGGGTCCTTGGTCTTCAGGGTGGAGCTGTCACAGGGGCAACAGGAGCGAAGGGCACCGCGCTCGAGCTGAACGGTGTCGATGCCTATGCCTCATCCGATCTGTCGGTTGTCGATACGACGCGCGGCTTCACTGTCTCCTCGTGGGTGAAGCTGTCCAAGTTGCCCACGAGTGCGGCTATCGTGGCTGCCCAGCCGGGTAATCACAGTCCCAGCTTTGAGCTGTACTACTCCGCTGGCCTGAACCGCTGGGTGTTCAACCAGTACTCGGCCGACACCGCCGACGCCACACCGATTCGGGCCATGTCGGCCCAGCCCGGCGGGGCGACGGCGGGTGCCTGGACCCACCTGGTCGGCACGTATGACGGTGTAGCCAAGAAGCTCAGCCTGTTTGTCAACGGAGAACTCGCCGGTGAAGCATCCGTGTCGAGCCCCTGGAACGCTCGTCGGGGCCTCCAGATCGGCGCTGGCAGTTACAGCGGGGTGGCTAAGGCGTTCTTCCCCGGTGCTGTCGATGAGGTGCAGATCTTCGACAAGGTGATCGTCCAGTCGGAGGTCGACAAGCTGTATCTCAAGCAGCCTGTCGGCGATCCGGGCCGCCCGGCCACGGCAGTCTTCGAGCTCGACGAAGAGCCCGGCTCCAAGGAGATCCGTGGCCACGGTCGTGTACTGCCGGCCAAGTACAACGGCGGGGTCACAACCGGTGTCCCGGGCATTGCCGGAAAAGCTGCCCAGTTCAACGGAACCACCGGATACGCGAAGATCGGCCAGACCAGCGGGCCGCACATCAACACCTCGCGCAGCTTCAGTGTGAGCGCATGGGCAAAGCTGAACGCCACGAAGCCCACGAAAGCCGCGATCATTGCCTCGCAGGCCGGCGACTTCGCTCCCGGCTTCGAGCTGTACTACTCGGCCACCTACGACCGGTGGGCGTTCAACCAGTACTCGGCCGATACCGGCGACGCCACACCGATCCGGGCCATGCAGCCGGACGGCACCATTGCGCGGGGCGGCGAATGGGCGCATCTCACCGGGGTTCACGACACCGTCGCCAAGACCCTGACGCTCTACGTGAACGGGCAGAAGGTCCAATCCGTCGCCCTCGGTGACGCGTTCTACGCGAGCCAGTCGATGCTCATCGGCGCCGGCGCATCGAGCGGAATCATCAGGAACTACTTCCCGGGGGTGATCGATGACGTCCGTCTCTTCGAGCGCCCCGTCTCGGCGGAAGAAGTCCAGCAGATCTTCCGCCAGCGCCCTCTGGTCAAGAGCCGCTGGAACTTCGAGGAGACGACAGCCGGCTCTCCGGTGACCACCCCGGACTCCTCCCAGGAGCAGAACCGTCTGAGCCTGTACGGGACACCGCAACTGGGCATGGGCATGGTGGACAACAGCGGCCTCCAGCTCAACGGTACGGATGCATACGCCGCGACAGCGACCATGCCGGTCGACACCAGCACCAGTTTCACGATGACTGCCTGGGCACAGGCGGCAGCTGTGCCGGATCACGACATGGCGGTCCTCAGTGCCGGCGGCGCGTCCCGCAGCGCTCTTGAAGTCCGGTTCCGCCCCGAGCCTGCAAACCCGGAGGGGTTGGGCCGTTGGGAGCTCACGATTGCCGACAAGGACACTGCTGACGCCACGGTCAAGCAGCTGAGCAGTACCGAGTTCTCCGATGTCCGGGACTGGAATCACCTTGCCGTGGTCTACGACGGGTTCACCAAGGAAGCCAGCCTGTACGTCAACGGCATCCTCCAGGAGGTCGCCTGCGGAGACGCCGACGGTGACGGGGCTGCGGACGACAGCGGCTGTCAGGACCTGGTCGCCTGGGCCACCGACGTCCTGACCTTCAAGGCATCCAAGTCGCTCCAGATCGGACGTGCCCAGGGAGACAGTCCAGGCGAGTACTTCGCCGGGTCGATCGACGATGTCTGGACCTTCCAAGGTTCCCTGAACGACAGCCAGATCGGCGAACTCTACCGGGCTTGGTTCGACACCCCCACAGAAGTACCCGCCGGCAGCTGACCGGACGCCCGGGGTGTATCCGGCCAGTTGGCTGGATACACCCCGGGCTCTCACTCTTCTTCCCGACGTTTCGTGTTCGGCCCCTTGCCCGGCGGAACACCCAGAAGCAATGGACACCCACCCATGAGATCCGCACGCGCACCGCATTCAGGGCCACGGAGACTTCGCCGTACATCATTTGTCCTGTCAACAGCACTGATCGCCGGCCTTCTGCAAGCCGCAGCCATGCCGGTAGCCGCAATGGCTGACTCATCGAACCTCCCGGGGCTGCCCGCCTCGGAGAAGCCCGTCGCAGGGGAAAAGGTCCGCAAGGTCATCCCTCGGACGGTGACTAAGGGGCCTCGTGTTCCTGACGGAAAGCCGCACGCGGCTATGCCCGCGGCCAGTGAGATCTCCTTTGCTCTTCCGGCGGCCGAACCAGGGGAAGATACACGCTTCATTCGGCCCAAAGGGCAACCGATAGGCGTCGCTCCCGCCCAGCAGGAGCAAGGGGGCCAAAATTCGAACAGCAAGGCTCAGAAGGCTCCGGTACCGCTCTCCAGCCCGGTAGAGGTGACATCGCGCGTCCTGGGCCGCGAACACGCCCAGCGCGCCGGTGTGAACGGTGTGCTGTTCACCCTGACTGCGAAGGCACCGACACCGGCACTTCGCGCCGCCCGGCCTCCGGCTGGTGTCCCTGCGGCTGTGACGGTGGACTACTCAGCATTCGCGGAGGCCTACGGAGGTTCGTATGCCTCGCGCATGCACCTGGTCGAACTGCCTGCCTGCGCGCTGACCACACCAGCCGACGCGGACTGCCGCAGAGCCGAGGCGGTGAAAACAACCAATGACACAGCAGCTCAGTCGCTCACCACGGAGTCGATATCCCTTCAGGCCGGAGCGGCCACCGTCCTCGCTGCCACGGCTGCCGCCGCTGGGGACAAGGGCAACTTCAAGGCAACGACGCTGTCGCCTTCGTCGAGCTGGGACACCAGCCTCAACACCGGCGACTTCAACTGGTCCTACGAAATCCCCGTCCCCGAGGTCCCAGGCGGCTTCAAGCCACAAATCGGCCTCTCCTACTCCTCCGGAGCCATCGACGGCCGCACCGGAGGAACCAACAACCAGGGATCATGGGTCGGTGACGGCTTCGACCTGTGGCCCGGCTTCATCGAACGCCGCTACAAGCCGTGCGTGGACGATGGTGTCAAGAACGCGGACGGCAGCGAGCCCGGCGACATGTGCTGGGCCTACGACAACGCGTTCATCTCCTTCAACGGATCCAGCGGTGAACTGGTCCCCGCTGGAAAGGACGAATTCAAGCTCAAGAAGGACGATGGCACTCGCATCACTCGGCTGGAGTCCTCCGACCGGGCCAACGGGGACAACGACAACGAGTACTGGCGCCTGACCACATCCAACGGAACCCAGTACTTCTTCGGCTACAACCGTCTGCCCGGATGGGCTACTGGTAAGCCCACCACCGACTCGACCTGGACACACCCGGTGTACGGCAACAACACCGGTGAAAAGTGCCACGGCACGACCTTCGCAACCTCTTGGTGCCAGCAGGCGTGGCGGTGGAACCTCGACTACGCGGTCGATACCCGCGGGAACGCTGTCAGTTACCACTACACGAAGGAGGGCAACTCCTACGGCCGGAACCTGAAGGCCGAGGACGACACCCCCTACACCCGTGGCGGCGTCCTCAAGCGCATCGACTACGGGCAGCGCTCCGATGACCTTTACGCAACCAAGCCTCTCTCGCAGGTCGTCTTCCAGAGCTCGGAGCGCTGCCTGCCCCAGACCGGTGTCACCTGCGCCCCGGACACCATCGACGCCAAGGCGTTCTACTGGTACGACACCCCTTGGGACCTCAACTGCAAGGCCGGAACCAGCTGCGACAGCGGCCGGCTCTCCCCGTCGTTCTGGACCCGCAACCGGCTGACCGGTATCACGTCCCAGGTACTGAACACTGGCGGCACCTACGACAAGGTCGACTCCTGGAAGCTCGGCCACCGGTGGGGCATGGCCGACACCGACTACCAGCTTCTCCTGGAGAGCATTCAGCGCACCGGTGAATCCGCCACGCCCACCATCACCCTGCCGAGAACGACGTTCGCCTACACCCAGCTCGCCAACCGGCTGGACAAGATCGGTGACGGCTACGCCCCGTTCATCAAGGACCGCCTCAGCCACATCGACGACGAGTACGGATCCAGCGTCGTAGCCAACTATTCAGCTGCCGCATGCAACTGGTCCGCGCTGCCCACCCCGGAGACCAACACCACACGCTGCTTCCCGCAGTACCTCGGCGGCACCAGCTCCGAACCCGCAGAACTGCACTGGTTCAACAAGTACGTGACAACGTCGGTCACGACGAAGGACCGCACCGGTGGCGCCCCCGACGAGGTGACCCACTACCAGTACCCCGGCAACGCCGCCTGGCACTACAACGACGATGACGGCCTGACCAAGGAGAAGGAGAAGACCTGGTCCCAGTGGCGCGGCTACGGCCAGGTCCGGGTCCAGACCGGCGGAGACGGCGGTGACGTCCCTCTCAAGACCCAGCACGACTCCTACTTCCTGCGCGGGATGGACGGCGACCGCAAGGACAAGAACGGCGGCTCCAAGAGCGTTGCCGTCACTCTGGCGGCCGGTGAGGGCGACCCGATCACCGACCACGAGTCCGCTGCCGGTTTCGCCTACAAGTCGGTGACGTTCGACAAGCCGGGCGGCAAGGTCCTGGAGAAGTCGGTCGAGCGTCCCTGGCACCACGAGACGGCGAAGAAGGTCCGTGACTGGGGCACGGTCACCGCCAACTTCACAGGCGCCTCGCACTCCAAGCAGTGGGTCTCCCTGGACAACGGAGCCGGGGTCCTGTGGCGCACGATGTCCAGATCCACCAAGCAGGACACCGTCGCCGGACGGGTCGTGCAGGTCGAGGACCACGGCGACGACGCGATAGCCGCCGACGACCAGTGCACCCGCACCACCTATCCCCCGGTGACGAACAAGAACATCCTCGGCCTCACCTACCGTGTCGAGACCGTGGCCAAAGCGTGTGACGTCACACAGATCGACAGAGCCAAGGACGTCGTCTCCGACGCGCTTGCCGCCTACGACGGCGCCGGATACGGAGCCGCGCCGACCAAGGGAGACCTCACCGCCGGCGCAAAGCTCAAGAGCCACGACGGGACCAAGGCCACTTACCTGGAAAGCGCCACTACCCACGACTCCTACGGGCGTCAGCTCACCATGGTGGATCTGACCGCCGACGTCACAGTCACAGGAACCGCAGCTCCCGTACGCACGGCACGGAGCGGCGGCCTCACCACGACGACCGTCTACACGCCGGCTACCGGCCTGCCCACCCAGATCAAGGTGACCACACCGCCCGCTTCGGTCGGCGTCGCGACATCGTCCTTGACGTCCACCACCACCGTGGACCCCCGGCGGAACAACGCCGTGAAGCAGACCGACGCCAACAACAACTCCACCCAGATCGCCTACGACGCCCTGGGACGAACCGTCAAGGTCTGGCAGGCCAACCGGACGACCAGCCAGACACCGACCGAACAGTTCGACTACACGGTCGCCGAAGGCCAGGAAGTCGCGGTGTCCGCGAAAGCCCTGGACAGCCAGGGCGGCCAGGTCACGTCCTGGGTGCTGTACGACGGATATCTCCGGCAGCGCCAGACTCAGGCCCCCGGACCTGAAGGCGGAAGCGTCCTGAGCGACGTCTTCTACGATGAGCGCGGCCTGGCAGCGAAATCGTTCGCCCACTACTACACGACCGCTAAACCGTCGGCCAAGATCTTCAAACCCGACAACGCGTGGTCCGTGGAAACGCAGACTCACTCCTCGTTCGACGGCCTGAACCGTCCTGTCGAAACACGGCAGGTCCGTGGAAACGGCGACGGTGGACAAGTTCTCAGCACCACAAAGACCCTCTATGGAGGGGACCGGACCACTGTCATCCCTCCAGTGGGCACCACCGCGACCACGACGCTCACCGACGCCCGTGGCAAGAACACGGAGCTCCGCCAGCATCACCTCCGCTCAGCGAGTGCTGCCTACGACAGCACGCTGTACCAGTACACGCGCAGAGGCGAGCTCAGCAAGGTCACCGGCCCGGACAACAACAGCTGGACCTACGAGTACGACCAGCTCGGCCACCAGACAAAGCTGACCGACCCCGACAAGGGCGCCACCGAGAACACCTACAACGACCGCGGCCAACTCGTGTTCAGCAAGGGTGCCCGCACCGACGTCCCCGGTCTCGCCTACGTCTACGACGATCTCGGACGCCAGACGGAGGTACGTGAGAGTTCAGCGACCGGAACCCTGCGTACGAAGCACGAGTACGACACCGTCAGCCGGGCCAAGGGACACCTCGCGTCCTCCACTCGCTACGTGGGAAGCAAGCAGTACACCACCAAGGTCACGCAGTACGACGCCCTCTACCGTGCGGTCAGAACCTCCGTCGTCATTCCCGCAGCAGAAGGGGACGAAGGCAAACTCGCCGGGACCTACCAGACCGGGTCCACGTTCCTGCCCTCCGGCCTGCCCGACGGAACCAACTACTCCGCCGCCGGCAACCTCCCGGGCGGCTCCGTGGGCTACACCTACGAAGAGCAGACCCTCAGACCAATCAGGGTGTACGGGCAGGGCATATCCGCCAGCACCTCCTACAGCTATACCGGCAAGCCCCTCATGCACGAGGTCGGCCTGACCGACGGCGGCAAACGCACCAGAATGACAAACTCCTACGAGCCCGGTACCCAGAGACTGGCCACAACACGTGTCGACCGGGAGGAACAGGCCGGCGTGGACCGCCACGCCACCTACAAGTACGACGAAGCGGGCAACATCCTGTCCATCGCGGATGTCTCCCGCACCGGTACGGACAACCAGTGCTTCACCTACGACTACCTCACCCGGCTGACCGAGGCGTGGACCCAGCCTGTCACCACCTGTGCCACCGCACCGGCGGCAAACAAGCTCGGGGGCCCGGAACCCTACTGGCAGTCCTTCACCTACGACAAAGCCGGCAACCGCAAGACCGAAATGCAGCACGACAGCGCAGGTGACACGGCGAAAGACGTAAGCCGCGTCTACACCTACCCTTCGGCCGGTGCCAAGAACGCCCACAGCCTCACCTCACGCACCACCACAGGCCCCTCCGGAAACAGCACCGAGTCCTACGGCTACGACCCCGCAGGTAACACCATCACCCGCCCGGGACAGAAGCTCACCTGGGACGCCGAAGGCCGTCTCGCCACCGTCACCGAGAACGGCAAGACCACCAGCTACCTCTATGACGCGGCAGGCAACCGGCTGATCGGCCGCACCCCCACCGAGGTCACGCTCTACCTCGGCCACACCGAAGTCACCGCCCGTACGGGAGCCGACAAGGCTGAAGCCACACGGTACTTCGGCCTCGGCGGCGGACAGACAGCCATACGCAGCGACGACGGAACCTTCTCCTTCACCGTCGCCGACCACCACGGCACCGGCGAACTCGCCATCCAGGCGAACACCCTCGCCATCACCCAACGCCGCACCCTTCCCTTCGGCGAAATCCGCGGCCAGACACCCACCACCTGGCCAGGCACCAGAGGCTTCGTCAGCGGCACCGACGACACCAAAACCACAGGCCTCACCCACCTCGGCGCCCGCGAATACGATCCCGACCTCGGCCGCTTCATCTCCGTCGACCCCATCCTCGACCTGGCCGACCCCCAGCAGATGAACGGCTACAACTACGCCAACAACAACCCCACCACCCTCTCCGACCCGACCGGCCTGCGCCCCGACGGAGCCTGCGGCGGAACCGGCTCCTGCAAAGCCGACACCGGAAACTGGACCAAAACCCAAAAGGGTTGGGACTACCAAGAAAGCCAGAACACCTCCACGCCACCCCAGAACAGTGGGTCAGCCAACCCCGGAGGAAACAACGGGAGCGCCAACCAGCCCAAACCCATCGACAAACAGCCAGTAATCGGAGACACACCCCTCCCGACAAAGGCCGCGCTCTACGCACAAAACTATTCAATGGGTGACGCGTCCGTCTCCTACTCAGAGATGATCCTCACCTGGGCCGACAACCAATGCCAGGCTAGGCCCGACGGGCCATCCTGCAAAGTAGCCCACGACTTGGGGTGGGTTAGCCCGACCAAGGACTTCCTCGAACTCATCGGGGTTCGTGACGCGATCCGTTGCGCGGGCGGCAGCGTGAGCGGCTGCGTCTGGACAGTCGCCGGATTCACACCCGTAGGAAAAATTGCGAAGGTCGCGAAGGCCGCAAGGCTCGCCAAGGCTGGCCGCGGGTGCAACAGCTTCCTCCCAGACACCAAAGTCCTCATGGCGGATGGAACGCACAAGGAAATATCGGAAGTAGAAGTCGGGGACGAGGTCCTGGCGACTGATCCAAAAACTGGCAAGACTAAACCGAAGAAGGTCAGCAGGGAAATTCTCGGCAGTGGCCAAAAGACTCTTGTCGAGATCACTATCGCGCTCACCGAAACCTCGGATCCAGACTCGAAGATCAAAGCCACAGGCAACCACCCCTTCTGGGTTCCAGATCTTCAAGAATGGGTCGACGCCGCAGATCTTCGCGCAGGACAGTCGCTACTGAACAGCGACGGGTCACTTGAGCGTATTGTGGGTGTCAAGAACTGGGCTCAGGTTGCCGAGGTCCACAATCTGACTGTCGAAGACCTGCACACGTACTATGTGCTGGCGGGGGCTACGCCGGTACTGGTTCACAACAGCAACTGCGACTTCAAGATTGGCGTTGCGGACGAGAAGTACGACAAGCACGTCCTGGGTCTCGATGATTCCGGAAACGCCACCCGCAGGCCCGATATGCCGGAATATGACACGGGTGATGGGTTTGAAAGATACGTCGCGGACGCGCAGGCGCTGATGTGTCCCGGTAGCTGCCCTGCCGCCACCCGTGAAGCTGTCAGAAGCGATGGTGTCATCATTCGAATGGATTCCCAGGGAAGAATAGGAATGAGGAACGGAAATACCATCACTACCTATTTCCGGCCAGATGACCCGCTCGCATACTTCCAGCGGGAGGCGGCCCGATGACTCACGGTACTGAGAACTTCCGCGATGCGTTCTCTAGCTTTGTCAGAGAGTCTGGTCGGTGGCGTGACGTCGAACCAGAGGCACTCCTGTCTCGCTGGAGGACGTTCGTCGAAGAGTGCGAACAGGGTTATCGGGGTGACGCCGAAGACTACTTCAATGATCTGACATCGAGGGATTCTCTGGCGAGGGCCATGGATTCTGCGGAACTGCAAAGCTTCCCCGAGCTTGCGCTACTTCGCACAGAAGTGGAAGCGGTAGACTCAAGATTCCGTGCACTCCTAATCCCTGATGCGTTCCCAAGGATCCTTGAGGAAGCCTGGTGGGCGCGCGGAGTGGTGAAATTTGCGCGTAGGCGCCTGGTGGAGGACTTGAGGCGCGAATATCGCCTTGAGGCGGAGCTATTCGAATAGTTGTTGAAGGTTCGCGCAAGTAAAGAGAAGCCCCGTCAGGTGCGTCCTGACGGGGCTTCTGCGCGGTCTGACGGCAGTAGTTGACGGCAACGTCAGCGGACTGTGGCTCCGCACAGCGGCGGGTCGCCGTCGTCGTCGCGGGTCGGCTCGTCGTTGACGGGACGATCAAGGGCGATGCTGAGGACGTCTATGGCGTCTCGTTGGAGGCGGAGTCGGACGTGGGCGTAGACGGTGGCGGTGACGCCGATGTGGGCGTGGCCGAGGAGTTCCTTGATGACGACGAGTTCGACGCCCTGTTCCAGAAGCAGGGTGGCCGTGGAGTGTCTGAGGTCGTGGAAGCGGATGCGGCGGAGGCCGGCATTGCGCAGGAGCGTGGTGAAGGCGCGTGTGAGGTTGGTCGGGTCGATTGATCCGCCCTGCGCGGTGGCGAACACGTGCCCGCTGTCCTGCCATGTGGTGCCTGCGGCTTCCCGTTCGCGCTGCTGCTGCTCGTGGTGATGCTTCAGCGAGTGGAGGCAGCGGGTGGGCAGGGCGATGCGACGTTCAGAGGCCCGCGTCTTGGTGGGCAGCGTGGTGAGTCCGCCTGCGGTGGTGCGCTGCAAGGTGCGGCGGACGGCAGCGGTGCCCCGATCGAGGTCGAGGTCTTCCCAGCGCAGGCCGAGGAGTTCGCCCTTGCGGAGTCCGGTGTGGAGGGCGAGTTCGAACAGGGCGTGCAACCGGTGTCCGCGCGTGGTCGTGAGGAACTGGCGGGCTTCGTCGGCGGTGAGGGGTTCGAAGCGTCGGGGCCGTGGGGTGCCGGTGCGGACGTTGCGGGCGACGTTGCGCGGGATCTCCTCTTCGCGGACTGAGGTAACCGCGGCCGTCGGTGCTGAGGTAGCAGGGCTTTCCGTCGGGGGTGGTCCACGGCAACAGGCGCGGGCCGGTCAGTCCCGCTGCCGCGTCGTGGAGATCCCTGCGGCGCATACGGTCCGCGTCGCTCCTGGGCTGATTCATCGTGTACCCCCGGGCCTGGCCACCCTCGCCGACGACATCGAGTCGGTGCAGCTCGGCATGGGCAAGGAGCTGCTGGAGTACGCCCGAGACACCACGGTCCCCGGCGTGAAGATCCTCTCGGCCACCGAATACCGCTGGCTGGCCTGCCGCCTGACCGAGGCCCTGGCCGACGCACTCCGGGTCGCGGACTCGCGAGGGCGACGTCTCCCGGACGCGGCGGAGGAAGAGGCCGGCGGTGATGCCTGATCCCGCAAGCAGCGACGCACCGGCCCGGGGGCGCTACCGATTTCGCGAGTACCGCGTGACCACCGCCCCCGATTCCCTGGCCCTGCCGGTCTTCGAGGCGGTCTGCGTCACCGGCGAGGAACACGACTGCGGCGCCACCTCCGGCACCCTTCACGAACCGGACGAGCTGACCCGCTGGATCGCCGGACACTGTGCCGCCACTGGCCACGAGTTGTACGAGCAGACCACCCGCACCGTTCTTCGCGCCGAGCCCGGCGCATGGCAGTAAAGTCCCCTGCGCCAGCGGCAGCGTGGTCCACGCCGCCTGACGGCAGTAGCGACGGCAACGCCCACGGATTCCCCCGCACAATCACGGACACCAGCGGAACCCGAAACCGTCGCTGATCTGCGAATACGCAGACAGAGAGGGGCCGCGTAGCACACGTACTATGTGCTGGCTGGTCAGACGCCGGTACTCGTTCACAACAGCAACTGCACAAATTGGGCCGCCAATAGCGTGAAGACGTGGGGGCACACATTCAAGACTCATGGTGCCGGAGCGAAGAACACGAAGGCTCTGACCGACCGCGCTCGTAGTACCGGAAATCAGCAGGGTCAATGGCTGGATAATGACGGCGCCGCAGAGTTCTTGAAGGGACTCCATGTCGAAGGGGCCGGTCCCAGGTCGGTGCGCATTCCGGATGGATTGGGGCAGGTGATCATGCCGGATGGGAGTATCACCCAAGCGCGGGCAGCCACCATCGTCTCGAGTCCAAATGGACTGTACAAGACAGGATTCCCGATTATTGGCCCGAACTAGGAGGCTGGAGAGATGAGCTTCTCTGTGTCGTTCAATCCGGCCGTGCAGTCTGGTACTGCGGCTCCTGCTCCAGCGAGTCTGGAGCCAGGTGACGATTACGAAACCCTCGTCATGGAGGCGTGTAGCGCCCTCTCCGATGCTGGAGGCAGCAGATTCCACATCGGCGGTTTCGGGAACGGTGATTGGCCGCTCGATGTCGGGTATGACTTGTCTGCCTTCATGGAGCAGTTCCCGCCACTGATGGCAAGTGTGCGTGAACGTCGCGAAGTCGAGGCGGATCTTTACTCGCAGGGCATCGAAAGGACTTTGACCTTCCGACCAAGCGAGGATCTGGTGATGATTCACTGCGAGTCGCGGACCAACTGGGTTCCAAACCCAGAGTACGAGAGCATTGCGCAAAGTGAGCTAGTCGCGATGCTCTCGAAATTGGCCGAAGACTTCGCACGGGGCTTGAAGACGATTAAATTCGGCCTGTCGGAGGCCGCACCATTCGATCTTTGGCTGGAGGGTGAGGTGTAGCCTCGCAGCCCGATCCTACAATCCACGTGTTGGACAGCAGTAGCAAACTTGAAGCCCCGCCAGGTGCGTTCTGGCGGGGCTTCTGCGGTGGGTGACGGCGGTAGTTGACGGAAACGTCAGCGGACAAGGGCGGCGCAGGATGGAGGGGCGCCGCCTCGTCTGCCCCTCACGAAAGATCGAGGTCAGTTTCCGCTTCGTAGCCTCTGTAGGTGCCCGTGTGGGGCTGGTATCCCGATCCGAGTAGCCGCCCATGACGGTCGGACCCCTCACTCCTCCGGCGGGAACACCACCTCCCCCGACCCCTCCAGCGTCAGCGTGATCGCCTCCACGGGGCAGCCCTCCGCCGCCGCGAGGAGTTGTTCGTTCGCGTCGTGGTCCTCGTCCGTCGGGTGGGACTGGCGGGCTGAGTCCAGGTGGAAGCCGTCCGGGGCGTGGCTGACGCACATGCCGGAGCCGATGCAGACGGAGCGGTCGACCTCCACGTGCCAGCGGTCGCCCATCACGCCTCCCGGTAGCCGGCGGGCAGGTGGATCATCTTGTGCTCGAAGAACTCGCCGTAGCCCTCGGGGCCGAACTCGCGGCCCAGGCCGGAGTTCTTGTAGCCGCCGAAGGGGCCGAGCATGTCGAGGCTGAAGGTGTTCACGCTGTACGTGCCCGTGCGGACGCGGCGGGCCACGTCGATGCCGCGTTCCGTGTCGGCCGTCCAGACGCTGCCGCTGAGGCCGTACGGGGAGTCGTCGGCGATGCGGACGGCCTCGTCCTCGTCTCCGTACGGGATCAGGCAGATGACCGGGCCGAAGATCTCCTCGCGGGCGATGCGCATGGAGTTGTCGACCGAGCCGAAGAGGGTCGGCTCGACGTACCAGCCCCGCTCCTGGGAGGCGGGGCGGTTACCGCCGGTGAGGATCTTGGCGCCCTCCTCCTGGCCCAACCGGATGTAGTCCAGGGAACGTTGCTGCTGGCGGCGGGCGACCAAGGGGCCCAGTTCCGTGGTCGGGTCCAGGGGGTCGCCCACGCGCAGGGCTCCTGCCGCCGCCGTGAAGGCCTCCGCCATCTCGTCGTAGCGGGAGCGCGGGGCCAGGATGCGCGTCTGGGCCACGCACGCCTGGCCGTTGATCATCCAGGCGAAGGGGACGATACCCGCGACCGCCGCCTCCAGGTCCGCGTCGGGGAGGATCACCGCCGCCGACTTCCCGCCCAACTCCAGGGTGACGCGGGTGAGGTGGCGGGAGGCCACCTCCATCACGCGGCGGCCGGCCGCCACCGAGCCGGTGAAGGAGACCTTGTCCACGTCCGGGTGGCCCACCAGGTATTCGCTGACCTCCCGGTCGGCCGGGAGGATGGAGAGGACCCCGGGCGGCAGGCCCGCCTCCGCCGCTATCTCCGCCAGGAGGTAGGCGTCCAGGGGGGTTTCCGGTGAGACCTTCAGGACCACCGTGCAGCCCGCGAGCAGGGCCGGCGCCAGCTTCGCGGCGGCCGTGAACTGCGGGACGTTCCACGGGACGACCGCGGCGACCACGCCGACCGGCTCCCGGCGGACCAGGAGGGGGCCGAGGACACCGTCGCGTCGCTCCTCGTACGGGAAGTCGCGGGCCACCGTGATCGCCGAGTCCCAGACCATCATCGCGGCCAGCGCCTGCACCATGACGCTCGAACTGTACGGAGTGCCGTTCTGGGCGCTGATCAGCCGTGCGAACTCCTCGTGGCGTACGGCGAAGGCGTCCTTGATCCGGGTGATCACCGCGATCCGCTCGTCCAGGCCCATCCGCGGCCAGGGGCCCTCGTCGAAGGCGCGGCGGGCGGCGGCGACCGCCCGGTCCACATCGCCCTCGGAAGCGTGCGGCACACGGCCGATGACCTGTTCGGTGTGCGGGGAGATCACCTCGATGACCTCGATGCCGAGCGGATCGGTGAACTCCCCGCCGATGAACAGTTGTCCGTGTTCCACAAGCTCGGTCATGGCTGTCGCCTCCCGCGGCCCGGCCCCACTGGCTGACTACTCGTCAGAACTGATATCAGTTCCTGTTTCAGGAGTCCACGGTGCGGACCGCCCCGCACGCGAATGATTTGGTAGACCAGGGCTACCACTGGAACGAGTTCTCGTTACAGTGGGCGCAGTGCACGCCGAAGCGGAGATGGGGAGCCCATGACTCAGGTGACCGACCACGGTGGAGGCGTCCACAGCATCAAGGTGCCCATCCCTGACAATCCCCTCGGTCACACCCTGGTTCATCTCGTCGACACCGACCGGGGGCCGGTCCTCATCGACACCGGCTGGGACGACCCGGCCTCCTGGGACACCCTGGTCGCCGGGCTCGCCGCCCTCGGCACCGCCGTCGCCGACATCCACGGCATCGTCATCACCCACCACCACCCCGACCACCACGGGCTCTCCGGCCAGGTCCGCGAGGCGTCCGGGGCCTGGATCGCGATGCACGAGGCCGACACCGCGATCGTCCGGCGCACCCGGGAATCCGAGCCCGGCACCTGGCTCGACTACCTCACCCGCAAGCTCGCCGCCGTCGGCGCGCCGGAGGAGCACCTCGCCCCGTTGCGCGCCGCCCGCCGCGGCGGCCGGCCGCGGACCCTGCCGGGTCTGCGCGCCGCCCTGCCGGACCGGGAGATCGTCCCCGGTGAACTGCTCGGCCTCGCCGGGCGACGGCTGCGCGCCGTCTGGACCCCCGGACACACCCCGGGGCACGTCTGCCTCCATCTGGAGGAGCGGCATCCGGCGGACCTGGCGGGGCACGGGCGGTTGTTCTCCGGAGACCACCTGCTGCCGGGGATCAGTCCGCACATCGGGCTGTACGAGGACCCCGACGACACCACCGTCACCGATCCGCTCGGCGACTACCTCGCCTCGCTGGAGCGGATCGGCCGGCTCGGGGTGGCCGAGGTGCTGCCCGCGCACCAGTACGCGTTCACCGATGCGGGCGGACGGGTGCGGGAGCTGCTGGACCACCACGAGGAGCGCCTGACCGGGCTCCTCACCCTGCTCGCCACGCCCCTCACCCCGTGGCAGCTCGCGGAGCGGATGGAGTGGAACCGGCCCTGGGAACAGATCCCGCACGGCTCACGGTCCATCGCCGTCTCCGAGGCCGAGTCCCATCTGCGGCGACTGGTGAAGCTCGGCCGCGCCGAGGCCGCGCCCGGCGGACCCCCGGTGACGTACATCGCCGTCTGAGCCACCGTCGTCACGTACGCCCCCGGCCCCCCCGGCCACGGACCGGTAGAGTGGGCAGGTCGTCATCATGCCCGTACCGGGGGAAGCCGGTGCGAATCCGGCGCAGTGCCCCAGCCGTGACCCGTCCGCCCGACGGCAGCCGGACCGCCCGCCGCGGAGCGTGACCGGCTCGGGCCACCGGAACCCCGGTGGCCGGCACCGTCAAGGCATACGGGGCCGGAGCCCGGGGCCCTCGGGCGCCCGGGGAGTCCGGCCCTCGCAGGAGAGGCCCAGCCAGCCATGACCGTACGCCGCAGCGCAGCCGCGCTCGCGACCACCGCCGTGCTCCTGGGCGCGGCCGCACCCGTAGCGGTCGCCGCACCGAGCCCCTCCCCGTCGGCGGATCTGCCGGCCGGGCTCTACGGCAGCACGGACCCCACGTACGACGGGGTGTGGCGGCAGTCGCTGGCCTTCCTCGCGCAGAAGATCGAGTACGCCACTCCGGCCACCGCCGCCGTCGACTGGCTGGCGGGCCAGCAGTGCGACAGCGGGGCGTTCACCTCGTACCGGGACGCCGCCAAGCCCTGTGACGCCTCGACGGTGATGGACACCAACGCCACCGCCATCGCCGTGCAGGCCCTCGTCGAGATCAACCAGCGCCGCGACGAAGCCAACAACGGCGCGGACTGGCTGAAGTCCGTGCAGAACGAGGACGGCGGCTGGGGCTACAACCCCGGCAGCCCGAGCGACGCGAACTCCACGTCCATCGTCATCGGCGCACTGGCCCGGACCGGCGTCCCGGTCAACGAGCTCACCACCGCCGACGGCAGCACCCCGTACACCGCGCTCCAGTCCCTGGCCATCCCCTGCGGGGACAAGGACGGCGGCGCGTTCGCCTACCAGCCGGGCAAGAAGGGCGAGCTGACCGCCAATCCGGACGCCACCGCGGCCTCGGTGCTCGGTCTGATGGGCAAGGGCATCGCCTCCGGCACGTCCAACGCGGTCAAGGACCCCTCCTGCACGAAGGGCGACGACCTCGGCCCGGAGCAGACCGCCCAGAACGGCTCCTTCTTCCTCGCGGACGCCCTGAAGAAGTCGCCGTATCTGGAGCAGGCCCCGATGCCGGGCGCCGAGGACACCGAGCCGCAGCCCGACTACGGCAACACTGCGGACGCGGTCGTCGCGCTCGCCGCCTCCGGGCACACGGACAGGGCCGAGGCCTCCGTCGCCTGGCTGGAGAAGAACGCCACGGGCTGGGCGAAGCAGGGCGGCCCGGCCGCCACCGCGCAGCTGATCCTCGCGGCGCACGCCACCGGCGCGGACGCCCGCAGCTTCGGCGGCGTGGACCTCGTCAAGCAGCTCAACTCGATGGGCCCCGCCCCGGCCGCCACCGCCCTCCCCTCGCCCACACCGACCGGTCCGCAGCCCTCCAGCGGCACCAGCAGCGACGACGGCGGGCTGGGTCTCGGGTGGCTGATCGGCATCGGTCTCCTCGCCGGGACGGGCATCGGCTTCCTGTTGAGCATGCGCCGGAAGAAGCAGCAGCCGTGAGGCGTACGCCGGTCCCGGCGCGGCTACGGAATCCCGCCGTCGCTCCGCTGCGGAATGCCTTCGCCGCGCTGCTGGCCGCCCTGGTCGCCGCCTCGGCCGTCCTGCTCGGCGCGGGGAGCGCGGAGGCCGCCGGATACCGCTACTGGTCCTTCTGGGAGGGCAACGGCAAGAACTGGGAGTACGCCACCCAGGGACCCTCGCTGCTGCGCCCGGACGACGGCGCGGTCCAGGGCTTCCGGTTCGCCGTGAGCGAGGACTCGGGCGATGCCGCACAGCCGCGCCGCGCCCCCGACTTCGGGGCGATCTGCGCGGACACCCCTGCGAAGGACGGGGAGAAGCGGGTGGCGCTGGTGATCGACCCGGGTACGGCGGCGGACGCCCCTGACGGGGAGAAGCCGCCCGCCCCGCGCACGGCATGCGCGCAGGTCGCGCCGGACGCCAGCAGCGCCGAGGCACTCGCCTCGGTGGCGAAACCGCTGCGGTACGACAGCAGCGCCATGCTCTGCGCGATCTCGGGCTACCCGAAGGCCGGCTGCGGCGAGCAGGTTTCCGGCGAGGACGGCCGTGCGAAGCCGTCCGCCTCTGCGGGGACGGTCGATGCCTCGGAAACGGCCGATGCCTCGAACACGGCACAGGACGACGGAGACGGTGGCGGAGACGGCGGCGGTCCGTCCGTCGGGCTGCTCGTGGGCATCGGCGCCGTCCTGCTGCTGGGCGTCGCCGCCCTGGTCCAGGCCCGCCGCCGCCGGTGACCGCCTCCCCCGCCCCGGCTCCGGCCCGGCTGCTGCGCCGTGCCCTGCACGCCCCCGAGGCGGACCGCGGCAACGCGCTGCCCGCCGGGGCGTGGTGGCTGTGGGCGCTGGGACTGGCCACCGCCGCGTCCCGGACGACCAACCCGCTGCTGCTCGGGCTGCTGGTGGGTGTCGCGGGCTATGTGGTGGCGGCGCGGCGCACGGATGCGCCATGGGCCCGTTCGTACGGCGCGTTCGTCAAGCTCGGGCTGTTCGTCGTGGCGCTGCGTCTGCTGTTCTCCGTCTTCCTCGGTTCGTCGATCCCCGGCACGCACACCGTACTGACGCTGCCCGAACTGCCCCTGCCCGACTGGGCGCAGGGCGTGCGGATCGGGGGTCGGGTCACCGCCGAGCAGGTGGTCTTCTCGCTGTACGAGGGGATGAAGCTGGCCACGCTGCTGATCTGCGTCGGCGCGGCGAACGCGCTGGCCAACCCGGCGCGGCTGCTGAAGTCGCTGCCCGGTGCGCTGTACGAGGCGGGGGTCGCCGTGGTGGTCGCGATGACGTTCGCGCCGAACATGGTGGCCGATGTGGTCCGGCTGCGCACCGCGCGCCGGCTGCGGGGGCGGCCGACCGGTGGCGTCCGGGCCATGGCGCAGATCGGGCTGCCGGTGCTGGAGGGCGCGCTGGAGCGGTCGGTGGCGGTGGCCGCGTCGATGGACGCGCGCGGGTACGGGCGCACCGCCCGGGTCCCGGCCGCCGTCCGGCACACCACGAACGTCCTCACCCTGGGCGGGCTGCTGGGGGTGTGCGCCGGCACGTACGGGCTGCTGGCCGCGCAGGGGGCGGTGTACGGGCTGCCGTTGCTGGTGGCCGGGCTGGTCACGGCGATGGCAGGGCTGCGGCTCGGCGGGCGGCGCTCGGTGCGCACCCGCTACCGGCCGGACCGGTGGGGTGCCCGGGCCTGGCTGGTGGCGTGCTCGGGTGCGGCGGTCGCGGCGGCGATGATCTGGGCGGGCGCGGTGGATCCGGACGCGATGCGCCCCGGTGTCGTACCGCTGGCCGCTCCGGTGCTGCCGCTGTGGCCCGCGGCGGCGGTGCTGGTCGGGTTGCTGCCCGCGCTGGTCGCGCCCGTGCCACCGTCCTCGCACCGGGCAGGGAAGCCGTCCTCGCACGGGATCGGGAAGCCGTCCCCGCACAGGGCCGGAAAGCCGTCCTCGCACGGGACCGGGAAACAGGCTCGTATCGGCAAGGAGCAGGCGTGATCAGGTTCGAGCGGGTCTCCGTGCGGTACGAGTCCACGGCGCACCCCACGCTGTCCGGCGTCGACCTCACGGTCCCCGAGGGCGAACTCGTCCTGCTCGTCGGACCCTCCGGTGTCGGCAAGTCGACTTTCCTGGGTGCGGTCTCCGGGCTCGTCCCGCACTTCACGGGCGGACTGCTGTCGGGCCGGGTCACGGTGGACGGTCGCGACACCCGTACGCACAAGCCCCGCGAACTGGCCGATCTGGTCGGCACGGTGGGCCAGGACCCGCTCGCGCACTTCGTCACGGACACCGTCGAGGACGAGCTCGCGTACGGCATGGAGTCGCTGGGGCTGGCCCCCGACGTGATGCGCCGCCGGGTCGAGGAGACGCTCGACCTGCTGGGCCTGGCCGAGCTGCGCGACCGGCCGATCGCGACCCTCTCGGGCGGCCAGCAGCAGCGGGTGGCGATCGGTTCGGTACTCACCCCGCACCCGAAGGTGCTGGTACTGGACGAGCCTACCTCCGCGCTGGACCCGGCGGCGGCCGAGGAGGTCCTCGCGGTGCTCCAGCGGCTGGTGCACGACCTGGGCACGACCGTGCTGATGGCCGAGCACCGGCTGGAGCGCGTGGTGCAGTACGCGGACCAGGTGATCCTCCTGCCCGCCCCCGGCGCCGCCCCCGTGATGGGGCCGCCCGCCGGGATCATGAAAGTGTCCCCGGTACGGCCGCCCGTGGCCGAGCTGGGTCTGCTCGCGGGCTGGGACCCGCTGCCCCTGTCGGTACGGGACGCCCGGCGCGGGGCGGGCGGGCTCCGGGAGCGGCTGGCGGACGCCTCGCCGCCCGCGCCCCCGGAGGCGCCAGAGACTCCGGGGACTCCGGGGACTCCGGGGACTCCGGGGACTCCGGAGGCGCCCGTTCCGGTCGCTGCCGAGCCGCCACGGACCGGCCGGTTCGCCCGGCTCCTGGGACGCGGGGCCGGCGCCCCGGCCACCCCGGCCGTCGATCCGGTCACCCGGGTGGACGGGCTCGGGGTGCGGCGCGGTCGGGTCGAGGCGCTGCGGCGGGTGACGCTCACCGTGGCCCCGGGCGAGACGGTGGCCCTGATGGGCCGCAACGGGGCGGGCAAGTCCACGCTCCTCGGGGCCCTGGTCGGCATGATCGAGCCCACCGCGGGCACCGTGCGCGTCGGCGGCCTGGCCCCGGCCCGGACGGACCCCCGGGCGATGGTGCGCCGGGTCGGCCTCGTACCGCAGGAGCCGCGCGATCTGCTGTACGCGGACACGGTGGCCGCCGAGTGCGCCGCCGCCGACCGGGACGCGGGCGCGGCGGCGGGTTCCTGCCGGGCGCTGGTGTCGGAGCTGCTGCCGGGCGTCGGGGACGACACCCACCCCCGGGACCTGTCGGAAGGCCAGCGGCTCGCGCTGGCCCTGGCGCTGGTGCTGACGGGCCGGCCGCCGCTGTTGCTGCTGGACGAGCCGACACGGGGCCTGGACTACGCGGCGAAGGCCCGTCTCGTCGGCGTGCTGCGCTCCCTGGCGTCCGAGGGGCACGCGATCGTCCTGGCGACACACGACGTGGAGCTGGCGGCCGAGCTGGCGCACCGGGTGGTGATCCTCGCCGACGGGGAGGTCGTCGCGGACGGCCCGACCGGGCGGGTGGTGGTCTCCTCGCCCGCGTTCGCCCCGCAGACGGCGAAGATCCTGGCCCCGCAGGAGTGGCTGACCGTGTCCCAGGTGCGCGGCGCGCTGGAGGCGGGAGCGTGAGCGGCACGAAGGAGGTACGGGAGCGGGCGGCCCGGCCCGTGCGGCTCGGGCCGAAGTCGGTCGCCGTGCTGCTGCTGACCGGGGCCATCGGCGCGGTCGCCTTCGGGTGGCCGCTGCTGGCGGACGCCGGGTCCGGACTGGCGCACGCGCGGGACGCGCCCTGGCTGTTCGCGGCGCTGCTGCCCTTGCTCGTCGCCGTGGCGGTGGCGACGATCTCCGAGTCCGGCATGGACGCGAAGGCCGTCGCGATGCTCGGGGTGCTGGCGGCGGTCGGGGCGGCGCTGCGCCCGCTCGGGGCCGGGACGGCGGGCCTGGAACCGATGTTCTTCCTGATGGTGCTGAGCGGGCGGGTGCTGGGCCCCGGTTTCGGTTTCGTGCTCGGCTCGGTGACCATGTTCGCCTCGGCGCTGCTGACCGGCGGGGTGGGGCCGTGGATGCCGTTCCAGATGCTGTCGATGGGCTGGTTCGCCATGGGCGCGGGGCTGCTGCCGGGAGCGGACCGGCTGCGCGGGCGGGCGGAGTCGGCGATGCTGGCGGCGTACGGCTGCGTGGCGGCGTTCGCGTACGGCACGGTGATGAATCTGCAGGGCTGGACGCTCATCGCCGGGCTGGGGTCGGGGATCTCGTTCGTCGCGGGCGACCCGCTGAACGAGAACCTGGTGCGCTTCCTCGCCTACTGTGCGGCGACCTCACTGGGCTGGGACCTGGGGCGGGCGGCGCTGACCGTGATCCTGACGGTCACGATCGGCCCGACGCTGCTGAAGGCGCTGCGCCGGGCCACCCGTCGCGCCGCCTTCGACGCGCGCGCCGTGTTCGGGGGGCCCGAGAGCCCGGGACCGGCCCCGGGCTCACCGGGCAGGGACACCGGGGTCACAGCCGCTGAATGATCGTGCCCGTCGCCAGGGCCCCTCCCGCACACATCGTGATGAGCGCGAACTCCTTGTCACGCCGTTCCAGTTCGTGCAGGGCCGTGGTGATCAGCCGGGCGCCCGTCGCGCCGACGGGGTGGCCCAGCGCTATCGCTCCGCCGTTGACGTTGACCTTCTCCAGGCCGTCGAGGTCCCCCTCGAACTCCTGCGCCCAGCTCAGCACCACCGACGCGAACGCTTCGTTGATCTCGACGAGGTCGATGTCCCGCAACGTCATGCCCGCCTTGCCGAGCACCGCCCGGGTCGCGTCGATCGGACCGTCCAGGTGGAAGTGCGGGTCGGAGCCGACCAGGGCCTGGGCCACGATCCGGGCCCGGGGCCTGAGCTTGAGGGCCCGCGCCATGCGCTTGGAGGACCACATGATCGCGCAGGCGCCGTCCGATATCTGCGAGGAGTTGCCGGCGGTGTGGATCGCGTTCGGCATGACGGCCTTCAGCCCGGCGAGCGCCTCCATCGAGGTGTCGCGCAGCCCCTCGTCCCGGTCGACGAGCCGCCACATGCCCTGGCCGGCCGCCTGCTCCTCCTCGGTGGTCGGGACCTGGACGGCGTACGTCTCGCGTTTGAAGCGCTCCTCCGCCCAGGCGGCGGCCGCCCGCTGCTGGGAGAGCAGGCCGAGCGCGTCGACCCGCTCCCGGGTCAGGCCGCGCTTGCGGGCGATACGCTCGGCGGCCTCGAACTGGTTGGGCAGGTCGACGTTCCACTCGTCGGGCCAGGGCTTTCCCGGGCCGTGCTTGGAGCCGCTGCCCAGCGGCACCCGGGACATCGCCTCGACGCCGCAGCTGATGCCCACGTCGATGACCCCGGCGGCGACCATGTTGGCGACCATGTGGGAGGCCTGCTGCGAGGAGCCGCACTGGCAGTCGACGGTGGTGGCGGCGGTCTCGTACGGCAGTCCCACGGACAGCCAGGCGTTGCGGGCCGGGTTCATGGACTGCTCACCGGCGTGGGTGACGGTGCCGCCGACGATCTGTTCGACGCAGTCGGCCTGGATGCCGGTGCGGCCGAGAAGTTCACGGTAGGTCTCGCCCAGCAGATAGGCGGGGTGCAGGTTGGCGAGTGCGCCTCCGCGCCTGCCGATGGGAGTGCGTACGGCTTCGACGATGACGGGTTCCGCGGCCATGAGCTCGTCCTCTCCTCGCGCTTCCGCAGGGGGCGTCCCGGCGCCCGCGGAAGGAACTGGTACGCGTTCTAGTTCTGCTAGCAGTCTCGTGACGGGGCCCCGACTGCGCAAGGGGCGTGCACGCACCGCGCGTGCGCCCCTCCGGCGGGACGGCGGGCGCGCACCGGGTCCGGAGGCAACGGATCCGACCACGGCCCTTGCCACTTGCAGAACTCGTTACTACCTTGCGGAGAACTTCTGATGGAGCGTCAGACAGTGGCGGCCGTCCGGCTGTTCGCCGACTGTTCCGGAGTGGAGAGGTGCCCATGCGCTGCCCCCATCTGCCCGACGGGTTCGACTTCACCGATCCCGACCTCCTCCAAACCCGGGTGCCGCACCCGGAGTTCGCTCTGATGCGGGAGACCGCGCCGGTCTGGTGGTGCACCCAGCCCCACAACATCTCCGGGTTCGGCGACGAGGGCTACTGGGCCGTCACCCGTCACGCGGATGTCAAGTACGTCTCCACCCACCCCGAGTTGTTCTCCTCGAACACCAACACCGCCGTCATCCGCTTCAACGAGACGATCAGCCGCGACCAGATCGACGTCCAGAAGATGATCATGCTGAACATGGACCCGCCGGAGCACACCCGGGTCCGCCAGATCGTCCAGCGCGGCTTCACCCCGCGCGCGGTGCGCTCCCTGGAGCGGGCCCTGCGCTCCAGGGCCCGCTCCATCGTCGAGACCGCCCTGGCGTCCGCCGGCACCGACGGCTCCTTCGACTTCGTGACCGACATCGCTGTGGAGCTCCCGCTCCAGGCCATCGCCGAGCTCATCGGCGTACCGCAGGAGGACCGTGCGAAGATCTTCGACTGGTCCAACAAGATGGCCGCGTACGACGATCCGGAGTACGCGATCACCGAGGAGGTCGGCGCCGAGGCGGCGATGGAGATCGTGGCGTACTCGATGAACCTGGCGGCGGCCCGCAAGGAGTGCCCGGCCCAGGACATCGTGAGCCAACTCGTCGCGGCGGAGGGTCAGGGGAACCTGTCCTCGGACGAGTTCGGGTTCTTCGTGATCCTGCTCGCGGTGGCCGGGAACGAGACGACCCGTAACGCGATCAGTCATGGCATGCACGCCTTCCTCACCCACCCCGAACAGTGGGAGCTCTACAAACGGGAGCGCCCGAAGACCACGGCCGAGGAGATCGTGCGCTGGGCGACCCCGGTCGTCTCCTTCCAGCGGACCGCCACCCAGGACCTGGAGCTGGGCGGTCAACGGATCAGGAAGGGGGAGCGGGTGGGGCTGTTCTACTCCTCGGCCAACAACGACCCCGAGGTGTTCGACGCCCCCGAGACCTTCGACATCACCCGCGACCCCAACCCGCACCTCGGGTTCGGGGGCGGCGGCCCGCACTTCTGCCTGGGCAAGTCGCTGGCCGTGATGGAGATCGACCTGATCTTCAACGCCATCGCCGACGTGCTGCCGGACCTGCGACTCCTGAAGGACCCGCGGCGGCTGCGTTCTGCCTGGCTCAACGGGATCAAGCAGCTCCAGGTGACCACGGTCGCGGCCACCTGACACCGGCTGTACGGTGCCGCCCGGATGGTGCCGCACCGTGCGGTCCGGTGCCGCCCGGATGGCGGGCGGCACCGGCCGGGCGGACCGCGGAACACGCGAGGATCCATGCCGAAGGGGTGCCGGGACGGTTCGCCAGCCGTCCCGGCACCCCTTCGGCGCGCTCCGCCCGACGCGGCCGGGCCGACTGCTCGCCGCCGGACCTGCCGCCTACTTGCCGCCGACCTGCTCGGCCGCTTCGGCGTCCTCGGCGCTCACCTCGGCGTCCGCCGAGCTCACCTCGGCACCCCGCTTCACGCTCCGGGTCTGTGCCGGGATCGGGATCGGGGTCGGTGCCGAGCTCGGGGTCGCGGTGCCGGGATCGGGATCGGGGTCGGGGTCGGTACCGGGCTCGGGGTCGGATGCGGGGTCGGGGCCGGATGCGAGCTCGGGGCCGGCGGGGTGTGACGACGTCCGCGCGGGTTCCGCCGTCCGCTCCTCGCCGGTCTGGAGCCTTCGCGGCCCCGCCAGCAGATACGTCAGCCCGAAGCCCATCGCCACGACGAGTGCGCCGCCCGCCGCGTCGAGCACCCAGTGGTTGGCGGTGGCCACGATCGCGGCGATCGTGAAGAGCGGGTGCAGCAGGCCGAGCGCCTTCATCCAGAGCTTCGGGGCCAGCATCACGATCACCACACCGCACCACAGCGACCAGCCGAAGTGCAGCGACGGCATCGCCGCGTACTGGTTGGTGACGGTGGTCAACGTCCCGTAGTCGGGCTTCGCGAAGTCCTGCACCCCGTGGACGGTGTCGATGAAGCCGAGGCCGGGCATGAGCCGGGGCGGGGCCAGAGGGTAGAGCCAGAAGCCGACGAGAGCGAGCAGGGTGGCGAAGCCGATGGACGAGCGGACCCAGCGGTAGTCGGCGGGGCGGCGCACGTACAGCACGCCGAGGATCGTCAGCGGGACGATGAAGTGGAACGTGGAGTAGTAGTAGTCGAAGAACTCACGCAGCCAGCCGATCTGCACGACCGTGTGGTTGACCCAGTGCTCGATGTCGATGCGCAGCCACTGCTCGATGGCGTGGATCTGCCGGCCGTGCTCCTCGGCGAGCGGGCGGCCCGCCCTGGCCGCGAGACGAACCTGCGCGTAGGCGTCGTAGACGACCCGGATGAGCAGGAGTTCCAGCAGCAGGTTGGGGCGGGTGAGGACCCGACGCCAGAACGGCAGGAGCGGCACGCGTCTCCAGCGCGCCGCGACCGGTTTCGCGTGGTCGGTGGGGACCGGGTGCTGCCAGTACGGCGAGGTGCGGGACACGAACGGGGCGAGACAGGCCGCGCCGAGCGCCACGAGGAGCAGCGCGTTGTCCCGTATCGGGTAGAGCGTCTCGATGTTCGGCAGCAGCATCGTTGCCGGCAGGATGACGACCAGCAGCACCACGGACGGCCAGACCAGCCGGTCGGAGGCCCGCTTGCCGACCTTGCCGACGACCGCGAGGAGCACCCAGAGCAGCTGGTGCTGCCAGGCGGTCGGCGAGACGGCGACCACGACACAGCCGGTCACGGCCACCGCGAGGAGCAACTGTCCGTCCTTCGCGTACCGCACCGCGCGCCGCAGCCCGACGACCACGACGGCGGCGGAGAGCACCAGGAACAGGGCGATCTCCACGGGGCCTTCGAGGCCGAGCCTGAGCAGCGCCCCGTGCAGGGACTGGTTGGCGAGGCTGTCCGGCCGCTCCCCCAGTCCGGCACCCGCGAGATGGTGCACCCAGTACGTCCACGAGTCCTTCGGCGCCGCCGCCCAGGCGGCGGCCGTGGCGAGGGCGAAGGTCACGCCCGCGCTCACCGAAACCTGCCGTCTGCCCGTCAGCCAGAGCAGAGCGGCGAAGAGCAGCAGCATCGGCTGGAAGGCGGCGGCGAGGCCGACGAGAACGCCCGCCGCCCGGTGCTCCCGGACGACGAAGCAGGCCAGGAGCACCAACAGGACGGGCAGGACGCTGGTCTGGCCCAGGTGCAGGGCGTTGCGGACCGGCAGCGACAGCATGAGCAGGCTGATCGCGACGGGGGCCGCGAGCAGGGCCGTCCGGCGGCCTACCGGCGAGGGCAGGGCCCGGGCCGCGACGAGGCCGAGGGCGACGACGAGCAGCAGGGACCCGAACGTCCACGCGATGCCCAGGGCCTCCTGGGCCGAAGCGGTGAGAGGTTTCAGGACCAGCCCGGCGAAGGGCGTGCCGGTGAACCGGCCGCTGTCGTACAGCGAGCCCGTCACGTGCAGGACACCGTTCTCCCCGATCCAGGTCTCCAGATCGAGGAGCCGCTCCCCCGGTGGCTGCCGGAGCACCACCGCCACCTGCCGTACCGCCAGCACGGCCACGACCAGCCAGAGCAGGGCCCGGGTCAGCCCGGCCCCCGCTCCCGTGTCCGTCGCCGCGTCACCGCGCACACTGTGATCCGCATTCACCACGCTGCGCCGACCCTCCCACCGTTCCATGCATCGCCACTTCGAGTGGGGCCATGCCGGATGAAGCCTCGCATTGCCCTACGAGGTAGACACAATCAACCCCCTCTTTGCCTGACTGTCATCCTGCTTCGGTCCCGAAGAGGTCGTCCGCCAGGATGACCAGGGGTCCTACCGGCCGCGGGATCCCCGGGGCCCAGGCGTTCGGATCGGCCGGGGCGCCCGCCGTCCACGCGTCGGCCGGCGGCACGTCCTTGGCCATGGCCGGCACCGGGCCGACCGTCCCGGCCGCGTCGGTGGACGGCAGGTCACTACTGCCCCCTACAAGTAAATCGCGTCGTCGTTCGGCCGTGCGGCAGCGAGAATGCCCACATGACCTGGACCGTGGCCGCCGAACGATTCGACTCCCCCGACGCGAGCGCACTGCGCCGGGACTACTACGACGAGGTCGCGAGCCGCTACTGGCAGCGGCCCGCCACCCCCGAGGAGATCGACGACGGGCTCGACGGCGACGGGGCCGACCTGCTCGCACCGCCGAACGGACAGTTCGTCGTCGGCCGGTACGGGAACAAGGCCGCGAGCTGCGCCGGGCTGGTGCTGACGGAGTCCGCGGGGCCGGGCACGGCGGAGCTGACGCGGGTGTACGTGCGCCCGGCGTTCCGGGGCACGGGCGGCGGCGGGCTGCTGCTGGCCGCGGTGGAGGAGGCGGCGAGGGCGTACGGCGTACGGCTGCTGCGGCTGGACACCCGCGACGACCTGGTGGAGGCGCGCGGGCTGTACACGAAGCACGGGTACCGGGAGGTGCCGGCGTTCCACCGGCGCAACCCGTTCGCGGAGCACTGGTTCGCCAAGGAGCTGTGACGCGGCGTCCGGCCTGTCGGCCGACGCCCCGGCCCGGGTGCCAGGTGCCGGGTACTCAGGCGGGCGGGTGGTGGCGGTCCTGATCGTCGCGGCCGTCGAGGCTCCTTTGATGGGCCTCGCGCTCGTCCTGACGCAGGTGGGCCTCGTGGTCACGGGGCGGCTGTGGAGCGTGGGGGCGCTCCCTGGTCGAGCCGCTGAGCTCCGCGGTCAGTTCACTGACGAGTCTGACCAGGTCGGTGGGGCGCTCGGGGCCCCACCAGTCGCCGAGCAGTTCGGCGAGGGAGTCCTCGCGAGCCTGCGAGAGCCGGACGACGGCCTCGGCCCCGGTATCCGTGAGGATCATCTGCAGGCCCTCCCGGCGGGCCAGTCCGCGTTCCTCGACCTGCCGTGCCGCATCGGTGATCACATGCAGGGGTACGGGTGCCGTCTCGGCGAGCCTGGCGGGCTCGACCGTGCCGTGCCGCTTGATCCGCAGGAGCAGCCAGCTGGCGGCGGGCAGCAGGTCGTACCCCGCCCGCGCGGTGATCTTCTCGTAGATCTCGCGGCGGCCCTCCCGGGTCGCGAGCACCGACAGGGCGCGAGCGCACTCGTCGTACGAGGAGCGCTCGACGGGATTGGAGGCGAGCGTCTGACTGGTGTCGGGGGCGGTCACCGAGCCCCGGAGCTTGTCCTCACGGAGGAACCAGGCGAGGACGAAGGCCAGGAGGACCACCGGGACGGCATACAGGAAGACGTCCGTGATGGAGGTGGAGTAGGCGCTGAGGACGGAGGGCCGCAGGTCGGCCGGGAGCTGCCCGATGGCCCGGGGGTCGGCGGCCAGCCGCCCCGCGTCGACTCCCGACGGCAGCGACTGCCCGGCGAGCGCGTCCGTGAGCTGCCCGGTCAGCCGGCTGGCGAAGATGGTCCCGAAGATGGCCACGCCGAACGCGGAGCCGACGGACCGGAAGAACGTCGCGCCGGAGGTGGCGACACCGAGGTCCTGGTAGGAGACGGAGTTCTGGGCGACCAGGACGAGGACCTGCATCACGAGGCCGAGACCGGCGCCGAAGACGAAGAAGTAGGCGCTCATCAGCCAGGTGGAGCTGTTCTCGTCGAGCTGGTGGAGCAGCAGCAGCCCGACGGCGGTGATGGCCGTGCCCAGGATCGGGAAGACCTTCCAGCGGCCGGTCCGGCTGACGATCTGGCCGGAGCCGGTCGAGGTGATCAACAGGCCGAACACCATCGGCAGCATGTGCACGCCGGACATCGTCGGGGTGATGTCGTGGACCACTTGGAGGAAGGTCGGCAGGTAGGTCATCGCGCCGAACATGGCGAAGCCGATGACGAAGCTGATCACGGCGACGAGGCTGAAGGTCCTGATCCGGAACAGTTTCAGCGGCAGAACGGGCTCGGCCGCGCGCCGCTCGACGGCGATGAAGGCCACGAGGAGCACGACGGCGAGCACCGCGAGCCCGATGATCTGCGGGGAGCTCCAGGCCCAGGTCGTACCGCCGAGGGAGGCGACGAGCACCAGGGCGGTGGCGACGGCCGCGATGAGGAAGGTGCCGAGGTAGTCGATGGTGTGCTTCTCGCGGCGGACCGGGATGTGCAGGACAGCCGCGATGACGACCAGCGCGACGACGCCGATCGGCAGGTTGATGTAGAAGACCCAACGCCAGCTGAGCTGTTCGGTGAAGAAGCCGCCGAGGAGCGGACCGAGGACGCTCGTCACCCCGAAGACCGCACCGAAGAGCCCCTGGTACTTGCCGCGTTCGCGCGGTGTGACGAGGTCACCGACGATCGCCATCGACAGCACCATGAGCCCACCGCCGCCGAGTCCCTGGAGGGCTCGGAAGCCGATCAGCTGGGGCATGTTCTGGGCGACTCCGCAGAGGGCGGAGCCGATCAGGAAGATCACGATCGCGGTCTGGAAGAGCTTCTTGCGCCCGTACTGGTCGCCGAGCTTGCCCCACAGCGGGGTCGCCGCGGTGGCCGCCAGCAGGTAGGCGGTCACCACCCAGGAAAGGTGGTCGAGGCCGCCGAGCTCACTGACGATCGTCGGGAGCGCCGTGGAGACGATGGTCTGATCGAGTGCCGCGAGCAGCATGCCGAGGAGCAGCGCTCCGATCGCCACCAGGATGCTCCGGTGGGACTGTCCCTCACCGGGCGCCGGGGGTGACGGACTCAGCTGCTGGGCCATGGGCGTCTCCTCGATCCGCTGAATCCACTGTTCCGCTGTTCCGCTGAATCCACTGAATCCACTGAATCCACTGATCCATTGATCCACTACACCCCCATCCTGGACGTTTCGCCCCGTTACGGCCTGCCGAGACCGGGCCGAGCCCCAGCAGGCCGTTGGGCTGCCCCGGAGCGGGCTGCATAATCGCAGGCAGCTCAAGGGGAGGAGATCCACGATGACCGGACACGCATGCCCGGAGTGCGGGAGACGGACGGCCGGGGAGCCCGGCACGGAACACCGGGTGCCGTGCCGGTGCGGCGCCGGCGCACCTTCGGCGCGGCACTCGGGTGAAGAACAGCGCGCCGCCCGTACGGCGGAGATCGCCGCGGCCGAGGACTTCGACCCGCTGCGCATCCGGCCGTACGTGACGCTGACGGACCTCGCCGGGGCGAGCGGGGGCGGGGCGCCTCACTCCGGGGGCGGTACGCGGGCGAGCTCGACTTCCGGGTCGCGGGAAGGCGCGGCTCCCGGCACGTGGGAGGACGCGGCTTCCGGGACCGGCCCGCCGGGCCCCGATGCCGAGGGGGCCGCGATCGATGCGGAGGCGGCGGCGCGCACCATGCCGCTGTTCCTGGGTGGCGACGGCCCGGGCGGCGGCGTGGGCACGGGCGGCGGCGCAGGCGCGGGCGGCGGCGCAGGCGTGGGCACAGGCGCCATGCCGGACGGAAGCCGGAGGCGCACCGCGGGCGCGGCCCCCGTCTTCGCCCCCGACCCCGTGAGGCCGCGCCGCAGGCGTCCACTCGGGGCGCTCGCCGTGGGGGCGGCCGTGGCCGCGGTGGTCGGCACCGCGGCCTTCGCCGGCGGGCTCTTCGGCGGCGACGACAGCAGGGACGAGGCACTGCCGGAGGCCACCACGAGCGCCCTGGACGCGGAGGACGAACCGGCCGCGTCGGTGGCCCCGTCCCCCTCCCCGTCGGCCTCTCGGCCCCGCACGCAGTCCCCCTCGGTCACACCGTCCGCAGCGCCGTCCGCATCCGCCTCGCCGACGAAGATCCAGGAGCCCACCGCCACCGCGTCCGCGTCGCCGACGGCGAGCGCGTCGTCCACCCCGGACGGCGGCGCTCCCCCGGCCGCACCGCCCGCCGATCCGCCCCCGGGGTTGACCGGCTCCTCACTGCGACCCGGCGACCGCGGCCCGGAGGTCACCGAGCTACAGAACCGGCTCAAGGAGGTGTGGCTCTATTCGGGTCCTTCCGACGGGAGTTACAGCGACCAAGTGAGAAACGCCGTGGCGATCTACCAGTCGTACCAGGACATCGAGGGTGATCCGGTCGGCGTGTACGGGCCGAACACCCGGCGCATGCTGGAGGCGGAGACGAACGGACGCGGGCGCCACTGAGCCCGGCCACCCGACAGGGAGATTGGCTTTCCCGCCCCGGTTTTTGTATCTTGATGGAACAAAGTAGCTCCCGCCCGCACTCCCTGACCGGCGGGCGGGGGTTGCTCTGTTCACCGCACGCGGTACCGCACACCTTGTCCCGCACACCCTTGGCAGCCCGTGTACGTCATGCCCCGCGGCACGCGCACCCGGGCTGTTCGCACACCTCCCCGCGCTCTGGAGCAGCCGATGCCTGCCACCGTCCTCACCGCACAAGCCCTCCTGCTGGACATGGACGGCACCCTCGTGAACTCCGACGCGGTGGTGGAGCGCTGCTGGCGGCGCTGGGCGATCGAGCACGGGCTGGACCCCGAGGCCGCGCTCAAGGTGGTCCACGGCCGCCAGGGGTACGCCACGATGGCCGTCCTGCTCCCGGACCGCCCGGTGGAGGAGAACCACGCGGACAACCGGGTGATGCTGGCCGAGGAGACCGCCGACGTCGAGGGCGTCGTGCCGATCGGCGGAGCGCCCGCGTTCATGGCCGCGATCGCCGAGCTGCCGCACGCGCTGGTGACCTCCGCCGACACCGCGCTCGCGACGGCCCGGATGGCCGCTGCCGCGCTGCCGATGCCCGCCGTCCGCGTCACCGCCGAGCAGGTCGGCGCCAGCAAGCCGGACCCCGAGGGCTTCCTCAAGGGGGCGGCGGAGCTGGGCTTCGACGCGGCGGACTGCATCGTGTTCGAGGACTCCGAGGCGGGCATCGCCGCGGGCCGGGCGGCGGGCATGCGCGTCGTGGGCGTCGGCCCGCGCGCCGCGGCCCTCGCGCCGGACGTCCATGTCGGGGATCTGACGCAGGTGCGCGTGGAGGCAGCCCCGGACGGCTCGATCCGTCTGCACATCGACGAGGCCTGAGACACACCCCGGCCCGGCCCCTCGCTCCGACCCGGGCCCCGCGTCTTTCGGCTCCGACCCGAGCCCCGCATCCTTGGGCTCGCGACTCCGGCCACTCACTCCGCTCCACCCTGTGACTGAGCCCCAGGGCTCAGCCCCAGGACAACACCGCCCCCCGGCGCTCAGTCCCGGTGCAGCAGCCCGCGCGCGACCAGCTCCAGGACCGTCGCGACGGCAACCACCCGGACCGCCATCAGCGCCACCCGGACGAACAGCTGCACGGCGCCCGCCTCCACAGGTGAGGCTCCGCCCAGCAGCATGCCCACGAACGCCCCCGGCAAGGTGACGAGCCCGACCGTCCGGGTCCGGTCGAGCCCGGGCAGCAACGCGTCCGACGCCGCGGGCCGCACGATCTCCAGCCGGGTGTCCCGGTCGAGCAGCCCGAGGGCCATGCCCGCCTCCACCTCCCCGCGCCGGCCGGCGAGTTCGTCCAGGGCGCGCCGCCCGCCGAGCACGGTCGCGGTGAGCGCTCCGCCGATGAGGATGCCGGCCACCGGGATGAGCGCCACGCCCCGGACCGGCACGAGCCCTGTGAACAGCGGCGCCCCCACCACGGGCAGCGCTCCCGCCCCGAGGGCCACTCCGGGGGCGCGACCAGGAACGCGAGCGCCCCCGAGCCCCCGGTGGATGCCCAGCATCACCCGTACAAACCACCCGTGACGATTCCGCGCGCTCCCGCGATCCGTCACTCCCCTCACACACCCCTTGATGTGACGTGCACATGTCGCCACTCTGTTACCTGACGCCCACCCCACAGAAACCTGGCGTCGCCACGATGGCCGGGCCTCCTCACGCCCGCCCAAGCCCCCCCACATCAAGGGAGTTCCCATGTCCGGTGTCTACGCGCGTCGCCTCTCCGTCGCCGCCGCAACCGCAGCGCTCGCCGCCACATCAGCCCTGTTCACCGCCCCGAGCGCGCAGGCCGCCATGCCCACCCCGGTCAGCGCGGCGACCGCACGCACCTACCTCGGCCAGCTCACCGTCGGCGCGGAGGGCTCGTCCAGTGGCTACAGCCGCGACAAGTTCCCGCACTGGAGCACCCAGTCGGGGGCCTGCAACACCCGCGAGGTCGTCCTCGAGCGGGACGGCACGAACGTCCAGCAGGACGCCTCCTGCGCCGCGGTCAGCGGGAGCTGGTACTCGCCCTACGACGGCGCGACCTGGAGCGCCGCGTCCGACGTGGACATCGACCACATGGTCCCGCTCTCCGAGGCCTGGCGCTCCGGCGCGAGCAGCTGGACCACCGCCCAGCGCCAGTCGTTCGCCAACGACCTGACGCGTCCCCAGCTCATCGCCGTCACCGACAACGTGAACCAGGCCAAGGGCGACAAGGACCCGGCCAAGTGGATGCCGCCGAGCTCCTCGTACACGTGCACCTACGTCCGCGCCTGGGTCCACGTCAAGAAGTACTACAACCTGACCGTGGACTCCGCCGAGAAGAGCGCCCTTCAGTCCGCCCTGAACGGCTGCTGACCACCGCGCACGGCAGCTGACCTCCCGACGCCCGCACGGCAGCCGGCCCACCGGAACCCGTGCGCACTCCTCCCGCGTTCTGTACGTTACGGACCTCATCCGTGACGGCGTCGCGAGGAGATATCACATGGCCGGGCTGCGCCTGGGACCACTGCTGCGGTACATCGACTGGGAGTCCGGGACCACCGCGACCGTCTGGGTCGAGGCGAGCCGTCCGTGCACCGTGGAGGTCCGGTGCACGGACGGCGCCGCGGGGGCGTCGCCCACCTTCTCGGTGGCCGGGCACCATTACGCCCTGGTCGTCGTGACGGGGCTGGCCCCCGGCTCCACCACGGCGTACGAGGTGCTGATCGGTTCCCGGCGCGTCTGGCCGCCCGACGACGCACGCCTCCCACCCAGCACCATCACCACGCCGTCCGCGGCGCCCCCGGACGACACCGGGGCGGAGCCGGACAGGGTGCGGATCTCGTTCGGGTCCTGCCGCTGGGCGGCCGCCCCCGGCGGCGGGCACGACCCCGTGGGACCGGACGCCCTGGTGACCCTGGCCGCTCGCCTCGCCGCGGATCCGGCGGCCGAGCGGCCCGACGTCCTGCTGCTCCTCGGCGACCAGGTGTACGCGGACGAGACCTCCGGGGCGACCCGCCGCAGACTCGCCGCCCGCCGGGACCTGGGCGAGCCACCGGGCACGGAGATCGCCGACTACGAGGAGTACACCTACCTCTACGACGAATCGTGGCGCGATCCGGAGGTCCGCTGGCTGCTGTCCACGGTCCCCAGTTGCATGATCTTCGATGATCACGACATCGTCGACGATTGGAACACCAGCGCCGCCTGGCAGCGTGAGATGCGTGCCACGCCCTGGTGGCACGAACGGATCGTCAGCGGGCTGATGTCGTACTGGGTCCACCAGCACCTGGGCAATCTCTCCCCCGCCGAGCTGGCCGCCGACCCCGTGTACGCGGCGGTCAGAGCCTCGCCCGACGGCACCGAGGCGCTGCGACGCTTCGCCGCCGAGACCGACGCGGACCCCGCCCGTACCCGGTGGAGCTACCGGCGTGTTTTCGGCCGAGTACGGCTGGTGATGGTCGACACCCGCGCGGCCCGCGTCCTGACCGAGGAGCGGCGGGCGATGCTCGACACCGAGGAGGCCGACTGGCTGCGGGATGCGGTCCTGGACGACCCCGCTTCGTACGATCATCTTCTCATCGGTAGCTCTCTGCCGTGGCTGCTGCCCCCGCTCGTCCATGACGCGGAGCGCTGGAACGCAGCCCTGTGCGCGGGCGTACGCGGGCAACGCTGGGCACGCTTCGGCGAGAAGCTGCGCCGCGCGTCCGACCTGGAGCATTGGGCCGCCTTCCCGGAGTCCTTCGACCGGTTCACGGAGCTGCTGCGGGAAGCGGGGAGCGGCCCGGACGCCCCGGCGACGGTATGCGTCCTCTCGGGCGATGTGCACCACGCCTACATCGCCGAGCCGCGGTGGCCGGAGTCCGGTCCCGGCTCCGGGGGCGCCCCGGCCTCCCGTGTCCTCCAGCTGACCTGCTCGCCCGTGCACAACTCGATCCCCCGGTCGATCCGGGCAGGTTTCCGTTTCGGCTGGAGCCGGGCGGGCCGGCGGATCGGCCGGCTGCTCTCCCGCCACGGCCGCACGGGGGCGTCGCCGGTGATCTGGAGCAGAGCAGGCGGCCCCTGGTTCGGCAATCAGCTCATGACACTCACGCTGCATGGCCGAAAGTCTGCGCTGACATTGGTCCAGGCCAAGGCGAGCAAGCAGGGGGCCCAGCTCGAAGCGGTTCTTGAGCGTTCACTCACCCCTGAGAATGAGGCGATTTTCGGCCACTCGGCGGAATGTTGAAGTTGCAAGCATTGATCAGGTTTCCCTAACCTGTGGCGCTCAGTCGGTTCACGTCCCCACCACGACCGAAGGAGCCCACCCCCCATGCTCATCCGCCTGAACCAGGCCCAGCCCTACGTACTCAGCCTCTTCCGCCTCGTCGTCGGCCTGCTCTTCGCCTTCCACGGCACCGCCACGCTCTTCGGAGTGCTCGGCGGCAACCAGGCGGAGACCGGCGCCTGGCCCGGCTGGTACGCCGCTCTGATCCAGCTGGTCTGCGGGTCCCTGGTCGCCCTCGGTCTCGGCACCCGCGCCGCGGCCTTCCTCGCCTCGGGGTCGATGGCCTACGCGTACTTCAAGGTGCACCAGCCCGAGGCGTTCCTGCCGCTCCAGAACAGCGGCGAGGCCTCGGCGATGTTCTGCTGGGCGTTCCTGCTGCTGGTCTTCACCGGCCCGGGAACCGTCTCTCTGGACCGGTTCTTCGGTTCGCGGAACACGGCGGCCACCGCCGAGGGCGCGCCCCGGCGTGGCAAGACCCCGGCCGTCCCGGCCTGACCCGCCGTATCGGCGTCAGCCCACCGTCTCGGCGTTGCCCCGCAGCCTCCTCGCACGGAGTGGCGGGCACATGCGGCGGTGCCCCGGCCCTCCGGTGATGCGGAGGAGCGGGACACCGCCGTACGCCACGCCGCACACCGCCGTACGGCGCCGCACACCGGTGTACGCCGCCGTACGCCCGAGGGTGCGGAGCGCCGTCACTCCCGCCCGTGGGGCCCGAACGGCACCGTGAAGCACGCCGCCCGCTCCCCCGCACCGCCCGGCCGGTCATGGATGATCAGCGACCGCGCCCCGTCCTCCCGGAAACCCCAGCCGTGCAGGGCCTCCGCCCGCCCGTCGCCCTCCTCGTCCGTCCGGAAGTCCAGCCACACCTCGTTGACCGGGTCCGCGGTCGCCGCCGGGCGGTTCTGGTAGTGGGGCCCGGCGGCGGCGGGATCGGCGCCGCAGGGTGAGGTGTGCACGTGCATCCCGTACGCACGGCCGGGCACGAGCCCCCGCAGCCGGGCCCCGACCCGGGTGCCGGACGGATGCGCGAACTGTGTGACCTCGATCCGCGCGCCCGCCGGCACCAGCCGGGTGTCGTACGTCAGTGCGTCGGACGGGACGAAGGAACCGGGCGGGGAGAACACCCCTGCGGCCCGCCGCCACGAACCGCCGCCCACGGCGACCGCCTCATCCGTGCGGCTCGGGTCTCCACCGCCGCCCGGCTTCTGCGCCGGGACCCCCGCCGCGGGAGCCCCGTGCGCACCGTGGCCGGAGGCGTCCGCCGCGCCGCCGCCCGTTGTGTGGGCGACGCCGATGCCGGAGGCCAGCGTCAGCAGAGCTGCCGTGCCCGCCAGTACGCCCGGGACCCGTGAGACCCCCCGGCCCCGCGACACCGCCCCAGCCTCGCGTCCCGCCGTCCCCCGCCGCCCCGAAATCAGGTGCGCCGGGCCGCGTCGCGCCCGTACCATCCATGCCGTCATGCGCTGCTCCTTGCTCGTGCCGGTCGTTCTCCCCGCCTAACGGGCACAAGGCCTCCAGGTGTACGTGACCTGCACAACATCACCCGCCCCGGGCAATCTCCGGATGCCCCTCACGCGTACGCTGTACAGCTGAACCTGCCGCCCCTGCCGCTCCCCTGCGACGTCGCGGCGTTGACACGATCGGGGAGTAGTAGAAGGTGCTAGAGAGTGTGGGCGCGCTGACCAGCAGCCCATGGATCTACGCGGTGGTCGCCCTCTCCGTTCTCCTGGATGTCTTTCTGCCCCTGCTGCCCAGCGGCGTTCTCGTCATCACAACCGCCACGGCGGCGGCAGCGGGCTCCACCACCGTCAGCGGCTCGGGTGAGGGCACCGCCGGGCAGGTTCCCTCGCTCGTCGTACTGATCCTGTGCGCGGCCGGCGCCTCGGTGCTCGGCGACCTCGTCGCGTACCGGCTCGCCTGGCGCGGGGGCGACCGGCTGGACCGGGCCATCGCGCGCTCCCGGCGGCTCACCTCCGCACAGGAACGTCTCGGCGCGGCGCTGAGCCGCGGCGGCGGCGCGCTGGTGATCATCGCCCGGTTCGCACCCGCTGGCCGCTCCGTGGTCTCCCTCGGCGCGGGCGCCGCCCACCGCAGGAAGCGGGACTTCCTTCCCTGGTCCGCGCTGGCGGGCCTGGCATGGGCGGGCTACAGCGTGAGCCTCGGCTACTTCGGCGGCCGGTGGCTGGGCTCGACGTGGTTCGGCACGGCCGTCTCCGTACTGGCCCTGTTCCTGGCGGGCGCGCTGGCCGCGTTCGTGGTGAAGCGCCCGGCGACGCGGACAGCGGCCGAAGCCGAGGTCGAGGCAGCGGTGACGGAGGCGGAGACAACTGAGGCACGGGTATCCGGGTCCATAGCCGTGGCCGTAGCCGTGGCGCCGAGGATGTCCCCGCCCGTGTCCGTGCCGACGCCCGCGCCTGCCCCCGGCGTCACTCCCCCGGGCGGGCCGGCCGTCCTCGGAGGTCCGGGACCGGTGTCGGTGCCCGCGCCGGCCACCCCCTGACCGGAGCGGCTCACCGGAGCGGCCGGCTCGCGCGCGGCGAGCTCAGCCCCGGGCCGCACCTCGTATCTCCAGGCCGTCGAGCAGCTTCATGGTGGCTGCGGTGATCTCGTCGACGGCCTGGTCGAAGACCTCCCGGTTGTGCGCGGCGGGAGCGCGGAACCCGGAGACCTTGCGTACGTACTGAAGGGCGGCGGCCCGCATGTCCTCCTCGGTGGCCTCTTCGGGGAGGGCGGGCGGGCGAAGCGTCTTGATGCTGCGGCACATGACTCCAGTGTGTACCGCCCCACTGACAAAGGACACCCGTCGCCGCCGCCCGCCCCGCCGAAGGCCCGGTCCGCCTGCCCGGCCGCTCGTCGCTCAGCTGCTCCGCACCCGGTCGCTCCGGGTCGACCGGTCGGTGCACAGGGCCCAGATGACGAAGACGTCGATCGCGATGGTGACGATGGCCCAGACCGGGGTGTACGGAAGCCACATGAAGTTGGCGATGAGGTTCAGGGACGCGAGAACGACACCCGCGCCGCGGGCCCAGGTCGCACCTTTGAGGATGCCCCAGCCCACAAGGATGAGGATCACGCCGAGGACGAGGTGGATCCAGCCCCACGAGGTCACGCTGAACTTGAAGACGTAGTCGTTGACGCGCGTGTAGACGTCGTTCGAGGCGATCCCCGCGATGCCCTTCAGTACGCCGAGGATGCCGTCCACGAAGAGCAGGACACCGGCGAAGACCGTTCCTCCGGCCGCCCACGGGCTGCCGGAGGTGCCACCCGGACGGGGGTCGGCGGGGCGCGAGGCACCGGGTGCGGGGGTACTGGGCTGCGACATGGGGACTCCTTAGCCGGAACAGGCGCCGGGCGCCTGCTGTCCTGACCTGCCCTGGTAGTGCGTGCAGATCAGCTCCGACGCTCCTCCCGGCCCCTGGGCAGGGCCACCCGGACGCGCCCGTTCGGGTGACGTGTCACGGCGCGCTGACCGTGACGACGCGCCCCTGGGCGTCGACGGTGAGCGCCACCCGCTCGACGCGGTTGACCAGGGCGACGCCGACCCACACGATCCCCCACGCCAGACACGAGAAGACGGTGAGGAAGGCGTGCAGCACATGGTTCACCGGCTGCCCGCGCACCAGCACCACCTGGCTCTCCGAACGCGACTCGACGCGCCAGCCGCTCGCGATGCGCCGGCTCACGATCCAGTCCAGGATCAGTGCGCGCTGCGCCGCGTCGGGGGGCTCGCCCCCGGCGACGTAATAGCCGGGCGGCGGTTCGATCGAGGCGCTGTCCCGTACCACCCGACGACGTTTCACGGGATCACTCCCAGGTGTTTCACGGGATCACTCCCACGTGTCGAGGTCGCCGCCGCGCCATTCGATCAGCCCCGGCCGGTTCAGCTCCACGACCCTGTCGGGCCCCGGGGCGAACCCCGCGGCCCGCAGCAGCGCGGCCACTTCGCCCCGCCCGTGCGCCAGGCCCACGATCTGTCCGTGCACGGTGACCCGCCGCCCTCCGGTCGCGGAAGGCGGGTAGACGATCACGGGCGGGTGCTCGGCCATGCCTCCACGGTGCCTTGAGCGCTGCCCCCACGCATCCCGGAGGGGCGGGCCGCTGTCCCGGCTCACCTCGGCGGAACCGCCCGAGCGCGGCCCGGCGTCCCCGCAGAGGTTCGTACGATCATGAACCGCGACGGAGGACCCGCCCATGACGACAACGGCTGCCCGCTACCTGTACCTCACCCGGCACGGTCAGGCCTCCGCCGACGAGAGCACGCTGACCGACGACGGCCGCCGTCAGGCCGCCCTGCTCGGAGAACGGCTCCGCGGGGTCCCGATCACGGCGATCCACCACGGCCCGCTCCCGCGCGCCGAGCAGACGGCGCGGCTGGTCGGCGAGCGGCTGACGGGAGTTCCCCTGCTGCGGTCCGAGCCGGCCGGCGACTACATCCCGTACCTGCCGCGACGAGAGGAACTGCCGACGGATTCGGCCGACGAGACGCTCGCCCGGCTGGCCGGGTTCCCGGCGGCGGAGCGCGAGCAGGGCCCCGGGCTGGCCCGGCAGGCTCTCGCGCGGTTCACGGGAACGGTCGGGGGCGACGAGCCCCGCCACGAACTCCTCGTGACCCACAACTTCCTCGTCGGCTGGCTCGTCCGGGCCGCGCTGGACGCGCCGGAGTGGCGCTGGCTGGGCATCAACCACGCCAACGCCGCGCTGACCGTCATCCGTTACGCGCCCGGCCGCCCCCCTGCCCTCCTCCTGTTCAACGACACCGGCCACCTGCCCGCCGAACTCCGCTGGACCGGCTTCCCGCCCGAACTGCACGTCTGAGGGGGACGCGAAGCGGCGGGCGCACCCCGTCTCGACACAGGCAGTGGCCCAGACACCCGGTCCACGGCCGCGGACCGACGACATCAGCAGCCCGTGCCGCCCGTGCGCCGCCCCGCCCAGGATTTCGCCCGGCGTCTGCCCCATGGACTGCCCCCTCGTACCTCGTCGTTCGTTCGGACCGTCGTATCGCCGCGGCCCGCGCCACCGCACGGGGCGATGGACGACGAACCTTCATCCGCCCCTCCCGCGACGCACCGGCCAGGGTAGGCGGGACCGTCGCGCGGCAGACGTCCAGATGCCCCGGTACACGCACCCGAGGAGGCTCCCCCCGATGCGGACGCCCCCTCATCGCCTCCGGCATTACCTCAGGCGTCATCGACCGCGTCCGCCCGCCCCGGCAGAATCGAACCCATCGACGGGAAGCCCTGACAGGCCCCGCCCCCGCAGCGAGGAGAGCCCCATGTCCGTCACGTCCCCCACTCCCGCGGCGAGCCCGGCCGGCACAGCACCTTCCTCAGCCGACGCGACCCGGGCCGCGGTCCAGGAGTTCCTGGCCGCCCGGCTGGCCGGAGACACCGCGCGGCTCACGGCGCTCTTCGCCGACGAGGTCGACTGGCTGCTCGCCGAGAACCCGACCGTGCCGTGGATCCGCCCCCGGTCCACGGCAGCCGAATGCGCGGCGCAGTTCACGGAGTTGATGGAGCACACCGTGCCCGAGGACTCACGCGCCTCCGTCGACGTCTTCCTCGTCGACGGCACCGACGCCGTCCTGACGGGGCACCTGTCGGGGACCGTGCGGGCGACGGGCAGATCCTTCGAGGGACCGTTCGCGCTGCGCCTCACCGTCGAGAGCGGCCGGATCACCCGGCACCACCTCTACGAGAACAGCCTGTCGATCGCGGAGGCGGTGGGTGACCGCGCGCGTTGACGGGCACATACGATGGTTCACCGTTCGACGTGCGTGAGGTGGGAGAGCCGTGGATCTGGCAGAGTCCCTCGACGGCGCCGTGGCCGCCCTGAAAGCTCCACTGAAGCAGGGTGACCGTGAGCAGGGCTGGACTGATGACCTGCGGCGGGAGATCCAGGAAGAGATCTCGGTCAACCGCTCGGCCCTACGGCGTCATGGGCCCAGGACCGTCAGGTATCTACGTCCCCGCCTCGATGAGTGGCTGGTGCGCGAGGCCGTACAGCAGGGACACCTCCGCGATGCGGTCATGGAAGTGCAGAGGCTCATCACCGAGGCAGGCGATGCCGCCGGCGCACGATGACGATCTTGAGAGCCGTTCGTCGCGGCCATGTCACCGCGAGGGGGAAGAAGTGGATGAAGTTCCCCCTGAAGGCCAACCCGCTTGAGCCACGCCGCGGCATGATCCTTGCCCCCGCTGAACTCGTCCCGCGTGAGGGCCCGCCCCTGATCCCATTTGTGGGCCACCCCGGGGGACAGCCTTGGAGTCGTACTCCTGGCCCTCGTGGACCAGCACGTAGGACCGCGCCTCCCCGAAGCCGTACTTCGTCAGAAAGGCTTTACGCCCCAACTCGTCGTGTTCCGCCAGGACCTTGAGTACGGACTCTCGCGTGATCGCTCCTCTTCGCATACGAGGATCGTAGGGCCGGGCAATGACAACAGCCTCGGCGTTCCCCAGACGCACCGTAGCGACGCACGAACTCTTCGCCCCGTGCTCGACCTGGGGGTTCTGGCCTCATCCTCGTCAGGTCGATCACTGGGAGTCGGTGACGTCGGTCAAGCGGCTCTGCGCCTGGAATGGTTGTCCGTTGAGGTTCGGCGTTGACCGCCGCCGTTCGCCCCTGTTGGTGTCAGGTGCTGGTGTCAGACATCAACCGGCAGCTTGACAGTTCTCATAGCCAGCAGTAGCACCTCGGCGAGCCCTTGCACCGCGTTTCTGCGGTGTTCACCCCGGTTTCCAGCTCGGATCGGGCACGTGAGGGGGACGGACTTGTCCAGAGGCGGTACCGGGCGCCCGTTCTGATGATGCTTTGATCAGCACATGCTCCCTACCGATGACTCGACTGGCGACAGACCGAGGCGGACGAGTCTCGCCGTCGCTCTCGGCGGGGCCTCCGTTGCCCTCTGGTTCTGCTGTCCATTCTGGATGCTTGTCTGGCTAGTGGCCTTGCCTCTGGGGCTGACAGGCCTAGTCCGGGGTGCCATCGAATACCGCGCTGCTTCGCGTCAAGACACCAGCCATGCTCAGCCTCTGATCGGACTAGCGCTCTCGACCGTAGGGACAGTAGCTGCGGTGACTTACATGATCTTTGTGTTCACGCATCCGGACCTGTCAGTTCAGGGCTAGTAATCCAGTCGTGCTTCTTCATTTGTCCTGGTCACAGGGTGTTTCTGGAGCCTAGCGGGCTGACGCTCCATCAGGTGGGCGGAGGTTCGCGACTCACCCGATCGGCGTTGAACCAGTCATGGAGATGGAGAGTGATGTCGAAGTAGGGCTGTGGGAAGCCGAGTTGCAGGCGTTGCTGCTGCGAGTGGGCGAGCGGTTCGGCAGGGTCGAGCCGCGGCGTCGGATGCGGGACCACGTGCGCGGTCTGCTGGGCCCCGTCGGCCGCAAGAACAGCTGGCAAATAGCCGAGCACGCGGGCCACAACACCCCGTACGGGTTGCAGCGGCTGCTGTCATGGTGCCAGTGGGATCCGGACGAGATCCGCGACGATCTGCAGGACTACGTGGCCGAGCGGCTCGGGCGGCCGGACGGTGTGCTGATCGTCGACGACATCGGGTTCCTGGAAAAGGGCACCATTTCCGCCGGGGTGCAACGGCAGTATTCCGGCACCGCCGGCCGCACCGAGAATTGCCAGAACCGACCTGTTGAGCTTCGTCGTGCCCCCACTACTTCGGCGGTGGGGCCTTTCGGCTGTGCTCAGGGGCCTGGCCTGTGAGAATCGTCCAGTTCAGAGCAGCGGTCCTTATACCTGACGCCTGATGGGCCGTCGACTACTGAACTTGATTGGGTGATGTCGGGCCGTTCGCCTGACATCACCCAATCAAGTTCAGTAGCTCCTGCGCGAAAAGCTCCCATCGCTTCGACGGTGGGGGCTTCCGTCATGCCTGGTCAGCCGAGGGAGTCGATGGCCTTCACGATCAGGGCGCGCGCCGCTCCGCCGTACACGGCCATTCCGCGCAGTTCCTCGAAGGCCCTGACGTACATCTCGACCTCGGACGGCTGCGTGATGTTGACCTGGGCGGACAGGAGCTCGACGGAGACGAAGTTGTCGTCGTACACGTGGAAGATTTCCTGCGGCCACATGCTCTGCTCACGTGACACCGACGACGGGATTATGCCCAGCGACACGGACGGGAGCGCACCAACAGCAAGCAGGTAGCCGAGCTGGGCGGCCATCGCGTCCGCATCGCCGATCCTGTACCCGAGGACGGTTTCCTCGACGAGGAAGACGAACCGACGACCCGGTTCGCGGATGATGCGAGACCGTTCGACCCGCGCAGCTCCCGCCTCGGCACCGTCGTTGATGGGGATGCCGCGGAACCGGCCGATCGAGGACAGCAGCGCTGCGGCATACCCCTCGGCCTGCAGCAGGCCAGGGACCAGCGTTGGTGAGTACATGCGGAACAGCTGGGTGGATCGGTAGAAGTCCACCCAGCTGTCCTGGAGTTGCTTGAGCCCGGCCCGCACTTGGTGCCGCCACTCCTGGTACATGGACTCCGCGTTGAGGGACTGAGTCATCAGGTCTGATGCCTGCTCCGCGGTGCCGCACGCCGCCGTCCAGCGGGTGATGTCCAAGGCGGATGGGGCGGTACGCGCGTTCTCGATGCGGGACGTCTTGGCGTGATGCCAGCCGCATTCAGCGGCCAACTGCACCACGGTGAGGCCAGCCCCTTTTCGGATGTCACGCAGACGGCACGCGACATTCTCGCGCGCGGCCTGAGCGGACGACGAGGGGGAGATAGGCATGGGCGGCAAGCGTTCCTGTCAGGTGATCTTGTAGTTCTGGTGGGGTGTGGCGCGTTCCCACACGGCTCGGAACGCGTCGGCGCACAGCCTGGCTACGGCCGGGTCGCCGGTGATCTCCTCGCCGAGTGACGAGCCGTCTCCCGAGAAGTGATTCCAGTGAACCCACTGGTCATCGAACAACCAGAAGTCGTTGCCTGGTAGCGCGATGTCGGAGGCTCGGCGGCGGGGCAGCCACCGCACCTCCTCGCCGGCCGCGACGTTCGTGAAGGTCCCGTCGTAAAGGAACCGGGTGTACTCGCTGACCGGCTCGGAGACGATGCGAGCCCGCTTGACGGACGCGCCGCGCTGGGTGGTGTCCTGGATCAGGTCGAGCCACGGCCGCCACCATGACCCGCTGTCTGCCGGGTCGTGGCGGAAGCCGCCCCGCCACTGAGCGAACGGGCCCTCTTCGTAGTCGACGGCGTAGCTGTCTCGCATCTCCAGGTGCACCGCAGTGGTGCACCTGGAGATCAGTTCATCGAAGGTCGGCACGCTCGACGGCATCGCAAGCCTCCCTGATCATGCCGACCATACGGGCAGGGATACGGATGACTGCCTCGTTGTCGGGGATGCCGACCGCGTGACCGGGCACGGTGAACGCCGCGCACTCGGCTTCGAGGCCCTGTCCCGGCTTCCAGCCCTGCAAGACCAGCTCCTTGTTGTCGGTATCGACCCACACGGTGGGGCTCTGCTTGTCCCCCGTCTCGGGGTCGATCCCGATGAACTGTAGCGACATGCTGACCTCCGGTATCGGGGTGTGCAGTTCTGTGCATCAGCGTCGACGCCTGCCTTAGCCCTGGTCAAGAGCATGCTTCGGCCTACCACTCGTCAGGGCGGCGGAGTGCGCACAGTTCTGCACATAGGTGGTGCGCGTGCACGGGCCGTCCCTACGGTCTGGCATATGTCACCGACTGCGACGAGGGGCTTACCCGTGATGACGATCAAGGTGTACGAGGTGAACCGCGACGGGCTCACCCGGATCGTGCGCGAAGAAGCGGAGGTCGTTCCGCTCGCCCGGCCGGAGGCCTCGCACCAGTTCCCCGCCTGCAAGTGCCCGCAGTGTCAGGAGACGGGGCAGTGAGGCCAGTAACCGAACACGCCAAGCCAGACCAGGCATACCGCACGCTCCTCGGTCACACCACGCAGTGCGCCGCCTGCCGAGCAGCCAGAGGCCCCTGCCCGACCGCCGCCCGGCTGACACGGGTCTGGCGAATGGACCGCCGATGAGCACCCCCCAGAAGCCGCAGCCCGAGCCGGACCCGGAGCTGGACGACCTGATCTGGCTTCAGGAGACCCGCGAGGACCGGCTCGCCGAGGCGCGGCGCGAGAACTGAGACTCCCGCCCCAGCCGCTCATTCCCTGGCAGGACAGCGGCCGAGGCGGGTCACCATCCACCCATGAGGACGGAGGCACCACCATGCGTACCACCGACACCCGCCCGAGCGCACCCCCTGGGCGGCGCCCATGACCACCACCCTGTCGCCGGCCGCGGTCACCACGTGCGAGGCCTGCTGGAAGGAGCCGGTCGCGGGCGTGCGCGTCACCGCTTCCGGTACGGATCTCCTCTGCCGGCCGTGCGCAGTCGGTGGCTACCCGCGGCGCGTCGACCTGTTCCCGCCGTTCGGGATCTACGGGCTGACGGCTCGCAGGATCGAGGCGGGCCGGCATGGGAGCGGGTCTCCGCAGACGCCTCCGGATCAGGGGCCACCGCTGCCGAACCCCCCGCCGACTCCGTCGCCGCCGGGTACCCCGCCGGCGTAACGGATGAGTGGGTTGCGGCCTCGCCCAGCCGCAGCCCCGTCGCCCACATCGGAGACCCTGAGCAGCTACGTCCGTCGGGATGTGGCACTGAAGCGGCGCGGAGGTGTTCGCATGTCCGCCTCTTTGCGCCGTTAGGCGTCATGACTCAGCCAAGACGCCCCGCCCCGCACCCTGATGGGTGCGGGGCGGTCCACGCTGGACAGCAGAAGGCCCCCGCCGATCAGGGCTGGGGGGCCAAAAACAGGCTCTCACCTGCTACTTACCCTCGGTGGGCGCGGGCAGTTTCGAACTGCCGACATCTGCTTTGTAAGAGCAGCGCTCTACCCCTGAGCTACGCACCCGTGGATGAGGCAACAGCGTACATGGGCCGGGGCCCCCGCTCATAAACCGTTGGCTGTTCGGGGCGGAGGCCGGGCCGCATCCCCGGGGCAGGGACCAGCGCCGACGCCCGGGTCCGGGGCTGAGTCCGGGGCGGGTCCACAGCCCGTCCGGGGGATAACCCCACCACAAAGACGGTAGCCGGCCGGATCCCGTCGGGGGATGTCGGCGCATACGGTTCGAGTGCACCGGCAGCGACGTCCGGTGGCACCGTCCGGCAGCACGCACTGGGGGACCCGATCACCGTGGACATCGTTACGAGCGCAGCGACCCGCACGCTCCGCAGGGCACCCGGGCGGGCCCTCGCTCTGGGGGGTGGGGTCACGTTGCTGGCGCTGGCTCTCACCGGGTGCGGGAGTGCGGACGTCGACGGCGCTCCCGTCGAGCGCAAGTCGTTCGCCCTGGAGGGGAAGACGCTGACCATCGACGCCGAGAACGGCACCGTGGACCTGGTGTCGGCCGACGTGGAACAGGTCGAGGTGGAGCGGCAGGTCGACGGGTGGGTGGTGCTGGGCAGTGGGCCCGACCCGGTCTGGTCCATGGAGGGCGACACCCTCACGCTCCGGGTGAAGTGTGAGGCGCTGATCAACAACTGCGAGGCCCGGCACCGGGTGAAGGTGCCGCGCGGGGTCGGCGTGACGGCCTCGACGGACAACGGGACGATCAGCGCCACCGGCTTCGACCGCGCGCTGGACCTCTCGTCCGACAACGGGGAGATCAATGTCCGGGACGCGAGCGGCGCGCTGAAGTTGAAGAGCGACAACGGGGAGGTGCGGGCGGACCGGATATCCGCCTCCTCCGTGGTCGCCCGCGCCGACAACGGGGAGATCCGGCTGGGCTTCAGCTCCGTGCCCGACCTCGTGGACACCGTGAGCGACAACGGGAGTACCACCATCGACCTGCCGCCGGGCGGGCAGACGTACGCGGTGAACGCCTCCGCCGACAACGGGGACGTCTCGATCGGGGTGCCGCGCGGCGAGGACAGCGCCCATGTGGTGAAGGCGCGCAGCGACAACGGCCAAGTCACTGTTCGAAGCGCGAACTGACCGACCCGTGTGTTCGTCCTTACCTGGTGGGAGAATGTACCGGGCAGGGCGAATCGGCACGGGAGTGGGATGTGACGGCGACACACGCGCGGCCGGAGGCAGGAGCGGGTGGAGGTTCCGCCGCCCGGAGCGGTCAGGGCCTGCCGGGGCAGCACGCCCCCGGGAGGTCACGGAGGCCGGGCGAACGGGGTGGTTCCGGCGGTCGGGATGTCCTGGCGCTGATGCTCCTGCCCGTGCCCCTCCTGCTCGCCGCACTCCCCGCCTCCTTCGCCGGTGGCGGTACGCGCCGGTGGTTCGGCGGGCGCGGGGAGAATGAGCGGGCTGAGGCGCAGGCCGCGAAGGACGCCGCCGCCGAGGCGTTCTACGAGCTGGACAGCGCCCAGCGTGATCTCAGGATCTCCATCGAGACCATCAACGCCGTGGACAGCTCCTCGCGCGGCCGCAAGGCGTCCGAGGACTTCGCCGCGCTCGGGCGGCGCATCGACGAGGTCAGTCACACGTACATCACCGCCGTCGACAGCCACGACCTGGACCGGGACGATCTGGAGCCCGCCGTCGCCTCCCGGGCCCGTACCGAGCTGACCCGGGCCAAGGGCGACCTCGTGCGGGTCAAGGGCGAGCTGGACCGCTTCGCCCAGGGGCTCGGGCCCCTGCTGGGCAGCGCGGAGACGCAGCTCGCCCGGCTCGCCCCAGCCGTCGAGCGGGCCCGGCAGGCGCTCCTGGGGGCGAGCAACGCCCTCGACGGGGCCCGGGCCGCGGGACTGCGGGCCGATGAGCTGGCCGCCCGGCTCGCCGCGCTCGCCCCGGAGCTGACCAAACTGAACCAGGGCGCGGGAGCGCATGGCGTCGCGGAGACGCTCCAGCGGGCCGACGCGGTGCTGCGCGATGCCGAGGCCGTGCGCACCGAGGCGGAGCGGCTGCCCGAGCGGGCCGCCGAGATCGACCGCAGGCTCGTCTCGCTGCGGACCCGCGCCCAGGCGCTGACGACACGGGCGGGCTCGGTGGAACCGGTGCTCAGCGAGTTGCGGCGGCGTTTCTCGGCCGCCTGCTGGCAGGACCTCCAGCCCGTTCCGGAGCAGGCAGCCGTCAACGTCCGGCAGGCCGAGGAGAAGCTCGCGGAGGCGGCGAAGGCGCGCGACGAGCAGCGCTGGGCGGACGCCACGTCCCGGCTGAGCACGGTCCGCGCCCTGCTCAACGCCACGGACGAGGCGGTCTCCGCCGCCGGGGACCGGTTGCGGCAGTTGAACGCCGTGGCGAAGGACCCGCAGCAGGAGATCGAGCGGACCCGGTTCGCGGTGCGGGACGCCCAGCGTCTCGCCATGTCCGGCCGGCATACGCCCGACCCCCGGCACGCCCGGCCCCTGGACGACTCCGTGGCCCGGCTGGAGCGCGCGATCGCCGGTCTCGAGGGGCGCCACCCCGACTACTGGCACTTCCTGACCGAGACCGAGGCCGTGCGGGGGACCGCCGCCCGGGTCGTCTCCGACATCCGTGAGGAACGCGGCACCGGCTCCTGAGGAGACCGCTGGGGGGACGTAGCCCCCCGGCCGCGATGGCTCTAGCCTGAGCCCATGCCTCGCTATGAATTCCGCTGCCGCACCTGCGGAGACACGTTCGAAGTCAGCCGTCCCATGGCCCGGTCCTCGGACCCCGCCTCCTGCCCCGCAGGCCACGACGACACCGTCAAGCTGCTGTCCGCCGTGGCCGTGGGCGGTGCCGCCGGGTCCGCTCCCGCGCCGTCCGGCGGCGGTGGGGGCGGGGGCTGCTGCGGGGGAGGGTGCTGCGGCTGAACCCGGCCATGGTGCCACCGCGAGGCTGATCCCGGCCGGTGGTCCCACCGGGAGACCGACTCCGATGGCAGGGCCGTCGCGGGGCCGTCGCCGGGCCGTCGCGAGAGGCTCGCTACTTCTTGCGGGACAGCGTCAGGCCGTCCGAGACCGTCAGCAGGACGCTGTCCATCCGGTGGTCGGCGCTCACGTGGTCGTTGAACTCCTTGATCGCCGCCGTCGGACCGGTCGCCCCCGGGTCCGTGACCCCACCGTGGAAGAGCACGTTGTCCGTGGCGATGACCCCGCCCTGCCGCATCCGGGGCACCAGCTCCTCCCAGTACGCGAGGTAACCGCCCTTGTCCGCGTCCAGGTAGGCGAGGTCGATGTGCGGCTCGGCGGGCATCGCGCGCAGGGTGTCAAGGGCCGGGGCGATGCGCAGGTCGATCCGGTCCGCGACGCCCGCCTTCGCCCAGGCCTCCCGGCCGTACGCCGTCCACTCCTCCGAGATGTCGCAGGCGATCAGCGTGCCGCCGGCGGGCAGCGCCTGGGCCATCGCCAGTGCGCTGAAGCCGGTGAAGGTGCCGACCTCCACCACATGCCGGGCGCCGACCAGCCGGACGAGGAAGGCGAGCAGTGGGGCCTGTTCCTCGGCCGACTGCATGCCCGCGTGGTCGGGGAACCGCGCGTACGTGGTGTCCACCAGTTCCCGCTGGACCGGGTCCAGCGGCGGGTTGTGGGCCAGCATGTACGCGTACAGCTCGTCCGTGATCGTGGTGTCGTTGCCCTTGGCCATCCGGTGCGCTTCCCTCGGTGTCGTGGAGTGGAGCAGTGGGAGTGAGGTGGGGCGGCGGCCCCTCCGCCGCTCCCAGCCTCGCGCACCCCGCGCCCTCACGCAGCGCAAGCCGCCAGGAACCGGCGCAGGATCTCCTCCCCCGCCGCCCAGCCCCGCTCCTGAAGGGCCACCACGTGCGGGGCCCGCCAGCCCTCGTCGGCCAGTTCGCCGTGGCCGGGGCGCCAGCCGAGGTCGGCGGCGAGCAGCAGGTCCGCGTCGAGCAGGGAGTCCCCGGCGGCGAGCGTGCGCGTGGCACCGGTGCGGCGGGCGACCTCGTGCATCGCGGCGCTCTTGGTGAGCGGCGCCGGGACCACGTAGATCTTGCGGCCCTGGAGGGAGACCGTCCAGCCGCGCGGCCCGGCCCAGGCGGCCAGTTCCTTCACCCATTCCCCGGGCAGCAGGGAGCGTTCGACGACGAGGTAGACGAAGAGGTCCTCGGCGACCCGTTCCTTCAGGAGCCAGGCCGGGTCGGCGGTGGTGGCGAGGTGGGCGCGGATCTCGGTGAGCGGGGCGCACTCCTCGGCGATGCGTGCCTCCACCCTCCGCTGCCAGTCACGGTCGCAGACGCCGTCCACGAGGATGTGCCCGCCGTTGGCGCAGATCGCGTACCGGGCGGCGGGGCCGGGCAGGTGGATGCGCCCGTACTGCTCGCGGGTGCGGGTGGTCGTCGGGACGAAGACGGTGGAGGTCGCCACCTCGGTGAGGAGGGCGGCGGCCGTCTCGGTCAGGTACGAGAGGGGCTTGTGGTCGTACACCTCCACGCACAGCAGCCGGGGGGCCTCCGCGTCGGGCATCGACAGGTCGAGCGAGGCCGCCGAGTAGATCAGCGTGCGGTCGAGGTCGCTCGCGACCAGGGTGGCCGGTGACGTCGCGCTCATGCGCCCTGCACCGCCTTGCCGTCCGCGCCCGTCGCGCCGCGCGTGAACCGGGGGTGGATCAGTCCGACACAGCTGTACGGGAGGTCGTCGACCTCCTCGACCGGGACGCCGCGCTGTTCGGCCAGCAGCCGGATGTGCTCCAGGTCCGCGCCCGCGCCGCGCTTGGCGAGGATCTTCCAGGGGACCCGGCGGAGCAGCACCCGGGTGGTCTCGCCGACACCCGGCTTGACCAGGTTGACGTCGTGGATGCCGTACTCCTCGCTGATCCGCTCGACGGCGGCCCAGCCCTCCCAGGTCGGGGCGCGGTCGGCGGCGAGGAGCTCCTTGGCCGCTGCCTCGACGTGGTCCGCCACCTCGTCGAACCGGGCGGCGATCGTGTCGAGGAAGAGGCCCGAGACGTCCGCGTCCGCCAGTTCCCGGTAGAACTTTCCGCCGTGGAAGTCGTCGGGGCCGACCAGGTCGGCGCGGAGCACCGTGCGGGAGATGAGCCCGGATACCGTGGAGTTGAGGCAGGCCGAGGGGATGAGGAAGTCCTCGCGGGTGCCGTACGTCCGCACGCAGCCGCCCGGGTCGGCGAGTACCGAGATCTCCGGGTCGAAGCCGGCGGGTCCGCCCGAGTTCTCGAACTCGGTGATGGCCGCGGCCAGTTCGCGGGTGATCGCGCCCTTCCCCGTCCAGCCGTCGACGAACACCACGTCGGCCGGGTCGTGATGGGCGGCCAGCCAGCGCAGGGCGGTGGCGTCGATGCCGCGGCCCCGGACGATGGAGATGGCGTAGTGCGGCAGGTCCAGTCCGTGCCGGTGCTGGGCCCAGCGGCGCATCAGCACACCGACCGGGGTTCCGGCGCGGGCGAGTGAGACGAGCACGGGGCGGGGGCCGCGTTCGGCGAGGACCGTCTCGGTGACGGTGCCGACCGCGTGTGCGATGCGTGCGGCGGAGGTCTCCAGGGCCGCGGTGAACAGGGCCTGGTATGCGGCGCTCGGCTGGTACTCGACGGGCAGCGACTCCGCGTAGTGCGCGCCGCCGCTCTGGATCGCCTCCTCGCGCTCCTCGGTGGGCGCTTCCAGTTCGGTGTCCGAGAGGTCCTGGAGCAGCCAGCCGACGTCCCCGGGCGCGTAGCTGGAGAAGTCGGGGCCTCGGAGGGGCTCGGGCAGCACGGCGGGCTCCTGCCGGTGGGAAGCGGGTGCGGGGGTGCACGAGACGGGTGCGGGGGTGTACGAGGGGACGACCGCGAGGAGTATCTGGCCGGTGTGCTCGGCGAGCCGGGCCAGCAGCCCGTCGGGGGCGTGGAGTTCGGGGGTGTCGGCGGTGGAGTCGACGACGGCGACCACCGCGTCGAAGCCGGCGCCCGCCACGTTGTAGGCGTACCGGTCGCCGGGGCCGTCCGCCGGGTCGTCGTGGGCCGGGAAGACGAGACGGGTGCGTATCGCGTAGCCGGGGTCGTCGACGGCCAGGACGGGTGAGCGGGTGGTGGTGGAGTAGCGGACCTCGGTGCCGGTTCCCAGCGTGGCTTCGAGGGCGGTGCCCAGGCGCAGCGGGGCGTACATCAGCTCCTCGAAGCCGAGGACGAGAATCCGGCGGGGGTGGGGGCGGGTGCCGGCCGCGTTGCCCAGCGCGCTGGCGATCCGGTCCGCCATGCCCGGGAGCGCCGCTTCCAGCGCCGCCCGGTGGGCGGGGGTGAAGCCGTGCCGGCCGCCGTCGGGCACGGCTGCCGGCCAGCCGAGGTCGACCCGGGTGACGGGGGCGGGGTCCGTGCCTTCGGCGGCCCCCGCGGGCCCCTCCGGCTGCCCGGCCCGCGCTGCCCGGTCCGCCTGTTCCGCCTCCTGGGCCGCGACCAGGGCCTGGCCGCGTTCCAGGACGCCGTACGGCAGGACGACTGTTCCGGTGCCGCGCGTCACCAGGTCGACGCGGGCGCCGATCTCGGCGGCGAAGGCGGTCAGCCGGTCGCGGTCGCCTGCCGATCGCACATCGACCAGGGCGACGATGACGTACCGCTCGCGCGGGTGCAGTGCGTGCAGCGCGCGGATGGTGTTCAGGACCGTGTTGCCGGTGGAGAACTCGTCGTCGACCAGCACCAGCACGGAGGCGTCGTCCCCGGTCCCGCCGCCCGCCAGCAGGTCGGGGTCCTCCGGCAGCAGCAGGTGCGAGGTGGCGTGCGAGTGGGACTCCTCGAAGCCGCCCGCCTGCTCGACGCCCGCCACCGGTCGCCGGGTGGAGTGCAGGTACGGGGCGTCCCGCAGGCCGTCCGCGACGGCGTGCCCGAGGCCGGTGGCCGTCTCCGCGTACCCGAGGACCACCGCGCGGCGGGCCCCCTTCGCGCCGAGCAGCGCCCGTACCCGCTCACCCAGCTCGAACCCGGCCCCGTGGACGACGGAGGGCCGCTGGGGCACATGCTTGCCCAGCACGTTGGACACCAGCAGATGCGCCCGTCTGGGGTTGCGGCGCAGGGCCAGGCCCAGCAGTTCCCGGAGTTCTCCGTCGCCTTCGAGGGCGACTCCCAGTCGCTCCGCCACCCAGTTGCCCGACCACACCACGTCCACGGTCTCTTCTCTCGTCGCGCGCTCGCTCATCGAGACGCGCTCAGTTCGTCAGACCTGCGGCCAGCAGGTCCACGAAGCCGACGTCTTCCCTCGCCACCCCGAAGACCTCGGCCCGCTGGAGTGTGCGCTCGGCCCAGGCCCGGTGGGGCTTCACTTCGTTCATCTTGTTCGTGTAGGCCGAGCGCAGCACCCCGCCGCCCCCGCGCTCCGGGCTGAGGATGTCCTGGGCGTCGGTGTACTCCTCGTGGCTGACCACGGACAGGGCGTGGACCGGCGCCACGTGTGACGGGTGGATACAGGTCTTGCCGAGCAGGCCGTTGGCACGGTCGAGCTCGATCTCCCGGAGCAGTCCGTCGAGGTCGTGCTCGATGAGGGCCGTACGCAGTTCCTCGGCCCGGCCCTCCAGGAAGGGGCTGCTGCGCAGCTGGGGCTTGAACATGCGCTCCTGGCGGCGGAAGTACTCCCAGACCGGGCCGGTGATCGTGAAGCCGGTGCCGTCGGCCCGGCCGAGCACGTTGACCACGTCGGCGATCACGGAGGCGACGATATGGACGTCGTACGCCGTCATGTCGGGCGCGCGGCGCAGTCCGTAGGCCGAGCAGAAGTCGGTGACGCCGAGCCGCAGGGCGAGCACCCGGTCCCGGTGCTTCTCCACGCTGCGGGCGATGCCCTGGAGTATTTCGGCGCGCGTCTCCAGATGGAGCAGCTCGGGGGATTCGAGGACCGGCATGGCGAAGAGCCGTCGTCCGCACTCCGACTCGGCTTCGGCGAGCGCCTCCAGGAACCGTCTGCCGCGCTCTTCGGTGAATTTGGGAAGTACGAAACCGGACAACATCCGGACCGAGTCGCCGAGGCGCCGCACCAGGTCGGTGATCTGAGCCGGTTCCCGTACCCGGATGAAGAGCAGTGGTACATCGACGCCCGCCGTGCCCGTGGCCCCGTGCGGGTTCCGCGCGGCGGTCCCCGCTGCCCCGTCTTGGGCCCCCGGTCCGGTGTCCTGGGTTCCCGATACCGCGTCCCGGGCGGCCAGCTCGGCAAACTGCCTGATCAGATTGGATTCGGCGTCGGCGACCTCGGCGTCGTCGATGGAATCCTCCAGGCACAGCACCATGGAGACGACGCCGCGCGCGGCCTGCTTGAGCACATCGTCGGCGAGCGACGGCCGGGTGGCCGGGGAGTAGAGCGTGGCTCCCAGGGCGACGGAGAGCATCCGTGCCGGGGAGTCCGCGGTGAAGGTGCAGGGCTCCCTGAAGAACAGACCCTCGCGGGCAGTGGGCGATATGTGCCCGAAGTGACGCATGTTTTCCCCCTAACTGCCTGACCGGCCGAACAATGCATGGCCGGTAATAGTACGTACGGACGGGTGTCGACAGTTCCCCATGTATATGAATTTCCGGTTACCCACTCCTTGTCCGACCCCCTGTCGCGGTATCGTCACGCCCTGCCCGCACCGCCGCCGGGCACGGCCGCGGTGCCCCCGCATTGTCCGCACGGGCCCCCAGCAGGCAGGATGACGTTCATGACGCACACGATGCTGAAGGGCTCGAACGTCCCCGTCGATGCCGCGGCCGTACGGGCCGTGCTGCGCTGGACCCCGGGCGCCGGGGTTCCCGACGTGGACGCCTCCGCCCTGCTCCTCGGTGCGTCCGGCCGGGTGCGGTCCGACGAGGACTTCGTCTTCTACAACCAGCCCCGGCACCCCTCCGGCCTGGTCCGGCGGCTGCCGAAGCGCAGCGTCCCGGAAGGGCTGACGGACACGGTCGAGGCGGACCTCGGGGCGCTCGACGCGTCGGTGGACCAGGTGGTCATCGCGGCGTCCTCCGACGGGGGCGCCTTCGAGCGGATCCTGGAGCTGCGGATACTCCTGTTCGACGCCGCGTTCGCCGAGGGCGAGCCGCTGGCGGTGTTCGATGTCCGGCCGGAGACCGGGGAAGAGACGGCGATCATCTGCGGCGAGCTCTACCGCCGCGGCGACGGGTGGAAGTTCCGCGCGGTCGGCCAGGGGTATCCCACCGGCCTGATCGGCCTGGCCACCGCCTTCGGTATCTCGGTGGACGAGTCGGAGGCCGTGAACGGGGCGCAGGCGGGCAACGGGCCGTGGGACCCGGCCGCTCCGGCGGGCGCGGGGCCCCTCCCGGCCGCCGCGCCCCCGCTGCCGGCCGTGCCGCCCGGGCCCGGGCCGGACTCCCACGCCACGGTCCAGCACCAGCAGCCCTCCTACGGCTATCCGCCGCCGGTCGCGCACCCCGCTGCCGCCGCCGTGGCCCACCAGCCGGCGTACGGCTACCCGCAGCCCGCCGCCGAGCCGCCCACGTACGGCTATCCGCAGCCCGCGGCAGCCGCCGCGCACGCGCCCGACCCCCATTTCGTGCTGCCTCCACAAGGTCCGCAGTTCGTCCGTTCCTGAGCCGCCCCGATCCGAGTCCCGCGTCCGTCCTGATTCCCGTGTTCGCCCTCGGGCCCGCACGGCTGCCCGGGCTCAGGTCCGGGACTTGTAGCCGCGCCCCCATTGCATGCCATAGCCGTACAGCCGGTCCAGCTCCGACTGGAAGCCGTACACGAACTTCACCTCGCGGCGCACGATCAGCTCGTCCTTGATGTTCTCCACGGTGAACACCGCGCAGGAGCGGGCCTGTGGTGCGCGCTCGTCCAGCTCGATCTCGATGCGCGGGCCGTTGCCCGGGTAGAGCGTGATCTTGGCGTGCGTGCGGTCGAACGCGGGCGTCCGGTCGTAGATGTAGACGAAGAACAGCAGCCGTTTGATCTGGTCGCGCTGGTCGAGGTTGACGTAGACCGTCTCCCCCGAGGGCGCGCCGAACCGGTCGTCGCCGCTGAGCCGGACGTAGGGCGGGCCGTTGAGGTCGCCGATCAGACTGCCCAGCGGCTGCACGACCCCCTTGGTGCCGTCCATCAGCTCGTACATGCAGCCGAGGTCCAGGTCGACGTTGACGACGCCCTGGGTGTGCGCCTGGACCACCTCGGGCTTGAAGAGCTGGAGGGGGCGCCGCAGCATGCCGCTCTGGCGCGACCGGCCCTCGATGTCCGAGGTCCGCATCCGCCAGGACAGGTTGACCCGGAGGTTGCCCGACAGGGCGCCCTGTTTGTTGAGCGAGATCGTGGCGTTCCGTTTGGACAGCACGATCGCGCTCGACGTCGAGTTGCCCGAGTCGAACTGCGCCGCGCGCCCCGGCCACAGGCCGTCGAAGAATCCCATACCAACCCCCACCTGTTCGCGCGCCCCGGACATCACTGCGGGGCGGCCACCGGGCCGGGTCCGGGAGTTCCCGGAGAGCCGTCGCCATGTGGGCCGCCCCGCAGAGAGCGTTCCTCAATCCTTACCGGGTCACACCCCGGAGGACACCTCGGACTTGTTTCCCGAGCCGCCGCCCCCACCGGATTCCGCGGCGAGCGCGCGGTTGCGCCTGACCGAGGACCAGAAGGAGAGGGCGATCAGGATCACACCGACCGAGCCGGTGATGAACTCGTTGATCTGGTGCTGGATGGTGATCAGCAGAATGATGGAGAGCGCGCCGATCGCGTAGTGCGCTCCGTGCTCCAGGTAGACGTAGTCGTCGAGCGTGCCCTCGCGCACCAGGTAGACGGTGAGCGAACGGACGTACATGGCGCCGATGCCGAGGCCGAGGGCCATCAGCACGATCTCGTTGGTGATGGCGAAGGCGCCGATGACGCCGTCGAAGGAGAACGAGGCGTCCAGGACTTCCAGGTAGAGGAAGAGGAAGAACGCGGCCTTTCCGGCGAGGGCGACCCCGGTGACGGGCTTGCCCTTCTTCTTGGCCTCTTCCTCGGCCTCGTGCTCGCGCTCCTCCTCCTCTTCGAGCTTGCCCTCGAAGAATCCGGAGAGCCCGCCGACGACGAGGTAGGTGATCAGACCGGCGATGCCGGAGAGCATGACCGTGGCCGACTTGTCGGCGTGCCCGCCACCGTGCTGGTGGGCCTGGGTCGCGAAGGTCATGGCGGTGATGAGCAGGATGATGAGCGCGACGCAGACCGACAGCATGTCGACCTTGCCGAGCTTGGCGAGTGGACGCTCGATCCAGCGCAGCCAGTGGATGTCGCGGTCCTCGTCGAAGATGAAGTCGAGGAAGATCATCAACAGGAACATGCCACCGAAGGCGGCGATCGACGGATGGGCGTCCGTGACCAGTTCCTTGTACCTGTCCGGGTCGTTGAAGGACAGGTCGATGGCCTCGATCGGGCCGAGCTGGGCGCTCACGGCCACGATCACGACGGGGAACACCAGTCGCATACCGAAGACGGCGATGAGGATGCCGATGGTGAGGAAGATCTTCTGCCAGAAGGCATTCATCTTCTTCAGGATTCCGGCGTTGATCACCGCGTTGTCGAAGGACAGCGAGATCTCCAGGACGGACAGGATCGCGACGATACCGAATGCCTGCCACCCCCCGTAGAAAATCGCTGCGACCAGGCCGAGCGCGGTGACCGCGAACGACCAGCCGAAGGTTCTCAGGACCACTGGCTACCTCATCGTGTTGGTAAAGGGGCTCCCCGGTGCGTCGGGGCTCCCCCACGCCGAGCGCGGCGTCAGGAAAGGCTGACGCCGAAGTCTAGAGCGATGCCGCGCAGGCCAGACGCGTACCCCTGGCCGACTGCACGGAATTTCCACTCGCCGCTGTACCGATAGAGTTCGCCGAAGATCATCGCGGTCTCCGTCGACGCGTCCTCGCTGAGGTCGTAGCGGGCCAGTTCCTGGCCGTCGGCCTGATTGACCACCCGGATGAAGGCATTGCCGACCTGGCCGAACGCCTGGCCCCGGTTGTCCGCGTCATGGATCGAGACCGGAAAGATGATCTTGTCGCAGTGGGCGGGAACCTGGTCGAGACGGACGATGACGGACTCGTCGTCGCCGTCGCCCTCACCCGTGGTGTTGTCACCGGTGTGCTCGACGGAGCCGTCAGGGCTCTTCAGGTTGTTGTAGAAGACGAACCACTCGTCGCCGAGCACGCGGCCCGACCGACACAGCAGTGCGCTGGCGTCGAGGTCGAAATCGGCTCCGGTGGTGGAGCGTGCGTCCCAGCCGAGTCCCACCAGCACCTGGGTGAGGTTCGGTGCGGCCTTGGAGAGGGAGACATTGCCTCCCTTGGCGAGCGTGACGCCCATGTGTGTCCTCCCCGAGTCGTGTAAAACGCTGCCGGGCGCTTTCGACGCCCGCGGCCGGGCATCGAAAACGCCCGGTCAGGGGGTGTCCGGCCCATCGGGCCGGGCACCCCGGGGCCCAGGTGACGTCAGACGTTGACGCCGAAGTCCTGGGCGATGCCGCGCAGGCCGGAGGCGTACCCCTGGCCGATGGCGCGGAACTTCCACTCCGCGCCGTTGCGGTAGAGCTCGCCGAAGACCATCGCGGTCTCCGTAGACGCGTCCTCGCTCAGGTCGTAGCGGGCCAGCTCGGTGTTGTCGGCCTGGTTGACCACGCGGATGTACGCGTTGCGGACCTGCCCGAAGCTCTGCTGGCGGCTCTCGGCCTCGTAGATCGAGACCGGGAAGACGATCTTGTCGACGTCGGCCGGCACACCGGCCAGGTTCACCTTGATGACCTCGTCGTCGCCCTCGCCCTCACCCGTGGTGTTGTCACCGGTGTGCTCGACGGAGCCGTCGGGGCTCTTCAGGTTGTTGAAGAAGACGAAATTGCCGTCGGCGGCGACCTTGCCCTCGGCGTTCGCCAGCAGTGCGCTGGCGTCGAGGTCGAAGTCACCGCCGGTGGTGGTGCGGGCGTCCCAGCCCAGACCGACGATGACCGCGGTCAGGTTGGGCGCGGCCTTGGTCAGCGAGACGTTGCCGCCCTTGCTGAGGCTGACTCCCACGAGTCCTCCAGTAGTTTTCTCAGGGGCCGGCGGACACCGGCGTCCCCGTCGTTCATTGGCATCGGATCAACGAGTGGATCCTAGTGACCGGTTCCCGGCCAAAACAGGCTTTTGACCGGGCGTCGCCAGAGCGATCGTCTCAGAGCGCTTCGAGCGCCTTGACGTAGTCGTTCAGGTCGCGGGCGTCCGGGAGCCCGTTCACGACGCTCCAGCGGACGACGCCCGCCTTGTCGATGACGAAGGTGCCGCGCACCGCGCAGCCCTTGTCCTCGTCGAAGACTCCGTACGCCCGCGAGGTCTCCCCGTGCGGCCAGAAGTCGGACAGCAGCGGGTACTCCAGGCCCTCCTGCTCGGCGAAGACGCGCAGGGTGTGGATGGAGTCGTTGGAGACGGCGAGGAGCTGGGTGCCCTCGTTCTCGAAGCGGGGGAGCTCGTCGCGGAGCGCGCACAGCTCGCCGGTGCAGACGCCGGTGAAGGCGAACGGGTAGAACACCAGTACTACGTTCTTCTCGCCGCGGAACTCCGACAGCCGCACGGTCCGGCCGTGGTTGTCCTTGAGCTGAAAGTCCGGGGCCTGGCTGCCGACCTCGATCGTCATGGAACACGTATCCCTTCGCCGCTTCTCCGCATCCCGGGCCGGGTCCGTCCGGGTGACACCCACCCTACGCAGGGGTCCCGGGCCGGTCCCGGAGGGGCCGTGGACGCCCGAAGGCCCCCACGGGCGCGGTGTGCGCCCGTGGGGGCCCCGGAGTGGTGCGAAACGTGGTTCAGCGCTTGGCCTTGGCCCCCTTGGGGGTGACCAGACGGCTGCCCGTCCAGTCCTTGCCCGCGCTGATGCTCTTGGTCTGGGCGAGACCGGCTGTCTGGGCAGCCTCATTGATGTCGCTCGGTTCGACGTATCCGTCACGGCCGGTCTTCGGCGTCATCAGCCAGACCGTACCGCCGTCCTCGATCAGACCAATGGCATCCACCAGCGCGTCCGTAAGGTCGCCGTCCTCGTCGCGGAACCAGAGCAGGACGACGTCAGCGACGTCGTCGTACTCCTCGTCGACGAGTTCCTGGCCGGTAGTGGCCTCAATGCCCTCACGGAGCTCCAGCTCGACGTCTTCGTCGTAGCCGATCTCCTGGACCACTTGTCCGGGCTCGAACCCCAGGCGTGCTGCCGGGTTGGTCCGCTCCTCCGCGTGGTCCGCGGTCGCGCTCACGGGTTGCCTCCTGATCATGTCTTCGGAAAATGCTGCAGCCACGCGCGTGCGCGGGGCGTTGGCCGTAGTCCACACGGGCTCGGCGAATCGCGCAAGTACCCAGCGTGCGAGACCGCCTATACGGTGACGTTCCCTGCCACGTCACCGCAAGTCCAGGCATCTCTCTCCGGCGGCTTCCCAGGGCCTCCCCCGGGTCACTCCATCCGTTTACGTCCTTCCTCAGCTTATGCGGTTTCGATCCGCCAATCGGAGTCGAACAGCCTTTGGGAACACTTGGACGCCTTGGGCGTAAGGTTGCGGTTTGCCCGCACCCAGCCTCGCACTGCCCATACTCGTGCCCCGCGGACGCGTTGCGGAACCTGGGGGTTACCCCACGGTAGAGATGACGTTCGGGCCCTCGCGGTAGCACGATGGAGGCGGCGCACCCAGAGTTGTCCCCGGGGGCGTGTTCCCCGTAGCAGGCCCCGTAGGGCACCACCGAACAGCGAAGGAACAGTGTGGCTTCCGGATCCGATCGCAACCCGATCATCATTGGCGGCCTTCCGAGCCAGGTCCCGGATTTTGATCCCGAGGAGACCCGGGAATGGCTCGACTCACTCGACGCCGCCGTCGACGAGCGCGGCCGTGAGCGGGCCCGCTACCTGATGCTCCGGCTCATCGAGCGCGCGCGTGAGAAGCGCGTCGCCGTGCCGGAGATGCGCAGCACGGACTACGTGAACACGATCGCCACGAAGGACGAGCCGTTCTTCCCCGGCGACGAGGAGATCGAACGCAAGGTCCTCAACGCGACCCGCTGGAACGCCGCGGTGATGGTCTCGCGGGCCCAGCGTCCCGGGATCGGCGTCGGCGGTCACATCGCCACGTTCGCTTCCTCCGCCTCGCTGTACGACGTGGGCTTCAACCACTTCTTCCGGGGCAAGGACCAGGGCGACGGCGGCGACCAGATCTTCTTCCAGGGACACGCGTCCCCGGGGATCTACGCCCGCGCGTTCCTGCTGGACCGGCTGAGCGAGGCGCAGCTCGACGCGTTCCGCCAGGAGAAGTCGAAGGCCCCGAACGGACTGTCCAGCTATCCGCACCCGCGGCTGATGCCGGACTTCTGGGAATTCCCGACCGTCTCGATGGGCCTCGGTCCGCTCGGCGCGATCTACCAGGCGCGGATGAACCGCTACATGGAGGCGCGCGGCATCGCCGACACCTCCAGGTCGCACGTGTGGGCCTATCTCGGCGACGGCGAGATGGACGAGCCGGAGTCCCTGGGCCAGCTGTCCATCGCGGCCCGTGAGGGCCTGGACAACCTGACCTTCGTGGTCAACTGCAACCTCCAGCGGCTCGACGGCCCGGTGCGCGGCAACGGCAAGATCATCCAGGAGCTGGAGTCGCAGTTCCGGGGCGCCGGCTGGAACGTCATCAAGCTGGTCTGGGACCGTTCCTGGGACCCGCTGCTGGCGCAGGACCGCACGGGCATCCTGGTCAACAGGCTGAACACCACGCCGGACGGCCAGTTCCAGACGTACGCCACCGAGACCGGTGAGTACATCCGCGAGCACTTCTTCGGCGACGACCCGCGGCTGCGGGACATGGTCAAGGACATGACCGACCAGCAGATCCTGCACCTGGGCCGCGGCGGCCACGACCACCGCAAGGTCTACGCGGCCTACGCGGCGGCCAAGGCGCACAAGGGCCAGCCGACGGTCATCCTGGCGCAGACGGTGAAGGGCTGGACGCTGGGGCCGAACTTCGAGGGCCGCAACGCGACCCACCAGATGAAGAAGCTCACGGTCGAGGACCTCAAGCGCTTCCGGGACAGGCTGCACATCCCGATCACGGACAAGCGGCTGGACGAGGGCTACCCGCCCTACTACCACCCGGGCCGCGACTCGGAGGAGATCCAGTACATGCACGACCGCCGCCAGAGTCTGGGCGGTTATGTCCCGACTCGTGTGGTGCGTGCGAAGCCGCTTCCGCAGCCCGAGGACAAGACGTACGCGTCTGCGAAGAAGGGCTCGGGTGCACAGTCGATCGCCACTACCATGGCGTTCGTCCGCATCCTTAAGGACCTCATGCGGGACAAGGAGATCGGCAAGCGTTTCGTGCTGATCGCCCCCGATGAGTACCGCACCTTCGGCATGGACGCGTTCTTCCCGAGTGCGAAGATCTACAACCCGCTCGGCCAGCAGTACGAGGCCGTCGACCGCGATCTGCTGCTCGCGTACAAGGAGTCCCCCACGGGTCAGATGCTGCACGACGGCATCTCCGAGGCGGGCTGTACGGCCTCCCTGATCGCGGCCGGCTCGGCGTACGCCACGCATGGCGAGCCGCTGATCCCGGTGTACGTCTTCTACTCGATGTTCGGGTTCCAGCGCACCGGCGACCAGTTCTGGCAGATGGCCGACCAGCTCGCGCGCGGCTTCGTGCTCGGCGCGACCGCCGGCCGTACGACGCTGACCGGTGAGGGCCTCCAGCACGCGGACGGCCACTCGCAGCTGCTCGCCTCGACGAACCCGGGCTGTGTCGCGTACGACCCGGCGTACGGGTTCGAGATCGCGCACATCATGAAGGACGGGCTGCGCCGGATGTACGGCGAGGCGAACGAGGACGTCTTCTACTACCTCACCGTCTACAACGAGCCGATCCAGCACCCGGCCGAGCCGGAGGACGTGGACGTCGAGGGCATCCTCAAGGGCATCCACCGCTTCAGCACCGGTGAGAAGGGCGAGATCCCGGCCCAGATCATGGCGTCCGGCGTGGCGGTCCCCTGGGCCCTGGAGGCGCAGAGGATCCTCGCGGACGAGTGGAACGTCAAGGCGGACGTCTGGTCGGCGACCTCCTGGAACGAGCTCCGCCGCGAGGCGGTGGACGTGGAGCGCTACAACCTCCTGCACCCGGAGGAGGAGCAGCGCGTCCCGTACGTGACCAGGAAGCTCGAAGCGGCCCAGGGCCCCTTCGTGGCGGTCTCGGACTGGATGCGTTCGGTTCCGGACCAGATCGCGCGCTGGGTGCCGGGCGCCTACCAGTCGCTGGGTGCGGACGGCTTCGGCTTCGCCGACACCCGGGGTGCGGCCCGCCGGTTCTTCCACATCGACGCGCAGTCGATCGTGCTGGCGGTACTCACCGAGCTGGCCAAGGAGGGCAGGATCGACCGGTCGGCCCTCAAGACGGCGGTGGACCGCTACCAGCTCCTGGACGTGGCCGCGGCCGATCCGGGCGCGGCGGGCGGCGACGCGTAGGGACGTGGTGGTCCGAGGGGCGGCGGCGCGGGAGCGCCGCCGCCCCTCGGCGTTCTCCGGGGCCGGTGGGCTCAGTTCTCCCAGATCTTGAAGGCTCGCACCTGGTACGGGGACCGGGGCGTCCAGGTGCCGCCGCCGGGGTACGTCTCGAACTCCCCTGTCTCCGCGCACTCGGCGGACTGGTAGGTGGTGACGGGCCGGCCGGTGCGGTTGGCGAGGGACTGGGCGTCGCCACCCTTCGGCAGCGGGGTGCAGCTCTCGATGTCCACACCGGAGAGTTCGTAGGCGTGGCGGGCCCCGGTGAAGTCGGGCTTCTTCCAGAGACAGAGGCTGCCCGCCTCACAGCTCCCGAGGCCGACGCCCGGGGACCGTTCGGGGGCCGCTGCCGCCCGGTCGTGGGCCAGGGCCTGGGGAACGAGTGCGGTGACGGCCAGGGCGGCCGCGGCGAGGACGGTCGTACGCATGATGGATCAACCCCCGTGGTTGGTCGGTACTGTTCTTCCGCCGCTCACTCTGCGTCACCATGCGCGGTGTGCGGAAGCGGGACCGGGGGGCTCCACCCTGATAGGCGAGAGCCCCGCCGAAAGGATTCGGCGGGGCTCTGACCTGCGCTGTGTTGACGGTCTGCGCTGCGCTGACGAGCGGCTTCGTGTTGACGACCGGCTTCGTGTTGACGGTCTGCGTCGTGTTGACAGCCTGCGCTGTGTTGAGGACCGGCGCTGTGTTGAGGACCGGCGCTGCTTCGAGCGTCAGATGTGGCCGACTCCGGCACCCGCCTCGGCGTTCGCGCCGCGCTTGGTGAGGGTGGCGACGAAGGCCGCGATCACGGCGACGACGCCCGCGACCGTGAAGGCCAGGCCCATGCCGGACATGAACGTGTCGTGGATGACGCCGCCGATGCGGTCGATGATGTCCGGCGTCATGCCCGGAGCCTTGGCGAGCGCCTCGGCCGGGACCATGCCGAACTCGGCGGCCTCCTCCAGCTTCGGGTCGGGTGCGCCGGGCAGGCCCGCGCCCGCCCAGTTGTCCGCGAACTCGGAGCTGACCTTGGAGGACATGACCGCTCCGAGGACGGCCGTGCCGAGCGCGCCGCCGACCTGCATGGCGGCCTGCTGGAGGCCGCCGGCCACGCCGGACAGCTCCATGGGCGCGTTGCCCACGATGACCTCGGTGGCGCCGACCATGACCGGGGCGAGCCCGCAGCCGAGCAGGGCGAACCAGAGGGACATCGCGAAGGTGCCGGTGGAGTCGCTGAGCGTGGTCATGCCGAACATCGCGGTGGCCGTGCAGACCATGCCGCCGACCAGCGGGACCCGGGGGCCGAACTTGGTGATCAGCAGGCCGGCGACCGGCGAGGAGACGATCATCATGGCGGTCAGCGGCAGCAGGTGCAGACCGCTGTCGACCGGGCTGAGGCCGTGGACGCCCTGGAGGAAGAACGTCACGAAGAAGAGGCCGCCCATGAAGGCGAAGGCCATCAGCATCATGAGGACGACACCGGCCGTCAACGGGACGGAACGGAACATCCCCAGCGGAACGAGCGGTTCCTTCACCTTGGTCTCCCAGAGACCGAAGGCGACGAAGAGCAGGATCGCGAGGCCGAGCCACGCCCAGGTGCGGCCGTCACCCCAGCCCCAGGACTCACCGGCCTTGATGATGCCCCAGATGAGGGAGAACATCGCGCCCGAGAGCAGCGCGATGCCGAGGACGTCGAAGGAGCGCGGCGCGTTGGCGGCGCGGTGGTCCTTGAGGATCACCAGGCCGAAGACGAGCGCGGCGACGCCGACCGGCACGTTGATGAAGAAGACCGACTGCCAGCTGACGTGCTCGACGAGCAGGCCGCCGACGATCGGGCCACCCGCGGTGGACGCCCCGATGACCATGCCCCAGATGCCGATCGCCATGTTCAGCTTCTCGGCGGGGAAGGTGGCCCGCAGCAGGCCGAGTGCGGCCGGCATCAGCAGGGCGCCGAAAAGGCCCTGGAGCACACGGAAGAGGATGACCAGCGAGATCTCGCTGGAGAGACCGATCGCACCGGAGGCGACGGCGAAGCCCGCGATGCCGATGAGGAAGGTCTGTCGGTGGCCGAAGCGGTCGCCCAGCTTGCCCGCGGTGATCAGGGCGACGGCGAGGGCGAGCAGATAGCCGTTGGTGATCCACTGGACGTCGGCGAGCGAGGCGCCGAGGTCCCGTTGGATCGCGGGGTTCGCGATGGCGACGATGGTGCCGTCGAGGGCGACCATCATCACGCCGATGGCGACGGCGAAGAGGGTCAGCCAGGGGTGGCCGCGCAGCCCCTTGACCGGGGCGGGTACTGCTGTGTCTTCGGGCTCTCGCGGCGCCTTCTCGACGGTGGTCTGACTAGTCATACAGCGAGACTAGTGACAGCCACTGACAGTTGACAAACCAATTCACAAGTCAGTAACTGTCACGTAGCTCACACCTGGCTCACACTATGCTGAGCTGGGCAAACACGGAAGAAGAGGAACCAGTACGTGACCGACGGGCAGACAGTAGAGCCCCGAGCCGGACTGCGTGAACGCAAGAAACAGCGCACCCGGGACGCCCTGGTACGCGCCTCCCTCGAACTGTTCACCACCCAGGGGTACGAACGCACCACCGTCGACGAGATCGTCGACGCCGTGGAGGTCTCCCAGCGCACCTTCTTCCGCTACTTCGCGAGCAAGGAGGACGTCACCTTCGCCGTGCAGGAGATGGTCGAGTCCCGCTTCATCGAGGAGCTGCGCCGCCGCCCCGCGGCCGAAGCCCCCTTCGAGGCCATGCGCCGGGCGGTGCTGTGCGCGTGGAACAGCATCGGCGAGGCGATCGAGGAGGTCGTCACCGTCGATCTCCATATGCGGATGTACCAGATGATCGAGTCGACCCCCTCCCTGCTCGCCGCGCACATGCGGCGCGGAGTCGCCCTGGAGAACCAGGTCGCCCTGCTGATCGCGGAGCGCGAGGGGCTCGACGTGGAACGGGACCCCCGGCCGCGGGTGGCCGTCGCCGCGTTCTCCGCGGTGATGCGGGTGACCGGCCAACTGTGGGGCCGGGGGCTCGATCCGAGCGTGGACGCGCTGCGCGACCTGACCGAGGAGTATCTCGACCAGCTCGCCCCGGCCCTCGCCCGGGACTGGGGCCGGGAGTAGCGCACCCACCGACGGGCGTCGGGAGCAGCACGCTCCTCGGGCGGGCGTCGGGAGTAGCACGACCTCGGGACCGCGGTGACCCTGCGTGAGAATTCCATGATGAATCCTTCGCGGACGGGTGATGTACCTCACCCGCATCACGGTGGTCGGCACGCGTCTCCTAGGGTGTGGCGCAGTGACTTCCTTCGACACCTCACCCACGTTGACCGCATGGCGCGCTCTGCTCGCCGTGGCGGTGGTGTTCGTGATGCTGGCGACGACGGGCTGGAACGCCGTCCGCGATCAGCGCTCCGACGAGCCACGCGAGCTCGCGCTCGCCTCCTGGGCGAGGGACCGGATAGCCGGCCGCCCGCTGCCGGACGTCGATGCTCCCGCCTACCGGCTGGCCCATTTCTTCGCCACACTCACCTCGGGACAGCGAATCGCCCTCGCGGGCAAGTACCCGTCGGTGGTGGGGAATCTGAACGGCGCTCCGGTCACCCTGCGCTACCACGCCAACCGGCTGGCTCTCCGACAGGCCGTGGCCGTGGAGAAGACGCGGACGCACGACGCGAAGCTCTCGCCGGACGGCCGCGGTGAGGCGGAGGCCCGTCTCGACCGGTTCCGGTCGATGCTCACGGGCGGGCGCCAGATCCTGGCTTTCGATCCCTCCGGGAGGGGCCGTGCGGCCGAGGTGTTCGGGAATCTCGACCGGGCCGCCCGGGTCTCCGTCGTCGTCCCGGGCGTCGACACCCATCTGCTGACCCTGGAGCGCAGCACACGCGCGTACCGGGCCCCCGTAGGCATGGCCAAGTCCCTGTACGAGGCGGAGCGCTCGGCCTCCCCGGGCACCCGTACGGCCGTCATCGCGTGGGCCGACTACACCTCCCCGGCCGGCCTCGGCATGGACGCGGCGCTGGGCGGGCTCGCGGCGAACGGTGCGGTCCGGCTGAACGCGATGGTCGGCGCACTGCCCGGCGCCTCGAAGGTCTCGTTGTTCTGCCACAGCTACGGCTCCGTGGTGTGCGGGGTGGCCGCGCACCGGGCGCACGACCGGGTGGCCGACATCGCGGTCGCGGGCAGCCCCGGCATGCGGGCCGCCAACGCCGGGCAGTTGGGGACCGGCGCCCGGATCTGGGCGACGCGGGACGGGGACGACTGGATCGGGGACGTACCCCATCTGGAGTTCGGCGGGATCGGTCACGGGGCCGACCCCGTCGACCCGGCCTTCGGCGCGCGGATCCTCTCGGCGGCCGGTGCCGCCGGGCACAGCGGCTACTTCGAACCGGGAAGCGAGAGCCTGGACAACTTCGCCGCGATCGGCGTCGGAGCGTACGGGGCGGTCAGCTGCGCGAGTGCCGGCGGCACCTGCCACAAGGGTATTTCCGGCGAGCGGGACGGCTGACGCGCGTAGAGGTCGGTGTCGGGCGGATTAATCGGGACTTGCTCCGAGGGGGGACGTGGGCGACTGTGCCGCATACGATGAGGCACATGGGTGATGTGCTGGCCGGAATTCATGCCACCTGGGAGTTCGACACCGACTCCGTGCTCATCCGCTTCGAACGGGGCATCCGCACACCGAAGCTCTTCCAGAGCCTGCGGGAACGCCGCATCCCGTATGCGGCGTTGTCGTCGGTGGTGCTGACCCCCGGCAAGCGGGGCACGGTGGTTCTGCGTGCCGTGCCGAGAGCAGGTGCCGATCCTCTGGTGGAGGCTGCCTCCGGGCAGCTCAAGGAGGGGTGCGACCCCTACCGTCTGGTGCTTCCGGCGGAGCGGGAGGTGCTCGCCGAGTACTACGCGGACGAGCTGCGGGCTCTGCTGGACCCGGCGTCCGGCGAGAGCGCCGACCGCTTCCTGGTGGCGGCACCCGAGGCCCCGATGAACTTCAAGGCGTACGACGGCCGGGCCAGCTTCGACGGCGACCGGATCTCCTTCCGGTGGTCCTGGACCGGGGCCTCCAGCGCCAAGTGGAAGGCCGGCGACCAGAGCTTCCGGGTGAGCGAACTGGCCGGAATCGTATGGCGCTCGCCCGAGGCGCTGGACGGCTATCTGCGTCTGGTGCCCCGCGCGGCGGCTCCGGTCGACCACCGCGCCGGCGGCAGTCTCGGCGATCTTCACGGTCCCGGCAGCCGCGGGGACGCGGACGACGGGACGCCCGCGGGCCTGCCCGCCGAGCCTCCGGCCGCCCGTGCGGACCAGGATCCGGCGGCCGTGCTGTTCGGGCTGGGCTACGGGCCGGTGCACGAGTCGCTGCCCTTCGCCGCCGCCGTCCTGGAATCCGTACGCCGGACCCAGCCCGCGCCCGCCGCCTCCGCCCCGGTCCTGGTGAACGCGGGGCGGCGCGATCCGGCGGACATCGCCGAGCGGATACATCACCTCGGCGAGCTGCATCAGGCCGGACTGGTGACGGACGCCGAGTACAGCGCGAAGAAGGCCCAGCTGCTCGCGGAGTTGTGACCCCGCGCCCCCGTGCACTCGTCGGGGGCGCCACCCGTACCGGACTGTGACCCCGTACCGGGGTATGAGGCGAACCTGCCGGGGGCCGCGACCCCGGTATGACGCCCCCGGGCCCCCGGCCTGCCTAGGCTGACCGGGCCATGTCCACTTCCCCCGCCGGGCCTCCGCCGCCCGCCGACGGCCTGCTGAGCGCCGCCCGCCGCAATCTGCGCGAGCTCGCCCACGGACTGTCCCACGCGTCCCATCCGTCCACCCCGCTGCTGGCAAAAGCCCCGAAGCGGTGGCAGCGGCTGCTGCCGTACGTCGTGGTGCTCGCCCTGACCGCGACCTTCATTCCGGTCACCATCAACGTCCTGACCTCGCAGTACGGCGTACCGGGGGCACTGGCCGGGGCGCTCGGGGTGGCCCAGGCGGCCCCGTTGCTGATGCTGGCCCACCGGCCTCTCCAGGCGTGGTGGATCATCTTCCCGGCCGACATCGCGGGCGCGTTGGTGCTGCTGGCCCACGCCCCCGGGCGGCACGACACCTGGCCGTGGCCCCCACCGACCCTGGTCGCGTATCTCTTCCTGCTGCTGGCCCTCGGCCTGCGCGAGACCCGGCGGACCGTCGTCGGCGTATGGGTGATGACGGCAGCGGCCGGGGCCGTGATGCAACTGCTCGCTCCGGCGGGCCGCAGCACCGGCAGCGCCCTGCTGCTGCCGATCCTCGGGGCGGTGGTCCTGGTGATCGGCGGCGCCGTACGGGAGCGGAGCGAGGCGACACGGCGGCTGGCGGAGCAGGAGACGATCAGCGAGGCGGAGCGGGCGCGGCGCACGCTGCTGGAGGAGCGGACGCGGATCGCCCGTGAGCTGCACGACGTGGTCGCGCATCATATGTCGGTGATCACCGTGCAGGCCGACTCCGCGCCGTACCGGATCTCCGGGCTCCCGGAGACCGCGCGGGAGGAGTTCGCCTCGATCGCGGCGGCCGCGCGGGAGTCGCTCGGCGAGATGCGGCGGCTGCTGTCGGTGCTGCGCAGCGACGGCACCGAGGGCGACCGGGCGCCGCAACCGGGCCTGGACCGGCTCCAGCAGCTGGTGGAGGCGACGGTACGGGCCGGGCTGCCGGCGGAGCTGTCGCTCGCGGCGGATCTGGGTGAGGTGTCGCCGGCGGTGGATCTGTCGGCGTACCGGATCGTGCAGGAAGCGCTGGCCAATGTGGTGCGGCACGCGCCCGGGGCACGCACCCAGGTCTCGGTCCGGACCTCCGCGGGCCATCTGAACGTCCTGGTCGTCAACGGCCCCGCGCCGAAGCCCGCCGCCGCACCGTTGGAGAGCGCCGGTACCGGGCACGGGCTGGTGGGGATGCGGGAGCGCGTACGGTTGACCGGCGGCACGCTGGACACCGGGCCGCTGCCCGACGGCGGATTCCGGGTGGCCGCCCGGATGCCGCTGCCTCCGGCCATGTCGCCTTCCGTCCCACCCCCTTCGGAGGACCTGTGACCATTCGCGTGATCATCGTCGACGACCAGGCCATGGTGCGGGCCGGGTTCGCGGCGCTGCTGGCGGCGCAGAGCGATATCGACGTGGTGGGCGAGGCGGCGGACGGCCGCCAGGGCATCGACGTCAGCCGCAACCAGCACCCCGACGTCGTCCTGATGGACGTCCGGATGCCGGAGATGGACGGACTGGCCGCCGCCCGCCGGCTGTTGAACCCGCCGGTGGGGGTGGTGCACCGGCCGAAGGTCCTGATGCTCACCACGTTCGACGTGGACGACTACGTGTACGAGGCGCTGCGTGCCGGCGCGTCCGGGTTCCTGCTGAAGGACGCCCCGCCCGCCGATCTGATCGCCGCGGTACGGGTGGTGGCGGCCGGGGACGCGCTGCTCGCGCCCTCGGTGACCCGGCGGCTGATCGCCGACTTCGCGGCGCAGCGGCCCGCCGGGGCGACGCGCGGCGGCCAGGCACTCCGGCTCAACGGGCTCACCCCGCGCGAGAGCGAGGTGCTGGAGCTGATCGCCCGGGGGCTGTCGAACCAGGAGATCGCGGGGCGGCTGGTGCTGGCCGAGCAGACCGTCAAGACACACATCGGGCGGGTGCTGGCCAAGCTGGAGCTGCGGGACCGGGCGCAGGCGGTGATCTTCGCGTACGAGTCGGGGCTGGTGACACCGGGGGACGCGGGCGCGTAGTCGAGGCCTCGCTGTGCGGGGCGTCGTGGGCGCGTAGTCGGGGCTCGCTGTGCGGGGCGTCGCGGGCGCGTAGTCGGGGCTCGCTGTGCGGGGCGTCGCGGGCGCGTAGTCGGGGCCTCGCTGTGCGGGGCGTCACGGCGCACAGCCGGGCCCCTCACCGTGCGGGGCGTCGTGGGCGGGTGAGCCGCCCGCCGTACGGGTCTTCGCCGGCGTGGGACGCGCCCTCGCCGTACGCCCCGTGAGCCGCCACCGCCGTACGGGACTTCGCGGGTGCGCCGCCCCGGTTCGCGCGTACGCCTGGCCCACCCCCTACCCCGGTAGCATCCCGCGGTTGGCTCCCCGGTGTGACGCCCCCTCACCCGTCCTCTTCCTACCTTCCTCCCGGTCGCACCGGTCGGTGCGGATCCGGAGAGGGAGGGCACACGATGCGCCGATACGCGAGGACCCTGGTCGCTTTCGCACTGGCCACCAGCGTGGTGACGGGAACCGCGGGCTGGGTTTCGGCGGATGCTCAGCAAGCGCTGACCGGACCGCCGCCGGGCAGTTCGCAGTGGCGGGCGGACCGGGCGCTGGGGACGGAGCTGCCGGATCCGGAGCATGCCACACCCACCGAAGTCGCTTCGTTCTTCTCCGGGTTGGGCGACGACGAGCGGCAGCTCCTGCTCGCCCGCCATCCGTCCGTCGTCGGAAATCTCGACGGTGCGCCCCTCGAACTGCGCTACCGCGCCAACACCCTCACGCTGGCCGCCGAGGACGATCCCCGCTACCGCTCGCTCGCCGCCCCCGGCCGCCAGATCCTCGCGTTCGACCCACGCGGACGCGGCCAGGTCGCCGAGGTCTTCGGGGACCTGCGCACGGCGCTCCGGGTCTCGGTGGTGGTGCCGGGGTCCGACAACGACGCCGGGACCTTCGACCGGAAGGCCGCCGCCCACGGGGCCCCGGTCGGCATGGCCAGGACCCTGCACACGGCGGCCGGTCCGGGGACCGCCGTCATCGCCTGGGTCGGGTACACCACCCCGGTGGGCGTCGGCCTCGACGCGGCCACCGGCGCCCTCGCCGAGGCGGGGGCCGGGCGGCTGGCCCGGTTCACGGAGGGCCTGGCGGCGGACGGGCTGCCCCGGGCCGCCGTGTTCTGCCACAGCTACGGCTCGGTGGTCTGCGGCCTGGCCGCGCACCGCCTCCCCGTCACCGACCTGGTGGTCCTCGGCTCCCCCGGTATGCGCGCCGACGACGTGGGCGCGCTGCGGACGAGCGCCCGGGTGTGGGCGGCGAAGGACCCGACCGACTGGATCGACGACGTGCCGAACGTGCGCTTCGCGGGCCTCGGCCACGGGACGGACCCGGCCGATCCGGCGTTCGGCGCCCGCCGTGTGCCGGCGGACGAGGCCCGGGGCCATGCAGGTTACTTCGAGCCCGGGACCGATTCGCTGCGGACCTTCGCCGCCATCGCGCGCGGCGACGCGCCGGAGGCAGCCCCGGAGGCGGAAGCCGCCCCGGCCCCGGAAGGCGTGGCCCGATGAACGCCCTGCCGAAGGACGGCCGGCGGCTCGCGGCCCGTATCGACGCGTCCACCCCCGCCCACCGCGACCGGGCGGTCGACGGCCTGCGGGCGCTGGCGCTGCTCGCCGTGCCGCTCGGCCACTGGATGCTCGGCGGGTTCCGGCTGGACGCCGACGGCCTGCACAACGCGAGCCCGCTCTCGACGTTCGCCGGGCTCGCGCCCGCGAGCTGGGTGCTCCAGATGCTGGGGATCTTCTTCCTCGTCGGGGGGTACGCCTCGGTGCTCTCCTTCCGCCGCCGGACCTCGACGACGGCCGCCTGGCTGGGCGGCCGGCTGGCCCGCCTGGGCCGGCCGGTGCTCGGGGTGACCGCCGCCTGGGCGGTGCTGCTCGCGGTGGGGTCCGCGCTGGGCGTACCCGGCGACACCCTGCGTACGGGGTCGACGCTGGTGATCCAGCCGCTCTGGTTCGCCGGGGTGTACACCGTGGTCACCGCCCTCACCCCGGTCTGCGTCACGCTGGCTCGGAGGCTCGGCGGGTGGGCGGCGCTGCCGCTGCTGGCGTCGGTCGCGGTGGTGGACTTCCTGCGCTACGGGCCCTTCGCGGAGGCGATGCCGTCCTGGCTGAGCATGCTCAACATCCTGCCCGGCTGGCTCTTCGCCTATCAGCTGGGCGTGTCCTGGGGCGAGGGGCGGATCGGAAGGTGCGGGGCCCGGCTGCTGCTGATCGGCGGCGGGGTGCTGTTCGCCACGCTGCTGCTCGCCTTCGACTACCCGGCGTCGATGGTCGGGGTGCCGGGCGAGGCGCGGACGAACTCGCATCCGCCGTCGCTGCTGGTGGTGGCGCTGGCGGCGGCGCAGAGCGGGGCGGCGATCCTGCTGCGCGACCGGCTCGGGCGGCTGTTGTGCAAGCCGTTGCTCTGGGCGCCGGTCGTGGTGATCAACCTGTCCGCGATGACGATCCTGTGCTGGCACCAGACCGCGATGCTGGCCGCCGCCGTACCGGCCTCGCTCGCCGGGGTGGGGACGGCCGTGGCGGGGCTGACGACCGCGCCGGACACGGTGGGCTGGATCCTCGCCCGGATCGCCTGGCTGCCGGTGTTCGCCGCACTGCTGGTGCTGATCGCCCGGTACGCGCGCCGCTTCGAGGCTCCGTGGCAGGCGGGCACCCGCGCCGCGAACGCCCGCCGTGCGCTGGCGGGGCTGCTCGCGGCGGGGTTCGCGGTGTTCGCGCTGGGGCTGGTGTGAAGGCCTTCAGGGGCGTGGCTCGGTCGTCACACCGTTCATGAACCGAGCGATCACCGCATACGGTTCCGGGCTACTCCCGCGCCGCCGACGTACTGCTCATGTCCGGGTAGCGGTCCCCCGCCACCCGGCCCGCGATCGGCTCCAGCAGGGCCAGCTCCTGGGCCGTCAGGGTCAGCCGGGTCGCCGCCACGTTCTCCAGCAGGCGGCTGCGCTTACGGGTGCCGGGGATCGGGACCACGTTCAGTCGGTGCACCTGGGCGCGCTGCTGGACCCAGGCGAGGGCCACCTGCGCGGCGGTGGCCCCGTGTGCGGCGGCGATTTCGTGGACGGGCTCCAGCAGGGCGGCGTTCGTCCGGGCGTTGTCGCCGTTGAACCGGGGCTGGCGGGCCCGGAAGTCGCCCGCGGAGAGGTCCTTGCCCGCGTCGGTGAAGGAGCCGGTGAGGAAGCCCCGGCCGAGCGGCGAGTACGGCACGAGCGTGACGCCCAGCTCGGCCGCCGCGCCGACGGCGCTCTTCTCGATGTCCCGGCTGAAGAGGGACCACTCCGACTGGAGGGCGGCGATCGGGTGCACGGCGTGCGCCTCGCGCAGCTCGGGACCGGTCACCTCGCTCAGCCCGATCTGCCGGATCCTGCCCTGTTCGACCAGCTCCGCCAGCGCGCCGACCGATTCGGCGAACGGGACGGCCGGGTCGCGGCGGTGCATGTAGTAGAGGTCGATGACGTCGGTGTTCAGCCGGCGCAGGCTCGCCTCGACGGCGGTGCGGATGTACGCGGGGTCGTTGCTGATCGCCCGGTACTTGGGGTCCTCGGTGCGGATCATGGCGAACTTGGTGGCGAGGGTGATCTCGTCCCGGTGGGCCCCGACGAACGGCGCGAGGAACTCCTCGTTGGCCCCGCGCCCGTAGGTGTCGGCGGTGTCGAAGAGCGTGACGCCCGCCTCCAGGGCCGCGTCCAGGGTGTCCCGGGCGGAACGCTCATCGGTGTCGCCGTAGAACTCGCTCATGCCCATGCAGCCGAGGCCCTGGACGCCGACAGGCGGCCCTCCGGCGCCCAGCTCCACGGTGGCGATCGTGTCAGCGGTCATCAGGCGCCCTTCCTCTCCGGGGCCCGGCGGGCGCCCGCGTAGAACTCGATCTTGTGGTCGAGGACGGCGAGGGTGTCATGGAGCTCCGCGATCCGCGTGACCACATCGCGGCGGGTCGCCTCCAGCAGTTCCCGCCGTTCCTCGAAGGTGGACGGGCCCTCGCGCAGCAGCTCCGCGTACCGCACCATATCGGCGACGGGCATCCCGGTCAGCCGCAGCTTGCCGACGAAGGCCAGCCAGTCGAGGTCGCGGTTGCTGAACCGGCGCTGGCCGGTGTGCGAGCGGTCGATATGGGGCATGAGCCCGATGCGCTCGTACCAGCGCAGGGTGTGCGCGGTGAGCCCGGTGAAGGCGACGACCTCGCTGATCGTGTAGCTGTCCTCGCCCGTGGGGCGGGGGTGCGGCTTCGGGGCGGCCGTGCAGGCATCCACCGCCGGTGAGGGCCGTGGGTGTGCGATGGTCGCGGGAGTGCTCCGGGAGGTTCCGTCGATCACCGTCATGTACTCCACGCTAAATCCTTGGAGTGCACTCGAAGCAAGGGGGGGAAGAGCTCGACGCGGGCGGGAACGGCAGGTCTTCTCGGGCCGGGCACTTGCACGGGCGGACGGACGGGGCGACGGGGCGACGGGAAGCACATCGAAGATGAAGGATTGTTCATCTTCGCTTCATGTTCTGACCGTCCGGGACAGTCAGGGTGAATACATGGCTTTCTCACCTCGTCTGGCGGCCCTGGCAGCCGTCGTCGCCGTGCCCCTAGGCATAGCGGCCACCAGCTATGCCATGACCGACACCTCGGAAGCACCGAAGGTGCCTCCCTCCGTCCAGCTGGAGGAGAGTCCGCGCGGCACACCGCCGCCGACGAGCGGTGTCACGTCACCGACCGACGCCCCGGCGCCGAGCGGCTCCCCCACTCCTCCTTCTACGCCTTCCCCCACCCGTACAGCGGACAGCTCCGTCGTCCCGGGCCCCTCGGCGGCCGACGACGACGATGACGACGACTTCGGTGATGACGGTTAGCCTTCCGAGGATTTCCGCCCGGGTACGGATCCTGCTGTGGTTGCTGGTCGTGATGGCGGTCGCGCTGGGCGCGGTCGCCGTCACCGTGCGTTCGATCCTCCAGCGGGACGTGGACCACCGCATCAGCCAGCTGCTCACGCAGGAGACCGGCGAGTTCGCGAACTTCGTGCCGCAGGGGGTGGACCCCGACACCGGCGGCCGGTTCGCCACCACGGACAAGCTGCTCCGCGTCTATCTGGAACGGCAGTACGCGGACCCCGACGAGGAGCTGCTGGGCCTGACCGGCCGGCCCGGGGACCGCCCCGGCGTCATCCGGCAGGTCCGCGAACTGCCCCCGGAGACCGCCCTGTGGCAGGACCGTGCCTCGCTCCGCCGGATCCACGCCTCCAAGGACTCCTTCGGGACCCTGGAGCGCCCGCAGGGCGAGGTGCGCTGGGCCAAGGTCAAGATCGGACCGTCCGCGGGCGGGCTGCCCGGCGCGTTCGTCGTCGCCTTCCACCCGGAGCGCGAACGGGCCGTCGCCGACAAGACGTTCTGGACGCTGCTCGCCCTGTCCGGTGTGGCGCTGCTGATGACGACCGGGATCGGGTGGGCCGTCGCCGGACGCATCCTCGCGCCCGTCCGGATCGTCCGGACGACGGCGGCGGAGCTGACCGAACAGGACCTCACCCGCCGCATCCCCGTGGAGGGCCGGGACGACATCGCGGCCCTCGCCGAGACGTTCAACGCGATGCTCGACCGGCTGGAGCGGGCGTTCACCTCGCAGCGGGTCTTCGTCGACGACGCCGGACACGAGCTGCGCACCCCCATCACCATCGTCCGGGGCCACCTGGAGCTGATGGGCGACGATCCGGCGGACCGGGAGGAGACGGTGCGGCTGGTCACGGACGAGCTGGACCGGATGAGCCGCATCGTCGAGGACCTGCTCCTGCTCGCGGGGGCCGAGCGCCCCGACTTCGTACGCCCCGAACCGGTCCAGCTCGCGGAGCTGACCGCCGACGTGTTCGTGAAGGTGCGGACCCTCGGTGACCGGGAGTGGCAGCTCGACGGCGTCGCGGACCTCGAAGTGCGCCTGGACCCGCAGCGGATGACGCAGGCGATGGTGCAGCTCGCGCAGAACGCCGTCCAGCACACCGTGCCCGGCCAGCGCATCCGGATCGGCTCGCGGGCCGAGGCGGACCTCGTCGAACTGTACGTCGCCGACCACGGGCCCGGGATTCCGCCGGAGGACGCCCGCGTGATCTTCGAGCGGTTCCGCCGGGGGACGTCCCGGCGCGGGACCCGTACCAGCGGCGCGGGGCTCGGCCTCGCCATCGTCAAGGCCATCGCGGAGGGCCACCACGGCCGCGTCGAACTACGCCGGACCGAAGGCGGCGGAGCCACCTTCGTACTCACGCTGGAGAAGGACTCATGAACCGCATCCTGATCGCCGAGGACGAGGAGCGCATCGCCTCGTTCGTCCAGAAGGGGCTGCGCGCCAACGGCTTCACCACGGTCGTCGCCGAGGACGGGGACCTGGCGCTGGGCCACGCCCTGACCGGCGGGTTCGACCTGATGGTGCTCGACATCGGCCTGCCGGGTCGGGACGGCTTCACCGTGCTGCGGGAGATGCGCGAGGCCCGCGTCACGCTGCCGGTCATCGTCCTCACGGCACGCGACTCCGTACGGGACACGGTGGCCGGGCTGGAGGGCGGGGCCGACGACTGGATGACGAAGCCGTTCCGCTTCGAGGAGCTGCTCGCCCGGGTACGGCTGCGGCAGCGCACCGCCGCCCGCGCCCCCGAGGTCACCATGTTGCGCAGCGGCAGCCTCGCCCTGGACCTGCGGACCCGGCGGGCCCGCGCGGGCGAGCGGACGGTGGATCTGACGGCGCGCGAGTTCGTGCTCCTGGAGATGTTCCTGCGCCACCCCGGCCAGGTGCTCTCCCGCGAGCAGATCCTGTCCCATGTGTGGGGGTACGACTTCGACCCCGGCTCCAACATCGTGGACGTCTACGTGCGCGCGCTGCGCCGGAAGCTGGGCGCGGAGCGGCTGGAGACGATCCGGGGCATGGGCTACCGCCTGCCCTGAGCCCCGGTCCCGGCCCCGACCCCGGACCCGACCCCGACCCCGGCCCCTCGATCGACAGCCTCGTCCCGTGTGCCCGGGGCGGGGCCGTTCGCTGTCGCGGGCCACCCCGGGCCGCGAGGTGTGAGCCGCCCGGACCCGCCCCTGGCCCTGGGGGGGTTCGACCGGGCCCCGGGTGGGTGCGATCCGCTCGGCGGACTTGATGAAAAGGCCTTCACCGGACACTCATCGGGCGCTCACCCCGCCTCCGGAGTCTGTACAGCGTGCCTCTATCACTCCGGCAGACCGTCGGCCTCTGTGCCGTCCTCGGGCTCTGCGCTCTCCTCGCCGTCCCCGGCGCCGCCCCCGGCCTCAGCGTCGACGGCCGGTTCTCCCTCGCCGTCTTCGCCCTGGCCACGGCCGCCTGGATCGCCACTCCGGTGGACGACGCCTACATCGCGCTCGGCGCGGGCCTGGCGCTGACGGTCACGGGGGTGATCAGCAGCGAGACCCTGTTCGCCACCCTGGGCGACGAGACGGTGTGGCTGCTGATCTGCGCCTTCGTCCTGGCGGCGGCGGTGACCCGGACCGGTCTGGCCGGCCGGGCCGCCGTCTTCCTGGTCGGCGGGGCCAGGACCGTGCGCCAGCTGGTGCACCTGACCACGGCGGGACTGGTCGTCACCGCGTTCGCCGTGCCGGCCACGTCGGGGCGCGCCGCCCTCGCGCTCCCGGTGTTCCTGGCGCTGGCCGCCGCCCTGCGTGAGCGTGGCCGTCTGGTGGTGATGCTGGCGCTGCTCTTCCCCACGGTCATCCTGCTGTCGGCCGTCGCGACCCTGATCGGCGCGGGGGCGCACCTGATCACCGTCGGGGTGCTGTGGGAGCAGACCGGTGAGCAGCTGAGCTTCGTGCAATGGCTGGTGGTCGGGATGCCGTTGGCGGTCGTCTCCTCCCATCTGGCCGCCGAGCTGGTGCTGTTGACGACGACCCGGCGGTCGGACCGCAAGGGGCCTGTCACGATCACGGCGGCGCAGATCCAGGAGCACTCCGAGACGGCCGTCGAGGGCCCGTTCAGCCCGGCGGAGTCCCGGTGCCTGCTCCTGCTGGCGACGGTCGTCCTGCTGTGGTGCAGCGAACCCCTGCACGGGGTGTCGCCCGCCGTGGTCGCGCTCATCGGCGCGCTGGTGGCGACCTCTCCGGCGCTGGGGACCGTGCGCTTCAAGGACGGTCTGCGGACGGTTCCCTGGCCGCTGCTGCTGTTCATGGCCGCCACCATGGCGATGGGCGTCGCCCTCTCCGACTCGGGGGCGGCCGACTGGCTGGTGGGCTGGATACCCCTGGGGGCGTCCACGCCCCCCTGGGTGTTCCTGACCGGAGTGGTCGTCGTCAGCACGGCCGCCCATCTGGCGCTCCAGTCGCGCTCCGCCCGGTCCTCCGTGCTGGTCCCGCTGGTGGTCGCGGCGGCGGTCGGGGCCGGGGTCAACCCGGTCACGGCGGCGCTGGCCTCCACGGCCGCCGCCGGCTTCTGCCACACGCTGCCCTCGTCGGCCAAGCCGGTCGCGCTCTTCGCTGATGTGCCCGGCACCCCGACCTACACCCCGCGCGACCTCCTGCGGCTGTCCGCGTTCCTCGCCCCGCTCAGCGCGGCCCTCGTCCTCACCTTCGCCCTCGCCGTCTGGCCTCTGCTCGGCGTGCCCGTCCTTCTGGAGACCCAGCCATGACCCACCGCATCGCCATCGCCCCCAGTGGCTTCAAGGAGTCCCTCTCGGCCGCCCGGGTGGCCGAGGCCATCGCCGTCGGCGTACGGCGCGTGATCCCCGACGCCGATCTCGACCTCATCCCGCTGGTGGACGGCGGCGAGGGCACGGCCGAGGCGCTGGCTCTGGCGGGCGGCGGCCGGCTGGTCCCGGTCACCGCGACGGGCCCGGTGGGCGAGCCGGTCGCCTCGCACTTCGCGCTGCTGGGCGGCGGCGTTCCCGCGCCCGGCAGGACGACCGGCCCGCTCACCGCCGTGGTCGAGATGGCCGCCGTCGCGGGCCTCGCCCTGGTGCCGCCGGGCCTGCGCCACCCGGGCGCGACCACCACGTACGGCGTCGGCGAGCTGATCCGGGCGGCCTTGGACGCGGGGGCCCGGCGCATCCTCGTCGGCTGCGGTGACTCCGGTACGTCGGACGGGGGCGCGGGCGCCCTCCAGGCGCTCGGGGCCCGGCTGACCGACCGGCACGGCCATGAACTGCGCCGGGGCGGCGGGGCGTTGCACGAGCTGGAGCGCATCGACCCGTCCGGCCTCGACCCGAGGCTGGCCCGCACCGAACTGCTCGTGGCCTGCAACCCGTACAACGTGCTGTGCGGGAAGCGCGGAGTGGCCCGGGTGTTCGGGCCGCAGAAGGGGGCGACCCCGGCGGAGGTGGAGCTGCTCTCGGCGGGCCTGGAGCGGCTGGCCGCCGTCCTCACCCGGGACCTCGCCCCGGCTTTCACCCCGGCGACCGGAGTCCCGGTCGACCTGCGCACGGCCCCCGGCACGGGTGCGTCGGGCGGCCTGGGGGCCGGCCTCGCGGCCGTGGGAGCCCGCCTGCTCCCCCGTTACGACGTCCTCCTCGACGGCCTCGACCTGGACGCGCGCCTGGCCCGCGCCGACTTCGTGATCACGGCGGAGGGGGCGCTCGACCACCAGACCGTACGGGGGAAGATCCCGGCGGAGGTCGCCCGGCGGGCTCACGCCTCCGGGGTGCCGGTCCTGGTGCTGGCCGGGACCATCGGGCCGGGCGCGCAGGACGTGCGGGCGGTGGGCGTGGACGCGTACAGCTCGATCCTGCCCGCGCCGATGACGCTGGTGGAGGCGATCGGCAGGAGCGGCGAGTTCCTGGCCGACGCCACGGAGCGCGCGATGCGGATCATGGCGCTCGGCACCCGGCTCGCGCCACTGGCCGCGTGAGGCGTACGCCCGGGAGCCCCGGGGCTCCCGGGGCCGGGGCCCCGGTGGCAGGCGCGACCGTTAGGCTCGGAGCCATGGAGAGCCTGCGCATCATCGACACCTGGCCGGTCACGACGGCGGCGGCGGCCGTCGTCCGGGCGGACGGCACGGTCCTCGGCACGCACGGGCCGGCCGACCACCGCTTCCCCCTCGCCTCGGTCACCAAGCCGCTCGCGGCCTACGCGGCGCTGGTGGCGTACGAGGAGGGGGCCATCGAGCTGGACGAGGCGGCCGGACCCGAGGGCTCCACGGTGCGCCATCTCCTCGCCCACACCAGTGGCCTCGCCTTCGACGAGCACCGGGTGACGGCCCCGCCCGGCAACCGCCGCCTGTACTCCAACGCCGGCTTCGAGGTGCTGGGCGACCACATCGCCAAGGCGTCCGGCATCCCGTTCGCGGAGTATCTGCGCCAGGCGGTTCTGGAGCCCCTGGAGATGACCTCGACCACGCTGGACGGCTCCCCCGCCCGCGACGGCGTCTCCACCCTGGCCGACCTGGTCCGTTTCGCCGCCGAGGTGCAGGCCCCCCGCCTCCTCGACCCGCGTACGGTTCTTGAGGCCCAGAGCGTCGTGCACCCGGGCCTCAAGGGCGTCCTGCCGGGCTACGGCCACCAGAGCCCGAACGACTGGGGCCTCGGCTTCGAGATCCGCGACGCCAAGTCCCCGCACTGGACGGGCGACTCCTCCTCCCCCGCCACCTTCGGGCACTTCGGCCAGTCGGGCACGTTCCTCTGGATCGACCCGGTGGCGGGCGCGGCCTGCGTCACGCTGACCGACCGCGCCTTCGGCCCGTGGGCGGCACAGGCCTGGACGCCGTTCACGGACGCGGTTCTGGCCGAGCTGTCCTGAACCGGCTGCCGCCCAGCTCCGGCGGCGTCAGGCACTCGAACCAGACGGTCTTCCCGCTGCCGTCCCACTGCTTCACGATGCCCCAGTCGTCGGTGACGGCGTCGACCAGGACGAGCCCCCGGCCCCCGTCGTCCAGGGGGTCGCCCGTGATGGCGAGGGGCACGGCGGGGCTGCTGTCCGCGACCTCGACGCGTACGCCCTCGCCGCGCGGCAGCCGGAAGATGAGGGTCCTGCCGCGCCGATCGGGCACGTGTCGCACGACGTTGGCGATCAGCTCGGTGAGGGCCAGCTCCGCCGCGTCGGCGAGGAACAGCAGCTCCCAGGCCTTGAGGTAGAGCCGCAGGACGCACCGCAGATGCCGGGCGGAGTGCGCGCCGAGGGCGAAGTCGGCGCGGTAGACGGGCTCCCCGGGATCCCTCCGGGGGACAAGTACGTAGTTCATGCCACCAGGCTGCGACGGACTGGCTACGCTCGGCTACGTACCGAAACGAACGCCGCGAGGCGTTGCACCCGGAGGTCCATCCGTGGCCAACATCCAGACGCTCGATCCCGACGCCTCCCCGCTCGCCTACTACGGCGGGGAGTTGCGCCGCCAGCGCGAGGCCCAAGGCCTGACGCAGCCGCAGTTGGGCACCATCATCTTCTGCACGGGCTCGCTGATCGGCCAGGTCGAGACGACGAAGAAGATCCCCACCCGCGACTTCTCGGAGCGCGTGGACGCGGCGCTGGGCACGGACGGGACGTTCTCACGGCTGGTGGGACTGGTGCTGCGGAGCCAGCTGCCCACGTGGTTCCAGCCGTACGCGGACATGGAGGCGAAGGCCGCGTACATCTCGACGTACCAGGCGCAGGTGGTCTACGGGCTGTTGCAGACGGAGGAGTACGCGCGGGCGCTGCTCGCCCCCGGAATGCCCGACGACCCGGACAGGCTGGTGGCGGCTCGCATGGAGCGCCAGCGCATCCTGGAGCGCGAGAAGCCGCCGCTGGCCTGGGCGATCCTGGACGAGGCGGTGCTGTACCGGACGATCGGCGGCCCTGCCGTGATGCGCGCCCAACTCCAGAAGCTGTTGGATTTCTCGGCACACCGCTGGATGCGGATTCAGGTGCTGCCGTTCACGGCAGGTGAACACGCGAGCCTGGATGGCTCATTCAACCTCCTGCGTTTCGAGGACGACCTGGACATTGTCTACACCGAGGACCTCATCTCCGGCCACATGACAGCCAATCCTGAGACAGTCAGGGAGGGCTCGCTCCGATACGCTCACCTCCAGGCCGCCGCCCTCTCCGTGGAGGAATCGGCGGCGCGGATCCGCCGCGTGATGGAGGAACGTTATGCAGACCAGCACTGACCTGAAGAGCGCGGAATGGCGTAAGTCCAGCTACAGCGGCACCACCGGCGGCGACTGCGTCGAGTGCGCCGTGACCGGCGGCGCGGCCTGGCGGACCTCCTCGTACAGCGGCAGCACCGGCGGCTGCTGCGTCGAGACCGCCGTCGGCTCCCCCTGCGGGGCCGTCCCCGTCCGCGACAGCAAGAATCCGACCGGCCCCGCCATCGTCCTCGGGGCCCCCGCCTGGCAGGCGTTCGTGGACGGGCTGCGCTGACGGAGCCGTCAACGGGAGCGGGGTGGTACGGGCAACTGGTCCCCGTACCACCCCGCTTCGCGTCGCGACCGCGCTAAATGCGGTTGCCCGGGAATCGACACCTGGCATAGCTTCTCGCTGGCTCCGGGTGGTCCAGACCAGGCCTCGGGGTGTCGAGCTACGTCAACGGGACATCGATGACCGCGGAACAGGCCCTCCGACCCCCACCGAGCGACACCGAGCCGGGCATCTTCTCCCGACCGTACGCGGCGGCCACCCTGACCTTCGCCACGGTGATGTTCCTGACCGGCTTCGCCGCGCTGGCCGTGGTGCCGACGCTGCCGACGGCGGCGCAGGATCTGAACGGGGTGTCCCTGTTCCCCCTGGTGGCGGGCAGCTTCGTGGCGGCCAGTCTGCTCGGTGGTGTGCTGGGCGGGCACTGGGCGGACCGCTCGGGCGCCCGGCGTCCGCTGGCCCTGGGCATGATCCTCTCCGTGGTGACGCTGCTGGTATCGGCGTCCAGCGTCTCGGTCTGGCAGTTGGTGGTCGGCCGCTTCGTCGACGGTCTGGCGGCCGGGATGGTGGCGGTGTCGGTGACGACCGCCATCGGCCAGTCGTATCCGGAGTATCTGCGGCCCAGGATGCTCGCGATGATGAGCGCGAGCTGGATCATCCCGTCCCTGGTCGGGCCGCCGGTCGCCGGGGTGGTCGCCGAGGTGTGGTCCTGGCGGACGGTCTTCTACGGCCTGGCCGTGCTGACCGCACTGCCCGCGATCGCCCTGGTCGCCGTGTTGAGGAAGGCCCCCGCCGACGATGGGGCCCAGGCCCCGCCCGCCGACCTCCCGCCCGCCGGGGAACGCGCTTCCCGGCCGCCGCTGGTGGTCGCGGGGATGCTCAGTCTGGGCGCGGCGCTCGGCCAGTACGGCGTCTCGGGATGGGACGTGCGCCACTTGCTGTTCGTCGTCGTCGGCGTAGCGCTCCTGGTGGTCTTCGCGCCCCGCCTGCTGCCGAAGGGCACCTGGCGCAGCGCCCGGGGCCTGCCCACCGCGGTGCTGCTGCGCGGGCTGACCTCCGGTACCTACTTCACCGTCGAGGCGCTGGTGCCGCTGATGCTGATCACCGAGCGGCGGGTGGCGGCGGTGACGGTCGGCGTGGCGTTCACCGCCTCCGCCGTGCTGTGGGCGGTCGCGTCGTGGGCGCAGGGCAAGCTCCTCCAGGACGTCGCCCGGCACCGGCTCGTCACGGTCGGCGGCCTGATCATGGCGGCGTCCGTCGCCTTCGCCGTGGCGGGCAGCTTCTCCGGGGTCTCCCCGCTGCTCGCGATGGCGGCCATGCCGCTGGCGGCGATCGGGATGGGGATGCTCGATCCCTGCGTCACGGTGCTGTCGCTGTCCCACAGCGCACCGGACCGGCTGGGCCACACCACCAGCGCGATGCAGACCAACATGAACCTCGGGCAGGTCGTCGTCCTGGCGTTCGCCACCGCCGTGCTCAACGCCGGGCTGGCCGCGGGGACCAGCCGGCTGAGCGGCTACGCGATCACCTTCTCGCTCCTGCTCGTACCGACGCTGCTGGTCGCCGTCCTGGCCGTCCGCGCACGCAAGGACGTCGCCTGACACCTTCGCGGGGTGGACCGGTGGGGCAGAGTGGGCCCACGTCTGCCTGGAGGAGAACGGCGAAGTGGTGTGGCTGACCCGGATGTTGCCGTGAGGCGGATCAGCCTCATCACGCGCTGCTAGATTCGTCCGCCATGCGATCACGCGAGTTTGACCTCGAATTCCGGGAGCGGTCCACCCGTATGCGCGACTGGGGGGCCGGTCTGCTGCTCCTGTCGGCCCTGCTGTGGGGCTGGTGCGCGAATCTCCTTCTGACGGATTACGAGGTCGAAAAGCGCAACGGCAACACCGACGCGTGCGCGTCGCGCCTGTTCACGGAGGGCGGCACGGCCAACGAGGGCATATGGAGCGGTGATTACTGCGCGGACGAACGCGACTGGCCCGAGGCGCTGGCCGTCCTGGGGCTCTCCCTTCCCGTATCGCTCGTGGGAACGGCGCTGTTCACGACCGGCAGTGTGAGCCGGCGGATGAGCGGGCACTCCCAGGCCATGCGCGAGCTGGACCGGATCGCGGACGAGCGGGAGAAGCGCGCCGAGGCCTGACCCTTGTTCCCGACCGGTACCGGCCGCCCGGGAATACGGTAGCGCCCCGCCCGTTGAGACGTTAGCTTCCCTCCGAACGCCGTGGACCCGCCGGGGCGCGACGACGAGGAGCCACGCATGAGCGATCAGAGTCCGCGGACCGGCCGACTGGGCCTGCTGATCGAGCAGTTCGACCAGGCGCGGGAGATGGCCGAGGTCCGGCTGAAGGGCCTCGGGGACGAGGAGTACCTGTGGGAGCCGGCCCCCGGCTCCTGGTCGATCCGACGCCGGGAGGACGCAGTGACGCCACGGGCGTACGGGCCCGGCGCGTGGGTCATCGACAAGGGGGCGCCCCGGATCCCGGCGAGCGAGTACGCGGAGGTCGCGCGGCAGGCGGCGGGCGGGATGTCCGTGGTGAAGATCGCCGAGGACTGGAGCGTGAGCACCGAACGGGTCGAGGAGGTCCTCTCGTTCACCGGTGAGCCGGAGCCCGACATCGTGCCGATCACCACCATCGCGTGGCGGCTGGGTCATCTGCACTCCGACTTCGCGGGCCGGTGGGAGTGGACCTTCGGCGAGAGGCGGCGGGATCCGCGTCTGCTGGTCGACTTCACGCCGTCCGCCCGCCTCGCGCTGGACCGGTTCCGGGAGACGATCGACCGCCACCGCGCGAGCATCGCCACCCTCACCGAGGAGCAGCTCGACACGGTCGGCCTCTCGCGGTATCCGTACGGCTCCGACCCCGACGACCCGTACATCAGCGTGCTGGCCAACGCCAATCTGGAGCTCATCCACCACATGGCCGAGATCGCGCTGCTCCGCGACCTGTGGCGGGCCGGCCGGTCCTCGTAGACGGGCGCCGGGACCTCAGCCCGCCAGCTCCCACACCAGCAGCTCCGCCGGCCCCGCCACCGCGACCGCCTCCAGGCGCCGCGCTCCGGTGATCCGGGCGGCGTCGCCGGGGCCCAACTCCTCGCCGTCCAGGGCGACCCGGCCGCGCACCACATGTACGTACAGGCGCACCGCGTCCGGGACCGCCGTGCGCTCACCCCCGGCCAGGCGGCGGACATGAAGCGTCGCGCCCGCGCCGGGCAGGGCGTACGGGGTGGAGTCGGCGATGCCGGGGACGACCGTGTACGAGGGTTCGCCACCCGGCTCCAGGGGGGTCAGCCACATCTGGAGGAAGGCCAACGGGTCCGTGCCGTCGTTGCGTTCGACGTGGCGGACCCCGGAGGCGGCGCTCAGGTGGGCCACGTCCCCGGCGCGGACGACGGTGGAGTGGCCGGCCGAGTCGCGGTGGGTCAGCTCCCCCTCGACGACCCAGGTGACGATCTCCGTATGGCTGTGCGGGTGTTCCTCGAAGCTCGCGCCGGGGACGAGGTGTTCCTCGTTGCAGGCCAGGACCGGGCCGAAGCGGAGGTTGTCGGGGTCGTAGTGGGGACCGAAGGAGAGGGCGTGCCGGGTGACGATCCCGGCGGCCTCGTCCCCGCCCCGGTAGCGGTCATCGGACCGGTGCACGGAAATCACCCGGCCACGGTAGCCCGGGGAACGGCCGTGCGGCTCCGGGCGGCGGGAGCGGACGGGGGGGCGCCCACCGTACGGCCGCGGGGAGCGGGAACGGTTGCGTCAGATGTTCGTCTACCCGCCGGTACGGGGCACGGTCGCCCCGGCCCACCGATCCACCGGCCCGATAAGGCAGTCTTGTCCTCGTGCCCCGACCCGATCCTGAGCTGCCCCCCGCCCACGACGCCCACCTGCACGCCGCGACCCTGAAACGGCTGGAGCAGTCCTCCGGCCGGCTGGCCGCGAACGCGATTGCCCGCATGGACGAATCGCTGCCGTGGTACCGGGCGATGCCTCCGGAGAACCGGTCCTGGATCGGCCTGGTCGCCCAGGCCGGTATCGCCGCGTTCACCGAGTGGTTCCGGCATCCCGAGACCCCGCAGGCCATCTCGACCGATGTGTTCGGCACCGCGCCGCGCGAACTGACCCGGGCCATCACCCTGCGGCAGACCGTGGAGATGGTCCGCACCACGATCGAGGTCATGGAGGCCGCGATCGAGGAGGTGGCCGCCCCCGGCGACGAGTCGCTGCTGCGGGAGGCCCTCCTCGTCTACGCGCGCGAGATCGCCTTCGCCACCGCCCAGGTCTACGCCCAGGCCGCCGAGGCCCGGGGCGCCTGGGACGCCCGGCTGGAATCCCTCGTGGTGAACGCGGTGCTCTCCGGCGAGGCCGACGAGGGGGCCGTGTCCCGGGCCGCCGCGCTCGGCTGGAACTCGCCCGAGCATGTGTGCGTGATCCTCGGCACCGCGCCCGACGGGGACAGCGAGCTGACCGTGGAGGCGATCCGGCGTGCCGCCCGGCACGCCAAACTCCAGGTCCTGACCGGCGTCCTGGGCAACCGCCTCGTCGTCATCGCGGGCGGCAGCGACAACCCGCTCCAGGTCGCGAAGGGCCTGATCGGACCGTACGCCGCCGGGCCGGTCGTCGCGGGACCGGTGGTGCCGGACCTGCTGGCGGCGACCCGGTCCGCGCAGGCGGCGGCGGCCGGGCTGAAGGCGTGCTCGGCGTGGCAGGACGCGCCCCGGCCGGTCCTGGCGGACGATCTCCTCCCGGAGCGGGCGATGGCCGGAGACCCGGCCGCGCGGGACCAGCTGGTGGAGGAGATCTACAGACCGCTGGAAGAGGCCGGTTCGGCGCTGCTGGAGACTCTGAGTGTCTATCTGGAACAGGCGAGCAGCCTCGAAGGCGCCGCCCGGATGCTGTTCGTGCACCCCAACACCGTGCGCTACCGGCTACGACGTGTGACCGACGTCACCGGATGGTCCCCTTCCGATGTGCGCTCCGCGTTCACGCTGAGGATCGCCCTGATTCTGGGGCGCTTGGCCGCAGCGGATCCTCAGTCCTAGACTTTTGTGGGACTTCAACAATTCCCCCGACGGTTCTTCGTCCCTGTCCCCACGGGCGTGCGGAGCCGTTCACAAGAGAGAGTGTGAGGGTGCTCGTACTCGTCGCTCCCGGCCAAGGCGCTCAGACGCCCGGCTTCCTGACCCCCTGGCTCGACCTCCCCGGTGCCGCCGACCGCATCGCTGCCTGGTCGGATGCCATCGGGCTCGACCTCGCCCACTTCGGCACGCGCGGCGACGCGGACGAGATCCGCGACACCGCCGTGGCCCAGCCGCTCCTGGTCGCCGCCGGACTGCTCTCGGCAGCCGCCCTGGACGCCTCGCCGTCCGTCATCGCGGGCCACAGCGTCGGTGAGATCACCGCCGCCGCGCTCGCGGGTGTCATCGACGACGAGGCCGCGCTGCGCTTCGTCCGCACCCGGGGGCTCGGCATGGCCGAGGCCGCCGCGGCCACCGAGACGGGCATGGCGGCCCTCCTCGGCGGCGACCCCGACGTGACGGTCCCGCACCTGGAGAAGCTCGGTCTGACCCCGGCCAACGTCAACGGCGGCGGCCAGATCGTCGCCGCGGGCACCGCCGCCCAGATCGCCGCCCTGGAGGCCGACAAGCCCGAGGGCGTGCGCCGGGTCGTCGCGCTGAAGGTGGCCGGCGCGTTCCACACGCACCACATGGCCCCGGCCGTGGAGAAGCTGCGCGCGGCGGTCGGCGACCTCACGGTCTCCGACCCGGCCGTGCGCTACGTTTCCAACGCCGACGGCCATACCGTGGCCACCGGCACCGAGGTCATCGCCCGGCTGGTCGGGCAGGTCGCCAACCCGGTCCGCTGGGACCTGTGCATGGAGACCTTCCAGTCGCTGGGCGTCACCGCACTCGTCGAGTTGAGCCCCGGCGGCACACTGACCGGGCTCGCCAAGCGCGCGCTGCCCGGTGTGAAGACACTCGCGCTCAAGACCCCCGACGACCTCGACACGGCCCGCGCGCTCATTTCCGAGCACGCAGGCGCCTAAGGAGCGAGCATGTCGAAGATCAAGCCCAGCAAGGGCGCCCCGTACGCACGGATCCTCGGGGTCGGCGGCTACCGCCCGACCCGGGTCGTGCCGAACGAGGTGATCCTCGAGACGATCGACTCGTCCGACGAGTGGATCCGCTCCCGCTCCGGCATCGTCACCCGCCACTGGGCCTCCGATGAGGAGACCGTGGCCGCGATGTCGATCGAGGCGTCCGGCAAGGCCATCGCCGCCTCGGGCATCGACCCCGAGCAGATCGGCGCGGTCGTCGTCTCGACCGTCTCGCACTTCAAGCAGACCCCGGCCGTCGCGACCGAGATCGCCCACAGGATCGGCGCGGGCAAGCCCGCCGCCTTCGACATCTCGGCCGGCTGCGCGGGCTTCGGCTACGGCCTCACCCTCGCCAAGGGCATGGTCGTCGAGGGCTCCGCGGAGTACGTCCTGGTGATCGGCGTGGAGCGGCTCAGCGACCTGACCGACCTGGAGGACCGCGCGACGGCCTTCCTGTTCGGTGACGGCGCGGGCGCCGTCGTCGTCGGCCCCGCCCAGGAGCCGGCCATCGGTCCGACCGTGTGGGGCTCCGAGGGCGACAAGTCCGAGACCATCAAGCAGACGGTGGCCTGGAACGACCTGCACATCGGCGATGTCTCCAAGCTGCCGCTCGACTCGAAGGGCGAGATCAAGTTCCCGGCCATCACACAGGAGGGCCAGGCGGTCTTCCGCTGGGCCGTCTTCGAGATGGCGAAGGTCGCCCAGCAGGCGCTGGACGCGGCCGGGATCGCCCCGGAAGACCTGGACGTCTTCATTCCGCACCAGGCCAACATGCGGATCATCGACTCGATGGTGAAGACCCTGAAGCTGCCGGAGCACGTCACGGTCGCCCGTGATGTCGAGTCCACCGGCAACACGTCCGCCGCCTCGATTCCGCTCGCGATGGAGCGGCTCCTGGCGACCGGTCAGGCGAAGAGCGGCGACACCGCGCTCGTCATCGGCTTCGGGGCGGGTCTCGTCTACGCCGCGACGGTCGTTACCCTCCCCTAGGCACACCGGACCTTTGGGTCCGTACGTATGAACACCGAAGAAACCCACCGAAGGAGCGCCAAGATGGCCGCCACGCAGGAAGAGATCGTCAAGGGTCTCGCCGAGATCGTCAACGAGATCGCCGGTATCCCGGTCGAGGACGTCCAGCTGGACAAGTCCTTCACCGACGACCTCGACGTCGACTCGCTGTCCATGGTCGAGGTCGTCGTCGCCGCCGAAGAGCGCTTCGACGTCAAGATCCCCGACGAAGACGTCAAGAACCTCAAGACGGTCGGCGACGCCGCCGAGTACATCCTGAAGCACCAGGGCTGATCCCAGCCCGGCTGTGTCGCCACCCGGCGGTGGCGCCGCTGATTCACGACCCTCTACACGTGGAGAAGATTTTCCAGTGAACTCGACCAATCGCACCGTGGTCGTCACCGGTATCGGCGCAACCACTCCGCTGGGTGGCGACTCCGCATCGACCTGGGAAGGTCTGATGGCCGGCCGGTCCGGCGTCAGGCCTCTCGAAGGCGAGCGCTTCGCCGAACTGCCCGTCCGGATCGCCGCCCTCGCGGCCGTCGACCCGGGCGACGTCCTTCCCCGCCCGCTGGCCCGCAAGCTGGACCGCTCGGCGCAGTTCGCGCTGATCGCGGCCCGCGAGGCCTGGGCGGACGCGGGGTTCACCGCCAAGGCGGGCGAGGACGAGAGCATCGTCCCCGAGCGCCTGGGCACGGTCATCGCCTCCGGCATCGGCGGCGTGATCACCCTGCTCGACCAGTACGACGTGCTGAAGGAGAAGGGCGTACGCCGCGTCTCCCCGCACACCGTTCCCATGCTCATGCCCAACGGCCCGGCGGCCAACGTCGGCCTGGAGGTCAACGCCCGGGCCGGTGTCCACACGCCCGTCTCCGCCTGCGCCTCGGGCGCCGAGGCGATCGGCTACGCCGTGGAGATGATCCGTACCGGCCGTGCCGACGTGGTCGTCGCCGGCGGCACCGAGGCGGCGATCCACCCGCTGCCGATCGCCGCGTTCGCCAACATGATGGCGATGTCCAAGAGCAACGACGAGCCCGAGAAGGCCTCACGTCCGTACGACACCGGCCGGGACGGCTTCGTCCTCGGCGAGGGTGCGGGCGTCGTCATCCTGGAGTCCGCCGAGCACGCCGCCAAGCGCTGCGCGAAGGTCTACTGCGAGGTGCTGGGCCAGGGCCTGTCGGCCGATGCCCACCACATCGCGCAGCCCGAGCCCACCGGCCGGGGCATCGCCGCCGCGATGCAGCACCTGCTGGACACCAGCGACCTCAAGCCGTCCGAGGTGGTCCACCTCAACGCGCACGCCACCTCGACGCCGCAGGGCGACCTCGCCGAGATCAAGGCGCTGCGCAAGGTGCTGGGCGAGGACCTCGACCATGTCGCGATCTCCGCGACGAAGTCGATGACGGGTCACCTGCTGGGTGGCGCGGGCGGCATCGAGACCGTGGCGACGGTCCTGGCGCTGCACCACCGTATCGCTCCGCCGACCATCAACATCGACGAGCTCGACGAGGGGATCGACGCGGACATCGTGCGCGGTGAGCCGCGGGTGCTGCCCGAGGGGCCGGTCGCGGCGATCAACAACTCGTTCGGATTCGGCGGGCACAACGTGGTGCTGGCGTTCCGGTCCGTCTGACACCGGGCCGTCCGGCGCTGTACGGCTGAAGCCCGCTTCCCGTTCGTCCGGGAGGCGGGCTTCACCGTTCTTCCGGGGCCCCGCCCCGGACCCCAGCTCCTCGATCGCCGGAGGGGCTTGATCCGCCACCTCTCGCCGCTGGGTGAGGGGTCGCGGAGCGGCTCAGACCACCTGGTGGAGCCAGCGGACCGGAGCGCCCTCGCCCGCGTGGCGGAAGGACTCCAGCTCGTCGTCCCAGGGCTTGCCCAGGAGCGAGGCGATCTCGGCCGCCAGGTCGCTCTCGCCGCGCACCGATCGGGCCAGCGCGGCCCGCAGCCGGTCCTCGGGGATCAGGATGTCGCCGTGCATGCCGGTGACGGCGTGGAAGATGCCGAGGCCGGGGGTGGAGCTGTAGCGCTCGCCCTCGGCGGTGGGGCAGGGCTCGGCGGTCACCTCGAAGCGCAGCAGGTCCCAGCCGCGCAGGGCGGAGGCGAGCTGCGAGGCGGTGCCGGCACGGCCCTTCCAGGAGAACTCGGACCGCCAGGTGCCGGGGGCGGCCGGCTGTCTGATCCAGTCCAGCTGGACCCGCACACCGAGGACGCCCGCCACTGCCCACTCGACATGTGGGCACAGCGCGCGCGGTGCGGAGTGAACGTACAGGACTCCACGTGTCGTCACCGGAACCTCCCGTGTGGGACGAGGTACGCCTTCCCCAGCGGCCTCGCGCCCGTACCGCCTCTTTCCGGCCGGCTCCCGAGGTTGTCATCAGTAAACAGCATCGGGAGTTTATCTCCTGAAAAGGGACAGTATGTGACGTGACGTAATGTACCGGAGCCGCCCGTGTGGGCGCGCGCGGGCGGGACGCCACTGGTCCGACGGGGAAAAGCTACCGTGCGCCGGGGCCGTCCGTGTGACGTACCGTCGGTCTCGGGCCCCTGATTCGCCGGCTTTCACCCGGCAGGGCGCGCACAGCCCCGACCTGGGGATCGTGTGCTTGCCAGAAGCATGTCCAGAGGCATGAGCCAAGGGTTGACCGGAGGGGATCCGAGTGATGCCGGAGCGTACGACACGCCCTCGTATGCGTACCACCGCCGCTGTGCTGACGGCGCTCTCGTGCGTCGGCGTCGCCGCGCTGGCCGGGTGCGGCGCGGACGGGACGGAGGGCGGCGTGTCGCGGAACGCGCCCGCGGCCACGCGTGGTGCCTCGCCTACCCCCTCCCCCACACCCGACTGGAACCCGCGGCCCGGATCGGTCGCGGCGGTCGGGGACTCGATCACCCGGGGCTTCGACGCGTGTTCGGTGCTGGCCGACTGTCCCGAGGTGTCGTGGGCGACCGGGTCGGACGACGCGGTGCGCAGTCTCGCGGTCCGGCTGCTCGGCCCGTCCGGGGCGGCGGACCGCAGCTGGAACCACGCGGTGTCGGGGTCCCGGATGGTGCAGTTGCCCGAGCAGATGGCGCTGGCGGCGAAGGAGCGGCCGGAGCTGGTGACGGTGATGACGGGCGCGAACGACGCGTGCCGGGACTCGGTGCGGCTGATGACGCCGGTGGCGGACTTCCGGGCGTCGTTCGAGGCGTCGATGCGGCAGCTGCGGGCCGGGGCCCCGAAGGCGCAGGTGTACGTCTCCAGCGTGCCCGACCTGAAGCGGCTCTGGTCGACGGGGCGGGTGAACGAGCTGGGCAAGAAGATCTGGCAGCTCGGGATCTGTCAGTCGATGCTGGCCGACGCGGACGATCTGGGTCCGGCGGCCGTGGCCCGGCGCGACGCGGTGCGGGAGCGGGTGGTCGCGTACAACGGGGTGCTGCGGGACGTGTGCGCGAAGGACCGGTACTGCCGGTACGACGGCGGGGCGGTGTTCGACTTCCGCTTCACCGGGACGCAGCTCAGCCAGTGGGACTGGTTCCACCCGAGCCGCGACGGCCAGGCCCGGCTGGCGGAGATCGCCTACCGCAACATCACGGCCCCGGAGCCGACCGCGCAGCCTCGGTGACCGTGATCACCAGGGCGGAGACGGTGACGCGCACGGAAGACTTCGGCGCTTGCGCGGACGGGCGCCGGTGGTGCGCCTACAGATCGCTGTCGCGCCGGGCCATGGCGAAGTCGGCGCCCGGCGGGATGACCGCGAGGACGGTGATGGCGGCGACCGTCGGCGGTTCGGTCATGCGGTCCAGGCCCGGGGGGCCGGTGTGTCACCGCTGTCGGCGGTGCCGGGGCCCGGGTCCGACGCCGCGTCCGGGCCCACCAGGTCGCGGGCGAGGAGGGTGGCCCCGGCGACGGCTCCCGGCATCAGGAACACCGCGACCACCGGGATGAGGAAGGCCAGGGTCAGCGGGACGCCGAAGCCGAGGACCAGCATCCGGCGTCCGCGCAGCAGGGCGAGGCGGTCCTTGAGGACCATGCCCCGGCGCTGGAGGGCGACGGCGGTCAACTCCTCGGCCAGGAAGTAGCCGGAGACGCAGAAGCCGATCGCGGGGACCACGGTCTGCCCGATGACGGGAAGGAAACCGCAGGCGAAGAGGATGATCCCGTACAGGGCGACGCGCACCAGGATGCGCGCGGAGTCGCGGGCGGAGATCCACAGTTCCCGCCAGAGCGGCAGTCCGGACTCGGGGACGTCGCCGCCCTCGCTGCGGTCGGTCTCCTCGGAGAGCGACTCGTAGAAGGGCTGGCCGACCAGGAGGGTGACGGCGGTGAAGGTGATGACCGCGAGGAACAGGCCGAAGACGAAGACGAGAGCGGTCAGCCCGGTGCGCAGGAGTCCCTGCCAGGGCGAGGACCAGTCGTCGGCGAACGGGGTCGCCCAGCCGACGAAGTCGTCGGCTCCGTAGCCGAGTCCGATCAGAGCTCCGGCGTAGACGACGAGGGTGACGAGTCCGGGCAGCAGCCCGAAACCGAACCATCGTCCGTGTTGGGCAACCCAGCGTTGCCCCTTCATCAAGTAGCCGAAACCCGCCCCGAGATCACTCATGGGCGTCAGCGTACTGGCGTACGGAAAGCCGCGAGGACCGCACCCCGGCGTGGGTACGGTCCTCGCGTGGTGCTGCCTTCGACGGCGGCGGTGCTGCGGTGCTGCGGTGCTGCGGTGCTGCGGTGCTGCGGTGCTGCGGTGCTGCGGTCAGGCGACCGAGAGCGCGACGTCGATGTTGCCGCGGGTGGCGTTCGAGTACGGGCAGACCTGGTGGGCCTTCTCGATGAGCGCCTGCGCGGTGGCGGCGTCGACGTTCGGGATGGAGGCGCTGATCGCGACCTTCAGGCCGAAGCCACCGGCCTCCGTCTTGCCGATCGAGACCGAGGCGGTCACGGTCGAGCCGGAGATGTCGGCCTTCTCCTGGCGGGCGACGACGCCCAGCGCGCCCTGGAAGCAGGCGCTGTAGCCGGCCGCGAAGAGCTGCTCGGGGTTGGTGCCCGCGCCACTGCCGCCCATGGCCGTCGGCGGGTTGACGACGACATCGAGCCGACCGTCGTCGGAGGAGACCCGTCCGTCGCGGCCGTTCTCGGCGGTGGCGACGGCGGTGTAGGCGACGTCGATCTTCTGGATGGTCATGGTGTGAGGATTCCTCCTGTTGGTGCGCCGCGACTCGCACCCACGGATCGCGACGGCCTGCGGCCGAGCCTAACGCGTGACCGTGACCGGCAGGGAGCGGTCAGACCAGGGAGACGATCATCTTCCCGGTGTTCTCACCGCGCAGCAGTCCCACGAAGGCGTCGTAGCCCTGCTCGATGCCCTCGACCACCGTCTCCCGGTACTTCAGCTCGCCCGAGGCCAGCCAGCCGGCGACCTCCTGGACGAACCGCGGCTGGAGGTCGGCGTGGTCGGTGACGAGCATGCCCGTCAGGCGCAGCCGCTTGCCGATGATCAGCGCCATGTTGTTCGGGCCGGGGGTCGGCTCGGTCGCGTTGTACTGGGCGATCATTCCGCAGATGGTGGCGCGGCCGTGGACGTTGAACGAGGAGATCGCGGCTTCCAGGTGCTCGCCGCCGACGTTGTCGAAGTAGACGTCGATGCCGTCGGGGGCGGCTTCTTCGAGCTGGTCGCGGACGGGCCCGTCCTTGTAGTTGAACGCGGCGTCGAAGCCGTACTCCTCGACGAGGAGCTTGACCTTCTCGTCGGAGCCCGCGGAGCCGATGACCCGGGAGGCGCCCTTGAGCTTCGCCATCTGGCCGACCTGGCTGCCGACGGCGCCGGCCGCGCCGGAGACGAAGACCGTGTCGCCCTCCTTGAAGGAGGCGACGTCGAACAGGCCCGCGTAGGCGGTGAGTCCGGTCATGCCGAGCACGCCGAGGTAGGCGGAGAGCGGGGCGAGGTCGGGGTCGACCTTGACCGCGTGCTTCGCCGGCACATCGGTGATCTCGCGCCAGCCGAGGCCGTGCAGGACGTGGTCGCCGACGGCGAAGCCCTCGGCGTTCGAGGCGATGACCTCGCCGACCGCACCGCCGTCCATGGGCTGGTCGAGCTCGAACGGAGGGGTGTAGGACTTCACGTCGTTCATCCGGCCGCGCATGTAGGGGTCGACCGAGAAGTACTTGTTGCGGACGAGGACGCGGCCCTCGGCCGGAGCGGCTACCTCGGCCTCGCGCAGCGCGAAGTCCTCGGCCTTGGGCCAGCCGTGCGGGCGGGCGACCAGGTGCCATTCACGGCTGGAGGTGGGAAGTGCTGACATCAGCGCGGGTTCTCCTCAATGTCCTACGGGGGGGTGTGCTTTTGTGCCCGATGGCATAAAAAGCTTTATGACATAAAACAACCATGCGCCTGAATATTTCATGATGTCAAGTAAATCGGTACGCTGTGACCCATGGCCACTCGCGCAGACCCGCTGACCCTTGAGGTCGTCCAGCTCATCGGCACCGTCGTGGCGCGCTACTACGAGGAGTACGACCGGGCCGCCGCCGAGCACTCCCTCACCGGGGCGCAGGCGCGGGTGCTCGGGTTGCTCTCGCTGGATCCCCTGCCGATGCGGAAGATCGCCCTCAGGCTGAAGTGCGAGCCGTCCAACGTCACCGGGATCATCGACCGGCTGGAGGCCCGGGAGCTGGTCGAGCGCAGGCCCGATCCGGCCGACCGGCGGATCAAGCTGGCCGCCGTCACGGAGAAGGGCAGGCGCACGGCCCGTGAGCTGCGGGACGCGCTGGACTTCGCCCGGGAGCCGCTGGCCGGCCTCTCCGACGCCGAGCGCACGGTCCTGCGGGACCTGCTGCGCCGGATGCTGGGCGAGCCGCCGGCCTAGTTCCGGTCCTCCGGCCCCCGGCCCCTGATCACATGCACCACCACAGGAAGCGGGTGCAGGTCGGGGACGGCGTCGGGGCGGGCGTCGGCTCCGTCGGGGACGGCGGAGGGGGCGGGGGTGCGGGCGCCGTCGTCGGATCCCGCGGGTCGTCCGGTTCCGGCGGATCGGCGGGCGGGCTGTCGGGAGCGCCGGACGGGTCCGCGTCGCCGGGGTCCGCGTCGCCGGGGTCCGCGTCGCCGGGGTCCAAGGAGGCGGTGGGCCCGTCCGCGGCGGAGGCTTCGGGGTCCGGCGCCCGTGAGGGGTTCCCCCTGTGCGTGCCGGACGGTGAGGCATCCGTCGCGGGCTCCGTGGTCGCCCCGGCCCGGGAGCCGGCCGGGCCGGGATCACGGGGCTCGTCGGCGGACGGCTCCTCGGGCGTGGCCCCGGACGGGCCGGACGGCGACTCGCGTACGTAGTCGGCGCCGGTGTCGTCCCGCCCGGGCTCCACGGCCAGTTCCGCCAGGCTCAGGGCGCCCGCCGCGAGGAGCAGCCCGAGGGCTCCGAGCAGGACGGTCCGGCCGCGCCGACGATGGCCGCCGCGGGCCCGCCGCCGCGAAGCGGGGCGGGCGCCGGGCCGGCCTCCGGCACCGGCACCGCTCCGGGCATCCCGTCGGGCGTCGAGCCGGGCATCGCGCCGGGTGCCACGTCGGCCATCACGTCGAGGGTCTTCCGCGACGGCGGGCGCGGCGGTCCCGTCCGGCGCGTCACGCAGGTCCCGTGCGGGGCCGGCGGGCCCGGGCACGGAGCAGGGACCCAGTGCCTCGGCGGGCGTACCGCACCCGGCGCAGGCCAGGGCTCCGTTGAGATGCCGTCGGCACGGGTGGCAGTAATCCATGGCGCCCGCAGGTTAGGCGTGTGCGGAACAACCAGGGAAGCCGCACAGGTGAGGATCCTGTGAGGAAGACCGGATTCCGGTGACGGCCGGTCCGATACGCCTGACACGCGGGAGGATGGGCGGCATGACCGCTCCGGCCCCCTTCGGCCCCCTCCAGTTCCAGCTCGTCCTGCTGCGCCGGATGGCCGACCACCAGCCCGGCCTGGTCGAGGAGGCCCGGCACGAGCTGAGCGCCTCCCTCGCCGATATGCGGGAGGCCAACCGCCGCTGGCAGGCCATGGTCCGGGCACCCCGGGGGCGGGGGTCGCTGCGGCGCTACCGCTCGGTGCTCGGCGAACCGGAGAGGGCCCTGCCGCGCCGGGTCGGGGACCTGGACTGCGAGGCGCTGCTGTGGCCGGTGCCGCTCTGGCCGGACCTGCGGTTCGAGGTGCTGGCCGGGACCGGCGGGACCGTGTGGAACGAGTGGCTGGTGCGGGCCCCGGGCGCGGCCGGACCGGAGCCCGCCTCTCCGGACACGCTGCTCCCGTGGTCGTGCACCGTGGACGAGGCGGCCCGCGCCTTTCCCCCGGCCCGGCCGATGGAGGGCAGCGCCCCGACCCGCTGGTCGCTGGCCGTCACCGACCCGGTCACCGGCCGGGAACGGGTCGCGGAGTTCACCTGGGGCCTGTTCCAGCGGCTGCTTCCGGAGCACTGACCTGAGGAACCGTCAGCTCCTGTCCCCTTACGGCGCATCCCAGCGCGCGCGAAGGGCGGGAGAGCGCGAGCATGCAAGGAGAGACCGGCCGCCGCCGGTGCCACCGTCCGCGTTCTCGGGAGAACTCGCCGTGACCGTCAGCCTTGAGCAGTTGCAGCGTTGCCATGTCGCCGTCGATCTCGGGGCCGCGAGGACCCGGGTGTACGTCAAGGGGCTCGGGCTCGTCGTCGACGAACCGAGCGTCGCCGCCGTCAACACCCGTACCGGCTCCCTCATCGCCGTCGGCGCGCTCGCCGAGCAGATGACCGGCCGCACCCCCGAGTACATCCGGGTGGCCCGCCCGGTCTCCGGCGGCACCGTCGTCGACATCGAGATGGCCCAGCGGATGCTGCGCCATCTGCTGGGCGACAAGCTCCGCCGCCAGCTGCGCCGCAAGCCCCGGCTGCGCGCCGCCGCCTGTACCCCGCACGATGCCGATCCGCTGGCCCAGCGCGCGACGGTGGAGACCCTGGTCGGGCTCGGCGCCCGCCGGGTGGAGCTGGTGGACACCCTGATCGCGGCGGCCGTGGGCTGCGGGCTGCCGGTCGAGCAGCCGACCGCCACCATGATCATGGTGTGCGGGGCCGCCACCACCCAGATCGCGGTGCTCTCGCTGGGCTCGATCGTGACCGCCGTCCGGATCCCGGTGGGCGGCAACGCGATCGACGACGCGATCATCCAGCATCTGCGCCAGCACCACGAACTGCTGCTCCCGAGCCAGTCCGTGCGCCCGCTCCAGCTGGCACTGCACGGCAACGGCCTCCAGCTGACCGGCCCCGCCCTCACCGAGATCCACGGCCGCGACGTGGCGACCGGACTGGCCCGCTCGGCGCAGGTCGACACCGCCGCCGTACGACAGGCCATCCACACCCCGCTCACCGCGGTGCTCGACGGGGTGGGCAAGGTGCTTCGCGACTGCCCGCCGGACCTGGTGGCCGACCTCGCGGACCGGGGAATCATGATGGTGGGCGGCAGCGCACTGCTCCCGGGCCTCGACCAGATGCTGCGCGACGCGACCGGAATGCCGGTGCAGATCGCCGAGCGCCCCGACGTCTGCTCGGTGCTCGGTCTGGGCGCGATGCTCGACGGCAAGATCCGGCCGATGGTCCTCAACCCGCTGGCGGGGTGAGCGCGTCGGCACGGACCGGGCGGTGGACCGGCCGTCGCGGACAGCGCGGATGAAGGGGCCCGTGGAGCCCGGCCCGGCCGCCGGGCGGCTGCCGATGCTCCTGGAGGCGGTCCTCGACGTCGGCAGCGACCTGGAACTGGGCTCCACCCTCCAGCAGATCGTGGACACCTCCACCGCCCTCACCGGGGCCCGCCACGGTGCGCTCGGGGTGCTGGAACCGGACCGGGACCAGGTCGAGAAGCTGTACACCGCCGGGATGACGGATGCGGAGCGGCAGAGCCTCGCCCGCTTCCCGGACGACTGCCCCGAGGGGCCGGCCGCTCCGGTCGAGGAGGCCCGGCGGGACCGGCGGGACCGGCGGGACCGTCCGCCCGGCCGTCCTTTGGCGGGCGGCCTCCCCGGCTTCCTACGGGCACCTGTCCTGGTCCACACCGAGGTCTTCGGGCATCTCTGCCTCGCCGAGAAACCGTCGGGGCCGTTCAGCGAAACGGACCTGGCCCTGCTGCGGGTCCTCGCCGCCCAGGCGGGCATCGCGATCGGCAACGCCCGGCTGTACGGGACGGCCCGGCAGCGCGAGCGCTGGATCACGGGAGCGGCGGCCGTCACCACGGCCCTGCTGACCGGTACCGACGCGGCGGACGCGCTGATGACGGTGGCCGAGCGGGCCCGGGTGCTGGCGGGTGCGTCGGCCGGGGTGATCCTCCAGCCGACGGAGGAGGGCGGGATGGCGATCGTCACCGCGTCCACGCTGGAGGATCCGGCGGGCATCGTCGGCACGGTGATCGAGCCCGGTTCCGCGGTGCTGGTGCAGCTGCTCGGCGGCGAACCGGTCTTCATCGAGGACTCGGCCACCGACCCCCGGATGACCACGGGCGTACGTTCCCGCTTCGGGCCGAGCATGATGCTGCCGTTGCAGAGCGGCGGGCGGCTCATCGGCACCCTCGCCCTGCCCCGGCGGCGCGGCGAGCGGCCCTACACGGAGATGGACCGGCTGCTGGCGACCCAGTTCGCCTCACAGGCGGCCCTCGCCCTGGTGCTGGCGGACGCGCAGGCCGACCGGGAGCAGCTCGCGGTGTACGAGGACCGCGACCGGATCGCCCGTGACCTGCACGATCTGGTGGTCCAGCGGCTCTTCGCCACCGAGATGATGCTGGAGTCGACCCGGCGGCGGGCCGCGTCGGAGGAGGCCGGCGGCGGAGAGGCGGAGGCCGGTGAGCTGCTGGGGCGGGCCGTGGACGAGCTGGACTCCACCATCCAGGAGGTACGCACCGCGATCTTCGCCCTCCAGCAGCCGCCCGCCGGGGCCCCGAGCACCTTCCGGGGCCGGGTGCTGCGGGAGACCGGGGGCGCGGCGGCCCTGCTGGGCTTCCCGCCGTCGGTGCGGTTCACCGGGGCGGTGGACGCGCTGGTGGGCGAGGAGACGGGGCGGGAGTTGCTGGCTGCCCTGCGCGGGGCGCTGGCCGCCGCGCACCGCAGGCCCGGGGTGTCGGCCATCGAGGTGGAGGTGGACGCCACGTTCCGGTCGGCGGACGGGCGGAGCGGGGTGCGGCTGGTGGTCGCGGATGACGGGCGCGGCGAGGACGGCCGCCCGACGACGGTGACCTGGCAGGCCCCGGTCTGACCCGGACGTCCGGCGGGCGGGGCCCCGCTTCCGGGGCGCCCGGCTCAGTGTTTCGGGGCCGCCCGCAGGGCGATCCGGGTGTTGGAGTGGGCGATGCCCGCCTCCCGTTTCAGCCGGCGCAGCAGGGTGTCCAGCGCCCCCGGGTCGGCGGCGGTGGCCCGTACGAGATAGTCGTGGCCGCCCGTCACGTGCACCACCTCCGTGATTCCGGGCAGCATCAGCACCGAGCGTTCGAACTCCTCGTTCGTCGTGTCCAGGCGCAGGGACACATCGATGAAGACGACCAGACCCGAACGGGTGTCGGCGGCCGGGTCGACGATGACGGTGAAGCCCCGGATGACCCCGTCACGGCGCAGCCGGCGGACCCGGTCGCCCGCCGCGTTGGCGCTGAGCCCCACGCGTACGCCCAGATCCCGGTACGAGATCCGGGCGTCCTCCTGGAGAATGCCGAGGATTTCCCTGTCCAGCCGATCCATAGGACGATTGTCCCAGCTTGCGGCGATATTGGCTGAGGGAACCCGGGGAACCTCCGTCCCCCGGTCGGCGCAGTCCGGCGGGCCGTGCGGTACCCCGCGCCCTTGACTGGCCTCTGTGGACACCTCCGTCAAGCAGCCCCCCGAGCCGCCCGCCCCGGCGGCAGCCGCACCGCCCCCGGCCGCGTACCGCAATCTCGTCGTGGCGACGGTCGGGTTCGCGTTGACGTTCTGGGCGTGGAACCTGATCGCTCCGATGTCCGGGGACTACAAGGACCGCCTCGGGCTGAGTTCGTTCCAGCAGTCCTTCCTGGTGGCCGTGCCGGTGCTCGTCGGGTCTCTCGGCCGGATCCCGGTGGGGGCGCTGACGGACAGGTACGGCGCGAAGCTGATGTTCCCGCTGGTCTCCGCGCTGACGGTCGTGCCGGTGCTGCTGCTGATCCCGGCGAAGAACTCCTACGGGGCGATGCTCGCGGTCGGCTTTCTGCTGGGGCTCGGCGGGACGACGTTCGCGATCGGCGTTCCGCTGGTCAACTCGTGGTTCCCGCCGGCCAAACGGGGCTTCGCCCTGGGTGTGTTCGGGATGGGCATGGGCGGGGTGGCCCTGTCGGGCTACTTCACCCCGCGCATCGCGAAGCACGGCGACAACCTGCCGTTCCTCGTGGTCGCGGGCGCGCTGGTGGTGTTCGCGCTGCTGGCGGCCGTCCTGGTCAGCGACCACCCCGGGCGGAAGATCCCCACGGACACCCTGACGCACCGGCTCGGTGCGGCCGGGAGGCTGCGGGTGACCTGGGAGCTGTCGGCGCTGTACGCGATCGGCTTCGGCGGCATCGTGGCGTTCGGGGTCTATCTGCCGACGTATCTGAAGACCTGGTACGAGATGTCGCCGACCGAGGCGGGCACCAAGGCGGCCGGGTTCGCCCTGGTCACGGTCGTCTTCCGGCCGATCGGCGGCTGGCTCTCGGACCGCGCCCATCCGGCACTGGTGACCTCGGCGGCCCTGCTGCTGGCCGCGCTGATGGCGATCGTGCAGGCCTTCGAGCCGCCGCTGAACCCGGTCGGCACGATCGCGCTGCTGGCCATGGCGGCCGGGCTCGGCACCGCGAGCGGCAGTGTGTTCGCCCTGGTCTCGCAGGTGACGCCAGAGCCGAAGGTGGGCAGTGTGACGGGCATCGTCGGGGCGATGGGCGGGCTGGGCGGTTTCGTTCCACCGCTGGTGATGGGCGCGATCTACAGCGCCAAGGGCTCGTACGCGATCGGCTTCATGCTGCTGTCCGATCTGGCGTTGGCGGGGTGTGTGTACGCGTACGGGCGGATGCGGACGATCCGGCGCGACGGGTGAGACCCGATCGGTGTCCCGTGCGGCGATGTGAGGGGCAGGGCGGGCCCTGTGCCGCGCCGGCTCGGGGTGACCCCGCCCTCATCGGCGCCCGGGTCCGGACGGGGCCCGTCCGGAAGCTCTAGGCTGCCCGGCGTGACCCTCCTTCTTCCCGCGCTCCAGTCCCCCGCCGGCCCGGCGGCCTCCCGGGAGGCCGTCCGCTTCGGTGACCTGTCCCTGACCTACGGCCGGCTCGCCGGGGCCGCCGACGCGCTCGCCGCCCGCATCGTGGACGCGGGCCGGGTCGCCGTCTGGGCCACCCCGACGCCGGAGACGGTGATCGCGGTGGTGGCGGCGCTGCGGGCCGGAGTTCCGGCCGTGCCGCTCAACCCCCGTACCGGACAAAGCGAGTTGGCACACATCCTCGCCGACAGTGAGCCCACGGCCGTGCTGGCGGGACCGGACGACGCGCTGCCGCCCGCACTGGAGAAGCTGCGGCGCGTGACCGTGGACGCACGGGCGGAGGCCAGCGGCCCGGAGGGGCCTGCGGGGGAGTACGCGGCGGCCGGGGCCGGCCCCGGCCCCCTGACCACGACGGCGGGTGAGGCCGGCCCCGAGTCCCCCGCCCTGATCGTCTACACCTCCGGCACCACCGGCCCGCCCAAGGGCGCCGTCCTGCCCCGGCGGGCCATCGCCGCGTCCCTGGACGCGCTGGAGGACGCCTGGAGATGGACCGGCGACGACGTCCTGGTCCACGCACTGCCACTGTTCCATGTGCACGGGCTGATCCTGGGCGTCCTCGGCCCGCTGCGACGCGGCGGCTCCGTACGCCACCTGGGGAGGTTCTCGCCCGAGGGCGTGGCCCGTGAGCTGACCTCCGGCGGCACCATGTTGTTCGGGGTGCCGACGATGTACCACCGGCTGGCGGAGGCGCTGGACGGCCCGGCGGACGGCAGCGGACACCGCACCCCGGCGGGCGGTGTCGACCGGGACGCGTCGGCGGCCGGTGTCGAACGGGACGCGCTGGCACGGGCGTTGGCCGGGGCCCGGCTGCTGGTCTCCGGATCGGCGGCGCTGCCCGCGCACGACCACGAACGCGTCGCGGCGGCGACCGGGCGACGGGTGATCGAGCGGTACGGGATGACGGAGACCCTGATGAACACGGGGATCCGGGCGGACGGCGCCCCGCGCCCCGGCACGGTGGGCCCACCGCTCCCCGGGGTGGAGCTGCGCCTGGCGGAGGAGGACGGCACCGCGCTGGAGGCGCCCGGGGCGATCGGCGAGATCCAGGTCCGGGGCCCGAACCTGTTCACCGGCTACCTCAACCGGCCCGACGCCACCGCCGCCGCACACACGGCGGACGGCTGGTTCCGTACGGGGGACGTCGGCACGGTCGACGAGGACGGGTACGTCACGATCGTCGGGCGCAAGGCCACCGACCTGATCAAGAGCGGCGGCTACAAGATCGGCGCGGGCGAGATCGAGAACGTGCTGCTCGCGCACCCCGGGGTCCGGGAAGCCGCCGTGACCGGCGAGGAGGACCCGGACCTGGGCGAACGGGTCGTGGCCTGGGTGGTCGCGGCAGACCCCGGCTCCCCGCCCCCCGCCGAGGAACTGGCGGACCACGTGGCGGCCCAGCTGGCCCCGCACAAGCGCCCGCGCACCGTGCACTTCCTCAACGCCCTGCCCCGCAACGACCTGGGGAAGATCATGAAGAGGTCGCTCCATGTCTGACGAGAACCCCGCCCGGGCGACGGCCCGGGAGACGATCGCGCTGCTCACCGGTGCGGCGGGCTTCACCGAGCACCGCCCGCCGTCGCACCCCCTGCAGCCGGACGGTCCGCTCGGCTGGGCGGGATACGACGCGGCGCGGGAGCGGGCCGCGACACGAACCGGCGAGGAGGAGTCCGTGGTGTACGGAACCGGGGTCGTCGGCGACCGCGCCTGCGTGCTGCTCGCCTTCGAATTCGGCTTCCTGGGAGGCTCGTTGGGCCGGCTGACGGGTGACCGGCTGGCGGCCGCGTACGAGCTGGCCCTGACCCGGCGGCTGCCGCTGCTCGCGCTCGTCGCCACCGGGGGCAGCCGGATACAGGAGGGCATGGTCGCGCTCACCCAGCTCCAGCGGGTGGCCGCCGCCTCCACCCGGCTGCGCGCGGCCGGGCTCCCGCAGATCGCGGTGGTCCGGGACCCGAGCACCGGTGGGGGCTGGGCCACGGTGGGGGCGGGGGCCGATGTGGTGCTGGCGCTGCCCGGCGCGCAGGTCGGCTTCGCCGGTTCCCGGGTGCGGCCGGCGGACGCGGACCCTCACGCGTACAGCGCCGAGGGGCAGTTCGCGGCGGGCCAGGTGGACGCGGTCGTCCCGCCCGGCGAACTGGCCCGCACGGTGACGCACTGGCTGCGCGCGCTCGGCCCGCACACGGTGACCGGCGCGCTCCGGGCCGACGCGCCGGGCGCGATCGCCGCCGCGCCGTTGCCCCGCGCGCTGTCGGCGGCCCGGCTCCCGGAGACCGGGCGGGAGGCGGTGGCGGGTGCCCGCGATCCTCGGCGGCCCCGCGCGAAGACGTATCTGGCCGACTACTTCGCCGTACGGCTCCCGCTCCACGGAGACCGGTGCGGCTCCACGGACCCGGGGCTGCTGTGCGGCTTCGGGCTGCGCGCTGACGGGCTGCCCGTCGCGTACGTCGCCCAGTGCGGGACGCCGACCCGCCCGGCCGGGTACCGCGCGGCGGCCCGCACCATCCGGCTGGCGGACCGGCTCGGCGTCCCCGTCCTCACCCTCGTCGACACCCCGGGTGCGGCCAACGACGCCGAGGCGGAACGGGCGGGCGCGGGCGCGGCCATCGCCGACACGTTCGCGGCCGTCGCGGCGGCCCGGGTACCGGTGACGACGCTGGTGATCGGCGAGGGCGGCTCGGGCGGAGCACTGGCTCTCGCGGCGCCCGGCAACACCCATGTGACGGCGGACAGTTACTTCTCCGTCATCGCCCCGGAGCTGGCCGCCGCGATCCTCAAACGGTCGCCGTCGGAGGCCGGCGCCACCGCCGACCAGCTGCGGCTGCGCCCACAGGATCTCCTGGAGCTCGGGTTCGCCCGCTCGATCGTGAGCTGAACGGGCGGCGCCCGGACCCGGCCAGGACCAGGGCCGGAACCGGGGCCGGGGGCTGGGGCCGGGGCCGGGGCCGGGGCCGGGGCTGCTTGCCAGGGCTACGGACTACGGCTGCGGGTCGTGGGCGTCGTAGCGGGCGAAGGCGCGCCACTTCAGCGCGAGCAGGACCACGCCGGTCACACACAGGATGCCGCCGCCCGTGACGGCGACGGTGGGGGTGGTGAGGTCGGCCACCGAGCCCGCCAGGAAGTCCCCGAGGCGGGGGCCGCCCGCCACGACGACGATGAAGACACCCTGGAGCCGGCCGCGCATCTCGTCGGGCACGGCCGACTGGAGCATCGTGTTGCGGAAGACCATGGAGATGGTGTCCGCACATCCGGCGAGCGCCAGGAACAGCACCCCGAGCAGGAGGTTGCGGGTGAGCCCGAAGACGGCGATGGCGACGCCCCAGGAACCGACGGCCAGCAGGATCGCGAGTCCGTGCCGCCGGATCCGGCCGAGCCAGCCGGAGAACACGCCGCCGAGCAGCGCGCCGAGGGCCGGGGCGGCGACGAGCAGTCCGGTGGTCCGCGCGTCGCCCCCGTACCAGAGGACGGCGACGACCGGGAAGAGGGCGCGGGGATGCGCCAGGATCATCGCGCACAGGTCGGTGAAGAAGCTCATCCGCAGGTTCGGCCGGGTCCCGAGGAAACGCAGCCCGTCCAGGACGGAGGCCCGCTTGCCCGTGTCGCCCTCCTGCCGCTCGGGCAGCATCGAGGGCAGCCGCCACATGGCGTACAGGGAGGCGGTGAAGCAGACCGCGTCCACGGTGTACGCGGAGCGGTAGCCCCACCAGCCGACGATCAGACCGCCCAGCATCGGCCCGACGAGCATGCCTGTCGTGGTGGTGATGGAGTTCAGCGCGTTGGCAGCGGGCAGCTGCTCGGCCGGCAGCAGCCGGGCGATCATCGAGGATCGGGCCGGTGCGTTGAGGGCGAAGCAGACGGCCTGGAGGGCGACGACCGCGTACAGCAGCCCGACCCGTTCGACGCCGGCGAACGTCGCCGCCACCAGGACGACGGACAGGAAGAACGACCCGGCGGCGCTGAACAGGCCAAGTTTGCGCCGGTCGACGGTGTCCGCGACGGCCCCGCCGTAGAGCCCGAAGACGACCAGCGGCACGAGTGAGCAGAACCCGATGAGTCCCACGGAGAACGCGGACCCGGTGATGTCGTAGACCTGGAGCGAGACCGCCAGCGACGTCATGCCCTGGCCGACCCAGGAGACGGTGTTACCGAACCAGAGCCGCCGGTAGTCGGGCGAGAGCCGCAGCGGGGTGAGGTCGGCGAATATGAGGGTGCGGCGCCCGGGCGGTTCAGTCGTTTCGGTCACAGGGGATGGTAGCCGCGCCCGGCGCGGGACCACCCGCACTCACCTCGTGGTACGGCCGAAATCCACGGGGCAGGAGCACCGCGCGGGCGGTGCTCCGCCCCCTGGGTACCGGATTCGGCCGCTTCTTGACGGGCCCTGCCTCTTGATCAAGGCTGGTCGGCACGGAGGCCGAGGGAGCACACCCCCGTACAGGAGAGAGGAGAGCTGTGATCGCCGACCGACTTGATCTGCCCGCACCCTGGGCCGCCCGTCCGCTCAGCGGCACCACCGAGGAGGGCCGCCTGCTGTCCGGCTGGATGGGCCAGGAGTATCTGGTGGAGACCTGGCACCAGGACTGGCCCGCGGAGCGCTGGAGTGACGAACTGCGCCGCCTGCACACGAGCGAGGAGGCCGGGCCGTTCCTGATCACGTACGAGGGCAGGCGGTTCGCCTATATCGAGGTCTACCGGCCGCTGCGCTCCAACATCGCGTCCTTCCAGTCCTGGAGCCGGCACGACCTGGGGTTCCACCTGGCGATCGTCGACCGGGCGCTGACCGGGCGGGGGCTGGGCACGGCGTTCGTGTCGGACCTGGTGCGGACGCTGTTCCGGTACTTCCCCGAGGCGGAACGCGTCGCCGCCGAGCCCGACGTACGTAACCTGGCCTGCCGCAGGGTGATGGAGCGGGCCGGGATGTCCTGGGTGAAAACGGTGCGGCTGCCCCACAAGGAGGCGGCCCTCCACGTGTGTCCCCGTTCCAGCGCCCTGCCCGCCTCCGCGTCCGAGCGGCCGGGCGTCGCGGCACCTCGCGGCGGGCGGCCGGAGGCACGGCACCCGGCCGCCTGAGGTCCCTCAGGCCGCTCTGCTGGGCCCGCCGGGGGCGTACCGGCGGGCCCAGCAGAGCGCGAAAGCAGACCAACCACTTGATCCCGGGACATCGGACGGCGCCGGTCCCGAAGTCTCCACCAGACGGTCACCACCACAGTCCGAGGACCGAGCTCCGCCCCGCTTGAACACGTGGTCGAGTTGCTAGCTTGGTCTGAAGCAAAGGCGCTCACCAGCCGCGACGGAAAGCAGCGGCCGCACGGGGGAAGGGTCTTCCATGGCATGGGACGAGTGGGAACAGCTGAAGGCCGACGCCGTCCATCGGCAACCCGCCGGGATGCGGTTGAACCAGCTCGACCCCGGGGGCGGCGGCTCGGCGGCCCTGCCCGGGCAGACCGGTGACCTCAAGGTCACCAACGGCGATCTGGTGAAGATCGGCAGCCAGGCACACGGACTCTACGACGAGCTGTGGGGCAAGGCCCGGGTGGCCGTTCCCAGCAGCGACAAAGCGGCCGGTGACCTGAGCGGTCAGGGCTTCGCGCTGGGCGGCGGGCTCAAGCACGTGTCGAAGCGGTGGGACGAGCAGCTGAAGTCGCTCATGGACGCGTGCGCCCATATCGCCAACCACATGCAGGTCACCAAGAAGGTGCACGCCGGTGACGACCACTACATCCAGCGGCAGATGAGCAGCATCGACACCCTGGACGCCGGATTCGACGAGCGGGTCGGCGAGCCGGGCAAGCAGAACCCGGCGTACGAGCAGAAGAAGTAGCAGCGCGACCACAGACGTACAGGGAGAATCGACCACTCATGGATCTCGACGCGCTGCGCTTCGGCAACTTCGCGACGCTCGACGAAGCCGTCTCCGACTGGGGCCTGCTCGTACGCAACCTCACACAACTGAAGAAGCAGGCCGAGGAGGGGTTGCGCAAGGCCGCCAACTCGGCCGACTGGGCCGGCCTGAACGCCCAGGTCACCAAGGAGTTCGTCGGCAAGACCGCCGGTGAGTTCGCCGACGCCCACACCCAGGCCAACACCATCAGCAAGATCCTCACCGACACCCGCGACGAGCTCCGGCAGCACAAGAAGGACGTCGAGGAGGCCATCAGTCGCGGAGCCAAGAAGAATCTGACCGTCGTCGACAACGGCGGCGGCGGTTTCACCGTCACGATGAACATCCACCCGGATCGAGCGGCGAAGGGCACCTCCGTCCCGGAGCACGACCAGAGCGATGTCACCGCGCTGCGCGACGAAGTGCAGGGGATTCTCAAGAAGGCCACGGAGAGCGACACGTCGGCGAGCAAGGTACTGACCGCGATTGCCGACCAGTCCACGATGGGCTTCTCGGACGCCTCCTACAAGGACCGTGACTCCGCGGTCGAGGCCGTCAAGACGGCCGAGGACCTCGCCAGGATCGCGGCGAAGAACCCCGAGGACCTCACGCCCGCCGACTTCGACAAGATCAACAACGGTCTGGACAAGTACAAGGACGACCCGCTGTTCGCCGAGCGCTTCGCCACACAGCTCGGGCCTCAGAAGACCCTCGAATTCTGGCAGGGCATCAACGACCCGGCCGTGAACCCGCACGTGGGCCGCGAACGGCTCGACAAGCTCGACGACCTCCAGCGCAATCTCGGCCTCACGCTCGCCACCGCCACACAGAGCGACTCCGCCGACATGACGAGCTGGAAGGGCAACATGATCAAGCTGGGCGAGCAGCCCATCGGCCGGGACGGCGGCGGCCCCATGGGCTTCCAGGTCATGAGCAACCTGATGCGGACCGGCGACTACGACGACCAGTTCCTCAAGAGCTACGGCACCAAGCTCATGGAGACGGAACGCAAGCTCACCGGCAACGGCGAGCACGACAACATGGCGTGGCAGCACCTGGGCCCGGACCCGTGGCTCAACCGGATCGGCGAGGACAGCGGCGACGACCCGCTGACCGGCTATCTCAAGGGGCTGTCCAACAGCCCGGACGCGGCCACCGACTTCTTCAACCAGGAGTACGTCGCCAAGGACGACTCCCCCTTCGAACGCGACACGGACGGCAACGGCAAGAACGGGAAGATCCCGCTCTCCAACTTCCAGTACCTCTTCGAGGAGCGGGAGTGGCCGCAGGAGACCAACTTCAAGGGCGACGACGACAACACCGGCCGCAACAACCTCGCCCTCGCCCTGGAAGCCGCCACGACCGGGCACCCTGCTGGCGAGCTGCCGACGGCGGACACTCCGGCCCACAACGAGGGGCAGACCAAGCTCTTCGAGTCGATCGTCGCCTCCGTCGCGGACGACAACGAACGGCTCACCAAGCACAACTACATGGGCGACAGCATCGGGCAGATCACCTCGGAGTACCTGCCGGACATCAACCGGGCCATGACCAACGACTCGGACGGCGAAACGGACAACCTGTTCCCCGTCGCCGGCAGCTCAGCCACGCTCAACCACCGAGAAGTGAACGCCCTGTTGCTTACCGTGGGACAGAATGCCGAGGGGTACGCGGCCGTGGAGGTGGCCAACAAGCAGTACATGGCGAACCTCATGGACTACCACATGAACCCGGATCTGCCGGCGGACAAGGTCTACTCGAAGGACACCGAGTTCGCCGTCCTGGAGGTCGCCAACGGTTCGGGCGAGGTGTCCGGGACGCTGGCCATGGGCCGTCAGGAGGCGGTCGCCGGCGAAGCCGAGGAAGCCGACAAGAAGTATGAGCAGTCCGTGGCGCAGTGGAAGAACGCCATCTCGGGGGGCATCGGTACGGGTATCGGCGTGGGTACGTCGTTCGTCGCCAGCCCGGTCGGCGGCGCGGTGGCCGGCGGTGTGGCGGAGACGGCGAGCAGCATGATCCTCGACTCCTTCTTCAAGGACGCCGAGGGTAAGGCCAAAGACAACGCCGGCCCTGTCATGGGCGAGCGGTGGGAGAGCGGCGTCGACAAGAACTCGGAGTACACCGAGAAGGCCGTGGAGGCAGCGGCGAAGGCGCACGGCCGCGACGACCTGATGGACAACAGCATCGACGAGAAGGCGCGAGCGTCCACCCAGGACGGGTTCCGGGCCGCCGGTACGAACACCGAGCAGCTGAATCCTCACTTGAAGACGGACATCTGACCGCATGCCGGAGGCGGCGCCCGCCGCGGCTTCCCCACCCCCACATCGAAAGGCCTCTCACGTTGTCTGTCAGTGGAACTCCTCGGCGTCGCCGGTTCATCGGCAGGGTCGTCTCCCTGTCGGCCGCCGTCGCTCTCGCCGCCACCCTGTCGGGATGCTCCGGCGACGAGCCGCCCAAGAAGGCGTACACCGTGCCCACCTCCCTGTGCGGGATCACCGTGGACCCCGCACTGGTGAAGGCCGTACTGCCCGGCGGAGGCTCCCTCACCACGGCCACCACAAAGCCGAACGGCGGAACAGTCCGCTGCAACCTGTCCGTGGACGGCAAGGAGGCTCTCAGCCTCGCCCAGACCTGGTGGACTCAGGGGCAGACCACGGCAACGGTCTCACAGGGATACTCCAACACGGGCGACGGGACCATGTCGGTAGACGAACGCTTCGTCTACACCGGGAAAGCCGGCGTAGGCAAGACCGTCCCTTCCTGCAAGGTACCGGAGCAGCCGGAGCAGGACCTCTACATCGCGGTTGAGACCCGCGACTCGGGCGTCGACGACCCGGACGCCATCGAGAAACTGCTCGTCGCCTACACCAAGGCGGTCGAAGGGACAGCCGCCTGCGGATGACCCCGCCCGGCGTACAAGGGGGCGTCCGGCCCTGATGCGGCCGGGCGCCCCCTCAGCGCTGTCCGGCCGGCTGCCGCACCAGGAAGTCGCCGAGCAGATGCCCCCCCATGTGAAGACGGACATCTGACCGCATGCCCGGGGACAGCGCCTGCCGCGTCTTCCCCGCCCCAGCATCGAAAGGCTTCTCGCGTTGTCTGTCAGTGGAACTCCTCGGCGTCGTCGGTTCATCGGCAGGGTCGTCGCCGTGTCAACCGCCGTCGCTCTCGCCGCCACCCTGTCGGCGTGCTCCGGCGACGAACCGCCCAAGAAGGCGTACACCGTGCCCACCTCCCTGTGCGGGATCACCGTGGACCCCGCACTGGTGAAGGCCGTACTGCCCGGCGGCGACTCCCTCACCACGGCCACCACAAAGCCGAACGACGGAACAGTCCGCTGCAACCTGTCCGTGGACGGCAAGGAGGCCCTGAGCCTCGCCCAGGCATGGTGGGGGGACAGGGACAGCGCGGCAGGAGTCGCACAGGGATACGCCAACACGGACGACGGGAAGTTGTCGGACGACCTCCGTTTCGTCCACACCGGGAAAGCGGGCGTCGGCCAGACCGTTGCCTCCTGCAAGGTCTCGGAGCACCCCGAGCAGGACCTCTACACGGTGGTTGAGACCCGCGACTCGGGCGTCGACGACCCGGACGCCATCGAGAAACTGCTCGTCGCCTACACCAAGGCGGTCGAAGGGTCAGCCGCCTGCGGATGACCCCGCCCGGCGTACAAGGGGGCGTCCGGCCCTGATGCGGCCGGGCCCCCCTCAGTACTGTCCGGCCGGCTGCCGCACCAGGGAGTCCCACAGGGCCACGGCGTGGTCCACGGTCGAGCGGAGCCGTTGGAGGGACACGCCGTCCCGGGCCTCTATCGACAGCCCGTGCAGGATGGTCGCGTAGAAGGCGGCGATCGCGCCGACGTCCGTCCCCGGTGCCAACTCCCCCTCCTCCACGGCCCGCTCCAGCCGCTTCTCCAGCTCCGAGACCGAAGTCCGCCGCCACCCGGCCAGATGCTCGGCGACCTCCCTGTTCTGGTGCGAACAGTTCGTGGCCGACAGCACGATCATGCAGCCGCTGGGAGTCCCCGGGTCGGCGAAGGTGTCGATGTTGCCGCGCAGCATGGCCTCCACCGCGGCCCGCGCCGTCGGCGCCTCGCGCAGCGCGCGGTTGGTCGCCGAGCCGGCGGTGCGGTCGTAGAGCGCGACGGCCTCGCGGAACAACTGCTCTTTCGAGCCGAATGTGTTGTACAGGCTGGCGGAGTTGATGCCCATGGCGGCGGTCAGGTCCGTGAGCTTCGCGCCCTCGTACCCGAACTCCCAGAACGTCTCCATCGCGCGCCGCAGCGCCGCGGCCCGGTCGAATGCGCGCGGTCGGCCTCTTTCGGCCATGTCTGCCTCCTCGGAGATGGGTTGACCTCCGGTCATCCTGCCTGTCAGTATTTTTGGATCGCTCGACCTAGATAAACCTTAACGTGAAGGGAGCGAGATGCATCGGCTTGCGGGCAAGGTGGCACTGGTGACCGGGGGAAGCCGCGGTATCGGTGCCGCGACCGCCCTCCGACTGGCGGAGGAGGGCGCGGACGTCGCCCTGACGTATGTGAGCGCGGCCGACAAGGCCCAGGAGGTCGTCAAGGCGATCGAGGCGTTCGGACGCAGGGGCCTGGCCATCCAGGCCGACAGCACGGACCCGGCGGCCGTGGTCCGGTCCGTCGAGCGGACCGCGACGGAGCTGGGCCGGCTCGACATCCTGGTCAACAACGCCGGAATCTTCCCCTACGGGCCGATCGGGGATGTGACGCTGGAGGAGATCGACCGCACGCTGGCCGTCCACGTGCGCGCCGTCTTCCTGGCCACTCAGGCAGCCATCCCCCACCTGGGACACGGTGGCCGCGTCATCAGCATCGGCAGCTGCTGGGCCAACCGTGTGCCGGTCCCGGATGTGACGCTGTACGCCATGAGCAAGTCGGCGCTGATCGGCTTCACCAAGGGCCTGGCCCACGACGTGGCGTCCAAGGGGATCACCGCGAACATCGTGGACCCCGGGCCCACCGTCACCGACATGAACCCGGACGGCACGGACGAGGCCGAGGCGGAGCGCCTGCGGACCGCGGCGAAGGTTCTGGGCGCGGGGGCCGACACCGCGAAGGCCGTGGCCTTCCTCGCCGGCCCGGACGCCCAGTGGATCACCGGCACCTCACTGGCGGTCGACGGTGGCTACACCGCCTGACCTGGCGGGACACATAGATCACCATCACCCATGAACTACACGAACCGGACTACCTCTAAGGCGCCGGGAACACCACCCGGACCGCCAGGCCGCCGCCCGGGTTCGCCTCAGCCGTCGCCTCGGCGCCGTGGGCTCGGGCGATGGACGTGACGATCGAGAGGCCGAGGCCCACTCCTTCGCCCGGCGCGTGCCGGCGCGCGTTCAGCCGGCGGAAGGGCTCGAAGAGCAGGGGCACGTCTTCGGCGGGCACGACCGGTCCGGTGTTGGTGATCTCCAGGCTGTGGCACCCGGCCGCCGTGGCCGTGGCCGTGATCCCGATGGTGCCGCCGCGATGGTTGTAGCGGATCGCGTTGCCCATCAGGTTGTTCACCAGATGGGTGAGGAGGACGGGATCGCCCTCCACGGTCATCGGCTCCGCCAGGATCCGCAGGGTGATGCCCTGTTCCCGGGCCTCGTCGCCGAATCCGGCCGCGACGATCGCGACGGTCTCGCCGAGCGCCACCGGTTCGCGGCGCTCCAGGTCACCTCCGTGGCTGGCGGCGAGCAGGAGGAGCGACTCGATGAGCTGTTCGCTGGTGTCGGCCGCGTCGATGAGCCGGTTCCGGATCCACTGGATGCGTTCCGGTTTGGGGTCGGGATCGGCCAGGCCGATCTCGGCAAGCGAGCGCTGGACCGCCAGTGGTGTGCGCAGCTCATGGGCGGCATTGGCGGCGAAACGCTGCTGTGCGCCCACCAGTTGTTCGATCCGGCCCAGCATCTGATCGAAGGTGTCGGCGAGTTGCTTGAGCTCGCCCGGCGGGGCCTTGAGGTCGATGCGTTGGTGGAGGTTCTCACCGGAGAGCTTGCGCGCGGTGGCCGTGATCAGGCCGACGGGACGCAGCACCCGGCCCGCCATCCACCAGGCCAGGAACACCGAGAAGGCGGCAAAGACGGCGAGGGCGATCGCGGAGACGGTGAGCAGCCGGTGGAGCGTGGTGTCCGCGCCTATCCGCACGGCCTCGGTCACCGTATGGCTGTCGATCTCCTCCGGCGAGATCAGTTCTCCGGGAATGATGTGCGCGCCGGTGCGCTCGCCCTCCGGCAACAGATCGACCGCACCGCCGATTCGGGTGTCGAGCCCGTCCTGGACGAGCAGGTAGATGACCGTGACCAGGACGCAGCCGGCCATCACCAGCAGGCCTCCGTAGAGGGCGGTGAGCCGGGCCCGCTCACTCGCGAGCCGTACCCGCGGAACCCGCCACGGAACCAGGCGCGCGAGGGGACGCGCGGTCAACGGCCGGCCCCTGCCGTGCCGTACGCGATGCGGTACCCCGCCCCGGGAACCGTCTCCACCACCTGCGGTTCCCCGAGCTTCCCCCGCAGCCGGCTCAGCGCGACCCGGACCGGATTCGTGTCGTACCCCGCGTGTTCGTCCCACACCCTTTCGATCAGGTCCTCGCCGCTGACGATGGAGCCGTCGGCCCGCATGAGGGTTTCGAGTACGGCGAACTCCTTGCGGGTCAGATTCAGGTGATGCCCGTTCCGGCTGGCCCGCCGCCGCGGGATGTCCAGCACGATGCCCGCCCGTTCGAGCACCGGCGGCAGCGCGGGCTGGGCCCGGCGGCCCAGTGCCAGCACCCGGGCGAGGAGTTCGTCGTACGCGAACGGCTTGGTGAGATAGTCGTCGGCGCCGAGGCCGAGCCCCTCGACCCGGTCCCGTACGGTCCCGGACGCCGTGAGCATCAGGACCCGGGTGAGAAGCCGCTGTGCCACGGCGCGGCGGCAGACCTCGTCACCGTGCATACCGGGCAGGTCGCGGTCGAGTACGAGTACGTCGTAGTCGTTGGTCTGGAGTTTGCGCAGACCGATGGCGCCGTCGTGGGCGATGTCCACCGTGATCGCGTCGCGGCGCAGCCCCTCGGCGATCATCTCGGCCAGGATTGCCTCGTCTTCCACCAGTAGTACGCGCATCCGCCCTGTCTACCCGATGGTGGCATTACGGCGCTGTGACGCGCTCGGTAAGAGAAGCGACACGGCTGCTTCGGTCACTGTTCCTCCCGTCCGTACTCAGGTGAGTCCGTAAGGGAAGTGGAACCATGAGGAATCGCAAGCTCACCCTGGCCGTCGCGTCGGGCATCGCCGGTCTGGCCCTGTTCGCCTCCGGCTGCTCCGACTCCTCCGGCGAAGGGGTGAAGTCGTCGGCCGCCGAGGAGTCGGCCGCGCCCGAGGGCGGCTCGGGCGGAAACAGCGTCCCGTCGGACGTCGTCGACGCGGACCAGAAGCTGCGCAAGTGCCTTCGGGAGAAGGGCGTCAAGATCGCCGATCTTCCGCCGGGCGCGGACCCGCGCTCGCAGACGCTCGTCGAGCCGGACGGCACCTCTCCGGAGAAGTGGCAGAAGGCGCTGGGAGAGTGCGGGATCTCAGCACCGGGCGGCGGCGGTGAAGGCGCCGCGGACCAGCAGCAGGCGGACCAGCAGCTCAAGATCGTCCAGTGTCTGCGCGGCAAGGGCTTCACCATGCCCGACCCTAGGCCCGCCAAGAACGGTATGAGCGAGGGCTTCCGCATTCCCGAGGGGGCCGACCGCGACAAGTTCATGGCAGCCATGAACAAGTGCGCCGCGTGAGGCGCCGCACCATAGCCGTCTCGGTCGCGCTGATCGCGGCCGTCGCGGGCGGCGGCTTCGCCGTCACCGCTCTCGGCGAACCGCGGACCGGGGAGGGCGGGCAGGCCCGGACCGCCCTCCCGCCCGCCACCGCCCCCGTGGTCAAGGGCGATCTGAGCAACAGCACCGGCATCGACGGAACCCTCGGCTACTCCCGGCAGCACAAGCTCAACGCGGGCGCGGCCGGCGTGCTGACCTGGATCACCTCCGGCGGCTCCAAGATCAAACGCGATGGCAGGCTGTACGCGGTGAACGGCAAGGACGTCCGGCTGATGTACGGCGCCGAGCCGATGTACCGCATGCTGGAAACCGGCTCCAAGGGCACCGACGTACTCCAGCTGGAGGAGAACCTCCGCGAGCTCGGATACGGGACCGGGCTCGCCATCGACGGCACGTACACCTCCGGCACCGCCACGGCGGTCAAACGGTGGCAGAAGGCGCACGAACAGAAGCAGACCGGCCGGATCGGCCCGGAGCAGATCGCCTTCTCCGCGGGGCCCGTACGGATCCAGAGCGCCGAAGCGGCGGCCGGTGACCGGACGGCACCCGGCCAGGCGATCCTGACCACCACCGGTTCCGATCGTGTCGTCCAGCTGGACGCCAAGGTCTCCGAGGCCTCACTGGCGAAGACCGGTGGCAAGGTCGACGTGGAGCTGCCCGACGGCACCGTCACCAAGGGCACCGTCACCTCGGTCGCCTCCGTGACGAAGCCGGGCTCGGACCCGAACGACAAGACCCCGCGCGTCGGCATCGTCGTCACCTTCGACGACGCGGACCGGGTCAAGGGCTTCGACAAGTCCCCGGCCACCGTCAGATTCCGCGGTGAGACGCGTCAGAACGTGCTCAGTGTGCCGGTCGGCGCGCTGCTCGCACTGGACGACGGCTCGTTCGGCGTCCAGGTCGTCGAGGGCGGCAGGGCGCGCGAGGTCAAGGTGAGGCTCGGTCTCTTCGCGCAGGGCCGGGTCGAGGTGGTGGGCGACGGACTGGGCGCGGGCATGAAGGTCGGGGTGCCGACGTCATGAGCGGCACCTTCCCGCACCCGCGCGCGGCCGGGTCCGGCCCGATGGCACCGGCCTCCCCGGTCCCGGTCCCGGTGGTCGAGCTGGCCGGGGTGACCAAGGAGTACCCGGGCGGGGTCGCCGCGCTGCGCGGGGTGGACCTGACGATCAACGCGGGCGAACTGCTGGCGATCGTCGGCCCCTCGGGCTCCGGAAAATCCACCCTCCTCCATATCGTCGGCACCCTCGACCGGCCCACGGCCGGCTCGGTCGCCGTCGCCGGACACGACGTCAGCCGGCTCTCCGACCGCAAGCTCTCCGCACTGCGCGCCCAGCACATCGGCTTCGTCTTCCAGGCGTTCCACCTGGTGCCGGGCATCAGCGCCCAGGAGAACGTGGCCGAGGGGCTCCTCTACTCCGGGCTGCCGCGCGCCGAACGGCACAGACAGGCCGCCCTCGCCCTGGACCGGGTCGGCCTCGGCAACCGGATGAGACACCGGCCGCACGAGCTGTCCGGCGGCCAGAAGCAGCGCGTCGCCATCGCCCGCGCGGTCGTCGGCGAACCCGATCTGCTGCTCGCGGACGAACCGACCGGCGCCCTGGACACCTCGTCCGGCGAAGCGGTCATGCAACTGATCCACGACCTCAACCAGGAGGGCGCGACCATCGCCGTCATCACCCACGACTCGGAGATCGCCGAGATGCTGCCGAGGCAGGTGCGGATCCGGGACGGGCAGGTCGTACAGGACAGAGCGGGGCAGGCCGGCCCGGCGCGGGGAAACGCGGCACGAGGAGACGCGGCGCAGGGAAGCCCGGCACGAGGAAACGTATCCGCGCGGGTCGAGGGTGACGCCCCATGAGCACCGACCGGCGGCGGCCGGTACTCAAGGCGGCCCGGCTGACCCCGCGCGACATCCTGCACACCGGCTCGGCCGGGATGCGCAGCCGGCCCCTGCGGGTGGTGCTGTCCGCCCTCGGGATCGCCATCGGGATCGCCACGATGATCTCGGTGGTCGGCATCTCGGCCTCCAGCGAGAAGAAGCTCCTCCAAGAGCTCGACAAGCTGGGGACCAACATGCTGATGATCACCCCCGGCGAAGATCTGCTGACCGGGAAGAGCCCCCCGATGGCCAAGGACGCGGTCGGCAAGGTGGCCAGGATCGACGGCGTCGAACACGTCGGCGGCACCGGCCTGTTGGAGCACTCCGTCCGCCGCTCGGAGAAGATCTCCGAGGACATCACCGGCGGAATCACGGTCCAGGCCGCCACCGAGGACCTGCCGGCCACCCTGCGCGCGAAGCTCCGCACCGGGACCTGGCTCAACAAGGCCACCGGCGGATATCCGGCGGTCGTCCTGGGCGATGTCGCGGCGGACCGCCTCGGCATCTCCCGGCCGGGCCAGCGGGTGCACATCGACGGCCGGTACTTCACCGTCCTCGGAATCCTCGACGACCTGCCGCTCTCCCCCGAGATCGCGCGCTCGGCGCTGGTCGGGTGGGACATCGCCCAGAGCGGGCTCGGCTTCGACGGCCACCCGACGACGCTGTACGAACGCTCCGCGGACGCCGCGGTCGGCAAGGTCCGGAGCCTCGTCGCCCGGACCGTGGACCCGCAGACCCCGCGCAACGTCCGTGTCACGGACCCGTCGTCCGGCCTCCAGGCGAAGGCCGCGACCGAGGGCGCGTTCAGCAATCTGCTGCTCGGCCTCGGTGGAGTGGCACTGCTGGTGGGCGGTGTCGGGGTGGCCAACACCATGATCATCTCAGTGCTGGAGCGACGGTACGAGATCGGACTGCGCCGCTCCATCGGCGCGACCCGGGGTCAGATCCGGAGCCAGTTCGTCACCGAGTCCCTGCTGCTGTCCGGCCTCGGCGGCGCGGCGGGCATCGTCCTCGGATCGGCGGCGACGGGCGCGTACGCGGCGAGCAGCGGGCTGCCGTGGGTGGTTCCGCTCTGGGCGGTCGGCGGTGGGTTCGGCGCGACACTGGTGATCGGTACGGTCGCGGGCCTCTATCCGGCGGTACGGGCGTCCCGCCTGTCGCCGACGCTGGCGCTGCACGCCGCGTAGGCCCCGGCCGCCGCGGACCCCACGAAGCGGTGCGTGTGCGGCCGGGGCGCCAAGGCCTCCCGCCAGGCCCGGCCCAGATACGTACGACACGTACGACACGTACGACACGACAGCGTCAGGCCACCCAACCGGCCGCATAAGCAACCCCTGAGTCCTTCCGCACTCTCCCTGCATACCAAGTATGCCGGGGGCGGAGTCGAACGGTTCTACGACCAACCCTCCCTACGGATGAACGAACTTCGTTCGTCCCTCACTCAACTCCAGGAGGAGACTTGCGCACACAAGTGAAAATGGCCTGCATATCCACGATCGCCGCTGCGGCGGCCGTGGCACTGACCGCGGGCATGACCGGCCCGGCAGCGGCAGAGCGCCGGACCGGTCCGGCCGCCGACGGGGCGGCTTCGTTCCGCGGCGCGGGCAAGGCGGAGCACCGGATCACCCTGATCACGGGTGACCGGGTGCTGGTCGACGCGAAGGGCCGCGTCGTCCAGTTCCAGCCCGCCAAGGGCCGTGAGGGGATTCCGGTTCAGACCCTGAGCACCGACGGGCGCACCCATGTCGTCCCGCACGACGCCCAGCGGCTGATCGCCGAGGGGAAGCTCGACCGGCGGCTCTTCGATGTGACGGAGCTGAGCCGCGCCGAGAGCCGCAGGGCGTACCGCGACGGCCTGAAGGTCATCGTCGGCTACCGCGGCGCGGCGAAGACGGCGAAGACGGAGGTCCGCTCCGCGGGCGACACCGAGGTCCGCAGGACTCTGGCGTCCCTGAACGCGGACGCCGTGACCACGCCCGTCTCCGACACGACCGAGCTGTGGGAGGCACTGACCCGCTCCACCGGCTCCGCCGCGCGCTCCACCGCGTCCGGGATCAGCCATGTCTGGCTGGACGGGATCCGCCGGGCGAACCTCGACACCAGCGTCGGCCAGATCGGCGCCCCGAAGGCCTGGTCGTCGAAGCTGACCGGCAAGGGCGTGAAGATCGCGGTCCTGGACACCGGCGTCGACGCGACCCACCCGGACCTCAAGGGCCAGGTGACCGGGGCCCGGAACTTCTCCTCGTCGCCCGACACCAAGGACCGGGTCGGCCACGGCACGCACGTCGCGTCCATCGCGGCCGGCACGGGGGCCAAGTCCGGCGGCAAGTACAAGGGCGTCGCGTACGAGGCGGACGTTCTCAACGGCAAGGTCCTGGACGACCATGGTGGCGGCGAGGACTCCGACATCATCGCCGGCATGGACTGGGCCGTCGCCCAGGGCGCCGACATCATCAACCTCAGCCTCGGCGGATACGACTCCCCCGGGCTGGACCCGCTGGAGATCCACGTCAACAAGCTGACGGCCGAGAAGGGCGTGCTGTTCGCCGTGTCGGCGGGCAACAGCGGCCCGACCGCGGGGACGATCGGCTCGCCCGGCAGTGCGGACGCCGCGCTGACCGTCGGCGCGGTCGACGACAAGGACAAGGTCGCCGACCTCTCCAGCGTCGGCCCCCGCACCGGCGGCGGCGCGATCAAGCCCGACGTCACCGCCCCCGGCGTCGACACCACCGCCGCCTCCGCCTCCGGCAGCCAATTCGCCGAGGAACGCGGCGAGAAACCCGCCGGCTACCTCACCATCTCCGGCACCTCCATGGCCGCACCGCACGTCGCCGGCGCAGCCGCCCTCCTCAAGCAGCAGCACAAGGACTGGAAGGCCGACCGACTCAAGGCCGTCCTGACCTCCTCCACCAAGGGCGGCGACTACAGCGCCTTCCAGCAGGGCTCCGGCCGCATCGCCGTCGACAAGGCGATCGAGCAGACCGTCATCGCCGAGTCCGGCCCGGTCAGCTTCGGCACCCAGCTGTGGCCGCACACCGACGACAAGCCCGTCACCGAACAGATCACCTACCGCAACCTCGGCGACAAGCCCGTCACCCTCGACCTGACCGCCACCACCTTCGGCCCCAAGGGCAAGCCCACCCCGGCCGGCTTCTTCACCCTCGGACAGAACAAGATCACCATCCCCGGGAACGGGACCGCCACCGTCGACGTCACCGCCGACACCCGCATCGGCGGCGACGACGACGGCCACTACTCCGCCACCGTCATCGCCACCACCGCCGACGGCCAGACCGTCCGCACCGCCGCCGCCGTGGACCGCGAGGTGGAGTCGTACGAGGTCACCGTCAAGCACCTGGGCAGGGACGGCGCGGCCGACGGGAACCTCAGCTCGTGGCTGGTCGGCCACGCCGGCGGCTGGCACTATCTGAGCGACCCGTCCGGCACCTCCAAGGCCCGGCTGCCGAAGGGCGACTACACCCTCAGCTCCAGCGGCGCGACCGACCCGGACGACTGGTCCAAGGGCTTTGACGCGCTGGTCCAGCCGACTCTGAGCATCGACAAGAACACCACGCTCACCGTCGACGCCCGCACGACCAAGCCCGTCTCCCTCGGCGTCCCGGACGCCACGGCCAAGGAGACCTCCGCCGTGGTCGGCTTCGCGGTGCAGAAGAAGGACAGCTATCTGAACGGCGGCTGGGTCCTGTCGTCGCTCCAGAACGTCCGGACCACGCACGTCGGCCCCGAGGTCACCGACGGTTCGTTCAGCCATTCCCTGAACGCCCGCTGGGAGACCAAGGCGTCCGACTACCACGTGGTCACCGGCGGCAAGGCCAAGAAGTTCTACACCGGCTTCACCAAGAACTACAAGGCGAGCGAACTGGCCACCGTGAAGGTCGGACTCGGCGCCTCCGGCAGCACCGCCAAGAAGGGCGGTCTCACGGTCTTCGGCTACGCGCCCAACAGCCACGTGGGCCTCATAGAGACCGTCCCGCGCAAGGCGCCCGGCACCCGCACGCTGCACCTGTCGGCCGAACAGTCCGAGTGGGACATGACCTACCAGCAGACCTCCGGAGTGAACTCGGGCGGCTGGCCGGTCAAGGACGCCTTCTACAAATTCGTCGCGAACAAGTCCTACAAGGCCGGCAAGTCGTACACGGAGAACTTCAACACCGCCGTCTTCAGCCCGGCGGTCGGCAAGGACCACGGCGTCTTCCGCGAGGGCAACAAGATCACCGGCTCCCTGCCGGTGTTCGCCGACGGCAGCGGGAACGCGGGCTCGTCGGACTTCTCCTCGGTGAAGACCACGCTCCACAAGGGCAAGACGAAGGTCGGCGAGAACAAGGACCCGCTCTCCGGCAAAGCGCCGTTCACGGTCGGCGCCGCCGACGCCGAATACACCCTGAAGACCTCGGTCTCGCGCAGCGCCGAAGTCGCCAAGGCCGGCAGCCGCATCGACGCCTCCTGGACCTTCCGGTCCAAGAAGCCGTCCGGTGACAAGGTGACGCAGCTCGCCGTCTCCACGGCCCGCTTCGGTGCGAAGGTCGCCCTGGACGGGACCGTCAAGGCCGGCGCCACCCAGACGGTGCCCGTCACCGTGCAGGGCCCGGCGGCCGGGAAGAACCTCAAGTCGCTGGCCGTCAAGGTCTCCTACGACGGCGGCAAGACCTGGAGGAAGCTGACCGTCAGCAAGGGCAAGGTCAGCGTCAAGAACCCCGCCAAGGGCAAGGCGGTCTCCTTCAAGGCGGACGTCGCCGACAAGAAGGGCAACAAGGGAACGGTCACCCTGTTCAACGCCTACCACGGCAAGTGACACAGTGACGCGGGCGTCCCCGCGGGGGCCGAGCGGCCCGGCCGTGAGGACGCCCGCACCCTGCTGACACCCCGAACCCGCTCTATCGCCTCATCGCTTCATCGCTTCACGGAGGCGGTCCACCGGAGAACCGGTGGGCCGCCTCTCGTTGTTCGCGGGGCGCGACAACACCCGACCGACCAGCCCCCACCCCCTCCAAGGAGGATCCGCCGGAGGCACAAACCCCCCGTTCCGGAACGCGGTGCCGGGTCGGAAGGAGCCCGCCGCGCGCTGATTCCCTTCACTAGTACTCGTGTTCCCTTCCGTAGTACTCGTGCCTCATAAGGCATCGCGATGTCCAGGGAACGAAGGCCACCGCCCTACCGACGTAGCGCGAGAACCGATCGGGTCGCGGCGAGCGAGGAGGCCAGGACGAGGGCGGCGAGGAGCAGGGTCATCTGTTCCCAGGGAATGCCGAGCTGGAAGCCGGAGATCCGGGTGGCCAGAGCCATGGTCGGGACGATGGCGATGAAGAGGCCCAGGAGGGTGGCGGTTCCCAGGAGCAGGGCGAACTGCCAGAGGATGATGTGGCGCCCCCAAGAGGGAGGGATACCAAGCGCGACAAGGCTGTCGACGTAGTTCCTCAGCGCTTGGGTCTGGCTGCGGAGAGCGGTGAGGACGACAGTGAGCGCGAGCAGGGCAAGAGCCGCGGCGGAGACGTAGAGCGCGGTGTCAGGAACCGGCGGTTCCGGCTCGACGTAGATGTGGGCCGCGCGCGCGTCGAGCGCGTGATCCTGAAGGATCTGTTGCACGCGCGTGCCCTGGCCCTCGTCGACGCCGGAAACCATGATGGGGCCCCGCGCGGCGATGGGGAGGTCGAGGCGGCGGGCGGTGTCGGTGAGGAGGATCCCGTCCGTGCCGGCGCGCCAGCCCGCCCTCGGCGGCTCCAGCGGCTTGGACGGCAAGGGAGGGGTTCTGCTGAGGACGTTGTCGTTCTCGGCCACGACAAGTCGGGTCGGCCGGCCTTCGGGGGGCGGAGGGTTGTCGCGGTCGGACCAGACCAGAAGTCCGCCACCGTTGAGCAGAGCACGCTGGTCGGAGGTGAGGGAGCGGCCGGTCAGGACGGGGACATCGTCGGGGGAGTCGACAGCTACGATGCCGCCGTCGCTGCCGTCCCGAGTCGTGCTGGGGGCGGGGCCGCTCTGGTTCACGGACTCTTTCGAGAGGCGGTGGAACTCAACCCGCGGAAGCCCGTCGAGGATCTTGCTTTCCTCCATCACGGAAAGCATCCGCTCGGGTGGCGGGAAGGCTCCGCCGGCCCGGTGCGCCAACAGGACCTGGCCGGGCAGGACGTCCGGCTGCACGGTGTTCTCGCTGCTGCGGATCAAGGTGTCGAGAAGGGCGAGCATGCCCAAGCCGGCCCCGATGATCACGGTAAGGACGGCGAGGGCGGCCTGTGCCCGTCGCCGGTCGGCCTGCAACTGGCGTCGGGCCAGTCTTCGGCGGGCGTCGCGCTCCGGAAGGAGACGGGTCGCGAGTCCGAAGAACTCCGGCAACGTCAGCACTACGGCGGCGGTCATCAGGGCGGTCAGGTACATGCCCTCGGACGGGGAGTCCAGGCGCGTCGCCGTGAAGACCACACAGGTGCACCAGGCGCCCAGTGCGGCCGGCCGGCGGACATCGCGGACCATGGTCGTGTCTCTCCAGGCACCACCCGTTCTCTTCGCCGTCGGCTGGTGCGGCGGTGACGGGTTGGCGTGTAGAGGCTGCGCCATACGGGTCCGGCGGGTCAGGAACAGCCCCGCACCGGCCAGTGCTCCGGTCACCGCGACCAGAGCCAGAAGCCGCGCTGCCGCGTCTGCCACCCCGTCGATGTCTCCCCCCGGCCGGTCCTGCAAGTACACCAGGAGGGGCCGCAGGGACCAGCCGGAGGCGATTCCGGCAGCAACACCGGCGGCGGCGGCAGCCAGGCACCAAGCGACACCGGCGGAGCTCACGGCCGCCATGGTGGTGGCAGGTCGCAGCCCCGAGGCCACCATGGCCTCCGCCGTGCGCCGCAAACGCCGGTTGATCAACCCGAAGACCAGCAGCACAGCACCGATGGGGACCAGAACGGCAGGGATGGCGTATCCGGCCGGGGCCTTCTCGATCCAGTAGTCGGCCGCCTTCGTCTCCAGCTGTGCCCGCAGGGTCGGCGGGCCGGGGAGAAGAGATCCCCCGTCACCGGCGGCTGCCGAGCCGGAGCCTTGGCTGTACGGCGTGAGCGACTTCGTCACAGCGTCCATGACCGCTTGTTCGGGACCTCCGGTCCACAGCAGGTAGGGCTGCGCGACCAGGGCGGGGTAACCCTCAACAAGCTTCGGGTCCAGACTCTGCCAGGTGCCCGGAGCGGCGAGAAGGTACGAGGTGCTCGCGTAGTGGTTCTCTGCGACGCCCACCACGCGCAGCCGAACGTCGCCGAGCAGCGTGAGCCTCTGACCTGGCGCGGTTTTGACGTCCTCGGGGTCACTCACCACGATCTCGCCAGGCCGCTGAGGCCAGCGCCCAGCGGTCAACTCGTAGACGTCCGGGTACGGATCGAGCTTCCAGTCCCCTTCCAGCAGCGTCACGTTCCGCGCTGGAGTGACGGCGAGTTGCGCGTCGAGAGAGACGAGGAAGGCGGCGGCATCTTCCGCATCGGCCTGCCGCGCCGCCCCGGTCATCGCCGGTACGGGAGTCTCGCTGCCGGGAGGGATCGTGAGGTGGGCGCTCGCGAGGGCGTCGAAGCGGCCCAGATCGCGGTCGGCCTCCTGCGCACCTGAGAGTGACAGCGTCGACAACACGATGAACATGGCCATCGCGAACAGGCCCGCCACGAACACCGTCGAAGTGGCGCCGACCCACTGGCCGGGGCGCCGGCCCAGCCGCCATGCCAGCCGCCCTGCGAGTCGTACCTGCGTCAGGGTTGATGCCCCCTTGTCCCTCTGCTTCGGCTGCCGCGCCATCAGCGCTGTTCCAGACGGCCGTCGACGACCTCGTAGACCGAGTCGGCGAACTCCCTGCAGCGGGGATCATGTGAGCAGACCACCACAAGCACCCCCTCATCGCACAACTTCCGCAGCAGGGTGAATATCTCTCGCGTGGCGGCCGAGTCCAGTGCCCCGGTCGGCTCGTCAGCCAGCAACACGGCGCGGTCACCGGCCAGTGCGCGGGCGATGCCCACTCGCTGCCGCTGGCCTCCGGACAGTTGACCCGGAAGTCGGTTCTCCAGCCCGACCAAGCCCACCCGACCAAGTTGTACGAGGGCCTTCGCGCGGGCGGCAGCCGGTGCGTCCCCGCGTGCCTCCAGCGGCAACGCGACGTTCTCAGCGGCCGTGAACTCCTCCACCAGCCGGTGGTGCTGGAAGACCACGCCGACGGCGTCCAACCGCAGGCGCGCGCGCCGCGTCTCATCCGCCGCACCGACGTCGATTCCGGCGACCTGGATGTCACCGGAATCGGCGACATCCAGACCGGCCAGCAGGTTGAGCAGAGTCGACTTCCCGGAGCCGCTGGCTCCGTATACGCAGATGAACTCGCCGGCCCCGGCCGAGAAGTTCACCTCCCGTGCGGCCCAGACCGTTTCCACTGCCGATCGGTAGGCTTTGCACAGGTCGCGCGTTCGGATCAGCGGCGCTCCGGTCATAGCGTCACCCCTTCTGCTCTCTGATCGGTTCAGCAGCCGTACGTGGTACGCCAGGAGGTGACCTCGTCGCTGTTCAGCGGCGAGACGTCGCGGTCCTGGTCTTCCCGGCCCATCGCCTGCCTGTCACCGGTGCCATTCCTCCTGCCATACATACAACCGGTGTGGGTGCCCGACTCGTTGGACCACGAGTCCATCGCGTTGTCGTTGTCGCCTCGCCCCACCTGAGGCCGGTACTCACCGGCGCATCGACGATGTCGAGACAACGGACCCAGCCACCCGTTTCCATCCGGCTGCATCCTCCTCGATCCCGCTCGGACGGAGATCGGTTAGGCGTTCGCCACACCCATCTTCCCTCCGCCCGACACAACCAATGCGCCCGAGGAGTACGGGAGGCTCGGTTTCCAGGGCCGACGGATCACCCCTGGGCTGCGACGTATTTCATGAGCCGCCGGCCTCATCACTACTCACCGCGCGCGGCTGCGTTACGTAGCGGACGACTGTACGGCGGAAGCGTCGGGGCCGAGTCGGCAGGGTGCACCGGTCCGGGCCTCGGCCGTCGGGCTCGTCACCGTTTCTCCTTTGGACACCGTGATGTGACGCGTGATGACACTGACCGAGATCCGCTGGGAGATCCGCTGGGAGATCCGCGACGACTTCGACGAGACCCCGTCAGAAAGTGGTTCCGCAGAAGGCTGCCGGGGAGGCGCCGAACAGCCGGTCCGCGTTCGGCAGCGCCTTGCCGTCGATCACCCGCAGACCACCGATTCCGGCCAGAACCGTGAAGCTCGTGGTGCCGAGGTATGCCATGGTCAACGCATCCACGCCCAACGACAGTTGTGCCTGTTCCGACGTCGGTTCCACGCCGTCGGGCGAGATACGAAAGCTTCCGGAGTTGGCGGGCAGAAGCTCGTCGGTGACCTTCAGCACCAACGGGTCACCGTCACCGTAGGAGCGCGCGTCGAGCGCCTTCGGCAGGTCGACGAGCCGCAGCCACAGGTCGTCGTCCAGGGAGTGGGTGCGGCAGGCTCGCCAGTCGTCCAGCATTCCCTCGACGAGCTCGTCGGTGGGCCGACGGCGTACACACACCTCTTCGACCAGGTCCACGCCGAGCAGGAAGCGCCACAGGCCCGCGACGGCCTGCGGATTCGCCGCGTGGAAGTCCGTGACCATCAGCGTGACACGGGCACCGGATTCCCCGCTCTGCATGGTCCGGTACGCGACGAAGCCGTCGTCGCCGTCCGGTCCGGAGTGCACCGCGACCACGGGGCTCCTGCCCGACTGCGCCAATGGCTCCCATGTGGCCTTCCACCAGCCCGCGGAACGTCCGATCACACCGGGCCGGTAGGGGCCGAGCCGTTCGTACAGCCGGGGCAGCAGGCTGACCGACGACGCACCGTCGACCAGCCGCACGTCGCCACCGCAGGGCACCTCGGGCCGCAACCGGGCTTCCCGCGGGTACAGCCGCACCGCGCGGGACCGATTGCCGACCGCGTGCCCGAAGCGGCGGTAGATGGTCGCCTCGCTCACCCGGCTGCCCACCACGGGGAACCCCTGTTCAACGGCCAGGTCCAGGCATTCACGCTCCAGCCGTGTGAAGATTCCACGCCGCGTGCGGTCGGCGCGTACGCCCTTCCCGGTCGCCGCCGCCATGGGCACGGTCCCGCCGCCGGGCAACGCGAGGCGTGAGCGCAGGAGATGGGCCGTACCGACCAGTTCCCCACTCAGATACGCCCCCAAAGCCAGCCCGGGCTCATGAAGATCCTGTGCGTAGGCCCACTCCCCGTCGGAGACCGGGGAGGAGTGGTGCGCCCCTCTCGCCAGGTCATGTGCGGCTCGATGTTCTGACTTCGCAAGGACTCGGACATCGACCTCTGCCATGAGCCGCCCTCTCCGCGCTCGACGCTGCTGCGCGCAACGCTTCGTCCACCCGCTATAGCCCCTCTATACGCGCGGCTTCCGCCGTGCCGGGCGGCGTATAGCGCGGGTATAGCCGCAGGGCCCAGCGTGAGAACGCCGTCGTGGCCGTCGCGGCACAGAGGGAAGGCCACCGCGGGCCACGGCTTCCGCTTCCCCTCTCTACGTTTGGAGTCGAGCGTGCACTCCCCGTCGAGCCGAGCGACCGGACGATGAACGACAGCGGCGGCCCTCTCGCCGCGACAGGCGCGGTCCACGTCTGGTACGGCCGCGCCTCGGACGAGCTCGCCCCGGACGGCCTCGCCCTCCTCGATGACGACGAACTCCGCGTCGTGCGCAGTAGACGTCCTCCGTTCGACGCCCACTACGCCGGTGCGCACTCCGCGCTGCGTCGTCTGCTCGCCGAGCAGTACCTCGGCGTTTCACCCGGCTCGATCCGCTTCGGTCGGCACAGCTGCCCGGCCTGTGAGGACACGTCCCACGGCCGGCCCCGGATCGTCCGGCCCGCCACCCGTCTGGAGTTCGGCCTTTCCCGGTCGGGTCCGCACTGGGCGCTGGCCGTCACCGCCGGCGGGAACATCGGCGTCGACATCGAGAGCACGCACGACTTCGCTCCGGGAGGCGTGTCGGAACTGGTCCTGTCCGACCTCGAACTCGCCCGGATGCGGGCGATGGAGGACGAGGAGGACCGGCGGGAGTTCTTCCTCCGCTCCTGGACGCGGAAGGAAGCCCTGTTGAAGGCCGTCGGGATCGGCATCGTCGCGGATATGCGCGCTCTGGAAGTACTGCCCGCCGAAGCGGGTCCGGTGGTCGTCGAGCACACCGGGCCCGGCCCCCGCCGCAGATGGCTGGTCGAGGAGGTGAACCTGGGCACGGGCCTGGTCGCCGCGCTGGCCAGGGAGGCGACCCGCGGCACCGCACCCGTCGTACTGCGCGCTTGGGGCGACGTGCGGAAGGGGACGGTCATCGCATGAGCCGCAGCGCACTGCGGCGACGCGCGGCGGGGTCCCGGGAGAGGCGCACGGTCCGGTGCGGCTCGACCGGGTGGACGAGGAGGACCGGTCGGCCCGCCGGGCGGACCAGCCCCGGTGACAGGCCTCCACCGATGCTCGACGGTCCCGTGAGCGCGGGCGGAGAACAAGATGGGCGGCATGATGACCGCACTCGAGGCGCAGGAGCACACCATGTCGACGCACAGCCCGTTCCGACGATTCCTGCCGCGCCCCCGTGCGCGGATGCGGCTGTACTGCTTCCCGCACGCGGGGGGCGCCGCGAGCACATTTCACAGCTGGGCGCACCTGCTCCCGGAGACGGTCGAGCTGATCGCCGTCCAGTACCCCGGGCGGCAGGACCGCGACCGCGACCCCATGCCACATTCGGTGCCCGAGTTGGCGGAGGAGATCGTGCGGGGCATCGAGATGCCCTTCGACCGTCCCACCGCGTTCTTCGGGCACAGCATGGGGGCCTTGGTGGCCTTCGAGGCCGCCCGTCGGCTCCATCCGCGTTTCCCCTCGCCGCTGACCGGTCTGTTCGTATCCGCGTGCAAGGCACCCGCCGAGCGCACCCCGCGCGGCCTGTCGTTCGACGAGGCCGAACTGCGGGTCTACCTCCGCGAGCTGGGTGGAGAGGGCGCGCGCAGGATGGAGGAGAGCGAGGAGCTGTGGCAGCTCGCCTTTCCCGTGCTCTCCGGGGACCTGCGCGTGGTCGAGACTTACGAATACACCGCAGGCGCTCCACTGACGTGCCCGCTGATCGCCCTGGGCGGCGACCGGGACCTCTCGGTCGCGCCCGCCGACCTGGAACTGTGGAAGGACTACGCCATCGGCGGTGCCGAGATGCACGTGGTCGACGGGGGGCACTTCTACTTCGACGGGTCGCTGCCTCGGGTGATCGGGATCCTGGCCTCGACACTGGCTCAACTTGCTTTTCAGCGAACCTAGTTCGCCCAGGACCGGGGGCCCGGAGGATCCCCTCAGCGGTTCCGGGGCCGCTCGGCGTCAAACCCCTAGGGGTTGGCTCCCAGATACCCCTGGTCCCTCCCGGCTGCTGTTGATACCCGGCTTAGCACCTGCCAACATTTATATGCGGGTGCAGACAGGTGTACGACAGACAGGGGAGTTGGTGGTCGTGGACAGCATGCACTGGATGTACGTACTCCTCATCCTCGTCACGATGCCACCCATGGTGCCGAACTCCGCGCTGTTAACGAGCGCCGGCGCCCTCGCCGCGACGGGCAGCCTCGACCTTGCGGCTCTGGCGCCCATCCTGCTGACCAGCGCCGTCCTGGGAGACCTCGGGGTCTTCTGGATAGGCCGCAGGTCACGCGGTCGCGCACTGGTTTGGCTCTCACGGGACGCGCGGCGCCGCTCGACATTGGAGTGGACGACACAGCGGATCCAGCGCTACGGAGTGCCCTCGGTGATCGCCATGCGCTTTGTGCCCACCGGGCGCGGCATAGGCGGGCTGGCCGCCGGAATCTCGGGATACCCGGTCCGCAAGTACCTGGCGGGCGCGGGGGCCGCCGAGGCCATGTTCCTCTCGTACACCATCGGCTTCGGCTACCTGGGAGGTCGCGCCCTCCCGGACGACATCCCCCCGTTCCTCATCGGACCTGCGATGTCGCTGCTCGTGGCGAGCGGTGTCGTACTGGTGCAGCAGGTATCACGCCGACGCCCCAACAGGCCTTCTTTATGAGCGAGTTGGTGATGGGAGCGCTTGATCGACATGACTGGAAACCCCTCCATGTACCTGCTAGCGTCGCTTGGCATGTCCGGTGTGTCGCTGTGAGAACCTCCTTCCGTGACGGGGACGACATGGTGCGTGTGCTGGCCACACTGGCCAGCCCGCACCGGCTCCGGGTGGTGGCCGCCCTGTCCCGTCGACGCAACTACGTGAGCCAGCTGGCCCGCGAGCTGGGCATCAGCCGCGCCCTGCTCCAGGCCCATCTGCGGAAGCTGGAAGCCGCAGGCCTCGTCTCGGCCAACCTCGAAATATCGAGCGACGGAAAAGCTATGAAGTTCTACGAGGTTGTTCCTTTCGCGCACGACCTCACACCGGAAACCATCGCAGCCGCGGTGTTGACGCTCAGCGCGGGCGATGCCGCCCAACCGGACGGCGAGAAAGGACCTCCTTCATGAACTCCCGGGGCTGGCAAGAAGTCATCGGAGCAGTCGGGATTTTCGGCATGATCATCGTGATCGTCACGATCGTCGTCTGGAACATGGCTGCGACCTGGCGGGCCAGAGCCATTCTTGCCCGTGATTACGAATACCGGACACTCGCAGAGAAAGCGGTTCGGAACGAGAGCGCCATCGAGCAGAGGCTGACCGCTATCGACGAGCACCTCGCCGATCTGCGGACCCGCATGCATTCGGTCGAGCGCGTCCTCAAGGAGATCGAGTAAAAAAAATAGCGGAACCGGGCCGCCAAGCGGCAACTTGACGGCCCGGCAGAAGGAAGCAACACCTCGCCGATGGCGAGTCTTCAACGCATCGCCCCTTTCGGGAAGGACCTTAGTTCATGTCGCGCAAGCGTAAACAGTCCAGTACGCAGGGTGGCCCAGCGGTCACGGAAACCCTGGACCAGGAGACACCGGGAGACGTCGCGAGGGGTGGCTTAAACGCTGGTGGAGGCCAGGGTGCGTTCATCGAGCGGATCGCCGGCTGGTCGATACAGCACCGTGCCCTGGCGATCGGCGGCTGGCTGGCACTCGTCGTCGTGTCGCTGCTCGCCAGCGCCGTGCTCTCCGGGTCCAGCGCCAGGACCCCGGACCCGGGTGAGTCCGGCGACGTCAAGCAGGTGCTCCACTCACAGACGAACTACGAGCCGGTCCTGGAGAACGTCCTCATCCAGCCGCGCGACGGCGGCGGCAAGTTCATGGACGACCCGGCGCTCGTCAAGGCCGCCGAGGACCTCGTGGCCGAGTTCGACAAGACCCCGGGAGCCGTCACCGGCCTGCGCACCCCGATGAATCCGGGGTCGGAGCAACAGATCTCGAAGGACGGCCGCTCCGGACTGGTCACCTTCTTCGTGGCCGGCCCGAACGAGGAGATGACCGCGCATTTCGACTCGGTGGTCGAAGCGGTGGACCGGGTCGCCGACCGGAACAGCGACGTGCGCGTCGTACAGGCCGGAGACACGAGCCTTTCCCGCGCCGTCGACGACGCCGTCAAGAAGGACTTCGCCAGCGCCGAGCGCACCGCGCTGCCGATCACCCTGGTCATCCTCCTCATCGTCTTCGGGGCTCTGGTCGCGGCGGCGATCCCGCTACTGCTGGCGGCGACCACCGTCGTGGGCACCTTCAGCCTCATCGCCATCCTGGAACGGTGGGTCGCCGTCAACAGCGCCGCCACCTCGATGATTCTGCTGATCGGCATAGCGGTGAGCATCGACTACTCGCTCTTCTACCTGCGGCGTGAGCGCGAGGAGCGGGCCGCTGGACACAGTGTGTCCGAGTCGCTACGTATCGCCTCCCGCACCTCGGGCCATGTCGTCATCGTCTCCGGCGTGACGGTGATCCTCTGCCTGTGCGGCCTTCTCCTCAGCGGCCTCGGTGTGTTCCGCGGCCTCACGCTCGGCACCGCTCTCGTGGTGGGCTTGGCCATGATCGCCTCGGTTACGGTGCTGCCGGCCTTGCTCGCCACACTCGGGCACCGCGTCGACAAGGGCCGCGTGCCCTGGCTCGGCAAGCGCCGCACGACCATGTCCGAGTCCCGCACCTGGCAGAAGCTGGCACGCGCCGTCGTCAAGCGCCCGAAGGTGTGGGGCGGAGCCGCAGTGGTCGCGCTGCTCGTGATGGCGGCTCCGGCGGCCGGCATGCACCTGCAGGACGCCGCCGTCGTCAACAGCCTTCCGCGCAGCGCGCCCACGGTGGACGCAGCGGTCCGCATGCAGGAAGCCTTCCCCGGTGCCCCGACCCCCACGCGGATCGCGGTCTGGGGCGTCGACGGCGGGAGTTCGGACACCCCCCAGGTGAAGGCGGCTGTCGACGAGCTCCACCAGCACATCGCGGACAGTGAGGGCAGACTGGCGGGCCCGGTCTCGACCGTGCAGATCGACGACGTCCTCATGGTGCGCGTTCCGCTGGCCGGCAGCGGCACCGACGAGGTCTCCAACGCCGCGTTGAAGACACTGCGCGAGGACACCCTCCCGGCGACCCTCGGCAAGGTCGAGGGCATCGACTACGCGGTCGGCGGCCGGACCGCGTTCGCCGAGGACTTCAAGGATCAGCTCACCTCACGGGCGGCGCTCGTCGTCGGGTTCGTCCTCGTCCTGGCGTTCGTGCTGCTGCTGGTGGTGTTCCGCTCGCTGGCGATTCCGCTGATTTCCATCGCACTGAACCTGCTGTCCATCGGTGCCGCCTACGGGGTGCTGACCTGGGTGTTCCAGGACGGCGCCTTCAGCTCACTGCTCGGCTTCACCCCGTACGGAGGCGTGGCCGGCTGGCTGCCGCTGTTCATGTTCGTCGTGCTGTTCGGCCTGAGCATGGACTACCACATCTTCATCCTCAGCCGGATCCGGGAGCGCCGGCTGGCCGGAGCCACCACACGGGAGGCCGTCGTCGACGGCATCGCCTCCAGTGCGGGCGTCGTCACCAGCGCGGCCGTCATCATGACGGCGGTGTTCACCATCTTCATCACACTCTCCGCCATCGAGAACAAGATGATGGGCGTGGGTATGGCGGTGGCCATCCTTATCGACGCGACCATCGTGCGCGGCGTGCTGCTCCCTGCCGCCGTGGCCATGCTCGGCGAACGGGCCTGGGCCCTGCCGGGTCTGCTGAGGCGACTGCCCGGCATGAGCGACCAGCCGCAGCCGGCACCCGTCGCCGCCACCACCGGCGGACCCGCCGGCTAGGCCGGGCTCCGCGGCACACACACCCGAAGCCCTCCGGCCCGGGACCCGACGTCGATCGGGTCCCGGGCCGGAGGGCTTCTCGGCGGATAGCTCCGATATAGACGGAGTATCGGGTCGCCGAGAAAACTGATCGAACAGATATGGAATACCCGAATGCCGTTTTCCGGCGGCTTCCTGAAAGGGTTTTGTCATGGCTGACGAGCAGGATGACGGCCAGATCTACCGTGTCGTGGTCAACGACGAGGAGCAGTATTCCATCTGGTGGGCGGACCGAGATCTCCCTGCCGGTTGGCGTGCGGAGGGCATCGAGGGAAAGCGCGCTGAATGCCTCACCCATATCGGTGAGGTATGGACGGACATGCGCCCCGCGAGCCTGCGTCGCCGTATGGAGCAGTCAGCGGGGAGCTGATTCGCGCTGCCCGGCACAGCTCAGAAACGTCCGACGGAACATCGGACACCGATTGGTCACTCATCAGCGGCGGCAGCGGGAGGACTGGAACAGATGAGCGTCGGGAAGAAGAAGCGGACAGACATCGACGCCCTTCAGGAGAAGCTCCTCCGTCAGCGGCTCGGCAGCGGACGTCCCCGCGGCCGCCGCTCGGCCGTCACTCCCGTCGACAGGTCCGGGGCCCTGCGGCTGTCGTTCGGACAGCAGCAGATGTGGTTCCTCAACCGGCTGGAGCCGGACAGCGCCGAGTACCTGGTGCCGCTCGCCTTCCGAGTGCGGGGCAAGCTCGGCATCTCGGCTCTGGAACGGGCGTGGACGGCACTGATCGCGCGGCATGAAGTGCTGCGCACCCGGTACGGGCTCCTCGACGGCGAACCGGCCCAGATCATCGACCCGCCCGCGGCCGTCGGGCTCCCTCTGGATCAGGAGACCGCCCGGCCCGCCGACGAACGGGAGCGGTGCGCCACCGAGTTCGTGGCGCGGATGTCGGTCACCCCCTTCGACCTGGAGCGCGAGTGGCCCGTCCGGGCACGTCTGCTGCGGCTCGCGGACGACGATCACATCCTGAGCGTCACCCTCCACCACATCGCATTCGACGCCTGGTCCACAAACGTTCTCGTGTCCGAACTCGTGACCCTGTACGAGGGATTCGTGAACGGCAGGGAGCCGTCCATGCCGGCCCTCCCGGTGCAGTACGCCGACTACGCGGCATGGCAGCGCGCCGAGGAGAGCGGTGCGGCCTTCGCCCACCACCTGGACCACTGGCGGGAACAGCTCGCCGGCATCACGCCGCTCGATCTGCCCACCGACCTGCCACGTCCCGCCCACCGGCGCCATGAGGGCGCGAACGTGCCCTTCGTCCTGCCCGACGGACTCTCCGAGAAGGTCCGCGAACTGGCGCTGAAGCACGACGCGACCCCCTTCGCGGTGCTGCTCCCCACCTTCCAGGCCTTGCTCGCCCGCTATACCGCCCGGCGTGACATCCCCGTCGGCACGGTGGTCTCCGGCCGCACCCGCCCCGAACTCCAGGGTCTCATCGGCTATGGCATCAACAACCTGGTGATGAGAGCCCGCTGGGAAGGCGACCCTACGTTCGCCACACTGATCGAGCAGGCCCGCGAGAACCTGATCCAGGCCTATGAGCACCAGGCCGTCCCCTTCGCCCTCCTGGTCGACGAGTTGCAGCCGGAGCGGGACATGTCCCGCACCCCGCTGTACGAGGTGGCGTTCACCCTCCATGAGCGCGGCAGCGAAGATGACCTTCGGCACGGACGGGTTGCCGTTCGACACGGCGTTCGGCGACGGCAGTGCGCTGGCGGCCCAGGACGTGGACGTCCTCAACGCGGCCTACGACTCCGCCACCCGGCGGGAGAGCCGGCAGCCGGGTGATCTCATGCTGGTCGACACCATCCTCTCCGCGCACGGGCGCGACGCCTACCGCGGCAGCCGCAAGATCCTCGTGGCGATGGGCGAACCGGTAACCCCGCACGACTGCTCACCGACCGTGTCACCTACCCCGGGGCCGCTCACCTGAGCCGGACCGGCCCACCATCCCGGCCCGTCTTCTCCAGGACTTCGCCGATCATCTTCCGGGCCCCCCTCCACCAGCACCGGGTGTGACATCCAGGAGCAAGAGAGCGACTGCGACGCCTGCGGGGTCTACTGACGCGGATTACGCGTCCCTGGAACGGGTCCTGGGCCCGCAAGCCCAGCCCCCGGCCGTGCCTGCCATGTGCTCCCAACGCCCTGGCCCACGCTCGCCCACTGCGCACAGTCACGTTCCGTAGTGTGGGCTCGGCCATCAGATGGAGCGGAGCTTGTAGACGTCATCGAAGGAGGACGGCTTCAGTGCCCGGCGGACTGTGGTGGTGATGCGATCGACGTCGCCGCGTTCGGCGGTGGGCAGCGGCACGCCGACCACCTCGCGTGTCGCGGCGGCCGTACCGAGCAGCCGGGCGGCTGCCTCATGGTCTCCTTCGAGGGCGTGGGCGCCCGCCATGCCCTCGAAGGCGCGTGCGAGCGCCCTGCGGTCACCCGTGCGCCGGGCGTAGTCCATTCCTTCCCGGTGCAACGTCAGCGCGGCGCCGGCGTCGCCCCGCTGTTCGGCGATGAAGCCCAGTTCGGCCAGGATGAACGCCACTCCGGGATCGCCCTCCCATCGGCGGCACCAGTCGAGCCACGCGCGCAGGTGGGCCTCCGCGTCGTCCAGCCTGCCCTGGCGCCGCGCGACCAGGGCCAGGCCGATTTCGGCGAACGCCTCGCCGCGCTGGTAGGAATGCGTCGCCGCAAGGTGCTGGGCGCGTCTGTGGAGGTCCTCGGCGCGGTCGAGGTCGCCGGTCAGCAGTGCAGTACGTCCGAGCCGTGCCAGCATCTTGGACACCTCGTTCCACAGCTTGAGCTCTTCGGCGAGCCGAAGTCCCGACCGCCGCAGGTGTCCGGCCTCGGCGTAGTCGCCGGTGATCTCGGCCAGGTCACCGAGGATGAAGGCCGTCTGCAACTCGCCCCACCCGTCACCGAGCTCCTGGAACAGAGCGGCGGCGTGCTCCGCGTCGGCACGCGCGGCGTCCGGCCTCCCCTGGTACAGCGCGACCTCGGCGCGGACGGAGAACGCGGCCGCCGTTCCCCAACGGTCCCCCAGGGCCTGGAACGCTGCGCCGGCCTGGTCGGCGAGGTCGAACGTCGCCTCCGGGTCGCCGTACCCAACCTTGCCCAACGCGACGAACCACCGGGCCCGCGCTCGGCCTACGGGATCGCCGCCCCGGTCGTAGGACCTGAGAACGGTCCGGCTCTCGTTGTCGGGAGTGTCGAGAAGCAGCAGCGACATTCCCGCCTGCCATGCCCGGGCCGACGCCCTCGGCCCGGGAGCACCCCCGGTCGACAGGGCGAGATCGAGTGAGCGCCTGGCCTCGGCGAACCGGCCGCGCAGGAACCAGAACCAGGCTGTCGCGTTCACCAGCCGGAGCGCCGCGTCCGCGCGGTCCCGGCGCACGGCGTATGCGAGGGCGGTGCGCAGGTTGGCGGCCTCGGCGTCCAGACGTTCCAGCCAGAGCCGCTGCCCGTGGCCCCTCAGCAGGGGATCGGCGTGTTCGGCGAGGTCTGCGTAGTAGGCGAGGTGGCGGTCGCGTGCGCTCTGTTCGTCCCCGGACTCGCCGAGCCGCTCAAGGCAGTAGGCCGCGACCGACTCCAGCAGCCGGTACCTGCCGTTGTGGTGGACGACCAAGGAGCGGTCGACGAGCCGTCCGAGCAGATCCAGGACGTCTTGCGTCCGTACGCCCTCGTCCGCGCACACCGCCTCGGCGGCCTCCAGCGTGCAGCCATCCGCGGGCACGGCCAGGCGACGCAGCACCACCTGCTCATTCTCGGGGAGCAGGCCCCAGCTCCAGTCGATCGTCGCGCGCAGCGTGCGCTGCCGTGCCGGTACGCCGCGCAGGTTCACCGCGAGCAGCCGGAAGCGGTCGTCCAGACGGTCGGCGAGGTCTCCCACGTGCATGACGCGCAGCCGGGCGGCGGCCATCTCCAGAGCGAGCGGGATTCCGTCCAGGCGGCGGCAGACCACCGCCACGGCCTCCGCGTTGTCAGGTGCCAGGGCGAAGCCGGGGACGGCGGCCGCCGCGCGGGCCACGAAAAGCCGCACCGCGTTCGACTTGCCCGGCCGCTCGGCGCCCGGTTCGGGCAGGTCCAGTGGCAGGACGGGCCAGGCGTGCTCACCCACGACCGCGAGTGTCTCCTGACTCGTGGCCAGAACCCGCAGTTCGGGCGCGGCGCGCAGCAGCCGCGACGCCAGCTCGGCGACCGGCTCTGCGACGTACTCGCAGTTGTCGAGCACGAGCAGCATGCGCCGCCCCGAGACGGCGTCGGTGAGCCGATCGGTCAGTGACCTGGCCGGGGCATGGCCGTCGTCACGCAGTTCGAGCACCGCTGCGACGGCCTCCCGCACGTCGGCGCCGGTGCGAGTCGCGGCGAGCTCCACCAGCCAGGCTCCGTCCGGGAACTCCTCGGCCCGCCTCACGGCCACCTCCAGTGCCAGCCGGGTCTTACCGACCCCGCCCGCCCCGGTCAGTGTCACCAGCCGCTCGGATTCCAGCAGTCCGCCGATTCGGCGCACCTCCTCGGTGCGGCCGATCAGATCGGTGAGCGGGGCGGGCAGGTTGCCCCGCGGCTGCGGTACGGGAACCCTCGCTGGGGCCAGAGCGCTGTCCTGTCGCAGGATCGACCGGTGCAGCTCGGCCAGTTCACGACCGAGGTCCAGGCCGAGATCGTCGCGGAGGCGGTCGCGGATCTCCTCCAGGCCTGCCAGCGCCTCGCCCTGCCGGCCCGACCGGTACAGGGCACGGACCTGCGCGGACCGCAGCCCCTCGTGCAGCGGATACGCGGCGACCAGTTCCCCCAGCTCGCCTGCCAGGAGAGCGTGCTCACCCAGTTCGAGCCGTGCCTCGGCGAGCTCTTCGAGGGCGACCAACCGCTGTTCTTCGAGCCGTCGCGCCTCGGGCCGAACGAACAGTTCGTCCGCGAAGTCGGCGAAGGCCGACGGTCCCCGCCACAGCCCCATCGCCTCGGTGAGCAGCCCGGCCGTCACACTCGGGTCGCCGGTGAGCCCCCGGGCCCGCTTCACGAGCGCCTCGAAGCGCCCTGCGTCGACCGCGTCGCCGTGCACCCGCAGCACGTACCCCGGTGATTGGGACACCACCAGGTCACGGCCGCCCGCCTCGGCGTCCTCCAGAGTCCGTCGCAGCAGCGACACCTTGGACCGCAGGGTGCGGACATCGCCGGCCGGAGGCGTGTCGCCCCACAGATCGTCCATGAGCCGGTCCACCGGAACGACCTGCCCTCGCCGCACCAACAGCGCGGTGAGCAGCATACGGATCCTGGTCTCGCGCACCCGAACGGCCCGCCGGTCCTCCGTCCACACCTCCAGCGAACCCAGCACCCCGAAACGCATACGGGCCACGCTACCCGCAGCGCCGGCACAACCTTTCCGGAGACCGATCGGAACCTCCCTCGCGCACAGTCGTCCCATGAACAACGCACCCGTCACTGTCATCGGACTGGGGCTGATGGGCAAAGCCCTCGCCACCGCCTTTCTCGACGCCGGCCACCCCACGACCGTCTGGAACCGCACGCCCGCCAAGGCGCGAGACCTGACAGCACAAGGAGCCGTCCTCGCTCCCACCGTCGGCGACGCCATCCGGGCAAGCCCACTGGTCGTGGTCTGCCTGACCGACTCCGCCGCCGTCCGCGACACGGTCGGCCCGCACCGGGCCGAACTGGCCGGCCGCACGTTGGTCAACCTGACCTCCGGCACCTCCGAGGAGGCCCGCGAGATCGCCACGTGGGCGAGCGCGTACCTGGACGGCGCGATCATGGCCGTCCCCGAGGTGATCGGCCGTCCCGAGGCGTTCCTGCTGTTCAGCGGAGCACCCGGCGCGTTCGACACGCACGAGGAGACCCTCAAGCAGCTCGGCGACGCCGTCTTCTTCGGCGTGGACCCGGGCTTGGCCTCCCTCTACGACGTCGCCCTGCTCGGCGTCATGTGGGGCACGCTGAACGCCTTCCTGCACGGCGCGGCTCTCCTGAGTGCCGCCAAGGTCGACGCGTCCGCCTTCGCCCCGTTCGCCAACCAGTGGGTCTCCAGCGTGACCGGGTTCGTCAGCGCCTACGCCGAGCAGATCGACCGCGGCGCCTACCCGGCCGAGGACGCCACCCTCGAAACCCACCTGGCCACGATGAAGTACCTGGTACGCGAGAGCGCGGCCGCGGGCATCGACACCGCCTGGCCCGCCCGCCTCCAAGCCCTGACCGAACGCGCCATCGACGCGGGCCACACCGGCGCGAGCTACGCCAGCCTCATCGAGGTCTTCCGAGGCAAGGCGTAGTCGAGAGCGCCCTGTGAACGGTCGGGGGTGGATCATTGATCCACCCCCGACCGGCGCGGACGCACGCACGGCACGTGTGCCGCGTGAAGCGCCACCGGGCCGTGGCCACGCGATACGAAGTGACCCAGTAGAAACGGCGGATCTCGACGATCAGCCGAGCCTTGACCGTGATCGTCTGCAGGACCGGGAAGGTGAGTTCGCGGCCGGTCCAGGTCCGAGACGAAGAGCAGGAAACCGGCGAAGTGGCCGGCAGCTACAAGTCACGCACGGGGCGCGACCTCGAAGCGGCTGGGTTGGTCGGCCCCCAGAGGCCGTGGGACCGCTCTTCACCCTCCCACGACCGCGAGAACGGAAAAGCCCAGGTCACAGCCGCGCAGGAAGCACCCCCGACACGTGAAGACCCTCGTCCGCCACACCACCGTGAGGCGAACACCTAACGCAATATGACCGCGAAAAACACGTTTCCCCAGGTCAGAACGATTCTGCCTGGGGACGCTCGGTGGGGCGGGTGGGACTCGAACCTATAGGAGTGACGCCTCTCACCTGCAACGATGCCAAAAAACGGACATAGCCACCCGTTTCCATCCGGCTGCATCCCCCTCGATCCCGCTCGGAAGGGGATCGGTTAGGCGTTCGCCACACCGCTTCCCCCCTGCGCCCCGCACGCCTTCCGCATCTGCGGAGCCTAGGAGGACTAAAGCCCGCCGACATCCCCGAACCACCGCGTAGGTCATCATGGGCTCCCCCCACCCTGGCCCATGTCCGCCCCCTGCATACAGTTACGCTGCGTAATATCGAACTCTTGGGCTCAGGCGTCCACGCGTTGGCGGTGGGGGCTTCCTCATTTCCTCCGTCGGCTGCGGAGGACCGCGCCGAAGACCGCACACAAGAGGCCGAGCACCCTCTCTCGACGTCTCGCCGCTTACGGTGCCGAGCTCGCTGCTGGGCCGTCGACGGCCTCGTCTCCGGCCAGAACATCGGCAGCTCCACGTCCCCGAGCGATTACGCATCAGGTCGTCAAACGCCAGGCCCGGGCCGGATCGTGTCCGGCCCGGGCTGCCAGGCCCCGGGCCTGCGGCCCGGGGAACCTGTCGAGGCGTCCGAAGTCGCTACGGGTTCTTCTTGATCTCGTAGCCGTACGGCTTGTCGACGTTCGTGCTGAAGAAGAGCACCTGGGGCGGACCGTCCTCCGCGACCATGAGAACGGCTATCTGGTCGGCGTCCGCGAACGAGCCGCCGGCGTCGATCATCAGGTTGAGGCGGTCCTCGTCCGTTTCCCGCTCCCAGGTTCCCGCGCCGGCGACTCTGTCCTCAGCAGGCGGCTCGCCGAAAGCGAAACCAATGGACTCGGTGGGGATCCTTTCCATGCTGAACCGGCCGTCGGCGTGGAACTCGACCCGGCCGCCGCCACTTCCCGTCCAGACACCCGGCAGCCCGGCGGTGTCCACGGCCGTCGTGCCGACATTGGAACACCCGCCCAGGCTCAAGGCCAGTCCCAGGGCAAGGGACATGGCGGCAAATCGCCTTCTTACTACTGGCATGCTCCCGGCCCGCCTACTTGTAGATGGTCTCTTGCCAACGAACATCGACCCGATAACCGGCGAAGTAGCCTCCGGTGTACTGAGGGGTCCCGTTGAAGACCTTCTGCCACTTCCACTGCATCGGCGCGAACGATTCGTTGTCGATGTCCGTCCACGCCTCGTACTCCACCGTAAGCGTGCTGCCCTTACTCTCGGTGATCTTGTACGTGAGATCGTAGGAGCCGAGCACTCCCTGGGCCTCCCGGCTGTCCTTCCCGACGAGCAGTCCGCCGAAGTCAGAAGCGTACACACCGACGATCTGGGCGAGGTTGAGATCGTCGCCGTCGGAGTTCTTGGTGACGCTGTACTTCTTCTGGCCCTTGGTCTTCCCCTTCTCCTGGAACTGATCCGCCACGTGCTCCCGCGCGTCCTTCATGCTGGTGCTCTTGATGAGGCTCTGGGTCAACTCGTCGTCGCCGTCATAGGAGACGTCCGAGATCCTGTTTTGCAACTCAGAACTACCCCATGCCCAGCGGAACGCCAGTGACCACGGCCCATCGCTGTTGACCTTGCCGTCACCCCCGTGCTCGTTGTTCGCCAGACTGCCCGACGGCACACTGCACATCGCCTGTGCCTCCATGAACATCTTTTGCAGCTTCTGCATCTCAGGGCTGATCGGCCCGGTGAACAGCAACGGCATCGGGTCGGGGCCCATGAGCAACGGCGGCTGCTGCACCAGCGGCAGGGTCGGGATACCGGTGTAGCCGAGCGGCCCGGTCCAGGAAGTACCCGACGTGCCGGTGCTACTGGCGCCCCACAGCGGCGGGGAGACAGTCTCCTCGACCTTCTCCGCTCCTGTCGGGCAGTCCACGCCCATGGTGCAGGAGAAGCTTCCGCGACCGGACGGGTCGGAAAGGGTAACTGGGTTGTTCTCGGAGTAGCCGTATCCGGCGAGTGACTGGTGCTTCTCCGGTTCCAGCAGCGGGTCGGCGCTGATGAACCGGCCCAGCTCCGCGTCGTACTCGCGTGCGTCGAGATGGGTCAGACCGGTGGACCGGTCGCGTGTCTTGCCCAGGAAGGACCGGTCGTCCACCCAGGACCCGACGGCGCCCGCCCGCTCCACGCCGAAGGCGGACAGATAGCGCTTGGTCACCGCCTGCGTGTCGGAGGCGATCGCCAGGCTGGAGGTGCCGTGCTGGTCACCGGCCAGGTAGAAGAGCTTGTTAGTGCCAGCCTGGTTGGTGCGCACGGCGACGGACAGCTCGGTGGATCCGTAGAAGCGCTGGGCCCAGAAGGTGCCGTCGCTCTTGAGGTGCAGCTCGGTGGCGCCGGCGTACAGCACCCGCTCACCGTTCTTCTCGCCGCGGATGAGGAGGTTGCCGTCCGCGTCGTAGAGGTAGTCAGTGGTGCGGGTTCCCTCCGTGAGCTTGGCGAGCTTGCCCTCGGCGCCCCATTCCAGCACCTGCTTCCCGGTCGCTCCCGGCCGTGAGTCCGTGTTTCCCGCGTCGTCGTAGGTGTACGAGCGCTCGGGCTGGGTGCAGTTGCCCTTGGCGCTGACGCCTGCGAGGGTGTGCGGCTGCTTGTCGCCGCCCCGGTAGCAGTAGGTGTCGGTGGTGTCCCCGGCCGGCTTGTGCTGGGTCTCCGTCTTGCGCTGTCCGGCCGTGTCGTAGGTGTACCCCGTCCAGTACGGCGCGGGTCCCGACAGCTTCGACGCGTCGCGGGGGTCCGAGCACTTCTGCGAGGAGGGGGTCCACGCCTCGGTCAGGCGACGGAAACCGTCGTAGGCGAAGCACTGGGCGTCCGCCTTTCCGGTGGCGCCGAGGGTGGTCGGGTCCGCGATCGCGGTGACGTTCCCCGCCTGGTCGTAGCTGTAGTTGAGGTCCTGCAGCATGTACGGGTGGGTCTGGTCCGTGACGTGGCTGCGGGTGATGCGGCCGGTGCCCTCCTCGTAGGTGTGAGTGACGTAGGCCTTCTTGTGCGCCTCGGTGTTGGCCACGCCCAGGATGAGCTGCTGCGGCTGACCGAGGGCCGAGTAGTCGGTGTCGAGCAGGTAACCGGTGCTGCCGACGACGGACTTGACCTGTCCGAGGGCGGTGTAGCCGTATTCGACCACCTCTGACGGCAGCCCGCCGAGCGCCGGTTCCTTGGTGTTCTGGCGCGTCCCGTCGTTGTTGTAGGCGCTCGTGGAATCAATGGTCGCCGGGGCGCCCGCCTTGACCAGCGGGTCGTCGGCCGGCAGCTTGATCCGGCTGCTCAACGGGCGGTCGAGCGTGTCGTACGCGAGGACCTCACGGGTGTACGCCTGACCGGCCTTGCCTCCGACGTACCGGATCGACGAGGACGGCTTGCCCTTGGTCACCCCGTCGTAGAGGTGCTCGGTGAGGCGCTTCGCGTCGATCTCGGCACCGTCCCAGGTGCCGGTGATCCGGCCGATCTCGTCGTACTTCGTCAGCACCGAGCGCTGTCGGGCGTCCGTGACCCGGATCGCCTGGTCGAGCTTGTTGTACCCGGTCGTCGCCCGGCCCTTGTCGGGGTCCACGGCGGCGGTCTGCCGGCCGAACAGGTCGTACTCGTAGCTCCAGCGCGCCTTGTCCGGACCGGTGAAAACGATCGTCTTGCCGTCCAGGGAGTACTCCGTGGACGCCGAGGTGTAGGGAACGCCCAGGCCGCCCCCGTACGCGGGGTCGGTCGGCTGCGGGCCAGCGTACGTGCGGGTCTCGGTTTTCTGGCCGCGGGCATCGACGATCACCCGGTTCGCGGTGCCCCCGGCGAGGGCGCTCGTACCGGTGGAGTCACCGGTGTGTTCGGTGGCCGTCGTCCAGCGCTTGACGCCGAAGAAGAGCACCGACCTCGACGTCTCCCGCTCGGCGCCGTCGAAGACGATCTCGGTCTGGGTGGGCGATTCGCCGTACTCCGCGCGTGTGTAGGTGCCGTTGGGCGCCGCCGCGCTGTCGAAGATGTCCGCGTGCGTCTCGTAGGCCAGGCCTCGGGAGTCGTAGCGGGTATCCGTGAGCAGTCGGCCTCCCTGCGGGGTCGGCGACTGGGTCTGGAGCGGCCGCAGCAGCGCGTCGTAGATCGTGTATGTGGTGTTGTAGCTGACCCCGTCCTTCTGCAGCACCGCCGTCGAGACCGCCGACGGCTTGCTGTTGCTGAGTGCGTAGCGGAACTTCTGGCTGGGGCTCTCACCCGCCGCCCGGTTGCGGTTGGGGAGCCATACGTCCGTCAGCCTGCCGACGGCGTCGTAGGTCAGCTCCGTCTTGCGGGAGTTGGCGTCGTACGTGCGCAGCGGCACCCCGCGCCGTGCGTCGAAGAACGTCGACGTCTTGAAGCCCTTGGCGTTGGTGACCACGGTCCCGGTCAGCGGGCCCGCGGTGGTCGGGGTGTAGCCGGTCACCGTCGACTTGTCGTCGGCGTCGGTGACGATCAGGGCACGTCCGAGCGTGTCGTAGGACGTGGTGCTGGTCTTCTGCCAGCCGGGGGCGTCGGCCGCGGTGTAGGAGGCGGCGCGTCCCGTCCAGGTCGGCAGCCCCTTGGAGGGCTTCTGCGTGGTGGACCAGGCGGCGCCGTCGTACGCGATCGCCGAGTCGGTCAGGACGTCACCGCGGCGGGTGGAGTCGGCGGGCAGGTCCAGGGACGCGTCGGTCGTCGCGCAGGTCCGCCCCACCGTCCGGGTACGCGAGGGCAGGCTCGTGATGCCGGATTCGTCACTGCGGGCGAACCAGGTGCGGGTGCAGATCTCGTCGCCGCTCTTCGCGTCGTCACCGTTGTCCTGCACCTGGTACGGCATGCCGTAGTCGTCGTGGTCGGTGGAGACGGTCCGGGCGCGCCAGGACTTGGGGACGGTCAGATAGGTGTACGTGGTGGTCTTCTGCGTGCGGACGTAGCGGGCCACGTGGTCGCCCGCGCCGGGCACGTCCTGGCGCGCGGTCTCCTTCTGCCACGGCTGGTTGACCACCACACCGATCGGGGAGTTCCCCGCGTAGGTGATCCGCTGTCGCAGCTGCCCACCGAAAGCCCCGGAGTCGGTCATCGTCGCGAGGTTCAGGCCGGTGACCGCAAGCGCGGATGTGCTGACGGACTTGGTGGTGCCGTCCTTGTTGGGGTCCCCGTCCATGCCCTGGAGGTAGAGGGAGACGGTCTTCGAACGAGTGGTGGCCTTGGCGCCCTTGAGAACGGTGACCTGCCGGTATCCGCGCCAGTCCGACCAGGTCCGCTCGTCCTTGGGAGTGAAGGGCGAGTCGCTGTAGTGCCAGGCGGCTCCGCTGTAGGTGTACTCCTGTTCGACCGTGTCGTTCTGCCCTGCCGGGTCGGACGTCACCACGGCCACCACGCGGTACTTGTGGAACCAGTCCACGGACGCTACCGAGGAACCGTTGATGTTCCAGAACTGCGGGAAACAGTTGCGGGTGTTGGTGTCCTCAGGCTTGCCGAGGACCTCGCTGCGGACGCACTCGGGCGCCGACATCGTGACGGTGGTGACCGCCCCCGTCTCCGAGGTGACGGTCGAGACGCGGGGCCGGGTCAGCGCAAGGATGTCGTCCGTGCCGTCCACGCGGTTGGGGCGCATGTGGTAGGTGAATCCGACCGGTTCGAACTCGACGGCCGTTCCCGCCTTCGCTGTGCGCTTGAGGGAGGTGAGCGTAAGGACCTGGTCGGAGGTGTCGCCGATGTCGCCGCCGTCCAAGTACTTCTGGGTCAGCGCCCAGGAGTCCACCGGGGTGTGCTCCGACGTCGCCGCGGACCAGGAGAAGGTGTTGACCGACGTCAGGCGCTTGCGGGTGAAGAAGGCCGGCGCCAGGGCTTCGCAGTCCGCGTCGTCCTTGGAGCACAGCGACTCGAACGGTACGTCCGGCCAGTTGTGCGCCGTCTCCTTCTTCAAGGTCACGCAGTCCGCCACGGTGCACCGCTCGCCGTGGGCGAAGGTGACCTTGGCGTCGGCGGCGTCGGTGAAGAGGGCGCCCTTGCGCAGCCCGTAGCGGATCTCGTTGAGGTATCCGCCGCGGATGTAGGAGGTGTTCGCCTTGTCGGCCTTGTTCTTGCGGTAGTAGTTGGCCTCCGCCGTGTACCAGTAGGTGGCCGCGTTCTCCCGGGTGTCCTCGACGTAGTCCAGGTTCCACCTCCACGCCTGGGTCAGGGAGCGCTTCGCGAAGGAGTCCCCGCCCGTGTACCCCGGCTCACCGCTGTCGTCGCCGAAGACGGGAGCCGTCCACACAGAGTTGGTCCGCTGGCTTCCGGCCCCGTCGAGCTTGTCCAGACCGAAGACGTACTTCGTCCCGTCGCCCGTGACGACGGTCCAATGCTCACCGTTGTCGTCGCCGTTGTCCGCGCCCGTGGACCGGGTGACCGACGAGGCGTCGTCACCCTGCAGCCGCCACTGCCCGGTGGTCTTGTCCTTGACCAGGGTGCTGGACTTGCCGTTCAGTACCAGCCTGGCGTTGTCGTACTTCCAGCAGAGGTCGAAGACGTCCTCGTGGCCGTCCTCGTCGCAACTGCCGTAACTGCGCTCGACGTAGGACTCGGTAGTGCCGAAGCCCTCGCCGACGGGGCTGCCCTGGTTGTTCGTGGTGGCGGTGCGGCCGTCCACGCTCCCGGAGTCGTAGGACAGGGACATCGTGGGCGTCGGTCCCGCGGCGGCGGAAGGCAGCTTGAGGTCGTAGTTCCAGGTGAAAGCCCCGGAGCTGCTGCCCGCCGACCACGACGAGGACTCGGCAAGCTCGGTGGCGGAGTAGTCTCCGCTGCCCTTCGGGGACTCACCGGCGCCTGCTCCGGCCGCGGTGAGCGCCAGGACGGCCGTACCGGCGGCGGACGGCGCCCGGCCTGCGCCTCCCGAAGCGGACGCGGGCTTCGACGGCAGTGTCGCGGAGACCTTCTGCCGGCGCGCGTCATTGTCGGATCCGAGGGGGGTCCTCTCTCGGCAGGCCGGCTTCCGCGGTGTGGTCAGCGCGCAGGCCGGAAGCTGTACGAGCTCCAGCCGGCCGGCCCAGCCGCCACCCACCGCGGAGGCGAACCCGCCGTACTCCACGGCCACATCGGCCGGTCCGCCGACCGGCACATCGGCGGTGAGCACCACTCCGGTGATGCCGAGCCGGTCGGCCGCCTTCTGGTCGAGGACGGTGACGGTCGACCGCACGTCGTCGGCCGTCCCGGCGTTCCGTGCGTCCCGTCGCGAGAGGGCCAGCGGCAGCCCGCCGACGACGGCCTCCGCCGTCCTGCCCTCCGCCGCCGGGAGCTCGGCCGTTCCCGGCTTCGGCCAGACGGCGTCACGCCGCTCGGTGTCCGCCCGCCCCGCCTGCCGGGTGTTGGCCTCCAGATCTGCCGCGACCTGCTTGCGGGCCTTCCTGCCCGCCGCCGTGTCGACGGCCCTCACCTTGCTGACTCGTTGTTCCTGTACGTCGGGCCGGCCGAGGCCGCGTTGGGCAGCTTCGGCGCCGGAAACCAGCGCCAGCGGTGCCACCATGCCCAGGGTCAGCGCGAGGGCCAGAGCTCTGGGACGGAGCCTCCAGCCCCCACTCCCCCGTCGTCTTGTGCCAGTGCCGAACATGTCCATGCACTCCAGTTCGAGAGGCCGGCTTCCCACCTGGGCGCCGGTCATACGGCCGTCGGGCCGTGAGAGCGAGGGCGGTGTCGCGCCAGACGTGGCACCGCCCTCGACGATGGGTCGGTTCAGTCGCCCACGTGGGCGTCGATCTGGGCCGATCCGGCCATGGCGCCCACCCACAGGCGGATCTCCGAGACCCGGGCCGGGAGGTGGTTCTTCCAGACGCCGCCGATCTGGGCAGCGCCTACGGCGAGGTCCCCGGCACCCGCCTGTGCCGTGTACGCCTTGTCGTCACCGTTCTGGTTGTGACCCGTGTATAGGCTTATCGTCCCGGCCTGGGCGTCGAACGTCCCGGTCAGCCGGACCACGCTGTCCAGCGACACGATCTCGTCGGACACCACCGACGTCAGGGTCCCGTCGGCGTTGAGACGCCCGAAGTGCCATTTGCCGACCGGTTCAGTCACTTCCAGACCGGTCTCGGGGTCGAGGACGGTGTCCTTCCCTGTCATCTGGTACCAGAAGCCCCAGGACGACCCGCTCGCCGTGCGCTGCCCGAAGACCTGGCCGGTGTAGCCGACGCTTTTCGACAGCACCCGCTCCTTGTCCAGGGCAACGGTCGTCGTGGCAGTGAAGGAGCCGGTGTCGTCCAGCGGCGCCCCGCTGGACGTGGCGACGTCGTCCACACCGTCGAAGACGATCTCTCCGTCCTGGACAGCCGCACCGCCGGTCAGATTCAGCGTTCGGCCGTAGCCGGACGTGCTGTCCGTGACCGCCGTCCCGCTGCCGCCCGCCGGCGACCAGTCGGCGACCAGTTCGGCGCCTGCGAAACCCTCCGACGTAAGCAGCCTGGCCTCGTCCGCGATCTCGGAGTCCTCCAGTCGGCGCTGCCAGACGGCGACCTCGTCGATCGACCCGTTGAAGTTCCAGTTCCGCTGACCGTTCCAGAGGTAGCGGCCCACGTTGAAGGGGCCGGACGAGGACCAGCCGCTGGGCGTCACCCGGGTGCCCTGGAGTACGCCGTTGACGTAGAGCTTCAGTTCCTTCGTGGCCGGGTCGTAGGTACCGGCGAGGTGAGTCCACGCGCCCGTCACGGCCGGCGCCTTGCCCACGATGCCGAGGTAGGCCTGGCCGTTGTCCTCGTCCCTCTCCTTCACTCCGAAGACCCAGGAGTTGTAGCTGGTCTCATACCACATGAGGAAGGAGCTGTACTTCGCTCCGTCCTGGGACAGCACGATGGCGTCCTTGTCGCGGGTGTTCAGCCGCGCCCATGCGGAGACCGTGTAGGCCGACCGGGTTTCCACGACCGACCGGGCGGTCGCGGCGGCCGCCCCGCTGCCGTCCAGGGACAGGCCCCGGTCCGTGACCGGGCTGGCGAGCGGCACTCCATTCGCGTCGTGAGTGATCAGTCCCCGGCGACCCCGGTCGTCACGGACCGCCGCGCCGACGAGCGATGCGTCGTGCGCGGAGCCGCCTGCCACGCTGTTCTTCGCCACCCCCGTGGCCTCGTCGAAGCGCCAGCGGGCGACGGGCCCCTCACCCGAGGCCACCAGGAAGTCCAGAACCTGTTGCTCGCCCCAACGTCCGAGTGAATCCTTCGCCTTGACGTAGAGGCGCTGAGTACCGGACTTCACCAGGGTGATGGCGGCTTCGAAAATGCAGGGGGAACCGGGTTTGCACACCGTCTTCCACGCCTCGCTCTCGGTGAGCCGGTACTGGAAGTCGACGACGTTGGTGTCCACGGCCGCCGGAGCGAACCGGACCTTCGCTACGACTCCCGGCCCGCCTCCTGCCGCGCACGCGTTCGGCAGACACTGGGAGTAGGGAGCCTGCAGCTTCACGGTCGGAGCCTTGGGCGAAGTGTTGTCGATCTTGAAGTAACAAGGTGCGCTGTAACCGGTGTTGAGCCGGTTCGTACCCCCTTCGTAGTACGAGAGCGTCAGGGCTTTGAGGCGATAGCCAACGCCCTCGGTCAGCGCCGTCGGCAAGCTCCTGGACTGTACGTTGAGATTGCCCACGTAGCCGGATGTCGGGCTGTCGATATCGGTCTGTGCCAGTACCCAGGCGCTTCCGTCCCAGCGCTCGGTGCGCCAGCGGATCCGCAGATTGGCCTGGGACTCACCACCGGCCATGGTCTTCGGCTTGCCGACCAGCTGTGGGGTCGGATCGCTGATGACGGCGGGGTCGGCGGAGTTCGGCGAGCAGACCGTGCCGGTCCCCGAGGTGATTCCGACGTTCACGGGAACGGCAGGCTTGCCCACGTACTTGACCGACAGCACGGCGTCGTTCTTGAACCGCTTCCATGCAGCCGTGTCGCCCTCGTCGTGGGCACGGAGCTGGAGGGTCAGCCGGGCGAACTTGCCGGCCGCGAAGTCACGCACCGTGGGGGTGAGGTTCTCGTTGGACTCGTCCGGATTATCGTTGAACTCGATGGCGGCGTCGGGAGAGTCGGGGTCGCAGAGCGATCCCCGGCCCGCGGACACATGCCGGTCGACCATCAGGTCCCGCTCCTTCGGGCGGGAGGACCAGGTGGTGGACGCGGAGATGTTGTCGGTGCGGACCAGGTCCACCCACCTCGGCTCGCACTGGAAGGCCCAGGGCTCGGTGACCGCGAAGGTCGCGTCGAGGACGTGCTTGCCCTTCAGCGAAGCGGGCGAGAACTCGAAATAGAGACGCTGGGTGTATCCAGGGCCGCAGTAATAGCCGTTCCACGTGCCGCACTTGCCGACGCCTTTGCCCAGGCCGTCGTCACCGTTCGACCAGTCGTAGGACTCGTACCCGTCTGAACGCAGCAGGGTCCGCTCACCCTCCCCCCAGGTCACGAGCGGGTCGATGAACAGCGGGAAGGCGGATGGCTTGGTCCGGCTCAGCATGGCGGCGTCCGGCACCACGGTCAGCGAGTCCTTCGCGACGCGCGCGTCCATGCGCACCACCTTGTCGCCCTGGCCGGGCTCGACGCCCTTGCCCGAGTCGGAGGCCTCCGGACCGGCGTAACTGCTCGCTTCGGCCGCTTCACTCGGGGCAGGCGATTTCACCCGCTCGGGCTCGGCCGAACCTTCAGAATCCCACATCTGAGCCGGCGGCGCGCGGAACACCGTCCGACCCGTGCCGTCCACGGCCGTAAGATTCCCATCCACGCCCTTACGGATGGTCAACCCTTCTGTCCGCAGACCGAAGGTGAGCTCCTCCAAGCGCGGATCCTTCGCTGCCTCCGGAGTCTTCACCACTAGGATGTGCTGAAAGCTCTCCGCGGTGGCATTGACCTGCAGGTCGACACCATCGAGGACATCACGGTAGAGCGCGGTGGGCCCCTCCAGTACCGGTTCCGGCAAGGGCTCGGGCCAGTCGACGGCGAGGGAACGCCCCTGGTCGACGATCACGGCCAGAGGGGCCGTCTTCCCACCCCCCGAGAAGGACATGGCAGCGGCGGACGCCTTGGGACCGACAGTTCCGTCCTCGCGGCGCACCAAAGTGGCGTCCGGCTCCGCCCAGCCGCCGGACTTCGCCGCGCGTACGGGCACCGTGGACTGCTCCAGCGTGAAGGTCATTCCGTCCGGATTCGCGAACACCGTCGAATAGGCGGTGCGTTCCCCGGTCACCTCGACACGTTGCCCCGAGTCTTTCGCCTGCCGCAGCAGACGTTCCTCCTCCGTCGAAGCGGGTGCCGCGGCCTTCCGCTCGTCGCTGGCAGCTCGGTTCACGAGCGAACCGGCTTGAGCGGCCGACGCCGACAACGTGCCCGAGGCGACCGTCACGAGCGCCGTCGTCAGAACCGCCACTGCGGTTGAGCGCCCGAATCTTCGTCTTCCCCCGCATGTGGCCGACACATAGAACGACCACCCTTCCCTGCGCACAGCGCCCCCTCACAAAACCTTCACGAAGAAAGCGAGATCCAACCAAAATTGACCGCAACCCGTCAAGTGCATGATCAAGCCACCGAGGCCCCCCAGGCACGAGGGAACTCTGGTCGCGGAGTCGGCGCATGTGCAGCAGTGCAGAGGTGCATACGGTCTGGTGTACAGAGTTTGAGGTTGTGTCAGCTCACGATGGCGCATCGATGATGACGCCGTTCTTCGGCCGGTAGCTGGTGCCATTGATGACGAAAACCTCGCAGTGGTGGAGGAGGCGGACGACGATGGCGGTGGTCCAGGACGCGGCGGGAGGTTCGAGGCAGAGCGGATCCCAGGAGGCCGAGGTAGCCCGGCTGCAAGGCCGAGAAGGAATGGCAGCTGGAACGGAAGATCCTCCGCCGGGCAGCCCGGCATTTTGCCAAGGACTGCCCCAACCGCCCACCGGCTCCGGGTAAGCCAACCATTGCCTCGATCGGCGGTGTCAACGCGCCAAGGCGGGCTCCGACGAGGTCGACGGACAGGCTATCCCCAATAGTTGGTCCACCGGCGGCAGCAACAGCAGGTAGGCGCCCCGGCAATGCCAGCAGGTGCCGTCCTTGCCGTAGCAACGTCGACGTGGCGCCGAGCGTCGGTCTGGGGGAAGTCGAGGACGCCTCCGCGCTCGACACTGGCCGCGCATCCCGAACACGCCCACGGCAGCCCTCGGGCCGGGGCAGGCGGACAAGGGCTGCCATCCTGCACACCCTGCGGATCCGCGGATCCGGAGGGCATCGACCGCCTGCGGCCCGGAGTCCGATGCGGACAAAGGCCCGTGACCACACTACGGAGATTCAGCCTGGCTCCCTGTCGCCCCCGGGTGTCGCAAGCTTCGAACCCGACTCCGCTACCTACACCGGGTAGAGATCACCGGCGGGGCACCAGAGCCGCTGGCAGGACACGCCGACCTCGCCGAGGCCGCAGCCCCGCACCTCGCTCCCAGGACACCGCACCGAGAGGCCGTGGGAGCGTTCATAACCCTCCCACGGCCATGGAACCACAAAAAGCCCAGGTCACGGCCGTGCTGAGCGCATCGAGGATGCCAAAATCCCTACGTTCGCCACACCCTACGAGGCGAACGCCACACGCAAAGCGCCCCCAAAAAACACGTTTCCCCAGGTCAGAACGATTCTGCCTGGGGACGCTCGGTGGGGCGGGTGGGACTCGAACCCACGGCCGACGGATTATGAGTCCGCTGCTCTAACCGGCTGAGCTACCGCCCCGTTTTCGGCGTGGCGCGTACAAGTGTGCGCACCGTCTGCCGCAGCATAGCCGGTCATACGATCTCTCGCTTCGGATGGCCGACTTCGCCTGATCTTGAGGACGGCGCTGCGTGCTGCCCGGTTGCGGGCGAGGACAAGGAGACCCGAAAGAGTCACTCCGGGGCCCTCGGGCGCCCCGGGAAGACATCGGCCGGGCACGCGAAAAAGGACCCCGAAGGGTCCTCTTCCGTTCCGCTCCCCCGACTGGACTCGAACCAGTAACCCTCCGGTTAACAGCCGAATGCTCTGCCAATTGAGCTACAGGGGATCGCGCTCCCCCGACTGGACTCGAACCAGTAACCTGCCGGTTAACAGCCGGCTGCTCTGCCAATTGAGCTACAGGGGAATGCTGCGTCGCTGCGAAATCTTACCTGCCTGGCGGCTGCCGGGCGGCGCGTGTTCGCTGCGACACATACATTAGCGCAAGCAGGGGGGTGCTCCGCCAATCGGTATCGTCCGGGGTGATCTCGGGTGGTCGTGGGTAGGCGGGCTGCACACGTCGCACCAAGCGTAGGAAGGGTGGCAGCCATGCGGTACCGGCTCACGTTCATCGCCGGAGTGGCCCTCGGTTACGTGCTCGGCACGCGAGCCGGGCGCGAGCGTTACGAGCAGTTGAAGAAGTCGGCCCGGCAGTTCACGGAGAACCCCGCCGTGCGCAACGCCGCCGAGAGTGCCGCGCACAGCGGACGGGACTTCGCGGGCAAGGCGTACCACTCGGTCAGCGACAAGGTCGGGGACAAGGTGCCCGCCTCCGTCGCCGAGCGGGTCCGGTCGTTGCGGGAGCGCAGCAGCCGGAACGGCTTCGAGGACGACTGGGGGACCACCAATACCTAGGGTCCGGGGCCTCGTCGCGTACGGCGGCGGTTACGGGAGAGTCGCGGGGTGCGGCAGAATCTCCCCATGGGCATAGTCGCGGGGTTGGACAGTTCTTCCGCCTTCACTCACATCGTCGTCTGTGACACGGACTCGGGCGCCGTTCTCCGGGAGGGGTACGCCGCCCATCCGGTCGAGGCCAAGGCCGCCGAGGTCGATCCGCAGGCCTGGCTGCTCTCGCTCGGCGAGGCGGCCTCCGGCGGGCTGCTCGAAGGCGTGCAGGCCATCGGGGTCTCCGCGCAGCAGCACGGGCTCGTACCGCTGGACCAGCAGGGCAACCTCGTGCGTCCCGCTCTGCTCGGCAACGACCGGCGGGCGCAGGTCGCCGCGGCCGACCTCGTCGACGCGCTGGGCGGACGGGGGGCCTGGGCGGAAGCCGTCGGGGCCGTGCCGGGGGCCGCGCAGCCGGTGGCGAAGCTGCGTTGGCTGGCGCGGACGGAGCCGGAGAACGCCCAGCGGGTGGCCGCCGTACTCCAGCCGCACGACTGGCTCGTGTGGCAGCTGCTCGGCCGGCCCGCCCGGCGGACCACGGACCGGGGCGCGGCCTCGGGCACCGGCTACTGGTCGGCCGGGTCCGCTTCCTACCGGCCCGATCTGGTCGAACTGGCCCTCGGCCACTCCGCCGTGCTGCCCGAGGTGCTCGGCCCCGCCGACTCCGCCGGGATGACGCCGGAGGGGCTGCTGATCTCCGCGGGCACCGGCGAGACCATGGCCGCGGCCTTCGGGCTCGGGGTCGCGGTGGGCGACGCGGTGGTGTCGCTGGGGGCCTCCGGGTCCGTGATGGCGGTGCACCACGAGGCGCTCGCCGACCCGAACGGGATGATCACCTCGTTCGCCGACGCCACGGGGATGCACCTGCCGGTGGTGTACCTCTCCAACGCCGTGCGCGCACTGCGCGGGACCGCCGAGATGCTGGGCGTGGAGGGGCTGGAAGAGCTGTCCGCGCTGGCGCTGAAGTCGACGCCGGGGGCCTCCGGGCTGGTGCTGCTGCCGTATCTGGAGGGCGAGCGCACCCCGCAGCTCCCGCACACCGCGGGCACCCTGAGCGGGCTGCGGCGCGAGTCGATGAAGCCGGAGCATCTGGCGCGGGCCGCGTTCGAGGGGATGTTGTGCTCGCTGGCCGACGCCCTTGACGTACTGCGTGGACGGGGGGTGGCGGTGCGGCGGGTCTTCCTGCTCGGTGCCACCGCCGAGCTGCCCGCCGTGCAGGCCCTGGCTCCGGCGGTGTTCGGCACCCAGGTCGTGGTGCCGCAGCCCGCCCAGTACGCGGCGATCGGCGCGGCCCGGCAGGCGGCATGGGCGCTCGGGGTCTCGCAGGGCTCCCTCGACCCGCGCACTCCCCCGGCCTGGCAGGGCGCGGCGGCCCAGGTGCTGGAGCCCGGCGACGAGCTGGCGGTCGGCGGCGCGGTGCGTCAGCAGTACGCGGCGACCCGGGACCAGATCCACCCCGGAGCCTTCCGCGGCGCGCACCCGGAGTAGGCCCGGACCCGGTGCGCGTCGCGACACAGCGCCCCGCGAGGCAGGCCCGGACCCCGATGCGCGTCGCGCACAGCGCGTACCCGGAGTGAGCGGGTGATTCCGGAGCGCGTGGGGTCTCTCCGCGCGCTCCAGGTTTGACCTGGGCTTGGCGAAAAAGGTTCGCTCTCGGAGTACGGCGTACGCGAAACTGGGGCGGCTTCTGCCTTCCGCCGATTCCGAGAGACCCGCGTGCTCATAAAACTCCTGCGGACCCATCTGGGCCCGTACAAGAAACCCATCGTGCTGCTGGTGTTCCTCCAGCTGCTCCAGACCTGCGCCACGCTGTATCTGCCCAGCCTGAACGCCGACATCATCGACAACGGTGTCGTCGTGGGCGACACCGGCTACATCCTGGAGTTCGGCGGTCTCATGATCGCCGTCAGTGTCGTTCAGGTGCTCTGCAATGTGGGGGCCGTGTACTACGGGGCCCGGACCGCCTCCGCCCTCGGACGCGATGTACGGGCCGCCGTCTTCGACCGGGTGCAGTCCTTCTCGGCCCGTGAGCTCGGGCGCTTCGGGGCGCCCTCGCTGATCACCCGGACCACCAACGACGTCCAGCAGATCCAGATGCTCGTGCTGCTGGCGTTCACCCTGATGGTCTCGGCCCCGATCATGTGCGTCGGCGGCATCATCATGGCGCTCGGGCAGGACGTGCCGCTCTCCGCGGTGCTGCTGGCGGTCGTGCCGGTGCTCGGTGTCTCGGTCGGCCTCATCGTGAAGAGGATGCGGCCGCTGTTCCGCACCATGCAGGAGCGGCTGGACTCGGTGAACCGGGTGCTGCGCGAGCAGATCACCGGCAACCGGGTCATCCGCGCCTTCGTCCGGGACGGGTACGAGGAGAAGCGGTTCCGGGGTGCGAACACCGAACTGACCGACGTGTCGGTGGCGACCGGTCGGCTGATGGCGCTGATGTTCCCGACCGTGATGACGGTGGTCAACCTGTCGTCGGTCGCGGTGGTGTGGTTCGGCGCGCACCGTATCGACAGCGGGGGGATGCAGATCGGTGCGCTGACCGCGTTCCTCGCCTATCTGATGCAGATCGTGATGGCCGTGATGATGGCCACGTTCATGTTCATGATGGTGCCGCGCGCCGAGGTGTGCGCCGAGCGCGTCGAGGAGGTGCTCGGGACCGGGTCGAGTGTCGTGCCGCCCGTCGCGCCGGTGACCGAGTTGCGGCGGCACGGGCATCTGGAGGTGCGGGGCGCCGAGTTCCGCTATCCGGGTGCGGAGGAGCCCGTGCTGCGGGCGGTGGAGCTGGTGGCCCGGCCCGGGGAGACGACCGCGGTCATCGGGTCGACGGGCAGTGGGAAGTCCACGCTGCTCGGGCTCGTACCCCGGTTGTTCGATGTGACGGACGGCGAGGTGCTGGTCGACGGCGAGGACGTGCGGACGCTGGATCCGGTGCTGCTGGCGAAGACGGTGAGTCTGGTGCCGCAGAAGCCGTACCTCTTCTCGGGGACGGTCGCGACGAACCTGCGGTACGGGAATCCGGACGCCACCGACGAGGAGTTGTGGCACGCGCTGGAGGTGGCGCAGGCGAAGGAGTTCGTCGAGGCGCTGGAGCACGGGCTCGACGCGTCGATCGCGCAGGGCGGTACCAATGTGTCCGGCGGTCAGCGGCAGCGGCTCGCCATCGCCCGGACGCTGGTGCAGCGCCCGGAGATCTATCTGTTCGACGACTCGTTCTCCGCGCTGGACTACGCGACCGACGCCGCGCTGCGGGCGGCGCTGGGGCGGGAGACGGCCGGGGCGACCGTGGTGATCGTGGCACAGCGGGTGTCCACCATCCGTGACGCGGACCGGATCCTGGTGCTGGACGAGGGCCGGGTCGTGGGGACCGGCACCCATCACGAGCTGATGGACGGCAATGAAACGTACCGGGAGATCGTGCTCTCCCAGCTGACGGAAGCGGAGGCCGCGTAATGGCCGGTCCGGGCGGACGGATGATGGCCGGGGGCGCGCCCACCGAGCGGTCGATGGATTTCAAGGGGTCGAGCAAGCGGCTGCTGAAGCGGTTCGGCCGGGAGAAGTCCTCGCTGTGGCTGATGCTGGCCGCGGTGACGGTGAGCGTCGCGCTGTCGGTGGCCGGGCCGAAGATCCTCGGGAAGGCGACCGACCTGATCTTCGCCGGTGTGGTCGGGCGCGGAATGCCCGACGGCACGACGAAGGCGCAGGCGATCGAGGGGCTGCGCGAGAAGGGCAGTGGCTCCATGGCCGACATGCTCTCGGGGGTGGACTTCACCCCGGGCGAGGGCATCGACTTCGGCGCCGTGGGCAACGTCCTGCTGGTCGCCCTGGTGATCTACGTCGGGGCCGGGCTGCTGATGCTGGTGTCGACACGGCTGTCGATCCGGGTGATCAACCGGATCGTGTTCCAGTTGCGCGAGGACCTCCAGACGAAGCTGGCGCGGCTGCCGCTGTCGTACTTCGACCGGTCCAAACGCGGTGAGGTGCTGAGCCGGGCGACGAACGACATAGACAACATCTCGCAGACGCTCCAGCAGACGATGGGGCAGCTCATCAACTCCCTGCTGACGATCGTCGGCGTACTGGTCATGATGTTCTGGATCTCGCCGCTGCTGGCCCTGGTCGCGCTGGTGACGATCCCGTTGTCGGTGGTCGTCGCGACGCGGGTCGGCAAGCGGTCGCAGCCGCAGTTCGTGCAGCAGTGGCGGGTGACGGGGAAGCTCAACGCCCACATCGAGGAGATGTACACCGGGCACACCCTGGTGAAGGTCTTCGGCCGGCAGGAGGAGTCCGCGCGGGACTTCGCCGAGCAGAACGACGCGCTGTACGAGGCGGGGTTCAAGGCCCAGTTCGCCAGCGGGATCATGCAGCCGCTGATGATGTTCATCTCGAACCTCAACTATGTGCTGGTCGCCGTGGTCGGCGGGCTCCGGGTCGCCTCGGGCGCGCTGTCGATCGGTGACGTGCAGGCGTTCATCCAGTACTCGCGGCAGTTCTCGATGCCGCTGACGCAGGTCGCCTCGATGGCCAACCTGGTGCAGTCCGGCATCGCTTCGGCGGAGCGGGTCTTCGAGCTGCTGGACGCCGAGGAGCAGGACGCGGATCCGGAGCACGGCGAGCGCCCGGAGCGTGTCGAGGGCCGGGTCTCGCTGGAGAAGGTGTCCTTCCGCTACGAGCCGGAGAAGCCGCTGATCGAGGGGCTGTCGCTGAGCGTGGAGCCGGGGCAGACCGTCGCGATCGTCGGTCCCACCGGGGCCGGCAAGACGACGCTGGTCAACCTGCTGATGCGGTTCTACGAAGTGACCGGCGGACGGATCGCGCTCGACGGGGTCGATGTGGCGAAGATGTCCCGGAACGATCTGCGGTCCTCGATCGGGATGGTCCTCCAGGACACCTGGCTGTTCGGCGGTTCCATAGCCGAGAACATCGCGTACGGCGCTTCGCGCGAGGTCACCCGGGAGGAGATCGAGGAGGCGGCCCGGGCGGCGCACGCGGACCGGTTCATCCGGACGCTGCCCGACGGGTACGACTCGGTGATCGACGACGACGGCTCCGGGGTCAGCGCGGGCGAGAAGCAACTGATCACCATCGCGCGGGCGTTCCTGTCCGACCCGGTGATCCTGGTCCTCGACGAGGCGACCAGCTCGGTGGACACCCGGACCGAGGTGCTGATCCAGAAGGCGATGGCGCGCCTGGCCCACGGGCGTACGTCGTTCGTGATCGCGCACCGGCTCTCCACGATCCGGGACGCGGACGTGATCCTGGTGATGGAGAACGGTTCGATCGTCGAACAGGGCACACACGAGGCGTTGTTGGCGGCCAGGGGTGCGTATGCGCGGCTGTACGCGGCGCAGTTCGCGGAGGCGCTGTCCGAGGTGGAGTGAGGTGCCGGTCTCCCGCGGATCAGTCGAGGTAGCCGCGTAGTTGGTCGGCGAAGGCGTGGTGCCGCAGCCTGCTGAGGGTCTTGGACTCGATCTGGCGGATGCGTTCGCGTGTCACGCCGAAGATCCGGCCGATCTCCTCCAGGGTGCGGGGCCGTCCGTCTTCCAGGCCGTACCGCAGCTGGACGACCTTGCGTTCGCGCTCGCCGAGGGTGGAGAGGACCGCCTCCAGGTGTTCACGCAGCAGGAGGAAGGCGGCGGACTCGACGGGTGACGCGGCGTCGCCGTCCTCGATGAGGTCGCCGAAGGAGACGTCGTCCTCCTCGCCGACGGGTGCGTGCAGGGAGACGGGCTCCTGGGCCAGGCGGAGGACTTCGGTGACCCGCTCGGGAGTCAGGTCGAGCTCGCCGGCGACGTCCTCGGCGCTGGGCTCGACGCCGCGTTCCTGGAGCATCCGGCGCTGGACCCGCACCACGCGGTTGATCAGTTCCACGACATGGACCGGGACGCGGATGGTGCGGGCCTGGTCGGCCAGCGCGCGGGACATGGCCTGCCGGATCCACCAGGTCGCGTACGTGGAGAACTTGTAGCCCCGGGCGTAGTCGAACTTCTCCACGGCCCGGATCAGTCCCAGGTTCCCCTCCTGGACCAGGTCGAGCATGGTCAGTCCGCGGCCCACGTAGCGCTTGGCGACGGAGACGACGAGGCGGAGGTTGGCCTCGATGAGGCGGCGTTTGGCCGTGCGGCCCATCACGACCAGCCGGTCCAGGTCCCCGGCGAGGCGGGAGTCGAGGTCCGGGGTGCCCGCGAGGCGTTCCTCGGCGAAGAGCCCGGCCTCGACGCGGCGGGCCAGTTCGACCTCCTCGGCCGCGGTGAGCAGGGGGATGCGGCCGATCTCGCGCAGATACTGCCGGAACAGGTCGGAGGTGGGGCCGCCGGAGTCCGCCCGGTTGCGCGGCTCCGGGGGGTCGGGGAGGTGTGTCGCTTCCACCATGACCGCCTCGGGTGCGTATCCGGGCGGGCCGGCTGTGGTCTCCGGGTGGTGCCTGGACCTGTCCTGCGCCGGGATGGCCGCGATGGTCTCGGTCGTGGTCGTCACGGTCCGGGTCTGCACGGGGGCGACCTCCAGGTGATCGCTGCCGGATGACGGGGGGTGGAGGTCTGTCCGGCCCCGAGGTGCTCTCCTGCGGACCGGTGTGCTCCGATGACTCAGCCATTCCCCAGTGTGGGGTACGGCACACGGCTGTCACGAGGGGCGTGCGGTGACTTTCTGGTTCCGGTCCGTCACCCGGCGGTTACCGCCCTGACGGCGACAGAGCCTACAGCGCGGCGGCGCCGTGGGCGCGCAGGGACTGGGCGTACTGCTGGAGCACCCAGACCTCGTTCTGCGCGGCGGCCAGGTCCTGGGGCGCCACGTGGCTGCCGAGGCGGACGAGGCTGCCCTGGACGTCGTCGATGCGGCGGTCCACGGCGCGCAGCCGGACCTGGACGAGCTGCATGCCCGCGTAGGTCTCGTCGATGTTCTTGCCGCGGAACACCTCGACGGCCAGCTCGGTGACGAGGCTGCGGACGGTGTTGTCGGGGGCGGCGTCCATGACGGCGACCAGATACTCGCGGTTGTCGGCGAGGCCCTGTTCGGCGCCGCCCGCCTCCTCGATGCAGCGGCGCACGGCGGCGTAGGGCGGGGCGGTGAACTCGTCCAGGCCGTACGCGTCGAAGGCCGGGGAGACCAGGGCGGGCTTCTGGAGGGCGAGCTTGAGCAGTTCGCGTTCGGTGCGGTGGGCGGGGCTGCGGAGGTTGAGAGCGGGTCCGGAGAAGCCGGGGGCGGGAGCGGGCTGCTGCGGGGCGCCGCCGCGCGGGCTCCGGGGGCCCTGGGGTCCGCCGCGGCCGCCGTGGTCGCCGCCCTTGCCGCGGGCCCAGTGGGCGAGCTGGGCGACGCGGTGGACGACGAACTCCTGGTCGAGGATGCCGACGAGTCCGGCGAGCTGGACGGCGACCTCGCGCTGCACGCTGCTCGTCTTGATCTTGGCGACGACGGCGGCGGCCTCGTCGAGGGCGGCGGCGCGGCCGGCCGGGGTCTCCAGGTCGTACCGGCCGACGATCTGGCGCAGGGCGAACTCGAAGAGCGGGGTGCGCGGCTCGACCAGGTCGCGTACGGAGTCGTCGCCCTTGGCGAGCCGCAGGTCGCAGGGGTCCATGCCGTCCGGGGCGATGGCGATGTACGTCTCGGCGGCGAACTTCTGGTCGTCCTCGAAGGCGCGCAGGGCGGCCTTCTGGCCGGCCGAGTCGCCGTCGAAGGTGAAGATCACGCGGGCGCTGCCGTTGTCCATGAGGAGGCGGCGCAGGATCTTGATGTGGTCGTTGCCGAAGGCGGTGCCGCAGGTGGCGATGGCGGTGGTGACCCCGGCGAGATGGCAGGCCATGACGTCGGTGTAGCCCTCGACGACGACGGCGCGGCTGGCCTTGGCGATGTCCTTCTTCGCCAGGTCGATGCCGTACAGCACCTGGGACTTCTTGTAGACCGGGGTCTCGGGGGTGTTGAGGTACTTCGGGCCGTTGTCGTCCTCGCGCAGCTTGCGGGCGCCGAAGCCGACGATCTCCCCGGCGGTGTCGCTGATGGGCCACATCAGCCGGCCGCGGAAGCGGTCGATGGGGCCGCGGCGGCCGTCCTGGGAGAGGCCGGAGGTGATCAGTTCCTTGTCGCTGAAGCCCTTGCCGCGCAGATGGCGGGTGAGGTGGTCCCAGCCGGCCGGGCTGTAGCCGACGCGGAAGTGGGCGGCGGCGTCCTGGTCGAAGCCACGCTCGGCGAGGAACTTGCGGCCGATCTCGGCCTCGGGGCTCTCCAGCGCGCGTACGTAGAACTCGGCGGCGGCCTGGTGGGCCTCGATCAGCCGGATGCGTTCGCCGCGCTGGTGGGAGGGGTTGTAGCCGCCTTCCTCGTAGCGCAGGGTGATGCCCGCCTTGGCGGCCAGGCGCTCGACCGTCTCCGAGAAGGAGAGGTGGTCGATCTTCATCACGAAGGCGATCGTGTCGCCGCCCTCCTGGCAGCCGAAGCAGTGGAACAGGCCCTTGCCGGGGCTGACCTGGAAGGAGGGGGACTTCTCGTCGTGGAAGGGGCAGAGTCCCTTGAGGTTGCCGCCGCCCGCGTTGCGCAGCTGGAGGTATTCGGACACGACGGAGTCGATCGGGACCGCGTCCCGTACCGCCTTCACGTCGTCGTCATTGATCCTGCCAGCCACGCGTGAAGTCTACGGGTGGGGCGGGGGGTGCCTGACAATCGGGCGTCGCCCGCCCACGCGGGATGGTCGGGCACCCCCTGAGGGCAGCCGGACGCCCGACGGGGATCGGCCCGGGGTGCGGGCCCTGATGCCCGCGCCCCGGTCGAGCGCCTCAGAGCAGGGAGTCCAGCGCGACCGACGGGTCCCCGAGGGCTTCCGGGTCGTGCTGCCGGCGGGCCCTGATGAGCTCCTGGATCGTTTCGGTGACATCCCACACGTTGACGTTCATCCCCGCGAGGACGCGGCGGTCCTTCAGCCAGAACGCGATGAACTCCCGCTTCCCGGCGTCGCCCCGGATGATCACCTCGTCGTAGGAGCCGGGCGGGGCCCAGCCGGAGTATTCGAGGCCCAGGTCGTACTGGTCGGAGAAGAAGTACGGGACGCGGTCGTAGCTCACCTCCTGGCCGAGCATGGCGCGGGCGGCGGCGGGTCCGCCGTTCAGGGCGTTGGCCCAGTGCTCGACGCGCAGCCGGGTGCCGAGCAGCGGGTGGGCGACGGCGGCGACGTCCCCGGCGGCGTAGATGTCCGGGTCGGAGGTGCGCAGGGAGGCGTCGACGGCGATGCCGCCGCCGTGGGCGCGGTCGGCCATCTCCAGGCCGGCGGCCTCGGCGAGGGCGGAGCGCGGGGCGGCGCCGATCGCGGCGAGTACGTCGTGGGCGGGGTGCTCCTCGCCGTCGTCGGTGCGGGCGGCGAGCACCATGCCGTCCTGGCCGGTGATCTCGGTGAGGCGGGCCCCGAAGTGGAAGCGGACACCGTGCGCGCTGTGCAGTTCGGTGAAGATCTGGCCCAGCTCGGGGCCGATGACCTGATGCAGGGGGGTGGACTCGGTTTCGACGACGGTGACCTCGGCCCCGTAGCCGCGGGCGGCGGCGGCAACCTCCAGGCCGATCCAGCCGGCTCCGGCGATGACCAGGTGGCCGTTGTCGCGGCCGAGGGCGGCGAGCACGTTGCGCAGCCGGTCGGCGTGGGCGAGGCGACGCAGGTGGTGGACGCCGGCCAGGTCGGTGCCGGGGACGTCCAGGCGGCGCGGTTCGGAGCCGGTGGCCAGCAGCAGCTTGTCGTAGTGGATGACGGTGTTGTCGCCGAGCTGCACGGTCCTCGCGTCCCGGTCGAGCGCGGTGACCGGCTGGCCGAGGTGCAGTTCGATGTCGGCGCCCGCGTACCAGGCGCGTTCGTGGGTGAAGACGCTGTCGCGTTCGGCCTTGCCTTCCAGGTAGCCCTTGGAGAGCGGCGGCCGTTCGTAGGGGTGGTCGCGCTCGTCGCCGATGAGGATCACCCGGCCGGTGAACCCTTCGGCGCGCAGTGTTTCGGCCGCCTTCGCCCCTGCGAGTCCTGCTCCGACGATGACGAACGTCTGGTGTGCGTCGACCACTTGATGCCTCCTCAGTGCTGTGCTGCGCGGCGCCCCCAGCTGCGAGCGTCCCGCACGCAGCGTGATGGCGAAAGAGGGGGTGCCCGGGACAGGTCACCCCCGGTGGTCAGGGTTCCAGTCTGCCGGTCACCCGCGACGGGCGGTGAGTGCGGCGTGCAGGGATCGTGCGGAGGCATCGGTGAGCGCGGCGATCTGGTCGACGAGGACCCGCTTGCGGGCGTGGTCGTCGGACATCTGCTCGAACAGGGCGCGGAAGTGCGGTTCCAGGCCCTCGGGGGCGCGGGCGGTGAGGGCGGCGGCCAGCTCGGCGATCACGACACGCTGGTCGGCGCGGAGGGCCTCCTGCTCGGCGCGCTGCATCACGTAACGGTCGGCGACCGCCTTGAGCACCGCGCACTCGTGGCGCACCGCGCGCGGGACGACCAGCTCGGCGCCGTACCGGCCGAGGCGGCCGGGGCCGTACACCGCGCGGGTGGCGGTCTCGGCCTCCGTGCAGAAACGGCCGATGAGCTGGCTGGTGGCGTCCTTCAGGCGGGCCTGGGCCACGGCGGAGCCGTCGTAGCCGTGCGGCCACCAGTCCTGGTCGATCAGCCGGTCCAGGGCCTCCGACAGCTCCTGCGGGTCGGTCCCGGCCGGGACGTAGCGGCCGATCGCGACCGCCCAGATCTCCTCCCGCTCCGGCTCGGCATAGAGGCAGTTGGGGTCGATGTGCCCGGCGTGCAGCCCGTCCTCGAAGTCGTGCACCGAGTACGCCACGTCGTCGGACCAGTCCATCACCTGGGCCTCGAAGCAGGTGCGGCCCTCGGGGGCGCCCTCGCGGGCCCAGGCGAAGACGGGGACGTCATCCGCGTACACCCCGAACTTGGCGGAGAGCGGGTCGGTGGGGTGCGCGCCGCGCGGCCAGGGGTACTTGGTGGCGGCGTCCAGGGCGGCCCGGGTCAGGTTGAGGCCGACGCTGACCAGGTCGCCGGTGCGCGGGTCGCGGACGAAGCGCTTGGGTTCCAGGCGGGTCAGCAGGCGCAGCGACTGGGCGTTGCCCTCGAAGCCGCCGCAGTCGGAGGCGAAGTCGTTGAGCGCCTGTTCGCCGTTGTGGCCGAACGGCGGATGGCCCATGTCGTGGGCCAGGCACGCCGTTTCCACCAGGTCCGGGTCGCAGCCGAGGACCGCGCCCAGCTCGCGGCCGACCTGGGCGCACTCCAGGGAGTGGGTGAGCCGGGTGCGGGGGCTGGCGTCCCAGACGAGGGAGCGGGTGCCGGGGGTGACCACCTGCGTCTTTCCGGCGAGCCGGCGCAGGGCCGCGGAGTGCAGGACCCGGGCCCGGTCGCGTTGGAAGGCGGTGCGGCCGGGGCGCTTGTCCTCCTCGGTGTCGAAGCGCTCGGTGTCGGCGGACCCGTAGGGGCTCGCCTCCCGTGCGCTCGGTGCGCCCCGCACTCCGTGTGTCCGCTCTGCCCCGTGTGCGCCCTGTGTGCCGTCCATGGTTCCGACAGTAGCGACCGGGACGGACAACGTGGTGCGAGCGGGCCGGGATGTCAGGCGGAAGCGGGCAGGCTCACCGCGTCGGCCGGGGCCAGGGCACCTCCCGGGGCCGACCGCGCCTGCTCGGCGGGGTCCCGAACAGCGGCCGGTTCAGTTCGATGTGGCGTTCCGGGAGGCGAGGCCGAGCCGGGCGCCGAGCCGGGCGGGCGGTACACGGTGGGTGCGGGTGCGGTGGGTGCGGGCCCGTGCGGTCCTCTCCCCGCCGGTGTCGGACGCCACATCCGGGGCGGCCGGCGAACCTTTGCGGCATCCCGGTCGTCAGGTGGGGTGGGGGCACACGGCCCGCGCGCAGCCGGCGCGACGGGCGGGCGAACGGACTGACGGACAGACAGACGGGTGGGGTTCTGGTGCGTGGGAAGAGCGGGAAGGCCGGGGGGAGACGCAAAGCGCTCGGGCGGTGGCTGGAGGAGCACCGGTGGCAGGCCCGGTCCGTACCGGGAGCCCGGTCCGTACCGCGGCTGCGGCTGCCGGCCCGGTCGCGGCTGTCCGCCCGGTTCCGGTCGCCGTCGTGGCCGGTGGTGCGGCTGCCGCGCACCCGGCGGGCGCAACGGCGGCTGGCGCAGGGGCTGATGACCGCCTGTGTGCTGGCCCTGGTGCCCGCGACCTGGATGCGGCTGGAGGCCGGCGACCGGGTGGGCACGACGGCCGAGGCTCCGGCGCGGGAGGTCGCCGTGGTGTTCGGTGCCGGACTGTGGAAGGGCCGGCCGACCGATTACCTCGCACACCGGTTGGACGCGGCGGTCGAGCTGTACCGGACCGGGAAGGTGAAGGTCGTCCTGGTCACCGGGGACAACAGCCGTGTGGAGTACGACGAGCCGGACGCGATGCGCACGTATCTCACCGGGCGCGGGGTGCCGGACGAGCGGATCGTGAGCGACTACGCCGGGTTCGACTCCTGGGACTCCTGCGTCCGGGCCAAGAAGATCTTCGGGGTCGACCGGGCGGTGCTGGTGAGCCAGGGCTTCCACATCCACCGGGCTGTCACTCTGTGCCGGTCCGCCGGGATCGACGCGTACGGCGTCGGGGTCGACGAGCCACGGGACTCCACCTGGTACTACGGCGGCGCCCGGGAGCTCGCGGCCTCGGGCAAGGCCGCGCTGGACGCCCTGCTCCGGCCCGACCCGCGTTTCCTGGGGCCAAAGGAGCAGGGCGTGACGGAAGCGCTGGCCACCGGGGCGCGCTGACGGCCCCCGGGGCACGGCACGGGGCGCGGGGGCCGACAGCCCCGAGCACGGTGCGAGGCGCGTTGACGGCCCGGGGCGGGCCGTCGGATGTCTGCGCCGGGCGGGTGGAGTCCGGCGTCAGCGGCTCGGCCGGGCCGCCCCCTGGGAGGCGCCCGCCGCACCTCCGGCTGTCCACCGCCCCTCGGGGATGCGGACCCCGCCGGTCCGCAGCGAGCGGGTGACGGCGGTCGCGGCCAGGTAGACCCAGGCCCGCACGGACTCCCCGGCCTCCGCCCCCTCCCGCCCCGGCAGCTCGACCTCGCGGACGACGCGTTCGTACAGGTTGCGCGGGTGGCCGGGGCCGAGGAACTCCTCCAGGTGGTCCAGCAGCCCGAGCAGTTCGCCGTACACCCCGGGCGCGGCGACGAGCAGCGTGCCGTGGACGCGGCCGTGACCCTCGATCGCGTACGGGTAGCCGGGACCTTCGTAGAGCAGGGCCCGGGGCAGCACGGCCGGCCGCTCCCCCACCGTTCGGCCCCGGAGGAACAGGTCGTGGTTGGGTTCGCCCGGCAGCAGCGTCCCGTACACGAAGAAGGGCAGCCCGGCGGCGACGGGGCCGCCGGGGGCGGTCGTGGTCATGGCCGCCGTCACAGGGCTGCCGGGGGCGCCGTCTCCGCGGTCACCCAGCCGAGGTAGCGGGCGCTGCCCCGGATCACCGGCAGGGCGATGATCTCCGGCGTCTCGTAGTCGTGCTCCCGCTGGAGGTGTTCCTCCAGTTCGTCGTAGCGTTGCGCCGTCGTCTTGAAGAACACCTGCCACTCCTCTGTCGTCTCGATGGCGTTCTGCCACCGGTAGACGGAGGTGACGGGTGCGGAGACCTGCGCACAGGCCGCCAGCCTGGCCTCCACCGCCGACTGCGCCAGGGCGCGGGCCTTGTCCTCGCTGTCGGTCGTGGTCAGTACGGTCAGCCATGCCGGCGGCGCTGTCATCGTCACTCTCCTCGGAGTTCGGCGGGCTCCTTGCCCATGGGCCTTCGGTGCGATTGTCGTCCCACGGCGGGTCAGGCGCCGTACGGACGGAGATTCCGGGCGTCGCGCAGGGCGGTGCCCCACCACACCAGCTGGTCCAGCAGCGTCTTGGCCGCCGCGCCGGCGGGCCCCGGGTCCAGGTGGCGTCCCTCGTCGTCGAAGAGGGCGCCGGCGTTGTGGAAGGACACGGTGTCACGGACGGTGACGGTGTGCAGTTCGGCGAAGACCTGCCGGAGATGTTCGACGGCCCGCAGCCCGCCGGAGATACCGCCGTAGCTGACGAAGGCAACGGGCTTGGCCCGCCATTCCTCGTCGTACCAGTCGATGAGCGACTTCAGTGGTGCGGGGAACGAGTGGTTGTACTCGGGGGTGAGGACGACGAAGGCGTCGGCCGCCGCGAGCCGGGCGGAGACCGCGCCGAGCCGCGCCGCCTCCTCGGGTCCGGGGCTGAAGGTGATCTCGGTGGGGAGGCCGGCCTCGGCGACGTCGACCAGCTCGGTCTCGATGCCGGGGTGGCTCGCCGCTCGGGCCAGGAACCAGTCGGCGACGACGGGTCCGAAGCGGCCGTCGCGGTTGCTGCCGAGAATGACGGCCACTTTGAGGGGGGCGGGCTCGGTGGATGACGTGGATACGGATGACGTGGATACGGCGGTGATGTCCATGGCGCCGACCTTTCCCCCTCAACCCTGGTTGAGGTCAAGCGCGCCCGTCCTGAGCCTGCCGATCCGGGTCCGGACGGTGTCTGTCCGGTCCGGACGGTATCTGTCCGGTCCGGACGGTGTCTGTCTACGGTGGCCGCATGACGACACACCGGCCGAACACGCCCCTGCCCCACATCGAGTTCGACGGCCGCCCGGCCACCGTGGAGGATCTACGGATCCCCGCGCTGTACGGCTACGGCCACTTCACCGCCATGCAGGTGCGGGACGGCAGGGTGCGGGGTCTCGGACTGCATCTCGCCCGGCTGGACGCCACGAACCGGGAGCTGTTCGACCTGCCGTTGGACGGCGACCTGGTGCGGGAGCTGATCCGGCACGCCCTGGACGGGGCGGGGGTGCGGAACGCCTCGGTGCGGGTGTACGGCTATCTGCCGCCCGGCGCGACGCGCACGACCCTGATGGTGACGGCCCGGGAGCCCGCCGCCAGGCCGGCCGGGGCGCGGAGCCTGATGTCGGTGCCGTACGCGCGCACGGCCCCGCACATCAAGCGGCCGGGCGAGTTCGGGCAGACCCACTACGGGATCCTGGCGGGGCGGGCGGGCTTCGACGAGGCGCTGCTGACCGCGCCGGGCGGAGTGGTGACCGAGGGCGCGATCACCAACATCGGCTTCTGGGACGGGAGCTCGGTGGTGTGGCCCGACGCCCCGGCGCTCGCCGGCATCACGATGACCCTGCTGGAGCAGGGGCTGGAGCGGGCCGGACGGCCGTCGGCGCGCCGCCCGGTGACGCTGGAGGGCCCGGCCGGGGTGGGCCGCTATCCGGCCGCCTTCGTCTGCAACTCGCAGGGCATCGCGCCGGTGCGGCGGATCGACGGCACCGTGTTCACGGTCGACGAGGAGCTGATGAGGGAGTTGGGCGCGGTGTACGACGGTGCCCCGGAGGACACCGTGTGAGACGCCCCGGAGCACCCGCGCGAGACGCCCCGCGCCAAAGGGCGGGGCGCCCGTTCCGGCCGTGCCGGACCATGGGGGCATGCAGATTCATATCGAGGCCTCAGCCCTCCCCGGCCGTGACTGCGGCCCGGACAGCGACTTCCCCGGGTACGCGAACATCCACGTCGGCGTCCAGCGCAAGGACCGGCCGGGCGAGCTGCTCGGCCTGCACCCCGGGGACGCCCCGTCCGCCTCGTGGGTGCTCGACTGCACGGCCACCGCGACGGCGGACGGAATCGAGGTGGCGGGGCCCTACGTCCAGAACCGGCTGGGCGGGCGGTTCGTCTATCTGTCGTGGGGCACGGTGGACGACGCCGGGGTCTTCACCATGTTCCGGCGCGCCAAACTGATGTTCGACGACATCGACCCGGACGTCCTCGAAGCCGCCGCGCGCTCCGGACACCTCACCGGGCGGCTCGGGCTGGCCGACGCCAAGGGGCAGCCGCTGTGCGCCCGGGTACGGCCGCCGCAGATCGCCTGGAGCGCCACGGACGGGGTGAGCGGAGCCTGAGGGAGCCGGGCGCGAGTGGAGCCCGGGAGCGACCAGCCGCCGGAGGCGGGAGCGCCCGGGCCCCGGGAGCCGCCGGAGGCGGGAGCGACCGGGGGCGGATCCGACACCGCCCCCTCCGGTCCAGGGGGGAGTGGACCGCAGGGGGCGGGTGCCGTGGGGGGCGGGGGGGGGATCCGCCCCGTGGGGGGTGTCCTACGTGTGCCCGGGGCCCACAAGGTCATTCATGTGACCTGCGTCACACCTCATGTTCGCGCCTCACCCGATCGGCACCCGGCCCGGCAGCGCGGACCGAACGGCCCAGCCGCACCGCCACGACCTGCGACGATCCATTCCGGCAAGGGTGCCGCGCCGGTCCGTACGGGTGAAAGCTGACCGCACGTCAGAAGGCGTGGCGGGCCGGGCCCCCGTTGGCTCGGGGACAGGACACACCCGCTCGCGCCGTCTGCCCGGAGGATCCCCATGCGCAGTCCTGCCCGCCTCGTGACCGGCACCGTCGGTGCCGCGTTCACCGTCATCGCGTTCGGTCTCACCGCCGCCGCTCCGTCCGCGTACGCGGGTGACTTCGGCCGTCTGGAGATCACCCCGGCGACCGCGCCCCCCGGTGCCACCGTGACCGTGAACACCACCGCCTGCGGCAAGAAGGGCTCGGGCATCGGCGACGCGAACTCCCTGGACGCCGGGGACTTCGAGCTACGCCCCGGCGCCGAGAAGGATGTCGTGGTCGGCCGGTTCACCGTGCCGCACGACACCCGTCCCGGCAGCTACGAGATCATCGTCTCCTGTGACAACGGCAAGGACGCCGTCGGCGACCTGGAAGTGATCGGCGGCGGCAAGCACGAGAAGCCCATCCACGACCGCCCGTCCGGCCATGTACGGACCGGGGTCGGCGGCAGCGTCGAACCGAACTCCACACAGGTCGCGCTCGGCGTCGGCGTGATCGGCCTGGCCTCGGTCGGCGGACTGTGGCTGCTGCGCCGCCGCTCCGAGGGCGCCGAAGGAAGCTGAACCCCCGCTTCCCCCCTGACCGGGCGGGGCGCGTCCCCGAGCGCGCCCCGCCCGCCCCGGACCACCGACCGAGGACGACGCCGTGTCACCGAGCGCGCAGAAGGCCAAGGGCTGGCTGGTGGGCATCGCCGTGCTGTGCGGCATCTGGCTCATCCAGAACGGGCCCGGCGGCCAGCTGATCCCGCCGCAGCCCTCCGGCGCCCAGGCCTTCGCCGCCGGGCCCCAGCTCCAGCCCGGCTCCCCGGTCGCCGAGCCGCTGAACCCCTCCGAGCCGGTCCGCATCCGCATCCCGAGCATCGAGGTGGACGCGCCGATGACGCGGCTGGGGCTGGCCGCGGACGGCAGCCTCGACGTACCGCCGGACGGGGACCGCAACCTCGCGGGCTGGTACGAGGGCGGCGTCCCGCCCGGCGCGCGGGGCACCGCGATCGTCGCCGGACATGTGGACAACGCGGACGGCCCGTCCGTCTTCTACGCCCTGGGAGCCCTGACCAAGGGAACCGGGATCGAGGTGGTCCGCGAGGACGGGCGCACGGCCGTGTTCTCGATCGACGCCATCGAGGTCTACGACAACGACGACTTCCCCGACCAGCGGGTCTACGGCGACTCGCCGCACGCCTCGCTCCGGCTGATCACCTGCGGCGGCGGCTTCTCGAAGGAGACCGGCTACCAGGGCAACGTGGTGGCGTACGCGCACCTCACCGAGGTGCGCTGAGGCCGGCGCCCCCTACGCGTTCCACTGGTCGAAGCCCAACTTGGCGACCAGCGAGAACACCACGGTCAGCAGCACCGCCCGGACGAAGCCGCTGCCCCGGCTCAGCGCCATCCGGGCCCCGATCATCCCGCCCGCCAGGTTGAAGAGCGCCATCACGGCCGCGAGCTGCCACAGCACGCTGCCCTGGTACGCGAACATCGCCAGCGCCCCCGCGTTGGTGCACACGTTGACGATCTTCGCGGTGGCCGACGCGGTCACCAGGTCCAGGTGGAGCACGGCGCTCAGGGCCAGTACCAGGAAGGTGCCGGTGCCCGGCCCGAACAGCCCGTCGTAGAAGCCGATACCGCCGCCGACCAGCACGATCGCCGTGACGATCCGGGCCCGGGTGACGGGCCGGTCCGTGCCGTCGCCCGCCGCGGGCGCCCCGAAGGACGGGCGCAGCAGCACGAAGGCCGCGACCCCCAGCAGCACGACCATGATCACCGGGCGGAGCACATCGCTGCTGATCCCGGCGGCGAAGAACGCCCCGGCCATCGACCCGGCGAGCGCCATCAGCCCGACCCGCACCGCCAGCCCCACCCGCACCGGGGCCTTGCGCAGGAAGGTCACCGCGGCACCCGAGGTGCCCACGATCGCGACGGCCTTGTTGGTGCCGAGCACCTGGGCCGCCGGGACGTTCGGCAGGCCGAGCAGCAGTGCGGGCAGGAGCAGTAGTCCGCCGCCGCCCACCACCGCGTCGATCCAGCCCGCGGCGGCTGCGGCGAGGCAGAGGAGCACCAGCATGGTCAGGGTTATGTCAGGCACGGACCGACATTAGACGCCGGTCGCCGATCCCTTCTCGCTGGCCCTTCTGCCTGGCCCCTCACAGGGCCCCGGAACCGCCGCCCGGAATGCGGCCTGCGCAACTCCTCCGCCGCCCGTTCACTTACACGTGACGCTCCGTCAACTCCGTACTCCTACAGTCCTGACGGCGTGACCCGCCGGTCCGTCCGGAGCGGCGGTCCCACACTCATGCGTGGAGTGATCGTGGAACGTCGGACCTTCTTGCGCACCGCGGTGATCGGCAGCTCGGCGGCCGCCTTCGGCGGCACGCTGTGGCGGGGCGCCGCCTTCGCCGACCCGGCCCAGCCGGCCCCCGGCCCGTACGGCTCGCTCCAGGCGGCCAACGGCGACGGGATCCAGCTGCCGAGCGGCTTCACCAGCCGTGTCGTCGCCCGCTCCGGGCAGACGGTGCCCGGCACCTCCTACCGCTGGCACAGCGCGCCCGACGGCGGGGCGACGTACGCGGACGGCCCGGGCTGGATCTACGTCTCCAACGCCGAGGTGTCCCCGGGCAGCGGGGGCGGGGCGAGCGCGGTGAGGTTCGACTCCTCGGGGACGGTGACGTCCGCGTACCGGATCCTCGCCGATACGAACAACAACTGCGCGGGCGGCGCCACCCCGTGGAAGACCTGGCTGTCCTGCGAGGAGGTCACCCGCGGGTATGTGTACGAGACCGATCCCTGGGGCGTGAACGCGGCGGTACGGCGTCCGGCGCTGGGCCGTTTCAAGCACGAGGCCGCCGCCGCCGACCCGGACCACGGGTACGTCTACCTCACCGAGGACGAGAGCGACGGCCGCTTCTACCGCTTCCGGCCCGCCACCTGGGGGAACCTGTCGAGCGGCACACTCCAGGTGCTGGTGGCCGGCACCTCCGCCTCGGGACCGGTGACCTGGGCGAACGTGCCCGACCCGGCCGGCTCCTCCACCCAGACCCGGCACCAGGTGTCCGGGGCGAAGGTGTTCAACGGCGGTGAGGGCTGCTTCTACGCGGCGGGCACCTGCTGGTTCACCACCAAGGGCGACAACCGGGTGTGGGCGTACGACGCGAACGCCTCGTCGATCTCGCTCGCCTATGACGACTCCCTGGTGAGCGGCGGCTCCGCCCCACTGACCGGCGTGGACAACGTCACCCGGTCCGGGTCCGGCGACCTCTACATCGCGGAGGACGGCGGGAACATGGAGATCTGCCTGATCACGCCGGACGACACGGTGGCCCCGTTCCTGCGGATCACCGGCCAGTCCGGTTCGGAGATCACCGGGCCCGCGTTCTCGCCGGACGGCGGCCGGCTCTACTTCTCCTCGCAGCGCGGTACGAGCGGAAGCTCCTCCGGCGGCATCACGTACGAGGTGAAGGGGCCCTTCCGCGGCTGACGGGCCCGCCTTCCGGATCGGGCGGCGGGCCGGCCGACGCGAACTGCCGCGCCGGCCCGGCGTACCGTCCCGGGCTCAGGCCTGGCCTACGGCGGCCGGGTCCATCCACATGACCTCCCAGATGTGGTGGTCGGGGTCCTGGAACGAGCGGCCGTACATGGAGCCCATGTCCTGCGTCTCGCCCGCCGGGAACCCGCCGGAGGCCAGCGCCGCGTCGACGATCTCGTCGACCTTCTCGCGGCTGTCGGCGCTGAGGGCGAGGATCACCTCGGTCGCCTTCGACGCGTCGACGACGTCCTTCTTGGTGAAGTCCTTGAAGCGCTCCTCCGTCATCAGCATCGCGAAAATCGTGTCGCTGATGACCAGACACGCGGTCTTGTCGTTGCTGAAAGCCGGGTTGGTCGTGAAGCCGAGCTTCCCGAAGAAGCCCACGGTGGTCTCCAGGTCCTTCACCGGCAGGTTCACGAAAATCATCTGCGCCATGGTCGTTTCCTGTTCCTCTGTGCTGTGGCGCCCGCGGTGGTCCGTGCGGCGCTTTCGATGGTTGGACGGCCGAGCCGTGCGGAACTCATCGGCGTACGGCAGAAGATTCGCACGGACCACTGACAACGGCTTCCGGACAGCGGCCTCTCGGGCCGCCGGCCCCCCTCGGGCACGCCAGGTCTCCTCGGGCGTGCCGTATCTCCTCGGACCCCGTCAGGTCCCCTCGGCCCCGTCAGGCTCCCTCGGGCAGGGCGAGCGGGGCTCCGCCGCGCAGCAGGGAGCCGCCGAGCGGGGTCAGCGTGTGCAGGACCGAGCTGCCGTGGCGCAGCGTCAGGACCAGGCCCGCCTCGCGCAACACGGAGGCGTGCTGGCTCGCGGAGGCCAGCGACACCCCGGCCCGGCGGGCGAGTTCGCTGGTGGTGCAGCCGTTGCCGATGGAGGAGAGGACGGCCGAGCGGGTGTGTCCGACGAGCCGGCCGAGCCAGGGGCCCGGCTCGGCGAAGACCGGGGCTCCGGGGGTCGCCACCGGGTAGACGAGCACCGGCGGGAGCGACGGGTCGCGGTAGACCACGGGTGTGCTCCGGCAGAAGAAGGACGGCTGGAGCAGTAACCCGCGCCCGTCCAGGTGCAGATCGCGGTCGCATGGGTAGTCCGCCTCCAGCACGGGCGGACGCCACCGGATCATCGGCGGCAGCGCGGCCAGGAGCCCGTCCACCCCGCCGTCCAGCAGGGCCCGGCCGCGGACGGCCCGGTCCGCCTCGACGCTGGCCCGAATGTGTGGCCAGTAGGGCTCAACGGCCGCGTGGTGGTAGCTGCGGAGGGCCCCGATGAGCCGGGCGAGCGGCTCGGCACGGCCCTCCAGGAGCGCGGCGGGCAGCGCCGCGCTCGCTCTCCGCGCTCCGGGGTCCCGTTGACGCGGGCCGGCGGGCAGGCCGGCCCGCCGGCGTATCCGCCCGTCGGCCAGCAGCTTCAGCTCCGCGTGGACGCGGTCGGCCGGAGTGTCGCGCAGCGCCTCCATTCCGATGTCGAGCCCGAGAGGTTCGGCGCCCTCCGGGGAGGGCGTCAGAAAATCCGGGAAATAGCCGCGGGGCGGGACGACCGCCGCCAGCAGCTGTGCTTCACCATTCAACCGCGCCCGGGATTCCGAACGCCATTTTCCGAACACCGTCGATGCGCGCCGGTCCCTGATCCGGTGAAAGCTGAGAATGGTTTCCCACAGCGCGTCCGGCCTCGTGGCCATCCGCACCCGCGAAAGGTCCAGCCTGGACACATGGATACGCAGCACTACTCCCCCACCTGTTGCATCCGCAATGCCCCCACCCAAAGGGTATGCGGACCGTCACAGGAGGTCACCACGGGGTTTCGGCCAGAAGTGAAAGGTCTCGCCCCGTTCCGCTCCACCCGAAAAGCTGTACGTCGTCGGGTACGCATCCGGTGCCCACCGGATGAGCACGTGAAGGCCGTGGGGGGCTTTGTGTGTTCGGCGGCGGTGGGCGACGGTGCGGCTCCGTACCCGACGGGGGTAAGCCGGGTGCGGTCCATGGGTGGGGATCCATGGACCGCACCCCGGTCCCCGGCCCGTCACCCGCATTTCTTTGCGAGCTGAACGAAGCAATGTGCTCTGCGCCACATTCTCCGCACGACATTTGTGCGCGCTTTTGATGACTTACACGCACCGCCCGTCATTTCCGCACACGCCACTTCCCTACGGAACCGTAACGGGCGGCACAGGCGAAGCGGCGGCACCCCCGCACAGGGTGCCGCCGCTTCTCGGTGTTCCGGGGCCGCCGTCGGACCGGTGAGCCGGTGAGGGCCGGGCTCGGGTTCGGGCGGCCCCGGAGGTCGGGGCTGTTCGTGCGGCCCCGACCGGTGGGTCCGGGCCGTCTCCACGGCCCCGACCCGGTGAGTCCGGGTCAGCGGCTGTCACTGCCCCGGGACTCGGCTGCGGCCCGGCCCGCCTCCAGGCGGGCGACCGGGATGCGGAACGGCGAGCAGGAGACGTAGTCCAGGCCCACCTCGTGGAAGAAGTGCACGGACTCCGGGTCACCGCCGTGCTCACCGCAGACGCCGAGCTTGAGGTCCGGGCGGGTGGCCCGGCCGGCCTCGGCGGCGCTGCGGACCAGCGCGCCGACGCCGTCCCTGTCGATCGTCTCGAACGGGGAGACCCCGAAGATGCCCTTCTCCAGGTACGCGGTGAAGAACGAGGCCTCCACGTCGTCGCGGGAGAAGCCCCACACCGTCTGGGTGAGGTCGTTCGTGCCGAAGGAGAAGAACTGTGCGGCCTCGGCGATCTGGCCCGCCGTCAGCGCGGCGCGCGGCAGCTCGATCATGGTGCCGATGGTCAGCTTGAGGTCGGTGCCGGTGGCCGCCTGGACCTCGGTGATGACCCGGTCGGCCTCCTCGCGGACGATCTCCAGCTCCTGGACCGTGCCGACGAGCGGAATCATGATCTCGGCGCGCGGGTCGCCCTTGGCGTTCTTGCGCTGGGCGGCGGCCTCGGCGATGGCCCGTACCTGCATGGCGAACAGGCCCGGGATGACGAGGCCCAGGCGCACCCCGCGCAGACCCAGCATCGGGTTCTGCTCGTGCAGTTTGTGCACCGCCTGGAGCAGGCGCAGGTCGTTCTCGTTGGCGTCCTTGCGGGACTCGGCGAGCGCGACGCGGACCGACAGTTCGGTGATGTCGGGAAGGAACTCGTGGAGCGGCGGGTCCAGCAGGCGGACGGTGACGGGCAGTCCGTCCATCGACTCGAACAGCTCGATGAAGTCGGCCTTCTGGAGCGGGAGGAGAGCGGCCAGCGCGGTCTCGCGCTCGTCGTCGGTGTCCGCGAGGATCAGCCTCTCGACCATCCCGCGGCGCTCGCCGAGGAACATGTGCTCGGTGCGGCACAGGCCGATGCCCTGGGCTCCGAAGCGGCGGGCCCGCAGCGCGTCCTCGGCGTTGTCGGCGTTGGCCCGCACGCGCAGTCGGCGCACCCGGTCCGCGTACGCCATGATCCGGTGCACGGCGGCGACCAGTTCGTCGGCGTCGTCGGCCCCGGCGTGCATCCGGCCCTCGAAGTACTCGACGACCGGGGACGGTACGACGGGCACCTCGCCCAGGTAGACCTTGCCGGTGGAGCCGTCGATGGAGACCAGGTCGCCCTCCTCGATCACCTTGCCGCCGACCGTCATCCGGCGGCGCTTGGTGTCGACCTCCAGGTCCTCGGCACCGCAGACGCAGGTCTTGCCCATGCCGCGCGCCACGACCGCCGCGTGCGAGGTCTTGCCGCCGCGCGAGGTCAGGATGCCCTCGGCGGCGATCATGCCTTCGAGGTCGTCGGGGTTGGTCTCGCGGCGGATCAGGATGACCTTCTCGCCGGAGCGGGACCACTTGATCGCGGTGTAGGAGTCGAAGACGGCTTTGCCGACAGCGGCGCCCGGGGACGCGGCGATGCCCCGGCCGAGCAGTTCGGTCTTCGCCTCGTCGTCGAACCGCGGGAACATCAGCTGGGCGAGCTGGGCGCCGTTGACGCGCTGGAGGGCCTCGGCCTCGTCGATCAGCCCCTGGTCCACGAGCTGGGTGGCGATCCGGAAGGCGGCGCCGGCGGTGCGCTTGCCGACCCGGGTCTGGAGCATCCAGAGCCGGCCGCGCTCGATGGTGAACTCGATGTCGCAGAGATCCTTGTAGTGGTTCTCCAGGGTCTCCATGATCTGCATGAGCTGGTCGTACGACTTCTTGTCGATCGACTCCAGATCGGCGAGCGGCACCGTGTTGCGGATACCGGCGACGACGTCCTCGCCCTGCGCGTTCTGGAGGTAGTCGCCGTAGACGCCCTGGTGGCCGCTGGCCGGGTCGCGGGTGAAGGCGACGCCCGTGCCGGATTCGGGGCCCAGGTTGCCGAAGACCATCGAGCAGACGTTGACGGCCGTGCCGAGGTCGCCGGGAATGCGCTCCTGGCGGCGGTAGAGCTTGGCCCGGTCGGTGTTCCACGAGTCGAAGACCGCGTTTATGGCCAGGTCCATCTGCTCACGGGCGTCCTGCGGGAACGTACGTCCGGCCTCGGACTCGACGATCTTCTTGAACTGCTGGACGAGCTTCTTGAGGTCGGCCGCGGCGAGGTCGGTGTCGACCGTGACCTTCTTCGCGTCCTTGGCCGCCTCCAGCGCCTCCTCGAAGAGGTCGCCGTCGACCCCGAGGACGGTCTTGCCGAACATCTGGATAAGCCGGCGGTAGGAGTCCCAGGCGAAGCGCTCGTCGCCGGACTGGGTGGCGAGACCGGCCACCGAGGCGTCGGAGAGACCGATGTTCAGGACCGTGTCCATCATGCCGGGCATGGAGAACTTGGCACCGGAGCGGACGGAGACCAACAGCGGGTCGTCGGCCTGGCCGAGCCGCTTGCCCATGCGCTCCTGAAGCGCCTCGAGGTGCGCACTCACCTCTTCGCGCAGCGCGGTCGGCGCGTCGCCGCTGTCCAGGTAGACCTTGCAGGCCTCGGTGGTGATCGTGAAGCCCGGAGGGACGGGCAGCCCGAGGTTGGTCATCTCGGCGAGGTTGGCACCCTTGCCGCCCAGAAGATCCTTCAGATCCTTGTTGCCCTCGGTGAAGTCGTAGACGAACTTCTGGGGATCATTGTTTTCCGACACGGGTCTCGACTCCTCGAGGACGCGGTGGCTGCCCTGACGGCGAGGAACATACCCAGATCGAAGGTGGATGGGTACGTCCACTTGGTCGTCATACGGCCGCAACCACCCGTCCGCCAGCAGATCGAAAGGCTCGCCCGGCCGAAGCATCTGACGTTCCGCCTTCACCTCCTGAATGCGGTATGGCCGAAACTTGACCCTGACCGCTCATGTGAGCAGCCTCATCGACAAGTGAGTTCACTTGTCGAATTCAGCGAGGTGGCACTGAGTGCCACGCCTTCCGGAAGTGCAGTCATGTCGAAATCGCTCATCTGAGCGCAACCCCGATCAAGGGTGGCGTGAATCACGCTCGTTTCGGACCCCGGATTTCAGGATCCGGACGGATCGGGCAGTCGCCGAGGACCCCGAGGTCCACCTCCTTCAGGCTACGGGCGAAGGTCCGCGCCCGCGCGGGCTCCGACGCCGGACCGGGTCTCCGGACACGCCGGAGCGCCACGCCGCGCCGGGCGTGGGCATGCGGGGGGAGGGGGCTGAGGTCTTGTGCGGGGAGGGCCGGTGCGGGATCAGCCGCCGGAGGTGTCCAGCTCCGCGTCGGCGCTGACGCCCGCGCAGTCGTACGGGTCCTTGAGCCAGCCGTCCGGCAGGACGACCCGGTTGTTGCCCGAGGTCCGCCCGCGCGGCCCGTCGGCGCCGTCCGGCCAGGGCTGGTCGAGGTCCAGTTCGCGCAGCTGGCCGCTCAGCTCCTCCAGCGAGGAGGTGATCGCCAGCTTCTTGCGCATCTCGGAGCCGACCGCGAAGCCCTTGAGATACCAGGCCACATGCTTGCGGAAGTCGATCACGCCCCGCACCTCGTCGCCGATCCACTCCCCCAGCAGCGTCGCGTGGCGCACCATGACGTCGGCGACCTCGCGCAGGGCGGGCGCGTGCCGGGCCTCGCGGCCCTCCATGGCGCTCACCAGGTCGGCGAAGAGCCAGGGCCGCCCCAGGCAGCCGCGCCCGACGACGACGCCGTCGCAGCCGGTCTCCCGCATCATCCGCAGGGCGTCGTCCGCGCACCAGATGTCGCCGTTGCCGAGCACGGGAATCTCCGGAACGTGCTCCTTGAGCCGGGCGATGGCGTCCCAGTCGGCGGTGCCGCCGTAGTGCTGGGCGGTGGTGCGCCCGTGCAGGGCGACAGCGGTGATGCCCTCCTCGACGGCGATGCGGCCGGCGTCGAGGAAGGTGAGGTGGTCGTCGTCGATGCCCTTGCGCATCTTGATGGTGACGGGGAGGTCCCCGGCTCCCGAGACGGCCTCCCTGAGGATGGCCCGCAGCAGGTGCCGCTTGTACGGGAGCGCGGAGCCGCCGCCCTTGCGGGTGACCTTGGGGACCGGGCAGCCGAAGTTCAGGTCGATGTGGTCGGCCAGATCCTCGTCCACGATCATCCGGACCGCCTTGCCGACGGTGACCGGGTCCACTCCGTAGAGCTGGATCGAGCGCGGGGTCTCGGTCGCGTCGAAGTGGATGAGCTGCATGGTCTTCTCGTTGCGCTCGACCAGCGCCCGCGTGGTGATCATCTCGCTGACGAACAGCCCCTTGCCCCCGGAGAACTCCCGGCACAGCGTCCGGAACGGGGCGTTGGTGATGCCGGCCATCGGGGCCAGCACGACCGGCGGCAGCACGGTGTGCGGGCCGATGCGGAGCTGTGGGAGGGCGGGGGCGAGCGTGGTCATGGCTCCATTGTCGCGTACGTGGCGCGGGACGCGGGCGCACGGATGCCTGAGGGCAGCCCCGTGGCGGCTCAATCGTCCTGATCCTCGTCATCGGAACGCCTTCGACGGAATCGCCCGCCCTGGCCGCGACGGGATGACGATCCCGAGTTCTTCGGCACAGGCGAGAAGGGCAAACGGAAGGACACCGATTCGCCTGCTCACCTGTCTCCTCCACAACTGAACATGTGCGGGCCGCCCGAATCGGAGAGCGATCACCCGGCTGACCAGGCGCGAGAAGGTTCCCGGATCTCTTCGCCAAGCCGCATAAGGAGTGCGCAGACGGACGGCGGAATCCGACGATGCGCGGCGCACTCGGTGGACCCGGGACGGTCCTGGTGAGCCGCTCCGGCCGGGTGCGGACGGGCAGGCGGGCTGTCACTGGGAGCTGCCGGGCGACGCGATCAGCGGCATCGCGCGTATCCGGTCCGGTACGGGCTGTCCCGTGCTGCCCGGTTTCACTCCCGTCGCCGCTGTCGTCGGCAGCGCGACGCGTACCGCCCGACCACACAGAACCCTCTCTGCGTCATATCGACGACCAGGTAAGGAATTTGACGGAGTATCCACCGAAGGAAGCGGAGTTTCCCGGCCGTGACCAACCAGACGACGAAATCTAAAGCAGCCGGGTTGCCCACTCCTTCGATGATTCTTTTCACCCCCGGCCGCTTTCCGTGCCACCCTCCCGCAATGCAAGGATTTCTGCGACGCCGACCGCCTGACCCGTGGGCGGCGCAAGAAAGGCAGCCTCGCCAATTGAGAAGCAGCGAGGGCCTGTTCATCCACAAGTGGGGGAAATCTTCATGCGCAGAACCAGCACGCGCGGCATCGCGCTGTCCGCCATCGCCGTCCTCACCAGCGGTGCTCTGCTCGCCACCGTGGCGCCTACGGCCACGGCCGCCGTCCCGGCGCAGCAGCGGGCGACGGCACTGGCGGCAGCAGAGGAAGTACCGCCGCTCACCACCGAGCAGCGGCAGTTCATCGAGGAGGGCATGGGCCCGGAGGCGATGGCCGAACTGGAAAGGGCCATGAGCCGGGGATCCTCCGGCAGCGTGCAGCCCCGCGCGTTCCCGATCGCCGCCGCGGCCATCGCGGCCGCCGCCTGGTGCGCGAAGGGTGCGCTGGCTTCCATTCCCACCTCCGTGCTGAGCGATATCGGGGCGGGCAAGGCGTCCAGCAAGAAGACCTACGTCCGTAATGCCGTCATCGGATGCATCGGCGGGGAGATCGGCGGCGTCGTCTGGAAGTTCCTGCCCGGGTGGGTGAAGGACAAGGCCGTCAACATGGTCATCGCCTTCATCATCAAGTACGTCCGCTGAGGGCCGTCCCGCCGCTCCCGGTGGATCAGCGCGCGGCGTCGGACGCGCGTCTCGCAAGCCCGCAGGGACATCCGCATACTGGATGTACGGGGATGTTCCGACAGCGCGGCGAGGTGCCGCAACTGTCGTCGCGCGTCGGCCGGGAACAGCGCGACGGACCTGCGGCAGGGCACGACAGAGCACGAGGTGCACATGGCCTACCTGTTCCTCTTCGGCTGCTTCTTCCTGCTGGTAGTCGTCAGTTCGCTGGCAGCCCGCACCGGCTACCGGGGCAAGGTGTGCGACGGGGCCGTCGGTTACGAGGTCCCGGCCGAGGTGAAGGCTGACCCCGCACTGCGGAAGCGGGCCAACGACCTGGTGGCGTTCTGGTGTACCGGTGTCGCCGCACTCGGGGCCGCGCCGCTGGTTCCCCTGGGCATCGTCATCATGAGCGGTGGCGGCCGGTCGATCTCGACCTGGGGGCTCGCTGCCTTCGCCGGGTACGCCCTGATCATCGGGATCGTCGGCGGCTACCCGTTCGAGAAGATCAAGCAGCTCGGGGCCTCCGCAGGGCGGTGAGCGCAGGCGGTATGGACCCGTGAGGGCCCGAGACGGGAAACCGCCTCGGGCCCTCACGGGTGCGCCCCTGGTACCTCCGGGGCCCGGCCTCCCCGTGCGATCCGGTGCGAGGGCTCCGGCAGGCGCAGCTCTCGGCGTCCACCGCCGGACGGCTGACCTGGCTCGGCCCACCGGGTGGGCCGAGCCAGGAAGCGGGGTGCCCGGCGTGCGGCGGTCCCGCGGTCAGAACGTCACCGCGTCGCGGATCAGCGGGCAGGTCATGCAGTGCCCGCCGCCCCTGCCCCGGCCCAGCTCCGCGCCGACGATGGTGATGACCTCCACCCCGGCCCTCCGCAGCAGCGCGTTCGTCTGCGTGTTGCGGTCGTAGGTGAAGACCACGCCGGGCTCCAGCGCCACCGCGTTGTTGCCGCTGTCCCACTGCTGGCGCTCCGAGGCGTAGACGTCACCGCCCGTCTCGATCACCCTGAGCCGGGGAAGGCCCAAAGCGCGGGCAACGACCTCGGTGAACGGGGTGCTGCCCTCGTCGGTGATCTCGATCCCGGGCGCCAGGTCGGACGGCCGCAGCGAGAAGGCGCGGACGCCGTCCATGATGCGCGGGTACAGCGTGACGATGTCCCGGTCCGCGAAGGTGAAGACCGTGTCGAGGTGCATCGCCGAGCGCAGCTTCGGCATCCCGGCGACGATCACGTGCTCGGCCGCCCCCTGCTCGAACAGGGCGGCCGCGACCTGGGTGATGGCCTGGCGGGAGGTCCGTTCGCTCAGGCCCATGAGGACGACGCCGTTGCCGACGGGCATGATGTCCCCGCCCTCGAACGTGGCCTGGCCCCACTCCTTCTCGGGGTCGCCCCACCAGACGTCGCTGCCCCGGAAGTCGGGGTGGAAGGTGTAGATGGCCTTCATCAGGAGGGTCTCGTCGCGCCGGGCGGACCAGTAGAGCGGGTTCAGCGTCACTCCGCCGTAGAGCCAGCAGGTGGTGTCACGGGTGTACAGGGTGTTGGGCAGCGGCGGCATCAGGTACTCCCGCGCCCCGGCCCCCTCGCGGGCGAGCGCCACGTACCCCGAACGGAACGCGTCGGGGAGGTCGGCGGTGGCGAGCCCGCCGATCAGGTACTCCGCGAGGTGCCGCGGTGTCAGGGTCTCCAGGAAGGCGCGGGTGTCGTCGATCAGGCCGAGGCCCACCTCGTTGGCGGTGATCTTCCGGTCCAGGAGCCACGTCCGGGCCTCGGGCACAGCCACCGTGGCGGCGAGCAGTTCGTGCAGTTCGACGACCTCCACGCCGCGCCCGGTGAGCTGGGCGACGAAGTCGGCGTGGTCCCGCTGGGCGTTCTCCACCCACATCACGTCGTCGAACAGCAGATCGCCGGAGTTGGTCGGGGTCAGCCGCCGGTGGGCCAGTCCGGGGGCGCAGACCAGGACCTTGCGCAGATGTCCCACCTCGGAGTGGACGCCGAGGGCGGAAGCGGGGGTGGTGCTGTTCACGAGGGGCCTTTCGCTCGGTGCCGGCAGAAGGTGTGCGGGGTCGCTCGGAGCGAGGACGCGCGGGGGGCGCCCGGACCGAGGACGTAGGGGTCGCTGGGAGCTGGACGTGCGGGGTCGCTCGGAGCTGGACATGCGGGGTCTCCCGGAGCTGGATCGAGCCCGTGGCCGGCGCCGCGAACCCGGCGACGACCCAGCCGACCAGCGAAAGCTAGCAACCTTATGGCGCGATACGACCGATATCGCCACCGGCGGAGTGGTGCACCAGGCCTGCTCGCGGAGCCGCACACCGCAGGTGAACTCGGTTCGTCCCGCGCGCATCCGAGACTTCGCGCCCCGGTCGCCACCACGCGCCGCCACTCGCCGCAGCCACCCGGATTCCCCGACCGGGGCAATGAGAGAGGCGTCAGCGGGCATAAGCACTCTCTACTTTTGGAGGCTGTGGTGACGCATGACCGGATGGGACTGGCTGAGGTGCTGGCGGCGGCGGAGAACGCGGCCCCGGTGGACTCGCTCGATGTCGTGGCACGCAATCTGCGGACCCGGTTCGGGGCGCGGTACGTGTCCTTCCTCTTCGTCGACGTGGTCGGCAACCGTCTGCTGCGGGTCAACGACACGGCCGGCGTCTCCCAGGAGCACCGGGCCGAGAGAGTCCCCCTGGCCGGCAGCGGCGTCTACGACAAGGTTCTGCGTGCCCAGAAGCCGGTGCTGGCGGAGGACGACGAGCTGGGGCGGCGCGTGCTCGCACCGGTCACCAACCGCGGTGACACCATCGGCGTGCTGGAGCTGTTCCTCGACGTCGTGACCGAGGGCGTGTTGGAACAGGTCGAGGAGGCCGCGCACGCACTGGCGTACATCATCGTCACCGACCGTCGCTTCACCGACCTCTACCACTGGGGGAACCGCACGACGTCGGTCAGTCTGGCGGCGGAGATCCAGCGGCAGCTCCTCCCCTCGGCCGCCTCCTGCGAGGCAGGCGAATTCGCCCTCGCCGGAGCCTTGGTCCCGGCATCCGACATCGCGGGCGACACCTACGACTACAGCCTCGACAACGACACCCTGCATCTGTCCGTCACCGACGCCATGGGCCACGACGTCGACGCCTCCCTCACCGCGACCCTGGTCGTGAACGCCTCGCGCGGCGCCCGCCGCGCCGGATCGGGCCTCGCCGAACAGGCCCACCACACGCATCAGGCCCTCCTCGACCACGGGCGCCACACCTACGCCACGGGCCAGTTGCTCCGCATCGCCCTCGACGGGAGCGGCGCCCAGTTGGTCAACGCCGGCCACCCCGGGCCGCTCCGGTTGCGTGACGGCGCGGTCGAGGAGCTGGACCTGGTCGTCAACATGCCGTTCGGGTTCACCGCTCAGGGCCCGTACGGGGTACAGGACATCGACCTGCGCCCCGGTGACCGTCTCGTGCTGTTCACCGACGGAATGCAGGAACGCGAAGCGGAGAGAGTCGACCTGCCCGGCCTCCTGCTGCGGACCGCGGCCGAGCACCCGCGCGAGGTCGTCCGTGCCCTGGTCGGCGCGGTGGCCGACGCCTATGGCGGTCGACCACCGAAGGACGACGCCACCGTCCTGTGTCTGGACTGGCACGGCCCTCGCAACGGGGCCCGCCGGTCGGACGCCTGAGCCCGGACGCTCCTCAGGCGAGGCGGGCAGCCCCCCATGCCGCCTCGATCATCCGGAAGATCTCGTCCACCGCGGCCCCCGGATCAGCCGCCTCGCGGGCCAGCGCGTAGCCGTCGATCACGAACCTCGCGATGGTCCGGCAGGCTGTCGACGTCTCCGGTACGCCGAGATCGGCGGCGATGGCGGCGGCCAGCGACTCCGCGTGGCGCAGCCGCATCGACTCCTCGTACTCCCGCAGGGGTGGTGACGACTCGATCATGTTCCACACCGGCGCGGCCTCCGGCGCCGTGCAGTGGCGCACCAGGGCGTGGACCTCGCGCCGCAGCGCGGGAATCAGCGCCTCGTCCGGCGTCCGGTCCGCGACCGCCCGGACGAGGCCCTGTTCGAAGCCCTGGTCCTGCTCGAAGACCAACGCCTCCTTCGAGGCGAAGTGGGAGAAGAGCGTGGTGACGGCCACGTCCGCCTCGGCCGCCACCTCTCGGATACCGACGGCGTCGTACCCGCGTTCCAGGAAGAGCCGCAGAGCGGTGTCGGCGATCTTCTGGCGGGTCGCGGCCTTCTTGCGCTCGCGGCGTCCGGGCGGCTCGGTCATGCGCGAACGCTACCAAATACAAAACAACAACGACTCCGTAATACTAACGGTTAGTGTTACGGTCGAGCGCATGAAGAAAGTGAGCTTCGCCGCGTTCGGCGGCCCGGACGTCCTGCACCTCATCGACGCCGAGGAACCCCACGCGGGCCCCGGCCGGATACGCGTCCGTGTACGCGCCGCGGGGGTGAACCCCGTCGACTGGCGCATCCGCGAAGGCCAGGTCCTCGGAGCCCATCCGGTCGAACTGCCGTCAGGAGTAGGCCTCGACGCCGCAGGAGTGGTGGACGAGGTCGGCGAGGGCGTGGAGGGAGTGGAGGTCGGCGACCACGTGTTCGGTGAAGGCTCCGCCACGTACGCCGAGTTCGCCGTGCTGTCCGCGTGGGCCCGGATGCCTGAGGGCCTGACGTTCGAGGAGGCGGCCGGCTACCCGTCCGTGGTGGAGACCGCCCTGCGCGTCCTGCGCGAGGTCGGGGTCCGCCCCGGTCAGACACTGCTGGTCAACGGTGCTTCCGGCGGGGTCGGTTCGGCGGTGTCGCAGATCGCCCGCGACCGGGGCGTCACGGTCATCGGCACGGCCGGCGCCGCCAACCAGGAGTACCTGCGCGGCCTGGGCGCGCTCGCCACGACGTACGGCGAGAGCTGGGTCGAGCGGGTGCGGCTGCTCGGCCGCGTCGACGCCGCGCTCGATCTGGCGGGCTCGGGCGTGCTCCGCGAACTGGTCGAACTGACCGGTGACCCGGGGAAGGTGGTCAGCATCGCGGACCTGGACGCGGCGGAGTTCGGCGTCCGGTTCTCCGGCGTGGCGGGGAGCGTGCCGGACGCACTGGCCGAGGCGGCGGCGCTGATCTCACGCGGCAGGCTGCACATCCCGGTGGAGAAGTCCTACCCGCTCGCCGAGGCGGCCACCGCGCACATCGACAGCCGGGCGGGGCACACGCGGGGCCGCCGCGTCATCGTCATCTGACGGCCGGAGTTCCACCGTCGGCCGCGAGCGGAGTGGGATAGCGAGCAGACGTGATCCGAGAGACGGGCTTGCCCGACGCCCCACGGTGATGGCGGGTGTACAACCCTGTGTGGATGCCGGATGTCTGTAAGGCGCCGAAGGGATGAGTCTTCGGCACCTTTCCGTACGGAGATCGGGGATCAGGTGGGAAAGCAGGTCTGGAGAGTCGTCGTGGCCGGAGGTGCGGCGGCGGTGTTCACGGCGGTGGCGGCGGTACCGGCCGGGGCGGCCGAGGGTGGGGTCTCGTTCACCCGTGTCCAGGTGAACGGCGGCAAGCCGATCGTGATCGGGACATCGAAGGAGGTCGCGGTGCCCGCCTCCTTCCGGATCACGACCAAGCACCAGTGGAAGTGGTCGATGGCGTACCTGTACCGCAAGGGTGTGGGTGACCAACTGTGGCACGCCATCGAGACGAGCGACTGCATCAAGGTGAGCTTGGGCGTCTGCGACATCAAGGAGACGATGTATTTCGACCCGAGTCTCTACGACATGCGCAACAGCGAGGCCGGGGCCTGGAAGGTCGCGGCCGAGGTGCGCTTCAAGGGCGGCGGCGGTGACACCGACGACGAGGGTCTGACGGTGCACGTCAAGCGCAACTCCCGCCTGACCGTCAACGCCTCGCCCGAACCGGTCTCCAAGGGCAGGACCATCACCGTGACCGGAAAGGTCACGCGGGCCAACTGGGAGACCAGGAAGTACGCCTCCTACGCGGACCGCACGGTGAGCCTCCAGTTCAAGCCCTCCGATGCCGCCTCCTACACCACGGTGAAGAAGGTGCAGGCGAACGGCTCGGGCGCCCTCAAGACCACCGTGAAAGCCTCCAAGACGGGCACCTGGCGCTGGGTGTACTACGGCAACACCACCACCGGGCCGTCGACGTCGCCCGGGGACAACGTCGTCGTGAAGTGAGGCCCGCCGTCCCGACGGGTCGGCGGGGGCCGAGCCGTCGGTGACGGCGGTACGGCGGTGACGGCGGTACGGCGGTGACGGCCGGGGCGTCGGGTCCGACGGTGAGTCCGGTCTGCCCGGACGAGTTGCGGTCCTTCGTCGGCAGTCACGATCAGGTGATCTTCAAGACGCTCCGGTGGACGCCCTACCAGCGAGCTGGTGTTCCCCTCACCGGGTGGGCCGGCCTGGTGACGGCGACAGAGATCGACGAGCGCGTGGCTGTGGTGCCGCACCTCTTCCAGGCCGTGGTGAACAAGGTTGCCGATCTTCGCGTGCTGGTCGTCGGCCGCGAGGTGTTCACCGTACGGATCGAGTCCGGGATGCTGGACTGGCGCAAGGACTACTCAGCCCTGTCCTACCGCGTGGTGGACCTGCCCGATCGTGTGGAGAAGGCGCTCCTGGCGTACCTGGACCACTTCGGTCTGGTCTCGGGAAGCTTCGACTTCGCCGTCGATGAGGCCGGTGGCCTCTGGTGGCTGGAGCTGAACCCGAACGGACAGTGGGGGTGGCTGGAGGAGTCCACCGGCCTCGCGATGTCCGCCGCATTCGCTGAACTGCTGACGCAAGGAGTCGCCCCATGTCCGACACCGCCCAGGAGCGGCGTGCGCTGGCCGGACGCCTGACGCAGGCGGGCGTCCTCACCAGCTCCCCATGGCGGGCGGCTGTGGAGGCCGTTCCCCGCGAGCTGTTCCTGAACCCGGGTGTGTTCCTGCCCGCAGAGGGTGGCCGGTGGCAGCCGGTGACCGAGGCCGGGAGCGACCCGGCCGCGTGGGTACGGATCGCCTACCGTGACGAGTCCCTGACCACCCAGCTCGACGGACGTCTCACCGCCGACCAGGTCAGCGACCTCGTGACCGGCTCCCCGACCTCCTCGTCCACCACCCCGGTCACCGTCGTGGACATGTTGGAGAAGCTGGAGGTGGAGGACGGTCACCAGGTCCTGGAGATCGGCACGGGAACCGGCTATTCCTCCGCCCTCATGTGCTACCGCCTCGGGGAGGACTCCGTCACCACGGTCGAAGTGGACCCCAGCGTCTCGGCCCGGGCGGACGCCGCCCTGGAAACCGCCGGATACTCGACCTGGACCGTCACAGGCGACGGGCTCCTCGGCCACCCTCGCCGTGCCCCGTACGACCGCACCATCGCCACCTGCGCGGTACGCCGCATCCCCTACGCCTGGATCAGGCAGACCAGGCCGGGCGGCATCGTCCTCACCACGGTCGGCGGCTCCTGGCACTACGGCACCGGCCTGGCAAAGGTCACCGTCGCTGAGGACGGTACCGCCGAGGGCGCGATCATCGGCCGTAGCTCCTTCATGCAAGCCCGGTCCCAGACGGAGGCGCCCATCGGTGGTGACCTGTCGGCCCGCACGGCCTATGCCGACAGTGAGCGCGAGACCAAGGTGTCCCCTCTCCTGCTGGAGGACTGGATGCCCGCGTTCCTCGCTCAACTCGCTTCTCCGGGGGCGCGCTTCACCCGCGCCACATCACTGGAGGGCAACCGGCTGCTGTACCTCTTCGACCCGGAGCACGAGTCCTTCGCCTCGTTCACGGAGAACGACGGCACCTGGACGGTCCACCAAGGCGGCCCCATGGCGCTGTGGGACGCGATCGAGCAGGCCCTCACCGCCTGGCAGGCCGCGGACCGCCCCGACATCACCGAGGTACGGCTCCGCGTCACGAAGGAGGCCCACGTCTACTGGATCGAGGGCCACCCCGCGCTCCGCTGGCAGCACGACCTCGTCTGATCAGGCGGCGCTGTCAGGATGCCCCGCCGTGCGCGGCACGGTGGGGCATCCGGCTGCTCGGTTCGTCGTCGGACGGTGTCGAACGTCCCGCCCTGAACGCCCGCGACGAACGCCGCGAGCGGACAGGGCGCGGATGACGTGCACCCCCAGGGTTTCCTCGGGGCGGGCGGCGAGCAGGCTTGTGGGCGCGACTCCCGGGTGGGACAGGTTGCCGGCGCCCCGGACGGACACCCTTCGCCACGATCGGGATCAGCACGACGCGCGGGCAGGTCACCCGCATCACGCCGCACCCGGCACGGGTCGGCGGGGACCGGTTCGACACCTCGGGGCCCCTGACGGCCCTCTGGACAAGGGGGCCCTGCCGGCCGGTGACATGACTCGGCAGGTCTACCGGTCCGCCGGCGGGGCACGTGTCAGGAAGTCGCGGGCGAGTGCGTCCGCGCCAGCGGTCAGGGACCTTCCGCGCTCGTGAGACCGGACGGTTCCGGCTCGGTCGATGAGCTCGGCCTGCGTGATTCCGGAAGCCTGCACCAAAATCGTCGGCGATGTCGGAGAACCAAGATTCTGCCGATGCCGGAACCGAAGCTTTCCTAGCCTACCGAGCATGACTATCCCCACCGAGCCCATCGGCAGCCTTCCGCGCTCCTCCGCACTCGGGCAAGCCCTCACCGCGCACGCGGGGGGCCAGTTGGACGACAGCGACCTCGCCAAGCAGCAGGAGCAGGCCGTCGCGGACACTCTGGCGCAGTTGGAACGGACGGGCAGCCCCGTTCTGGTCGACGGCGAACAGGGCAAGCCCAGTTTCGCCACGTACCCGGTGGCAGGCCTGAGCACGCTGTCACCGGACGGCGTCGTCATCCCCTTCGCCGACGGACACACCCGTCAGCTCCCCTGCATCACCGAAGGCCCCTTCCGCTACCAAGTGCGGGCAGAGACCTACCTGCGCGCGGCGCAGCGGCTCACCGACAAGCCGGTGAAGCAAGCGGTCATCGCGCCGTCCGCACTCAGCCTGTTGTACCCGGCGGCACCCATCGACGGATACTCCCGCGAGGACTTCCTGCGTGATCTCGCCGACGAGGCGGAGGCCGACATCCGCGGCTGCCTCGACGCCGGCGCACACGTCGTCCAGCTCGACTTCACCGAAGGCCGGCTGTCGCTGAAGCTCGACCCCAGCGGTGGTGTGCTGGACGACTTCATCGCCCTCAACAACGAGGTCCTGGGGCGGTTCAGTCCCGAGGAACGCGCCCGTATCGGCGTGCACACCTGCCCCGGCGGCGACCAGGACTCCACCCACAGCCTCGACATCGACTACGCGGAGCTGCTGCCCAAGCTCTTCCAGCTCAAGGTGGGCAACTTCTATCTCCAGCTGGCCAGTGAGGCAGACCCCGACCGGGTCCTGCGCACCGTCCAGGAGCACCTGCCCCCGGATGCACGGGTGTTCATCGGGGTGACCGATCCCATCGACCCCTCAGTCGAAACACCCGAGCAGGTACGGGACAGGGTGCTCCTGGCCGCGCGCTACATCCCGGTGGACCGGCTGGGCACCTGCGACGACTGCGGCTTCGCCCCCTTCGCCGACGACGCCTCCACCTCACGCGAACTCGCTTTCGCCAAGATCGAGGCACGGGTCAGGGGCACCGCCCTGGCCGGGGAGGCGCTGGGTCTCTGACCTGCCCTGCCCTGCCGCGTCGCCGAGATGCCCCACCGTGCCGCGCACGGTGGGGCATCCGGTTGCTCGGTTCGTCGTCAGACGGTGTCGAACGTCCCGCCTTGGACGCCGGCCACGAACACCGCGAACGCGGTTACGGGGACGGTGACCACGGGGCCGCCCGCGACCTTGGAATCACGGACCGGGACGATGCCGCGCGTGGCGGCCAGGTTGGCGGCGACCTCGATGCAGGCACCGCCGTTCGAGCTGTACGAGGACGTGAACCAGCACGGGGATTCGGTCATCACGGGTGTCCCTTCACCGCAGGAAGCATCACCATGCACGATGGCACGGGCCGTGTGTTTCTCAGGACGTTTTTGGGCTCCAGTCGACGAAAGTTTTCTGACTTCATGACCGGGCCGGACCAGTGCCCGCGGTGCCTGGACGAGAACGGGGTGTTGGTCCGGCCGGCACTGGGACCCGGCGGCCGGACCAGGAACGGCTGCGGCGGCCTCCCGTCAGGGAGGCCGCCGCGGTCATCTGTGAGTGAGTGTTCAAGACCTCCGGTCAGGACGCCGGGGCGGCACCGCGCCGCCGAAGGTCCCGCACTGCCGAAGCCACGCCTCGGCCATCGGCCACCATCGCCAAGAGCGTCAGCGGGATGACAACCCACCGCCACGCGCTATGGAAGTGCGTGATCACGATGAAGACGAAGGTGAGCTGAGCCGCCCAGAGTGCCAAGTTGCCCAGCAGACGCAGCACTGGATGCGATCTCCTGCGAAACACCTCTTCGAACAAGGTCTTCTCCACTGCCCCACCCCTCAGTCAGACCGGGACCACCCCGGACGACGACAGGCAAACAGTAGTGGCGCACAGGCACTGAGGGTCAGCTGCGGTGCCGCTTGCGCTGGGTCTGGGTGAACCGGTACGCCCAACGTCCGCTGCGACACCTCCGGATCAAGATGCTTGTCCCTCCGGATCGCGGCATACAGCTCCGCCCGCGACAAACTCACCCCGGCCTCCCGACATGACCGTGACCACAAACCAGCACAGCCTCCGACAAGACCGTGATCGACTCACAAACCCTGCCGCCGCACAGCGGACGGAGCAGTGCATTCGCCCCAAAGGGGGCACGGCGTGCGGCCCTTCACGTCAGGTGGCTGCCTCCTCGGGCAGCGGCATGCGCGAGCGGATCTCCTCCCGGAAGTGGACGGGACCATGGCCCAGTTCAGCGAGCCGAGCGTAGATCCCACCAGGCCCTGTGTCCGGTTCGGTGATCGCCGAACCCTCGACCAGCGACGCCGGGAGGTACGACGTCGAGAGCAGCACCGGCTTCCCGTCGAGGACGAACCGGCGGCTCCTGATCCAGACGCGCTCGCCGTCAAGGCCGAGCACGCGTGCCGCGTTCTCCGAGGCGTCACCCTCGCGCATCTCCAGGTGATCCACCACTAGCTCTCTCCCTGCGAGCTCCGCTTCCCAGAGCGAGCGGCCAGTTCCCCAACGCTCGTACGCGAGACGTTGAATCCCTCGACGGACAAGCGGTTGGGGTTCGGGCTCACGCCCGCTGGTGTCGGTGGTGGTCATCAAAGAGCGCCCCTTCTCTCCGAGCAGCAGGATGCCCCACCGTGCGCGGCGCGGTGGGGCATCCGGTTGCTCGGTTCCTCAGACGGTGTCGAACGTCCCGCCCTGAACGCCCGCGACGAACGCCGCGAAGGCGGTGACGGGGACGGCGACCACCGGGCCGCCCGCGACTTTGGAGTCACGGACGGGGACGAGGCCGCACGAGGCGGCGAGGTTGGCGGCGACCTCGATGCAGTTGCCGCCGTTCGAGCTGTGCGAAGACGTGAACCAACGGGGGGATTCGGTCGTCACGAGTGTCCCTTCAGCGCAGGAAGAACCACCATGCACGATGCGGCCTGGCGGGCACCAGAGGGCCCCAGCAGGATGCCCCACCCTGCGCGGCACGGTGGGGCATCCGGTTGCTCGGTTCCTCAGACGGTGTCGAACGTCCCGCCCTGAACGCCCGCGACGAACGCCGCGAAGGCGGTGACGGGGACGGCGACCACCGGGCCGCCCGCGACCTTGGAGTCACGGACGGGGACAAACCCATGCGCGGCGGCGAGGTTGGCCGCTACCTCGACGCAGTTGCCGCCGTTGTCGCTGTACGAGGACTTGAACCAACGGAGGGATTCGGTCATCACGGAGTGCCCTTTCGCAGCTGGCGGATCTTGGCCACAGACGCCGCCTTCGACAACGCCTCGCCCTGGAACTGATGGTAGGCCGTGAGCATGGGCACCACGAACGAGGTTTCGCGCTCAACGCGCCCCTGCGCCTGAGACTCGGCGTACGCCACGATGGACCGGTCCGCAAGAGTAAGCAGATTGACCGGCAGGTAGAACGCTCTGCGTGCACCCAGACTGAACGGCGCAACCTGGATGATCCAGTTGTACAGCGTGGCCATCTCCTCCAGCCGCTGGAGCTGGGCGGCCATGACCTCCGGTCCGCCGACCGCCTGGTGCAGGCAGCTCTCGTCCATGACGACGAACACCATGGGCGGTCGTGACCGCACCAGCGCCGCCTGCCGCTCCGCCAGGAACGCGACACGCTCGTTGGCCTGCTCTGTGGTGATGGACCCGCGCTGGACATGCCCGTAGGCGACAGCTCTCGCGTACTCCGGTGTCTGCAACAAGCCGGGAATGAGACCTACGTCGAACAGCCTGATCTCCACCGCCCGGCCTTCGTACCCCACGTACTCCGGGAAGCCCTCCAGCAGGTTCCCGTGCTTCATCTCCTGCCACTGGCGCTCGAACGACTCGCTCGAACCGATGAGATCAAATAATCGGTCCGCTTTCCTCGCGAAAGGCAGAGTCGCCGGTTTGCGGCCAGTTTCGATCGCCGAGATATGCCTGCCCGAGCAGCCGACCAGCTCGGCCACATGGTCCTGGATCCAGCCACGCTCCTCGCGCATCCTGCGCAGACGAGCACCGAAGGCCGCTTGCAGGCTGGCCTCGGGGTTCAGCTCCTTGATGTTTACCAACGTGCCCTCCTAGATACCCACGTTGAAGACGTTTCGACCCTAGGTCACGCTGAATCGCCCCGGTAGCCAAATGGCTACGGAGAGGAGCGATCGATGTACGGCGAGAACGTATGCCCGAATAATCAGGAACCCCCTGCCCTCCCCGCCCTCGGAACCCTCCTGGTCGACACCAGCCGCGCCGACCGCGTGGGGGAGTTCCGTGGGGTCGCCGGCCCCTACTGGTCGCTGCGGCCCGTAGGGGGCGGCGCGGAGTGGGAGGCCGAGCCGGGCCAGGTGCGGCCCGCAGTCCTGATAGAGCAGCTTCGCGCCCGTACCGCGCGGCTCAACGCCCGTAGCCGGGGTGAGGTCCTGTGACCCCGAGCCCCCTCGCCCGGTTACGGGTCCGGCTCACCCGACGCCGTCACCGGGCCGCCGCCCCGCCGCTCGCCGAACTCGTACTCATCGAGTCCGACCCCGCCTACCGGGCCTTGTTCTGCGCCGAGTTGGACGCGGCCATCCAGGATCGTTTCGCGCACCGTGCCGCCGTGGTGGCCGAGGTCGAGGCGGCAGCCGACCGGCTGCGGGAACTGATCCGGCACGGCGGACCCGGGCGGTCCGCATGACGCGCGCGGCGGTCTACGCGGCCGAGGTCACCCTGTCCGACGGGCAGCGCCTCGCCTCGCTCGGCGGCGTCGTCCTCGTACGGAACCGGCGGCTCGTCCTCCTCTGGCTCCGGCGGCAGGCGCTGCGCCTGGCCAACTGCCATGGGCTGCCTGCCGTGACCGATCCCGTGACGCTGCCGCCCGGCGACGTGCGCCCGGTGCGCTTTCACGGCTCGGGCGCGCCCGAGGAGTTGCGTCGCTGGGCCACGGAGGGCGCGCACCAGGACCAGGCGATACGGGCCCTGGAGGCGGGTTTTCCCGCGTTGTTCACCGTTCTCGATCCCGCCGTCGGGCTCAGCCTGACGCTCGCCGGGTGGCGTGGCCACCCGGCCGACCGGTAGTCCCGCCACCCGAACCGGAGTTGAACACCGTGCTCCAGTGCACCGCCGTCACGCTTCTGCCTCCCGATGCCGTGCTCCGGCTCCTCGCCCCCGGGGTGGACGACCCCGAGGACCCGGAGCCGTACGTCCTGTGCGAACTCGGCGAGCACGCCGGCGGGCATCCCGGCCCGCACGCCGAACACGCCGCCTTCCTCCGGCCGGGCCGGACACCCGACTCACCCGCCCTGTGGTTCTTCTGGACCGGCGACGGACCCGAACGCACCCACCGGGCCGACACCGTGCCCTGGTGCCCCGCACTCCTGCGCCGACTCGATACGGACATCGTGCGCCAGTGCTCCTTCTCCGACCACCACCCCGCGCCCCACTCCTGGGACGTGACCGACCCACTCGGCGACCTGATCGCCGAGCGGCTCCTGTCAGGCGACTCCCCCGAAGGGTGACCCGTCCCCATGCACCAGTGCACCGCCGTCGCGTCACTGCCGCCCCCGGAGCATGTGCTCGCCCTGTCGGTCCCGGCTCGCCGCCCGGAGGCCGGACATCTGCTCTGCGAACTCGGGGAGGGCCACGACGAGGCGCACGCGACGATGCTGTGGGACGAGGGCGGGCGGCCGGGAAGCGCCGCCTGGGCGCGGTGGCGCGCGGGACAGGTGCGGCTGGTGCCACTCCCCTGGTGCGCGGTCCGCGACCCCCGGAACGCGGACGCGGCCTGTGGCCTGTTCGCCGGGCACCCGTCGGGGCACGACTGGGAGGTCGTGGACCCCACCGACGAGGCGATCACGCGGGAGCTGGCGCGGCGGCACCCGCACCTGTTCCGCCGGTGACGGACGGACGGGCGTACGCGCAGGCAGGCGGGCGGGCGGGCGTACCGGTGTACGGGCGGGCAGAAGCCGCACGGGAGCCGGCCGGGTCCGGTTCACGACGAAGGACCCGGATCACGGATGATCCGGGCCCACCGTCCTACGAGGTGATGCTCAGGCGTCAGCTCTGCGCGGGCGACGCGTCCTGCTCGCCCGGCTCGGCGGCAGGGGTGGCCGCCTGGGTCTCGGCGCGCTCGCGCATCTTGCGCACCAGCTCCTGCTTCTTGTCCTCGGCGGCCTTGCGGTCGGCGCCTCGCGCGGAACCCGCGCCCTGCTGTTCGGCGCGGGACAGCTTCTTGCGCTGTCCGCCGACGCCGAGGAGGTTGTTGCGGCTCTTGGCCACGGCGTTCTCCCATTCGTGGTGAGAAATGAGGATGGAAGTGATCGGGTGATCGAGATCGATCCGGTGGGCGGCGGGCGCTGCGACCCGCCGCGCTCTCACTCGTAGATCTGGAAGAACGAATACATGCGGAAACCGTACCCCGCTCCCGAAGCGCCCCGCACCGGGTTTTCAGGCCGTCGGGTCGACCGTCGCCCGATGGGCCTCGGCCAGATGCTCCTCGGCCTTCAGCCAGGGCAGGAACTGCGCCGGGCGCCGCCACGCGCAGGTGGAGCAGGTCAACTGGCGGGTCGTGCCCGACTTCCGTACCCGCACGACGTGTTCGCGGCCGTGCTGGTCGAATCTGCTGACCTTGCTGGTGGTGCTGGACGGCATCGCGTACCTCCCGGATCGGCGGGGCTCCGGTGGACGACGAAGCCCCCGGTTCCGTACCCGGAACCGGGGGCCTCACGCACGGGTGCGGGTGTCAGCAGCCGAGCAGACGCGAGCCGAGGTACGCCTGGATCTGGTCCAGGGAGACGCGCTCCTGCTTCATGGTGTCGCGCTCACGCACGGTCACCGCGTTGTCGTCGAGGGTGTCGAAGTCGACGGTGACGCAGAACGGGGTGCCGATCTCGTCCTGACGGCGGTAGCGGCGGCCGATGGCGCCGGCGTCGTCGAACTCGATGTTCCAGTTCTTGCGCAGGTCCGCCGCCAGGCCCTTGGCCTTCGGCGAGAGCTGCGGGTTGCGGGAGAGCGGCAGGACCGCGGCCTTGACCGGGGCCAGGCGGTGGTCGAGGCGCATCACGGTGCGCTTCTCCATGACGCCCTTGGCGTTGGGCGCCTCGTCCTCGACGTAGGCGTCCAGGAGGAACGCCAGCATCGCGCGGCCGACACCGGCCGCGGGCTCGATGACATACGGCGTCCAGCGCTCGTTGGCCTCCTGGTCGTAGTACTGGAGGTCGGTGCCCGACGCCTCGGAGTGCGCCTTGAGGTCGTAGTCGGTGCGGTTGGCCACACCCTCCAGCTCGCCCCACTCGCTGCCGCCGAAGCGGAAGCGGTACTCGATGTCGGCGGTGCGCTTGGAGTAGTGGGAGAGCTTCTCCTTCGGGTGCTCGAACCAGCGCATGTTCTCCTCGCGCATGCCGAGGTCCGTGTACCAGTTCCAGCGCTGGTCCATCCAGTACTGCTGCCACTCCTCGTCCTCGCCCGGCTTGACGAAGAACTCCATCTCCATCTGCTCGAACTCGCGGGTCCGGAAGATGAAGTTGCCCGGAGTGATCTCGTTCCGGAAGGACTTGCCCATCTGCGCGATGCCGAACGGCGGCTTCTTGCGCGACGTCTGCTGCACCTGGCCGAAGTTGGTGAAGATGCCCTGGGCGGTCTCGGGGCGCAGGTAGGCGACCGAGCCGGAGTCCTGGGTCGGGCCGAGGTGGGTGGAGAGCAGACCCGAGAACTGCTTGGGCTCGGTGAAGGTGCCCTTGTTGCCGCAGTTGGGGCAGTTGAGGTCGGCGAGACCGTTGACCGGCGGCTTGCCGTGCTTCTCCTCGTACGCCTCCACCAGGTGGTCGGCGCGGTAGCGCTTGTGACAGGAGGTGCACTCGGTGAGCGGGTCCGAGAAGGTGGCGACGTGCCCCGAGGCGACCCAGACGTCCGGGGACAGGATGACCGACGAGTCGAGACCGACCACGTCCTCGCGCGCGGTGACCATGTAGCGCCACCACTGACGCTTCAGGTTCTCCTTCATCTCGACGCCCAGCGGCCCGTAGTCCCAGGCGGCGCGCTGGCCACCGTAGATCTCACTGCAGGGGTAGACGAAGCCACGGCGCTTGCTCAGGCTGACGATGGTGTCGATCTTGTCGGCGGCCACGGTGCTCTCTTCATTACGACGGTGACGAACGGCGAATGCCTCAGATTACCGGCGGGCGCACCCCTGGGATCAAATCGGCGGGACGTGAAGGATCTTCCCGGCGATCCTCCCGGCGCCCCTATGTGACCTTCCGGGCATCTCATCGTCCTTGTTGACAATCGTTTCCACTTTAGTTGAAAATGACTGTCATGAACGTACGCCGCCTCATACCCGCCACCGCCGTCGCCGGAGCAGTCGTCCTCGGTCTGACCGCCCTCTCTGCCTGCTCCACCTCCGACGCGGCGGGCGGGGGCAGCGACGGCAAGCTGAAGGTGACGGCGTCGTTCTACCCGATGCAGTTCCTGACCGAGAGGATCGGCGGCGAGCACGTCGCGGTCACCAGCCTCACCAAGCCGGGTGTCGAGCCGCACGACCTGGAGCTCACCCCCCGCCAGATCGGCTCCATCAGCGAGTCCGACTACGTGCTGTACCTCAAGGGCATCCAGCCCGCCGTGGACGACGCGATCGCGCAGTCCGGTGTGCGGAACACCGTCGACGCCGCGACCCTGACCACACTGGAGAACCACGGCTCCGAGGTCAGCGGCCACGACCACGGGGAAGAGGAGCACGGGCACGAGGGCGAGGAGGCCCATGAGGAGCACTCCGAGGGCGACGGCCACAACCACGGCGAGGAGGGCGGCGCCGACCCCCACATCTGGCTGGACCCGGTGAAGTACGCCGAGGTCGCCAAGGGCGTCGGCAAGTCGCTGGAGAAGGCCGACCCCGACCACGCCGCCGACTACAAGAAGAACACCGATGCCCTCGTCGCCGAGCTGGGCGAGCTGAACACGGCGTACAGGACCGGGCTGGAGAACACCTCCACCAAGACGTTCATCACCACCCACTCCGCCTTCGGCTACCTCGCCGAGCGCTACGGGCTCACCCAGCAGGGCATCGCGGGCATCGACCCCGAGGCCGAGCCGAGCCCCGCCCGGATCCAGGAGATCCACACCATCGCGGAGAAGGACAAGGCCACCACGGTCTTCTTCGAGACACTCGCCAGCGACAGGACCGCGACGACCCTCGCGAAGGACACCGGGCTGAAGACCGGCGTTCTGGACCCGCTGGAGGGAATCACGAAGAAGTCCCAGGGCGCTGACTACATCGAGGTCATGGAGTCCAACCTCGCCGCGCTCCAGAAGGCACTCGGCGCGAAGTGACCCGCACCACCCTGTGGAACCGCATCACCCCTGGAACGGAGGCGCTCATGCCGGAGCGTGAGAACACCACCCACGAACTCGCCCGGGACGCCTCCCGCGAGCCCGCTCACGAGCCCGTGATCGCGCTGCGCGGCGCCACGGCCACCCTCGGCGCACGCCCCGTGCTGCGCGGGGTGGACCTGACCGTGCACCGCGGCGAGGTCGTCGCGCTGCTCGGCGCCAACGGTTCCGGCAAGTCCACCGCCGTACGGTCCGTCATCGGGCAGGTCCCGCTGACCGGCGGCACCGTCGAACTGTTCGGCACCGAGCTGCGCCGCTTCGGTCAGTGGGGCCGGATCGGCTACGTCCCGCAGCGCACCACCGCCGCGGGCGGCGTGCCCGCCACGATCCGCGAGGTCGTCGCCTCCGGCCGGCTGTCCCGTACGGGGCTGCGGTGGCCCGGGAAGGCGGACCGGGCGGCCGTGGACCGGGCCATCGCGCTGGTGGGCCTCGCCGACCGCGCCAAGGACTCCGTGAGCGCGCTGTCGGGGGGCCAGCACCAGCGGGTCCTGATAGCCCGCGCCCTGGCCTCCGAGCCCGAGCTGCTGATCATGGACGAGCCGATGGCCGGGGTCGACCTGGCCAGCCAGGAGATCCTCGCCTCGACCCTGCGCGAGCAGGTGGCGCTGGGCACCTCCGTGCTGCTGGTGCTGCACGAGCTGGGCCCGCTGGAGCCCCTGATCGACCGGGCCGTCGTCCTGCGTGACGGCTGTGTGACGCACGACGGGCCGCCGCCCGAGGCGCTCGGCCAGCACGCCCTGCCCGGCCACGACCACGTACACCCCCACGCGGCCGCCGAGCCCCAACGGACGGGACTGCTGACCTGATGATGCTGGAATTCCTGAACCCTCCCTTCATGCAGCGGGCGCTCATCGCGGCCGTCCTGGTCGGCATCACCGCGCCCGCCATCGGCATCTACCTGGTGCAGCGGCGGCAGGCCCTGATGGGCGACGGCATCGGACACATCGCGATGACCGGCGTCGGCCTCGGCTTCCTGCTCTCCACCAGCCCGGTCTGGATGGCGACCGCCGTCGCCGTGGCCGGCGCCGTCGTGATGGAGCTGATCCGCTGGTACGGGCACACGCGCGGCGACCTCGCCCTGGCGATGCTCTTCTACGGCGGCATGGCGGGCGGCGTCATGCTGATCAACCTGTCCGACACGGGCTCCAACGCCAACCTGACCTCGTACCTCTTCGGCTCGCTGGCCACGGTCTCCGAGTCGGACGTCATCGCGATCTGTGTGCTGGCCGCCTTCGTGGTGCTGGTCACGGTGGGGCTGCGGCGGCAGATGTTCGCGGTCAGCCAGGACGAGGAGTTCGCCCGGGTGTCCGGGCTGCCGGTGCGGATGCTGAACCTGCTGATCGCGGTGACCGCCGCCGTGACCGTGACCGTCGCGATGCGGGTCGTCGGCCTGCTGCTGGTCAGCGCGCTGATGGTGGTGCCGGTGGCGGCGGCGCAGCAGATCACCAAGTCCTTCAAGGTCACCTTCGTGCTGGCGGTCGCGATCGGCACGGCCGTGACCCTCACCGGCACCGTGACCTCGTACTACCAGGACGTTCCGCCCGGCGCGACGATCGTGCTGCTGGCCATCGCGGTGTTCGTCGCACTGACCGCGCTCGCCGCTCCGCTCGCGAGACGCCGGGCGCGGGCGGGCCGGGCGAAGGGGACCGAGTGCACCCTGGAAGTACCGGGGGCCCGCCGGGAGCGGGACGACGTACGGGTGTGACGGTCGTGACAGCTGTGCGTGTGACGGCGTCGCACCGTACGTGTTCGCCGGGGGTGCCCGGCCGGGCTGGCACAATGGCCCGACACATGTACGGGCGACACGAGGAGGCAGCTGTGGCCACGGCGCCGATCAGTGGCACGAACGCAGCGCCGGTACGCGGCCGGTCCACCCGGCAGCGGGCGGCGGTGGCGGCGGCGCTCGACGAGGTCGACGAGTTCCGCAGCGCCCAGGAGCTGCACGACGTCCTCAAGCACCGCGGCGACTCCGTGGGCCTGACGACGGTCTACCGGACCTTGCAGTCCCTCGCCGACGCGGGTGAGGTCGACGTCCTGCGCACCGCCGAGGGCGAGTCCGTCTACCGGCGGTGCTCGACCGGTGACCACCACCACCACCTCGTCTGCCGGCTCTGCGGCAAGGCCGTGGAGGTCGAGGGTCCGGCTGTCGAGCAGTGGGCCGAGATGATCGCCGCCCAGCACGGCTATGTGAACGTCGCGCACACCGTCGAGGTGTTCGGCACGTGCGCGGAGTGCGCCGCGAGCAAGGCGTAACGAAGGAAGAAGAGGCGGGTCCGGGACGCGTACAACGTCCCGGACCCGCCTCTTTCACGTCACTTTTCGCGTCACTCCTTGGCGGCCTCAGCGGCCTTCGCCGCCTCCACCGCCTCCGCCCCGCCGAAGCGGCGGTCGCGCTGGGCGTACTCCAGACAGGCCCGCCACAGATCCCGACGGTCGAAATCCGGCCAGAGAACGTCCTGGAAGACCATCTCGGCGTACGCGCTCTGCCAGATCAGGTAGTTCGAGGTGCGCTGCTCGCCGCTGGGGCGCACGAAGAGGTCCACGTCCGGCATGTCCGGGTAGTACGTGTACTTCGCGAAGGTCTTCTCGTTGACCTTGGCCGGGTCGAGCTTCCCGGCCGCCACGTCCTGGGCGATGCGCTGCGCGGCGTCCGCGATCTCGGCACGTCCGCCGTAGTTGACGCAGAAGTACAGCGTCATCCTGTCGTTGTCCTTGGTCTGCTCCTGGGCGACCTGGAGCTCCTGGACGACGGACTTCCACAGCTTGGGCATGCGGCCCACCCAGCGGATCCGGATGCCGAGCTCGTCCATCTCGTCACGGCGGCGGCGGATCACGTCGCGGTTGAAGTTCATCAGGAACTTCACCTCGTCCGGCGAGCGCTTCCAGTTCTCCGTGGAGAAGGCGTAGAGCGAGAGGTTCTTCACGCCCATCTCGATACACCCCTTGAGAACGTCCATCACGACGCCCTCACCGACCTTGTGGCCCTCGGTGCGGGGCAGACCCCGCTCCTTGGCCCAACGGCCGTTGCCGTCCATCACGACGGCGACGTGCTGGGGCACCAGCTCGCCGGGGATCTTCGGAGGCGTCGCGCCCGTGGGGTGCGGCTCGGGGGTCTTGTACGTGCGCCGGTTACGGCCGCCGAGGATCCCGCGTACTGCCATGAGCTTCTCAGTCTCCCTGTGTCACTTCATCCACGCACCGCGTCGTCTGCCCGACGCACCGCGTCACCTCTCGACGTGCCGCGTCACCTCTCGACGTGCCGCGTCACTTCTCCACGTACCGCGTCACTTCTCCACGTACCGCAGCGAGCGCAGTCCGCGCTCCAGATGCCAGTGCAGATAGGCGGACACCAGCCCGCTCCCCTCCCTGACATGACGCGCCTCGCACGCGTCCGCCGTCGCCCAGTCGCCGCTGAGCAGCGCGCTCAGCAGGGCCAGGGCCTGTGCCGAGGGTACGACGCTGCCGGGGACCCGGCAGTCACCGCATATGACGCCCCCCGCCGCGACGGAGAAGAACCGGTTCGGACCGGGCATTCCGCACTTGGCGCAGTCCTCGAAGCTGGGCGCGTACCCGTTGACCGCGAGCGAGCGCAGCAGGAACGCGTCCAGGATCAGGTGGGGGGCGTGCTCGCCCCGGGCGAGGGTGCGGAGGCCGCCGACGAGCAGCAGATACTGCTGGACGGCCGGTTCGCCCTCGTGGTCGGTGAACCGCTCGGCGGTCTCCAGCATCGCGGTGCCCGCCGTGTAGCGGGCGTAGTCGGCGACGATCCCGCCGCCGTAGGGGGCGATCGTCTCGCTCTGGGTGCAGAGCGGCAGCCCGCGGCCGACCAGCTCGCTGCCGCGCGCGAAGAACTGCACGTCGACGTGGGAGAAGGGCTCCAGGCGGGCGCCGAACTTGGACTTGGTGCGGCGCACCCCGCGGGCGACGGCCCGCACCCGGCCGTGGCCGCGGGTCAGGATCGTGATGATCCGGTCGGCCTCGCCCAGTTTCTGCGTACGCAGCACGACGCCGTCGTCCCGGAACAAGCTCATGGGCCCATTGTCGCCCACCTGGGGCCCGTGGCGGGGGCCGAGGGCCGTCACGGGCGTGCGGGGGCGGGCGAGCGGCGCTACGAGGGCGTGCGGTCGGCTGCCGCCAGCAGGCGGGCGATGTCGTCGGCGGGGAGCTGGAGGGCGCTGCCGACCGTGGTCAGGACCTGGCGCTCAGCGGTGCGGTAGGGCCCGTCGGCCAGCGCGATCCTCGCTCCCTGGAGGAGGACGGACTCGCGGCCGGCGGCGGCCAGATGCGGGGCGAGCGGGGCCAGCACCTCGTGCAGCTCGATGGCGAGGGTCGGGCCGCAGGCCTCGGCGGCCGGGTCGGAACCGGAGCCCCGCCCGGTGTCGGCGGCCAGCACCTCGACGACGGTGAACAGCTGCTCCTGGGTGCAGTCGTCGAGCCCGGCGTCGCGCACGGTGGCGACAGCGGCCTCCAGGACGGTGCGGGAGGTGGTGCCTCCGGCGGCGAGGACGGCCAGGGTGACGGTGTGGACGGCCTCACGGAGCATCGTCGAGAACCGGGTCGTGGTGGGGTGGTCCAGCGCCTCGGGGGCGTAGTGGGTGAGGCAGGCGGCGCACTCGACGACGGGCTCGGTCTCGCCCCGGCCGACCAGCGGGACACCGAGGACGGTGAGGCGGCGGCGGCCGGTGAGCCGACGGTAGTTGCGGTCTCCCCCGCAGCCGGGGCAGAAGAAGGCGCCGTCGCCGACGGCGTCCCAGATGGTGCGAACGCCGCAGAGGACCGGCCTCAGAGCGCGTTGTCCTTTGGCTGACCGCACTTCGCACACCTCCGTAACGCTCCGGCAACAGCGCCGTGTGTTGGACGTGATGTTAGCCACACACGCGATGCGGCGTCAGCCTCCGGGACGTCACAACCCCCGGATATGGCCGAACCCCGACCACCCGGAGCGGGCGGTCGGGGTCCGTCAATGCCGTCGTACGGGGTCGAACCGGACGTCCGCGCGAGGAGGGGTGCGCGGCTGTCCGGGAGGGGCCGGACGGGTCAGCGGGCCGCGCGGTTGACCGTGGAGACGACCGCCTTGAGCGAGGCGCGGGTGGTGTTGGCGTCGATGCCGATGCCCCACAGGACCTTGCCGTCGATCGCGCACTCGATGTACGAGGCGGCCTGGGCGCTGGCGCCCTCGCTCATCGTGTGCTCGGTGTAGTCCAGCAGCCGGGCGTCGATGCCGATGGCCTGCAGCGCTTCGAAGAACGCGGAGATCGGGCCGTTGCCCGTACCGCTCAGCACGGTGTCCGCGCCGTCGACGGTGGCCTCGACGGTCAGGGTGTCCCGGCCGTCGGTGTCGGTCGTGGTCTGGCCGGAGCGGAGCTGGATACGCCCCCAGGCGTTGTCGGCGTTCGGCAGGTACTCGTCCTGGAAGGTGGACCAGATCTGCGTCGGGGTGACCTCGCCGCCCTCGGCGTCGGTCTTGGCCTGAATGATCCGGGAGAACTCGATCTGCATCCGGCGCGGCAGGTCCAGCTTGTGGTCGTTCTTCAGGACGTAGGCGATACCGCCCTTGCCGGACTGCGAGTTGACCCGGATGACGGCCTCGTAGGAGCGGCCGACGTCCTTCGGGTCGATCGGCAGATACGGCACGGCCCACTCGATGTCGTCGACCGTCCCGCCCTGGGCGGCGGCGTCGCGCTCCATGGCGTCGAAGCCCTTCTTGATGGCGTCCTGGTGGGAGCCGGAGAAGGCGGTGTAGACCAGATCGCCCGCGTAGGGGTGGCGCGGGTGGATCTCCATCTGATTGCAGTACTCGCTGGTGCGGCGGACCTCGTCGATCTGCGAGAAGTCGATCTGCGGGTCGACTCCCTGGGAGAAGAGGTTCATGCCCAGGGTGACCAGGTCGACGTTGCCGGTGCGCTCGCCCTGGCCGAACAGGCAGCCCTCGATGCGGTCGGCGCCGGCCATGATGGCCAGCTCGGCGGCGGCGACGGCGGTGCCCCGGTCGTTGTGCGGGTGGACCGACAGGCAGACGAACTCGCGGCGGGTCAGGTTGCGGGACATCCACTCGAAGCGGTCCGCGTGCGTGGAGGGCGTCGAACGCTCCACGGTGGCGGGCAGGTTGAGGATGATCTCGCGGCCCTCCTCCGGCTGCCAGACGTCGCAGACGGCCTCGCAGACCTCCAGGGCGAAGTCCAGTTCGGTGTCGGTGAAGATCTCCGGGCTGTACTGGTAGCCGAAGATCGTCTCCGGGCCCAGGATCTTCTCGGCGTACTCCATGACCAGCCGGGTGCCGTCCACCGCGATCTGCTTGACCTCCTCGCGCGAGCCGCGGAAGACGACGCGGCGGAAGGTGGGGGCGGTGGCGTTGTACAGGTGGACGGTGGCCCGGTGCGCGCCGACCAGCGACTCCACGGTCCGCTCGATCAGCTCCTCGCGGGCCTGCGTCAGGACGGAGATCGTCACGTCCTCGGGGATCGCGCCCTCTTCGATGATGGAGCGGACGAAGTTGAAGTCGGTCTCGCCGGAGGACGGGAAGCCGACCTCGATCTCCTTGTAGCCCATCGCGACCAGCAGATCGAACATCTCGCGCTTGCGCGCCGGGGACATCGGGTCGATCAGCGCCTGGTTGCCGTCGCGCAGATCGGTGGACAGCCAGCGGGGCGCGACGGTGATCCGGTTGTCGGGCCAGGTGCGGTCGGCGATGTCCACGGCCTCGTAGCCGCGGTACTTGTGGACCGGCATCCCGGACGGCTTCTGGAGCTGCGTCGCGTTGGTGACCGGGGTGGGGCGGCCGACGGAATCACCGGCGGGATTCACGGTGTTACCAGCGGGATTCACGGTGGTCATGGCGTAGGGCTCCTCGGTCCAGCGGGGGTCGGCCGACTGTGTCGCTACAGCACCAGACTCCGCGGGGAGGGGGTCGGCCTACGACTGGGGACCCTCGCCGCGGCAGCTAAGGAGAAGCAGCCCGAAACGCATGATGCGACGAGCGTAACCGAGTGTGGCCCGTGGTGTCGGGCCGTATCAGTATGCGGGACCAGGCATCGATGACGGGTAAACAGTGACTCATCACTCCATTTCGTCAATCACCGTCGCAACCAGTGACAGCGCTGTGACGGAGTGCCACAGTCGTTTCATGCACCTTCGAACCGACGGCGATCTCCACCCCGTCTTCTGCAGCATCGTTCCGCCCCACGTCCTCGATCACCTGTCGCGGTCCGCCGACGCCCGCCTCGCGGATCCGGCCCGCCGCACCCTGGCGGCCGACGGTCTCCGCCGCGATCGCCGCCGGACGACGGCCCTCGCCTCCGTCACGACCGCCCCCGGCGCGGGCGCGGTCCCCACCAAGCCCCACCGCACCCTGTACGACTGCGGGAACGGCACCGCCCTGCCCGGCCGCAAGGTCCGCGGCGAGGGCGACAAGCCCACCTCGGACGCCAGCGTGAACCGCGCGTACGCCGGCCTCGGCGCCACCTTCGAGCTGCTGCTCTCGGCGTACGGGCGCAGCTCGATCGACGGCAAGGGTCTGCCGCTGATCGGCTCCGTGCACTACGGCGAGGAGTACAACAACGCGTTCTTCGACGGCGAGCAGATGGTCTTCGGGGACGGCGACGGCGAGATCTTCCTCGACTTCACCGTCGCGGTCGACGTGATCGCCCACGAACTGGCCCACGGTCTGACACAGCACACCGCCAACCTGCGCTACGAGGGCCAGTCGGGCGCGCTCAACGAGTCGGTGTCCGACGTCTTCGGCTCCCTGGTGAAGCAGTACTCGCTGGGCCAGAGCGCGGAGCAGGCCGACTGGCTGATCGGGGCCGGGCTGCTGGCGCCCCGGGTCAGCGGGGTCGGGCTGCGCTCGATGAAGGCCCCGGGCACGGCGTACGACGACGACGTCCTCGGCAAGGACCCGCAGCCGGGCTCCATGGACGAGTACATCGAGACGGAGGAGGACAACGGCGGGGTCCACCTCAACTCCGGCATCCCCAACCGTGCGTTCTATCTCCTGGCCACCGTGCTGGGCGGCAACGCCTGGGAGCGCGCCGGGCAGATCTGGTTCGACGTGCTGACCGGCGGCGAGCTGACGGCGAACGCGGACTTCGCGGAGTTCGCCCGGCTGACGGTCGCGGCGGCGGGCGACCGCTTCGGCGCGGGTGGCGAGCGGGAGGCGGTCCTCAAGGCCTGGTCGGAGGTGGGCGTTTCGACCCGGGAGTGACCTGGCCCGGAAGCGACCGGCCCCGGAGCGAGCGGCCCGGGCGTGACCGGGTCCGACCGGGAGGCGGCCTCGACGCGGTCGGATCGCGGCCGCTCCAGCAGGCGGGGTTGAGCGCCCGCGCGGCCCCCGATAGACAGGACCCCATGCGTATTCAGGTCAGCCGGACCGGCGGCTTCGCCGGCATCGCCCGCCGCGGTGGGGTCGATACCGAGGGCCGGGCCGACGCCGGCGAGTGGCGGTCGCTCGCCGAGAAGGCTCTCGGCGGGGCGTCCGCCGCCCCGCCCGCCGGGGCACCGGACGGCTTCCGGTACGAGATCACGGTCGACGGCCGCACCATGTACTGCGCTGACCCCGATCTGACCGGGGCGCAGCGCACGCTGATCTCACGCGTCCTCAAGGAGGGCGCGTGAGATCGGCACCCGTGCCGTACGAGAGCGGGAACCCGGGCTTCCGCAGCTGCTTCGGGACCCCCCACGACCGCACTCGCCCCCTTCGGCCCCGGGCCTCAGCGGCTTCGCACGGCTGCGCCGGCCTCCGGCCGCCGGACGTGGTCCGGGCTCAGAACCCCAGCTTCCGCAGCTGCTTCGGGTCGCGCTGCCAGTCCTTGGCGACCTTCACATGCAGGTCCAGGAAGACCGGCGTGCCGAGCAGCGCCTCGATGTGCTTGCGGGACTTGGTGCCGACGTCCTTCAGCCGCTGGCCCTTCGGGCCGATGATGATGCCCTTCTGGCTGGGGCGCTCGATGTAGACGTTGGCGTGGATGTCCAGCAGCGGCTTGTCCGCCGGGCGGTCCGTGCGCGGCAGCATCTCCTCGACGACGACCGCGATGGAGTGCGGCAGCTCGTCGCGTACGCCCTCCAGCGCCGCCTCGCGGATCAGCTCCGCGACCATGACCATCTCCGGCTCGTCGGTGAGGTCGCCCTCCGGGTAGAGCGGCGGGCTCACGGGGAGCAGCGGGGCGATGAGGTCGGCGAGCAGGCTCACCTGCAGGTCCTTGACCGCCGAGACCGGAATGATCTCGGCCCACTCGAAGCCGAGCTCGTCGGCCAGCGCGGAGACGGCGATGAGCTGTTCGGCCAGCGCCTTCGACTCGACCAGGTCGGTCTTGGTGATGATGGCGATCTTGGGGGTCTTCTTGATCCCCGCGAGTTCCTTGATGATGTACTTGTCGCCGGGGCCGAGCTTCTGGTCGGCGGGCAGGCAGAAGCCGATGACGTCGACCTCGGCCCAGGTGGTCCGCACGACGTCGTTGAGCCGCTCGCCCAGGAGCGTGCGCGGCTTGTGGAGGCCGGGGGTGTCGACCAGGATCAGCTGCGCGTCGTCGCGGTGCACGATGCCGCGCACCGTGTGCCGGGTGGTCTGGGGGCGGTTGGAGGTGATCGCCACCTTCTGACCGACGAGAGCGTTCGTGAGGGTGGACTTGCCCGCGTTGGGGCGGCCCACGAAGCAGGCGAAGCCGGCCCGGTGGGGGGAGGTGGTCTCCGCTTGCGCGGCAGCGGATTCTGGGTTCGGTCGAGCGCTCATGGCGACCATTCTCCCCGATCCCGGCGGCGCCGCCGCACCGTGGGCCGGGCGAGACCGGTCACAGGTGTCTCAGGCCGTTCGCGTACGGCGTCGGCGGGCCCGCGCCCACAGGGCACTACCGGCGGCGACGAGCACGGTGAGCAGCCCGGCGAGGAGCCACGGCACGGCCAGGAACGTGACGGCCGCCGACTCCCGGGTGCCCTTCGCGGTGGCGGTGAGTTCGACCTCGGCCCGGTCCAGCTGCGGCGCGCCGTCCCAGGTCTCGGTCAGCCGGACCCGCTGGCGGGGCAGCAGCTCGGCGGGCAGCTTCGTCAGCCCGCGCTTCAGCAGCGTCCGGCCGAAGAGGCCCTCGGCGCGCAGGGCGACGGCGGGGGCGAGGGTGACGTTCCCCCGGTTGTGGAGGGTGTACGAGATGACGGCGCGGCTCGTGCCGGTGCCCGGGACCAGCGGGCGGTGCCGCTCGATCCGGATGTCCTCGACGGAGAGCGCGGGGACGGTGGGCCCGTTCACCCGCAGGTGGATCCGGGCGCCGACGGCCCTGCGGACCCCGACGGCGACGGCGCCCCGGCGGGTGGCCTCGACTCGTTCGTCCAGGGCGATCAGGGCGCCGGGGTGGTCGCCCGGCTCGGCGTTCTTGGGGACGGTGATGGTCAGGGGCACGGTGACCGCGTCCTTGGGGCCCACGGTGACGGTGTCCCGGTCGGTGCGGGCCCAGGCGCCGACGGAGCGCTGCTTCTCCTTGCGGTCGCGGACCGCGAAGCCGCCGTCGCGCGGGGTGTTGTAGGCGTCGGCGGCGTACAGCCGCAGGGTCAGCGGCTTCGCGGTCCTGTTGGTGACGGTGACCCGGTCGGTGAGGGTGGTGCCCGGCGCGGCGGAGAGGTAGAGGGAGGGGCGTTCGCCGGACGGGCCGGAGGTCGGCTGGACGGACCAGCTGCCGTTGTCGGCCGGATGGGCGGCGGGCGCGCCGAGGAGCAGCAGGGCAGCCGCCAGGAGGAGTACGGAGAGCTTGCGCACGGTACGGACCCCCAGGTCGCGTCCGGGTGGGGTGGGCCGGCCGGGTGCGCGCCCGGCCCACGGTGGATCAGGAGAGGACCTCACGTCGGGGCGGGGACCGGCGCTCCCGGGCGGGAGCGGGGACTCGTCCGACGGCGAGGGTGGCACTGCCGGGAAAGTCGGGACCTCACGTGAGCGTGAGGGTCAGCACTCCCGCGTAGGAACCGGCCCCGGTGAAGGCCGGCACGTCCAGGGAGAGCCCCGCGTCGACGGTGAACTCCCCTCCGGTGGCCGCCCCGTCGGGCGTGGACGCCAGGGTGGCCCCGGCGTCCCCGACCGTTCCGGCGCTGCCCGCCGCGCAGGTGCTCGGGCTGCCGGGCTTCGTGGCGCAGGACGGGGCCCAGTCGAGGGCGTCGGCGCTGATCCGCGCCCCGCCCGGACCCTTGAAGTCGGTGACCTTGCCGGTGAGCGACCAGCCCGCGGGGCCGCCCCGGAAGTCCTCGACGGTCACCGTGCGCAGTTCGCCGGTGGAGGCCCCGCCCCGGCCGAAGTCGACCCCGGACAACGGGACGCTGTCGCCGGCCTGGGTCATGGAGAGGGTGCCCGCCCGGACGGTCGTGGTGAGCCGCTGGCTGCCGTCGGGGATCTCACCGCCGCCGGTGACGGTGTACGCCCGGGGGCCCGCGCCCTTCCCGGCGTCCCAGGCGCCGCCCTCGTAGGCGACGACGCCGGTGGTGGCCGGGTCGCTGACGGCGAGCCGGGCGGTGAAGGCCCCGGATCCGTCGGCGGTGGCCGTGGCGGTGTCACCGGTCTGCGCGTCGCCGTCGCGGCCCGCCACGGTGACGCCCGCGCCCGGGGTGAACTTCGTGCCGGTGACGGTGACCTCGTCGCCCGCCTGCCCGGAGGCGGCCGAGAGCCGTACGGTGCGTTCGTTGACCTGGCCGCCGCCGGTGGCGACGACGGTCTCCGACACGGGGGCGGGCGGGCCCGTCACCGTGCAGGGGGTGTCCAGCTCCATGATGTAGCTGGTGTGGATGTTGTAGTCGCCGGGCGACAGGGTGATCGTGCCGGGCGCGGTGACGGTGAACGTCCCCGTCATGGAGAACGACGGGAAGGTGCCCTTGCCGGGGACCGGGGCGTTCTTCTTCGGCCCCGCGACGGTGACATTGCCGCTCTGCGCGCCGCCGAGGGTGACCTTCCCGGTCGGCGTCATGATGTCGGCGGGCAGGGCCAGGTCGACCGGGTTGCTGGCGGCGGGCACGAGGACGGTGTAGGTCACCGCGACGGTGTCGCCGACCTGCGGGGTCGCGTCGTCGACGGTGATCCGCGCGGTCGTGGTGCCGTCGATGGGCGGGATGCCCGCGATGGGCGGCGGGATGCAGTGGGTGGGGAAGTCCACCGCGACGGAGGCCGTCGCGGCGGCCTGCGCCGGTCCTCCGAGCAGCCCTCCCCCGGTGACGACGAGTGCGGTGATGCCCAGGGCGGCGGCCCAGCGGCGCCGCTGTTCGGTGGATCTTCGCGTGGTCGGTCGCATGAATTCGGTGCCCTCCTGCGGACAGTGGTACGGCGGCTCTTCCGTACCGGCAGGGGGCCATTGACGACCCGGGCGAAAAAGAAGTCAATGCAGACGAAATGCGGCGACTGATGGCCCATCAGATGATGTCAAGATCGGCCTGCCGAGGGTGTTCCGCCCGGGCCGCCAGGGCCGCTCGTCACGCGGCCCCGCTGATCGCGCCGTCACCTGGCCGGCTCGGCCCGCCGTCAGGCGCCGGATCAGCCCGCCGCGACACGGACCCGCAGCGCCCCGTCCGGGCCCGCGAGCAGCACCGGGGTGTCCGGTCCGCCGAGGTCCCGCACCGCGGCCCGGTCCTCGTCGGAGAGCGTCTCGGCGGCGGAGACGACCGCGGCCGCCTCCAGCGAGGTGGCGCCGCTGGCCACCGCCATGGCGACGGCGGTCCGGAGGGCGCTGAGCTTCAGCGACTCCAGCGCCACCGTGCCCGCGACATAGGTGCGTCCCGTCTCGTCGCGTACCGCCGCGCCCTCGGGCACCCCGTTGCGGGCGCGGGCGCTGCGCGCCAAGGTGATGATCTTGCGGTCCTCGGCGTCGAGCTCCGTGGTGTCGGTCATGGCACGAGCATACGAAGCGGGCGAGGGCCCGCGCAGGTCACCCCGGCCCCGGGAGCAGCCGGCGGTCAGCCGGGGGGCCGGAGACGGCGGCGGTGTCGGCGGCGGCGTCAGTGTCAGTGTCAGTGTCGTCGGACAGTGTGTTCCGTCCGGGCGCGATCATCGCGTACGGGCCTACCGTGACCTCCGGGGTCCCGAACGCACGGCGTTCCCGTACACGGGCGACTCTCTACGGGCGGTCCAGGCGCAGCCGCTCCGCCTTCGGGAGTCCGGCGACCACCAGGTCGTAGGAGTCCTCGACCATCTCGCGCAGCAGCCGGTCCGGGACGCCGGAGACGGTGACCGTGTTCCAGTGGCGCTTGCTCATGTGCCAGCCGGGCACGATCGCGGGGTGCGTCTCGCGCAGCCGGATCGCCTCGTCGGGATCGCACTTGAGGTTGACGGTGAGCGGCTGCCCGTCCAGGGTGGCGAGGGCGAACATCTTGCCGAGCACCTTGAAGACGGAGATCTCCGGGCCGAACGGGAACTCCTCCACGCTCGCGTTGAACTCCAGGCAGAAGGCCCGCAGCCGTTCCGGCGTCATTCCGCTTCCTTCTCCCCGGTCTCCTCGTGCTCGGGCTCCACGAGCACCGTGACGATCTTGTTCCGGCGGCCCGCGGGGGATTCCGCGGTGAGCCGGAGCCTGCGGCCGTCGGGCAGCTCGACGGCCGCGGACGCGCCGGCGATCGGGACCCGGCCGAGCGCCTTGGCGAGCAGGCCGCCAACGGTCTCCACGTCCTCGTCGTCGTATTCGTCGAGGCCGAAGAGGTCGCCGAGGTCCCCGATGTCGAGCCGGGCGGTGACCCGGTAGCAGCCGTGTCCCAGCTCCTGGACGGGCGGCAGCTCCCGGTCGTACTCGTCGGTGATCTCGCCGACGATCTCCTCCAGGATGTCCTCGATGGTGACGATGCCCGCGGTGCCGCCGTACTCGTCGATGACGACCGCGACATGGCTGCGGTCCTGCTGCATCTCGCGCAGCAGGTCCCCGGCGTTCTTGGTGTCGGGGACGAAGGCGGCGGGGCGCATCGCGGTGGAGACGGGGTCGGCCTCGGACTCGCGGTTGATGTGCGTCTTGCGGACCAGGTCCTTGAGGTAGACGATCCCGACGACGTCGTCCTCGTTCTCGCCGGTGACCGGGATCCGGGAGAAGCCGGAGCGCAGGGCGAGGGTGAGGGCCTGGCGGATCGTCTTGTAGCGCTCGATGGAGACGAGGTCGGTGCGCGGCACCATGACCTCGCGGACCAGGGTGTCGCCCAGCTCGAAGACGGAGTGCACCATGCGGCGCTCGTCATCCTCGATGAGCGACTCCGCCTCGGCGAGGTCGACCATGGAGCGCAGCTCGGCCTCGCTGGCGAACGGGCCCTTGCGGAACCCCTTGCCCGGGGTCAGCGCGTTGCCGACGAGGATCAGCAGCTGCGGGATCGGTCCCATGATCCTGGCCAGCGGCAGCAGGACGTACGCGGCTGCCGTGGCCGTGTTCAGCGGGTGCTGGCGGCCGATGGTGCGCGGGGAGACGCCGATGGCGACGTAGGAGACGAGCACCATCACGCCCATCGCGACGGCCAGCGCCTCCCAGGTCTCGGGCAGCTCCTGGAGACAGGCGTAGGTGACGAGGACCCCGGCCGACATCTCGCAGGCGACCCGCACCAGCAGGGCGACGTTGAGATAGCGGGTCGGGTCGGCCGCGATCTGCGCGAGCTTCGCACTGCCGCGCCGGCCGGAACGGACCGCCTCCTCCGCCCGGAAGCTGGAGGTGCGGGCGATCCCGGCCTCCGCGCAGGCGGCCAGCCAGCCGACGACGACCAGCAGCACGACCCCGATGACCAGGGGCGCGCTCACGAGACGGTGGGGGCGGGGGACGCGCCGGTGAGCCCGTGCTCCCCGCGCCAGCCGTCCACGATGGCGGCCTGGAGACCGAACATCTCCGCCTTCTCGTCCGGCTCCTCGTGGTCGTACCCCAGCAGGTGCAACACCCCGTGGACGGTCAGGAGTTGAAGCTCCTCGTCCATGGAGTGCTGCGTCGGGGCCTCCTCGCCCTGCCTCTTCGCGACCTCCGGGCAGAGCACGATGTCACCGAGGAGCCCCTGCGGGGGCTCCTCGTCGTCCTTCGCCGGCGGACGCAGCTCGTCCATCGGGAAGGACATGACATCGGTCGGACCGGGAAGGTCCATCCACTGGATGTGCAGCTGCTCCATGGCGTCGGTGTCCACCACGATCACCGAGAGCTCGGACAGCGGGTGGATCCGCATCCGGGCCAGTGCGTAGCGGGCGATGTCGAGGATCGCCTGCTCGTCGACCTCGGTTCCGGACTCGTTGTTGACGTCGATCGACATGGTGCGCTGCTACTACTTCCCTTTACGGCGGTCGCGTCGGCCGTCTTCGCGGCCTTCCGCCTGACCGTCCTGCTGACCGTTTCGGCTGTCGTACTTCTCGTACGCGTCGACGATACGGCCGACGAGCTTGTGCCGGACGACATCCTGGGAGGTGAGCCGGGAGAAGTGCACGTCGTCCAGGCCCTCCAGGATGTCCTGGACCTGCCGCAGCCCGCTCTTGGTGCCGCTCGGCAGGTCGACCTGGGTGACGTCACCGGTGATGACGATCTTGGAGTCGAAGCCGAGTCGGGTGAGGAACATCTTCATCTGCTCGGCGCTGGTGTTCTGCGCCTCGTCGAGGATGATGAAGGCGTCGTTGAGGGTTCTTCCCCTCATGTACGCCAGCGGCGCGACCTCGATCGTGCCCGCCGCCATCAGCCGCGGGATCGAGTCGGGGTCGAGCATGTCGTGCAGAGCGTCGTAGAGCGGGCGCAGATACGGGTCGATCTTGTCGAACAGGGTGCCCGGCAGGAAGCCGAGCCGCTCCCCCGCCTCGACCGCGGGCCGGGTCAGGATGATCCGGCTGACCTGCTTGGACTGGAGTGCCTGAACGGCCTTGGCCATGGCGAGATAGGTCTTGCCCGTACCCGCGGGGCCGATGCCGAACACGATCGTGTTCTCGTCGATCGCGTCGACGTACCGCTTCTGGTTGAGCGTCTTGGGGCGGATGGTGCGGCCACGGCTGGAGAGGATGTTCTGCGTGAGCACCTCGGCGGGCGTCTCGCCCCGCGGGTCTCCCTGCCCGCCGCCGGCCGCCCTGAGCATGGCGATCGACCGTTCCACTGCGTCCTCCGTCATCGGCGCTCCGGTGCGGAGCACGAGCATCATCTCGTCGAACAGGCGTTGGATGAGAGCGACGTCGGCGGCCTCGCCCGTGGCACTGATCTCGTTGCCCCGGACATGGATGTCGGCCGCCGGGAAAGCCTCTTCGATCACGCGCAACAGCGAGTCACCCGATCCGAGGAGCATCACCATGGGGTGTGCGGCCGGAATCCTGATCTGGGCACGCGCCTGCGGCTGTGTGGGTGTCTGAGTCATGGGCCGGCCCTCGGGCCTGCACATACCTCCCGTTGCAGGGTTCTCGCTGCTCGACAACCTCTGGATTACCAAGCCTACGACCTGGAAGTGACAACGCAGAGTGCTTTTAGCGCACGTGCGTGCGACGCGTTTCCGCGCGCGGTCACTGGCGGAAACCGATCGTGGGCACCGCGCGCCGCAGTGGCCAGGCGCGGGCCGCCGTGGGCAGCAGGTCGTCCAGGAAGGCGTAGCGCTCCAGGGCGGCGGGGTCCTGGCTGTCGCAGGTACGGATCAGCTGCCACCAGGCGGCGATCTCGGCCCAGCCGGGGGCGGAGAGCGAGCCGCCGAACTCCTGGACCGAGAGGGCGGCGGTGAGGCCGGCGAAGGCGAGCCGGTCGGCGAGCGGCCAGTCGGCGAGGGTGCCGGTCACGAAGCCGGCGACGAAAACGTCCCCGGCGCCGGTGGGGTCGAGCGCCTCCACCTCGATGGCGGGCACGGCCGCGGCGGCGCCGGTGCGGCCGTCGACGGCGTACGCGCCCTCGGCGCCCAGGGTGACCACGGCGAGCGGGACGCGTTCGGCGAGGGTGTGGGCGGCGGCGCGCGGGCAGTCGGTGCGGGTGTAACGCATCGCCTCCTCGGCGTTGGGCAGGAACGCCTCGCAGTGCGCCAGGTCGGGCAGGGCGTCCAGGTCCCAGCGGCCGGTCTCGTCCCAGCCGACGTCGGCGAAGATCAGCGCGCCGTTGCGGGCGGCGGCGGCCACCCAGGGCTCGCCCCTGCCCGGGGCGAGCGAGGCGATGGCGGCGCGGGCGCGCGGCGGGCAGTGCGGGAAGGCGGGGGCTCCGACGGGGGCCGGGGTTTCGGCGGGAACGGAGGGTCCGGAGGGTCCGGAGTGAACGGAGGGTCCAGCAGGTCCGGTGGGTCCAGCGGGTCCGGAGGGAACCGTGGTTGTTGGCGCTCCGGTCGGAGCGGGCGCCTCGTGCCCGTGCGAGACCATCGTGCGCTCGCCCTCGTACGCCATGGAGACGGTGACCGGGGAGTGCCAGCCGGGGACGGTGTGCGACATCGACAGGTCGATTCCCTCGCCCTGTTCGAGGGCGTCCCGGCAGTACTCCCCGTAGTGGTCGTCGCCGAACGCGGCGGCGAGGGAGGTGCGCAGGCCGAGGCGGGCGAGGGCGGTGGCCATGTTGGCGACGCCACCGGGGCTGGAACCCATCCCCCGCGCCCAGGACTCGGTGCCGCGTACGGGGGCGCTGTCCAGGCCGGTGAAGATGATGTCGAGGAAGACCGGGCCCGTCAGAAAGACATCGCAGGCGGGGTCCCGGGGAGCGCGCAGCGCCTGGAGCGGGTCGATGCCCGGAGTGTCTGTGCTCACCGTGCGCTCCCGGGTTCGTGCGTCGGATCTCGGCGGGATCCGGACCGTGTGAGGTGCGGCCAGTCTGCCCGATACGCCAGGGGAACGCAGTGTCCGCGCCCATGTGTTCGCAGCACGCCTGACCTGCATAAACATGAGCTAATACCCGAGGTTCCCCTACATAAACACAGATGTGACCTAGATCACATCGGGGCGGCTTTCGGGAGCCGGGGGCGCTTGATACAAATTGCCCTCCGGCACCTTCGGGGACCTTCTCCGACGAGAGCCGTATATCTCAGCATCTCGCTGTAAACCACCGCAATATCCCCGTGCCTTCGCATGCCTTCGCATGCCTTCGCATGCCCCGCATGCCCCGCTCGCTTCGCTGTTCCCCGCTCCACACCCTCCCCTCCCCTCCCCCCTGCCTGCTCAGGCATGTCTTCAGGAACGCCCATGTCCTCGCGCCCTGGTGCCGCGTGGCCCCTGGTGGCCGTGTTCACCGCCGGATACCTCGCCTCCTATCTGCTCCCCACCATCGTCGGCCGGCTCAGCGCCCAGCTGGGGCTGAGTCCCGCTCAGTCGGGCCTGGTCGGCAGCGCACTGCTCCTCAGTTCGGCCGGCGCCGGCTTCTCCCTGGCCGGCCGGGTCGAGCGGTTAGGGCCGGGCACCCCCGCCCGCGTCGGACTGGTGCTCACCGCCACCGGCTACGGGTTCGCCGCACTCACCGGGTCCGTGCCGCTGGTGGTGCTCGGCGTGGTGGTCGGCGGCTTCGGCTCCGGCACGGCGACGGCGGTCGCCGCGGCCGGGATCGCCGCCCGGCGCGACCCGCACCGGACGTCCTCACTCGGGCTGCTCGCCGTGTCCGCCACCGCGGGCGTCCTCTATCTGACCATCCCCCACCTGGGCGGGGGCCACCGGCTTCCGTTCGCCGCGATCGCCCTGGTCGCCCTGCTCGTCTGGCCCGCGACCGCCCGGCTCGACGATGCGGCGACGGCCGAGGAGACCGCCTCACCGATCGCCGGCCGGCTCCCGCACCGCCGCTCCGGGCTCGTCCTGGCGGGCGGCATGCTCGTCTGGTCCATGGCGCAGAACGCGCTGTGGGGCGTGAGCGGCCACATCGGCCTGGTCCAGGTGGGGCTGTCCGAAGTCACCGTCGGCGCGGTGTTCGCCGCCGCGCTCGGCGCGGGACTGCTCGGCGTGACGGGCGCGGGACTGCTCGGCGCGCGGCTCGGCCGGGCGGTGCCGATCGGGCTGGGTACCGTGGTCATCGCGGCGAGCATCGTGCTCAGCTCATCGGCCCGGGACCTCGCCTCGTTCGCGACCGGGGAGATCGTGTGGAACGCCTTCTACCCGGTGGTCCTCTCCTACCTCATCGGGCTGGCCGCCTCCCTGGACATGCGCGGTCGCTGGGCGGTGCTGGCGGGTTCCGCCTCCTCCATAGGGGTGGCCTGCGGTCCGTTGCTGGGCAGCGTGCTCTCCGTGGAGGCCGGCTATCCGGCGATGGGGATGATTCTGGGGGCGGCCACCCTGCTGGTCGCCGCCCCGGTGACCGCCGTGGCGCTGCACACCGGCGGCCGGCCGCTGGTGCCCGGCGTGATGCCGGAGCTCGGTTCACCGGAGCAGGCCGTCACGGGGCCGCGGGTACCGGCCCTGCGGCGCGGGCGGCTGGTGCGCGGCGCGCTCCGGGCGGCCGGTCGGGGCGGCGAGTCCAGTCAGTCGAACGCGTACGCCTCGACCTCGGACAGATAGCGCGCCCGGCGCTCCTCGTCGTGGTCGAGGAAGGCCGCCTCGAAGGAGTTGCGGGCCAGGGTGCGCAGTTGTTCCCGGTCCAGGGCGAGCGCGTCGCGTACGGCGTCGAAGTTGTCCCCGATGTACCCGCCGAAGTAGGCGGGGTCGTCGGAGTTCACCGTGCAGTGGAGTCCGGCGGCCAGCATCGCCGGCAGCGGGTGGTCCTTCAGCGTGTCGACCGTGCGCAGCCGTACGTTCGACAGCGGGCAGAGCGTGAGCGGTATCCGGTCGGCGACCAGCCGCTCCACCAGCTCCGGATCCTCCAGGCAGCGCAGTCCGTGGTCGATGCGCTCGACGCCGAGGACGTCCAGGGCCTCCCTGATGTACTCCGGCGGACCCTCCTCGCCCGCGTGGGCCACTTTGCGCAGGCCGAGGGCGGTGGCCTCCTCGTACACCTCGCGGAACTTGGCGGGCGGGTGGCCGGCCTCGGCGGAGTCCAGGCCGATCGCGCTGATCCGGTGCAGATACGGCTTCGCCGCGTCCAGGGTGCCGAGGGCCGATTCGGCCGACAGGTCGCGCAGGAAGCACATGATCAGCTGGGTGGAGACGCCGTGCTTCTCCTCGCTGCGCTCCAGCGCCCGGCCGATCCCCTCGATGACCGTGCCGATCGGGACGCCCCGGGCGGTGTGGGCCTGCGGGTCGAAGAAGATCTCGGCGTGCCGGACGCCCTGGGCTGCGGCGCGGGCAAGGTAGGTGTCGACGAGTTCGGCGAAGTCGTCCTCGGTGCGCAGGACCGCCATCAGCGCGTAGTACAGGTCGAGGAAGGACTGGAGGTCATCGAACCGGTAGGCGGCGCGCAGTTCGTCGGTGGTGGCGTAGGGCAGGGCCACCTCGTTGCGCTCCGCGAGGGCGAAGGCCAGCTCGGGTTCGAGGGTGCCTTCGATGTGGAGGTGAAGTTCTGCCTTGGGGAGGTGCACGGTGTCTCGCAAACGGTGGTGCTGATGGGGAAACGCGGGGTCGGTTCAGTGGTGCCGGGTGGGGACCGGGACCCGGATCAGGTCCTGGGCGACGGTGAGTTCGCCGTCGAAACCGGCGGCGCGGGCCTGGGCCTCGAAGAGCTCCGGATCGCCGTAGCGCTGGGAGAAGTGGGTCAGCACGAGGTGGCGGACGCCCGACTCCTTCGCCACCCGGGCGGCCTGTCCGGCGGTCAGGTGCCCGTGGTCGACGGCCAGCTTCTCGTCCTCGTCGAGGAAGGTCGACTCGATGACGAGCATGTCGCAGCCCTCGGCGAGCGCGTACACCCCGTCGCAGAGCCGGGTGTCCATGACGAACGCGAACCGCTGCCCGCGCCGCTCCTCGGAGACCTGCTCCAGCGTGATGCCGCCGAGGACGCCCTCGCGCCGGAGGCGGCCCACGTCCGGTCCGGCGATGCCGTGTTCCTTCAGCAGGGCGGGCAGCATGCGCCGGGCGTCGGGCTCGGTGAGACGGTAGCCGTACGACTCGACGGGGTGCGAGAGCCTGTGGCTGTCCAGGGTGTACGCGGAGGTGGCGGCGAGGACTCCGCCGGCTCCGGCGACCGGGGCCCGGTCCAGCTCGACGGTCTCGCGGTAGGCGGTGGCGTACCGCAGCCGGTCGAAGAAGTGCTGCCCGCTCGCCGGGTAGTGCGCGGTCACCGGGTGCGGCACCTGGTCGAGGTTGATCCGCTGGATCACCCCGGCGAGCCCGAGGGAGTGGTCACCGTGGAAGTGGGTGATACAGATCCGGTGGATGTCGTGCGCGGCGACCCCGGCCCGCAGCATCTGGCGCTGGGTGCCCTCGCCCGGGTCGAAGAGGATACCCTCACCGTCCCAGCGCAGCAGATAGCCGTTGTGGTTGCGGTGCCGGGTGGGGACCTGGCTGGCGGTGCCGAGCACCACCAGCTCGCGTACGGACATGGTCGGGAGCTTCCGTTATCCGGGGGGCCACTGGAGGCCGCGGCCGCCCAGGACGTGTGCGTGGGCGTGGAAGACGGTCTGGCCGGCGCCGGAGCCGGTGTTGAGGATGATCCGGTAGCCGGTGGCGTCGACCTTCTCGTCGGCGGCGACCTCTCCGGCCTCACGCAGGACGTCCGCGGCGATGAGCGGTTCGGCGGCGGCGAGGGAGGCGGCGTCCGGGTAGTGGACCTTCGGGATGACCAGGACGTGGGTCGGGGCCTGCGGGTTGATATCGCGGAAGGCGACGGTGGTCTCGCTCACACGGACGATGGTCGCCGGGATGTCTCCCGAGACGATCTTGCAGAACAGGCAGTCGGACTGCGGCTCTCCCGCCATGGCCGGGCCTCCTCGTCGCTGGTGGTCGGTTCGCTTCCCCGAAGGGCAGACGTCTTCGAAAATCAGTACACGGGCATGCTATCGGGGCCCTGTGGCGTGGACGGTCCGGACGGTCCGGACGGTCCGGACGGGCTGCGCGGGTCAGCGCCTGCGCGGGCGGTCGAACCAGATCGTCAGGAGGACCGGTATGAGCCCGGCCCAGAACAACACCTGGGGTACGCCGCGTTCGCTCCACGGGACCAGGGCGATCAGCACGGCGGGCAGGGCCGGGGGAGCTCCACCAGCCACCGTTCATGGCCACAGAGCCCCTCGATCCACCGCCGCCGCCCGCTGTTCAGCCCCAGCGGCCCGTACGCCCCAGGAGCAGCGCGGTCGCGGCCGTCCCGGCGGTGGAGGTGCGCAGCACGCTGCGGCCGAGCCGGTAGGGGCGGGCGCCCGCCTCGGCGAAGGCGGCCAGTTCCTGCGGGGAGACGCCGCCCTCGGGGCCCACGACGAGCACGATCGAGCCGGAGAACGGGAGTTCGGCGGTGGCGAGGGGGGTGCTGTCGTGGTCGCGGTCCTCGTGGAGGACGCCGGCGAAGTCGGCTGCGGCGAGCAGGGCGGCGACCTGCTTGGTCGTCATGGCCTCGGCCACCTCGGGGAAGCGCACCCGGCGGGACTGCTTGCCCGCCTCCCTCGCCGTACTGCGCCACTTCGTCAGAGCCTTGGCGCCGCGCTCGCCCTTCCACTGGGTGATGCAGCGGGCCGCCTGCCAGGGCACGATCATGTCGACGCCGGTCTCGGTCATCGTCTCGACCGCCAGCTCGCCCCGGTCGCCCTTGGGGAGCGCCTGGACGACGGTGATCCGCGGGGCGGGCGCGGGCTCCTCGTGGATGCTGTCGAGGCCGGTGACCGTGAGCCGGTCCTTGCCCTCGGCGGCCCGCACGACGCCCTCCGCCCAGTGGCCGATCCCGTCGGTGAGGACGACGTCCTCGCCGGGCTGGAGCCGCTTGACGGAGACGGCGTGCCGTCCTTCGGGTCCCTCCAGGACGTACTCCGGCCCGGCGGGCATCCGTTCGACGACGAAGACCGGTGCGGTCACCGGGGGCTCCTCATGCTCAGGGCCGACCGGGCGGCCTCCAGTTCGGCGGCGAGCAGCTCGATCAGCTCGCCCGCGGGCAGTTCCCGGGCCATCCGGTGGCCCTGCCCGGCCCACAGGGCCATGCCCTGGGCGTCCCCGGTCTTGGCGGCGGCCCGGCGCAGCCCGCTGGTGACGTAGTGGACCTGGGGGTAGGCGGCGGGGGCGTACGGGCCGTGTTCGCGGACGAAGCGGTTGACCAGGCCGCGGGCGGGCCGCCCGGAGAAGGCGCGGGTCAGCTCGGTGCGGACGAACAGCGGGTTGGTCAGGGCCTGCTTGTGCAGCAGGTGCGCCCCGGACTCGGGGCAGATGAGGAAGGCGGTGCCGAGCTGTGCGGCGTCCGCGCCCGCCGCGAGGACGGCGGTGATCTGCGCGCCGCGCATCAGGCCGCCGGCGGCGACGATGGGCATCTGGACGGTCTCGCGGACCTGGGTGATGAGGGAGAGCAGCCCGGTGCCGGTCTGGTCGAGCTGCGGGTCGTCGCGGTGGGTGGACTGGTGGCCGCCCGCCTCGAAGCCCTGGACGCAGACGGTGTCGGCGCCCGCCCGCTGGGCACGCCGGGCCTCCTCGGCCGAGGTGACCGTGACGATGGTGTGCGTCCCGGCCCGGGCGAAGGCGTCGAGGGTGTCGCGGGTGGGGCAGCCGAAGGTGAAGGAGACGACCGGAACCGGGTCCTCCAGCAGGATCGCGACCTTCGCCTCGTAGCCGTCGTCGCCGCTGCTGTCCGGGTCGCCGAGCGGGGTCTCGTACCAGGCGGCCTCGCCGGCGAGCTGATGACGGTAGACCTCGACGGCGCTGGGGTCGGCGAGCGTGGGCTGCGGCATGAAGAGGTTGACGCCGAAGGGCCCGCCGGTGAGCCGGCGCAGCTGTTTGATCTCGTTGTACATCCCGTCCGCCGTCTTGTACCCGGCGGCCAGGAATCCGAGCCCGCCGGCTTCGGCGACGGCCCCGGCGAGCTGGGGTCCGGACGCGCCGCCCGCCATAGGCGCCTGCACGATCGGATACCGGCAGAGATCGGTCAACTCGGAGGACATGACCGCATCGTGCCACGTCTCGCGCAACGGGGCCGAATCAGCCAGCCGACGACCTGACCGGTTCTTCGTCCGAACGCCGCACCGCCCGCCGGTTCGGAACCGGCGGGCGGTGCGGTGAAAGGCGAAAAGCGGTTCAGCGACCGTTGAACGCGTCCTTCAGGCGGGAGAAGAGACCCTGCTGACCTGGCTGAAACTGGCCCAGGGGTCGCTCCTCGCCGCGCAGCTTGGAGAACTCCCGCAGCAGCCGCTCCTGTTCCGCGTCGAGCTTGGTGGGGGTCATCACCTCGACGTGCACGATCAGGTCGCCCCGGCCGCCACCGCGCAGATGTGTGATCCCCCGCCCGTGCAGGGGCACGGACTGGCCGGACTGGGTGCCGGGCCGGATGTCGATCTCCTCCAGCCCGTCCAACGTCTCCAGCGGACACTTGGTGCCGAGGGCCGCGGCGGTCATCGGGATGGTGACCGTGCAGTGCAGATCGTCGCCGCGCCGCTGGAAGACGGCGTGCGGCAGCTCGTGGATCTCCACGTACAGATCGCCGGCCGGGCCGCCGCCGGGGCCGACCTCGCCCTCACCCGCGAGCTGGATACGGGTGCCGTTGTCGACGCCCGCCGGGATCTTGACCGTGAGCGTGCGGCGCGAACGGATACGACCGTCGCCGGCGCACTCCGGGCAGGGGGTGGGCACGACCGTGCCGAAACCCTGGCACTGCGGGCAGGGCCGCGAGGTCATGACCTGGCCCAGGAAGGACCGGGTGACCTGCGAGACCTCGCCACGACCGCGACACATGTCACAGGTCTGGGCGGACGTGCCGGGGGCCGCGCCCTCGCCGCTACAGGTGTTGCAGACGACAGCCGTGTCGACCTGGATGTCCTTGGTGGTGCCGAAGGCCGCCTCGTTGAGGTCGATCTCCAGCCGGATCATGGCGTCCTGGCCGCGCCGGGTCCGCGAACGGGGCCCGCGCTGCGCGGCGTTGCCGAAGAACGCGTCCATGATGTCGGAGAAGTTGCCGAAGTTGCCGGCTCCGAAACCGCCCGCGCCACCGCCACCACTGGCGGAGAGCGGGTCACCGCCGAGGTCGTAGACCTGCTTCTTCTGCGGGTCCGAGAGCACCTCGTAAGCGGCGTTGATCTCCTTGAACCGCTCCTGGGTCTTCGGGTCCGGGTTGACATCCGGGTGCAGCTCGCGGGCGAGCCGACGGAATGCCTTCTTGATCTCGTCCTGAGATGCGTCGCGGCGCACGCCGAGTACGGCGTAGTAGTCCGTGGCCACTTACGACTCCGCCAGGATCTGTCCGACGTAACGTGCCACTGCGCGTACCGCTCCCATCGTTCCGGGGTAGTCCATGCGGGTCGGTCCGACCACGCCGAGTTTGGCGACTGCCTCGTCGCCCGAACCGTAGCCGACCGCGACGACGGACGTGGAGTTGAGCCCCTCGTGGGCGTTCTCGTGCCCGATCCGTACGGTCATGCCGGAGTCCGTGGCCTCACCCAGCAGCTTCAGCAGGACGACCTGTTCCTCCAGTGCTTCCAGCACCGGCCGGATCATCACCGGGAAGTCGTGTCCGAAGCGGGTGAGGTTGGAGGTGCCGCCGATCATCAGCCGCTCCTCCGTCTCCTCGACCAGGGTTTCGAGGAGGGTGGAAAGAACCGTGGAAACCGTCCCCCGGTCCTCGCTGTCGAAGGATTCCGGCAGCTCCTGCACCAGTTGCGGGACATCCGCGAAGCGGCGTCCGACGACCCGGCTGTTGAGCCGGGCCCGCAGATCCGCGAGCGATGCCTCGCCGAACGGCGCGGGACAGTCGATCATACGCTGTTCGACCCGGCCGGTGTCCGTGATCAGGACGAGCATCAGCCGGGCGGGGGCGAGCGCCAGCAGTTCCACGTGCCGCACCGTCGAGCGGGTCAGCGAGGGGTACTGCACGACGGCGACCTGCCGGGTCAGCTGCGCGAGCAGCCTGACCGTCCGGCCGACCACGTCGTCGAGGTCGACCGCGCCGTCGAGGAAGTTCTGGATGGCCCGGCGCTCGGGCGAGGACAGCGGCTTGACGCCCGCGAGCCTGTCGACGAAGAGGCGGTACCCCTTGTCGGTCGGGATGCGTCCCGCGCTCGTGTGCGGCTGGGCGATGAAGCCCTCGTCCTCCAGCACCGCCATGTCGTTGCGGACGGTGGCCGGGGAGACCCCCAGCCGGTGCCGCTCGGTCAGCGCCTTGGAGCCGACCGGCTCCTCGGTGCCGACATAGTCCTGGACGATGGCGCGCAGCACTTCGAGTCTGCGTTCGCTGAGCATCGCGCACACCTCCAGCTGTGTCTCTCGGCGTCTGCCTGGCACTCGGTGCGTTCGAGTGCCAGCAATCCCCGCGGTCAGTGTACGGGGGTGGGGTGGGGCCGGGGCAAGGGCGACCGGCCACGCCCCCACAGGAGCGCGGGTCGTTGCCGATAGCGTCGTGGTATGGACGTCGCTTGGGAAGACTTCGGCTGGGAGCGGTTGGGAAACGGTATCGGCAGGCGGCGCCTCCCCGGCTGGGACGCCACCGCCGCGCTGGTCGCCGGGCCGGACGGCGTACTGCTGTACGACACCGGCGCCACGCTGCGCGAGGGCGTCGAGCTGCGGCGGCAGGCCGAGGCGCTGCTCGGGCGCAGGGTGACGCATATCGCACTGAGTCATCCGCACTTCGATCATGTGCTGGGCACCGCCGCGTTCGCCGGGGCCCAGGTGTACGGGGCGCTGGGCGTCGCGGACCTGTTGCGCGGCGGGGCGGAGAGCCTGTGCGCCTCGGCGGTGCGCCACGGGGTGCCGAAGGGCGAGGCGGCCCGCTCGGCGGACACGCTGGTGGTCCCGCACCACGAGGTGTGCGGCGACTGGACGCTCGACCTGGGCGGCGGCCGTCAGGTGCTGCTGGCGAACGTGGGCCCCGGACACAGCGGCCATGACCTCGCGGCACTGGTGCCGGGCACGGACGGCGAGCCTCCGGTGGTGTTCTGCGGCGATCTGGTCGAGGAGTCGGGAGAGCCGCAGGCGGGCCGGGACGCGATCACCTCGCGCTGGCCGGCCGCGCTGGAGCGGCTGCTGGCGCTGGGCGGCGAGGGCGCGCTGTACGTGCCGGGGCACGGGGCGGTGGTGGACGCGGCGTTCGTACGGGCGCAGCGGGCGTCCCTGGCGGAGCGCTTCGACGTGGACCTCGACCGGGGACCCGCCGTGGGATGAGCCCTGACGCGGGTACGGCGAATATCGTCGTGTCCATGCGCAGCTACCAGCCGGACCTGACCCCGCCGTGGAAGAGGTCCGCCCCCGTGCCCGAGGTGCCCGCCGAGCCCGATCTGGTCGTGGAGGAGGTCTCCACCGGCTTCTGCGGGGCGGTGATCCGCTGTGAGAGGACGGCCCAGGGGCCGACGGTGACCCTGGAGGACCGCTTCGGCAAGCACCGGGTGTTCCCGATGGAGCCGCGCGGCTTCCTGCTGGAGGGCAAGGTCGTCACGCTGGTGCGCCCGGGCCCCGGCGGCCCGGTGCGGCCCACCCGTACGGCCTCCGGGTCGGTGGCGGTGCCCGGCGCGCGTGCCCGGGTGGCGCGGGCCGGGCGGATCTATGTGGAGGGCCGGCACGACGCGGAGCTGGTGGAGCGGGTGTGGGGCGACGACCTGCGCATCGAGGGCGTGGTCGTGGAGTACCTGGAGGGGGTGGACGACCTTCCGGCGATCGTCGGGGAGTTCGCGCCGGGGCCCGACGCCCGGCTGGGGGTGCTGGTGGACCATCTGGTGCCCGGTTCCAAGGAGTCCCGGATCGCCGGGCGGGTGACCGGCGACCATGTGCTGGTGGTGGGGCACCCGTACATCGACGTATGGGAGGCGGTGAAGCCGTCCTCGGTGGGGATCGACGCCTGGCCGGTCGTGCCGAGGGGCCAGGACTGGAAGACGGGCGTGTGCCGGGCGCTGGGGTGGCCGGAGAACACCGGGGCGGCCTGGCAGCACATCCTGTCCAAGGTCCGCAGCTACAGAGACCTCGAACCCCAACTGCTGGGCCGGGTTGAGGAATTGATCGACTTCGTCACCCTTCCTGACTGACGTCCGGGGTCTGGGACCGGCCGGGGACCGGCCTGTCGCGGGACTGTCGAAGAGGATCTCGTCCGATCCCTATGAATGCCTGCGCCCCACGAGCACCATCGACTATTGAGGGGGGAGAACGGGCAGCCGGTTCACGGGCCGAGGGGCTCACGGGGGAAGGACACGGGACGATGGCGCGCGAGGTCTGGCGGGACAGTGCGGACAACGAGGCGGCCTCGGCCGTCTTCCACCTGATACAGCAGCTGATCGACCGGTACCGGGTCAACCGGCCGGTGATGCCGCTCGTGGTGGTCCAGGCGGCGGACGCCGGGACCGGTCCGGAGATCGACGCGCGGGTGGAGCAGCTCGTGCACCAGGTGCACCGGGCCAACGAGTTGCGCCGGGTGCCGGTGCGGCTGCTGGACGGCGAGGGGGCGACCCCGTACGAGGCGGCGCTCGACATGGTGCGCACGCTCTCCGAGAAGCCGTGGGAGACCCGCGAGAACACCCAGTACAAGACCTTCGCCTTTCCCCGCTCCCGGCTGCTCGGCGCGATCGAGCAGGCCACCACGACGGTGGTCGAGCAGTCCGACGGGAACACCTCCGCAGAGCGCGAGGAACGGATCCTGGAGCAGCTGAGCCGGTTGCGCTGGCGGTCCGGCCGGCCGCGCGGGGGCACTCGGTGGACCTCGCTGCGGCGGTCGGTGCGGCCCGAGACGTTCGTCGGCGCGCTCTTCATCGCCCTGCTCAGCGTGTTGCTCGGGGAGATCGGCTGGCTGCTGACGGCCCTGGTGGCGGCCGCCGCGCTGATCGGGCTCGCCGTGGTGGGCCTGGCGAGCCGGGCCGCGCCGCCGCTGCTGTGGCTGCGCCGGGCCAGCCGCTGGTTCGCCACCACCTCGTCCCTGGCCGCGTCCAGCACCGGCTACCCCTCGGACGGCTGGTCGTGGTTGTCGCCGAGCGGTTCGTGGCGGGTGATCCGGGCGCGGGCGGCGGCGGTCGCGGAGCGGGTGGCGGACGCGGGGGCGGGCGACGAGCACGCACGCCAGTTCCATCTGGAGCTGAGGGTGCAGGCGCTGCTGGAGGATCTGCGGCACAACTACCGCCCGCACTCCCTGGACTGGCGGCGCAGCAAGCGCACGGTCCCGCCGGTGGTGTTCCTCCCCCGGGCCACGCAGGACAACGGCGGCATCCTGCTGATCAACGCGATCAACAGCGTACGGTCGCGGCGCAGCGAGGTGGATCCGCTGCTGCTGCTCGCCTCGCTCCAGCCCCTCGAGATCATGCGGCACACCCCGCCGCTGCCCCCGGAGCGGCCGGGTCCCGGCGCGCCGTCCGGTTCGTCCGGGGCGCGGGCCCGCTACGAGCGCTGGGTGGACGATCTGAGCCTGGGCCAGTCGCCGGGGGCGGCCGCGACCCTGGCATGGGTGCTGCTGCTTCCGCTGTCCACCGAGAAGCTGACCCATGAGCACGCGCACGCCCAGCTCGTCACCCATCGGGTGCGGCGGACCTGGGCGTGGTGGGTGATGTCGCGGGCGAGCATCGCGGTGGTCGTCGTGGGGAGTCTGCTGGGGGCGTTCCTGTGGGCCGGGCACTGGCGCGAGACGTACTGCCACGGGCCGCTGACCGACCGCAACACGGACGCGATCTGGAACGGGAAGGGGGACGACCGGGAGTGCGTGGGGGTGGCGACCGCCTCCGAGGTGTACTTCGCGCGGGGCAACGGCCTGGAGCTGAACGGCGCCGGGAAGGGCATCACCTTCGAGCGGATCGAGCAGGCGATCCGGGACGAGAACGACGACATCGAGGCGACAGACGCGTACGTGAGCATCGTGTACGCCGGTCCGCTCACCGCCACGGGCAAGGACCGGGAGGCAACCCGCAAGGGCCTGGAGGAGCTGACCGGTGTCTATCTCCAGCAGCGGGCGGTGAACAAGACCGTGCGCCGGTCGGTGAGGCTGCGGGTGCTGACCGCCAACGGCGGCCAGGGCATGCTGCGGCAGCTCACCGCCGTGCGGAAGATCATCGAGGTGGCCCGGCGGGATCCGACGGTGGTCGGGGTGGTCGGTCTCGGCCGCAACACCCAGGAGAGCGAGAAGGCGACGAGGCTGCTGCGCGAGGCCGGGCTGCCGGTGGTGGACACGACGAACTCCAGCAGCGACCTGCCCCGGGAGTTCCCCAACTACTTCGGCCTCGCGGCGACGGACGAGGAGCAGACGCATGTACTGGGGCTGGTCGCCCGGCAGATCGCGAAGGGCCTCGACCGCCCGCACGGGATCGTGCTGTCGCGCGAGGACCGCAACGGGGACCTGGACCGGTACACCGCCGAACAGCGGGACGCGGGCCGGAAGATGCTGGAGGACGCGGGGTTCGAGCCGGGCAGGGACGTGACGTACGACCTGGCGGGCGGGGCGAGCCTGAACGCCCCGTTGACGACCATCTGCCAGGCCGAGCGGGTGCCGGACGCGCTGTACTTCGCCGGGCGGGTCGAGGACGTACCGACGCTGATGCGGGGACTGTCGGAGACGACCGGGTGCTCGGACCGGCGGATGACGGTGTTCACCGGCGACGATCTGACGAAGGGGACGTTCGATGACAGTACGTCCATCGCGGCCAACGTCACGCTCTACCACAGCTCGCTCGCCCCGCTGGACCGGGGGAAGAACCTCGGCTTCTACGGGGACTCGTACCGCACGCTGCGGGCGCTGCACCCCGAGGGGGAGGTCATCGCGCTGGCGTCGGGGCGTCCGGCGTACGAGGACGATCTGTTCGCCAGCGGGCAGACCGTCATCTCCTACAGCGCGACGGCCGCCCTGTACGACGCCGCCGCACGTGGCGACAAGCGCCGGAGCGCGGCGGAGACGTGGGCGACGCTGCACACGGTGGACCTCAACAACATGCCGACGGGGACGATCTCGTTCAGCCGGGCGAGGTCCTCGGTCTCCGACAACGTGCACGGTCTCAACATCGTCAAGGTGGTCCGCCCCGGGCCGGACGCCGAGCGGACCCTGGTGTGCGGCAAACCGGCCGGGATCGCGCCGCCGCTGACGGTGAGGGACTGCAAGCCGTGAGTCCCTCGCTCCGGGTCAGTCGACCAGGTCGCGGACGACGGCGTCGGCCAGGAGCCGCCCGCGCAGGGTGAGGACCGCGCGGCCCTTCCCGTACGGCTCCGGGTCCAGCAGCCCGTCGGTCAGGGCGCGGCGGGAGGCGGCGAGACCGTCGGGTTTCAGGAGGGAGAGCGGGCACCCCTCGCGCAGCCGCAGCTCCAGCAGGACGCGCTCGACCCGGCGGTCCTCCTGGCCGAGGATCTCGCGGCCCGCGCCGGGCGAGCGGCCCTCGGCGAGCGCCTGGGCGTACGCGCCGGGGTGCTTCACGTTCCACCAGCGGACCCCGCCGACGTGGCTGTGGGCGCCGGGGCCCGCGCCCCACCAGTCGGCGCCGCGCCAGTACAGCTCGTTGTGCAGGCAGCGGCCCGCCTCGGTGGTGGCCCAGTTGGAGACCTCGTACCAGTCGAAGCCGGCGTCGGCGAAGGCCCCGTCCGCGATGAGGTAGCGGTCGGCGTGCGCGTCGTCGTCGGTCATCGGGATCTCGCCGCGCCGGATACGGCGCGCGAGCTGGGTGCCCTCCTCGACGATCAGGGCGTACGCGGAGACGTGGTCGGGGCCCGCGCCGATCGCGGCGTCCAGGGTGGCCCGCCAGTCGTCGTCGGACTCGCCGGGGGTGCCGTAGATCAGGTCGAGGTTGACGTGGTCGAAGCCGGCCGCGCGGGCCTCGGCGACACAGGCCTCGGGGCGGCCCGGGGTGTGCGTGCGGTCCAGGATCTTCAGGACGTGCTGCTTGGCGCTCTGCATGCCGAAGGAGACCCGGTTGAAGCCGCCCTCGCGGAGCGCGGCGAGGTAGGCCGGGTCGACGGACTCCGGATTGGCCTCGGTGGTGATCTCCGCGTCGTCCGCGAGCCCGAACTCCTCCCTGATCGCCGCCAGCATGCGCACGAGGTCGGCGGCGGGCAGCAGGGTGGGGGTGCCGCCGCCGACGAAGACCGTGCGCACCGGCCGGGGGTCGTCGCCGAGGACCTTGCGGGCCTGGCGGACCTCCTCGATCAGGTGGGCGACGTAGTTGTCGCGGGAGGCCAGCGCCCCGCCGGAGCCGCGCAGCTCGGTGGCGGTGTAGGTGTTGAAGTCGCAGTAGCCGCAGCGGGTGGCGCAGTAGGGGACGTGCAGGTAGAAGCCGAGCGGGCGGTCGGCTGCGCCTTCCAGGGCGTGGCGGGGCAGCGCCCCGTCGTCGGGCACGGGCTCACCATCGGGCAGTACGGAAGGCATACCGCCCATTGTCGCTCGCCGCGGGAGCTTCCCCTACCGGGCACCGGTCCTCAGTCCGCGCGCAGCACCAGCAGGGCCACGTCGTCGTCGGGCGGCCGCTCGGCGAACTCGTGGACCGCCCGCCGGATCCGCTCGGCCGTCGCCTCGGCGGGCAGACCGGCGCACCCGGCCAGCACCCGGGCCAGCCCGTCGCCGTCGTCGAACATCAGCGGGCCCGACCGGCGCTCGGTCACCCCGTCCGTGACGCAGAGCAGGGTGTCGCCGGGCGCGAGGTCGAAGACCTGGCTCTCGTACGCCACGTCCTCGACGACCCCGAGCAGCACCTGGGGCTCGGCGGCCGGGCATACGGAGCCGTCGGGGCGCAGCAGCAGCGGCAGGGGGTGCCCGGCGCTGGCCACCGTGCAGCGGACCCCGCCGTCGGGGAGCGGCACGACCTCCCCGTACAGCAGGGAGAGGAAGCGTGACTGGGTGCCGTCGTGGAGCTGCCGGCCCCCGGCCGCGGCGACCATCAGGGCGGCGGCCTCGGCGGCCTCCATGGCGTCGTCCAGGAGCAGCCGGTTCAGCCGGTCCAGGACTTCCCCGACGCCGAAGCCCTCCCGGGAGAGCAGCCGCAGCCAGGGGCGGGCGAGGCCGGTGACGACGGCGGCCTCGGGGCCGGAGCCCTGGACGTCACCGAGGACGAAGCACCAGCGGTCGCCGGGGCACGGGAAGATGTCGTAGAAGTCACCGCCGACCACCCCGTCGTCGCTCGGTTCGTAGACGAGGGCGTTGGTGACTCCGGGAATCTCGGCGACCTTGCTGGGGAGCAGGCCGCGCTGGAGGATCCGGCTGATGGTGGCCTGCCGGGTGTAGGCGCGGGCCGCGCCCACGGCGAGGCCGAGACGGCGGACGAAGTCCTCGATCAGCGACGCCACCGCCTCCGGCACCTGGGCGACGCCCTCGCGGCCGACGAGGACGGTGCCGAGCGCCCGGCCGCCCGCGGTGATCCGGAACGCGAGCGCGGCCCCGTCCCGGCCGCCGGGGTGCGGGGGCGGGGCGGGGGTGTCCTCCCGGTCCTCCTCGACGGAGTGGGCGGTCCAGGGCACGGGGACGGAAACGGGACCGGAGCCGGCGCCGGCCGGGAGGCGCAGGGGCTGTCTCTCCAGGGCGGCGCGCAGAGGCTCGGTGCCGGTCTCGTCGCTGTGCCAGACGCGGGCGAGCCGGGGTTCGGCGGCCGGGCCCCCGCCCTCGGTCTCCAGCCAGATCGCGCACCAGTCCGCCAGCCGGGGCACCAGGAGCTGGCCCGCTATGGCCGCCACCAGGTCCTCGTCGAGCTGCCCGGCGAGCAGGTCGGAGGCCTCGGCGAGGAAGGCCGGGGCGCCCCGGCTGTCCCAGACGGCGTCGTCGCGCTCGGCACGCCGCGGGGCGGGGGCGAGGATCTCGGCGGCACGCAGGCCGCGTCTGAGGAACTCCCCGTCGGGCGGGGCGGGCGGAGCGCTCCAGTCGTCGACGGGGAGGCGCGCCCAGACGGTCTTGCGGCCGGTTCGGTAGGTGATGCCCCAGGAGTCGGCGAGGGTGGCGACGAGCTGGAGGCCCCGGCCGTACTCGGCGGGGTCGGGCAGCTCCCCCGCGCGCGCCCCGGCCGGTCCGGGGCCCGCCCCGGGCTCGTCGCCGCTCACCGGGCGGGCCGGGTGGTGGTCGGTGACCTCCAGGACGAGGGCGGCGGACGGCTCGTCACCGCCCTCCTCCTCCAGCCCGATGACCAGGTCGACGGTGGTTCCGGCGTGCACCACGGCGTTGGTGACCAGCTCGTTGGTGACGGTCACGGCGTCGTCGGCCAGCCGGTCGCTGAAGCCCACGGCCGCGGGCACCCCGATGCCGGTCCACTCCGCGAGTGCGGCCCGCACGAACCGGCGGGCGGCGGACGGGGCGAGCGGAATGCCGGGCAGGCTGGTGCGGCTGGCCAGGCACGGGCCGTACGCGTGCCCGGCACAGGGGGTACCGGAACGCTGCGGGGTGTCCCGCTGCAGGGGAATGGGCGCCACGGTGCGGCTCCTACGGTCCGACGACACCGACAGCGTGACAGACCGGCCGCAGCCATAAGCACCGAGTCACCGAAGTGGGCAGAAAATCGAGCAGATTCGAACGCAAGGCTTCGGGAAACGCAACGGGGACGGCAAGCGGAACCACGGCCGGTCGTCAGCGTGGGGCCAGGAGGAGATCCTCGTAGCTGTGGTGGTGGCGGGTGGTGGTGCGGTGGTGCAGCAGAGCCGCCGCGCGGGTGGGGTCGTCGGCGTCGATGAGGGCGCGGGCCAGGGTGTCCTGGACGATCTCCCGTTCCACCCGTACGCCTCCGATGCGTTCCGTCTTCCCGCCGAGGGCGGCGAGTGTGTCGGCCGCGGCGCGGGGGCGGCCGGCGGTGAGGTGCGCCAGTGCCCGGACAACGGGTGCCAGGACCTCGTGGTAATCGGGGCGCGGGTCGGCGGCAGCCCGACCGGCCAGGATCTCCAGGTCCTCGGTCGCGACGAGCATCAGGCGCCAGTTCGTCGCCGCCCGCATGCCCACGCCCTCACGCCGCAACGCCGTATCGGCCCGGTGGCGGGCATCGGCGAAGTCTCCGCAGGCGATGGAGTGCAGAGCGGCGTGCCAGATCAGATGCCCCAGCTGCACAGCCTGGGCGTCCTCCGCCAGCCACGCGTCCAGTATCCGGGTGGGGGCGGGACCCGCACCGAGCTCGTGCTCGGCGTGGGCGAGGGCGTGCACGACCACTCCTGAGCGGGGGTTGCGGGACAGCGCGTGTTCCGGGAACGCGGCGTTCGGCAACACGTGCGCGAGCCGGTCGGATGCGCGCGCCGAGGGTGCCACGGTCGCCGGGAAGCGGCCTGGGCTGTGCGGGCTGTGCGGGCAGCCGGCCGGACGGGCCGCCCACGGCGATCAGTCGCGACAAGGCGGAATCCGGCCGTGCGGAACGGATTCACGACGCGTCGGCGGCGGTGTCGCCGGAGGACGGAGCATTCCTTCTTCTGCGGTACACCACGGCCCCGCACACCGCGAGCAGGAGCACTGCCACGGCGGACACCCCGAAGACCGTCCGCTCGGCGAAGAGTCTCGCCAGTACCTTCAGCACGCCGAGCCCCGCGGTCGCGTAGATCAGCGCCCAGGCCGCTCCCCCCACGAACAGCGCGGGGAGATAGCGCGGCAACGGCATGCGCATGCTGCCGGCGAGGAAGTTGGCGGCGGTCTGGAACCCGACCGTCAGGAAGGAGACGGCCACCACCGGCGCGCCCCACCGCTGGATGGCGCGCTCGGCGCGCCGGAACTTCTCCGAAGAGGTCAGCCCCGCGAACCTGCCACGCCGGGCACCGGCTGCCGCGAGCCGGCCGACGGCGAACGTCCCTCCGGCGCGGAGCAGGACGATGACGTACAGGGCTCCGGCCGCGAGCGCGATCCTGTCCACAGTGCCCCACCTTGCGCGCAGGCCCGAGACCCGCGTTCTTCGTCACCCGCAGGAGCGGTCCCGCCCGGCCCGGCGCGTTACGTACGCGCGCGAGTCCGGTCGCCGTCTCTCACCTGCGCCCTGCCACTGTCCGTTCGGTCCGCCGGGTCTTCACCCGCGGCGCCCGAACCTGGACCCGCACGCTCCGGGCCCCCGGGCCTCGGCCCCCGGCCCCCGCCCAAGGAGAGGCCAGCCTAACCGAACGCGTACACGGCGGACGCGGGACTCCCGGCGAGTGCGCGCTCACCACCGCGGACGAGAGCGAGCGGGGCGCGGAGTACGCACAGGCGGCCAAGAAGCGGGAGTGCCACGACGACGGTCGCGGGTTCGGGCCGCCGGGCAGAATACTTACCACTCGGTCGGGATTTACCGTCAGGGCGAGTGTACGTTCGTACGCTCCGAGGTTATGGTCGTCCGCATGACCGTCGACATCGGGGCACGGCCTCTCCGCGCCGAGCGGCACGCACGGACCGCTGTAGCCGTCCTGTTCTTCACCAACGGGGCCCTGTTCGCCAACCTGCTGCCGAGGTATCCGCAGATCAAGGAAGAGCTCGCGATCAGCAATGGCGCCTACGGACTGGCGGTAGCCGCGTTCCCGGCGGGCGCCATCGCGGCCGGCCTCGCGGCAGGGGTGCTGATCCGCCGTGTGGGCTCGGCACAGGTCGCGGTCGTCGGCACCCTGCTGACGGCCATGGGGATCCTGGCCGCCGGCCTCGCCCCGTCGCCTGCGCTGTTCGCGGGCGCGTTGTTCCTGGCCGGAGCGATGGACGCACTGACGGATGTCGCGCAGAACGCTCACGGTCTACGGGTGCAGCGACTCTACGGACGCTCCATTCTGAACTCGTTCCACGCGATCTGGTCCATCGGCGCCGTCACCGGAGGACTGATGGCCGCCGGAGCGATGTCGCTGGGCCTGTCGCTCGGCGTCCACCTCGCGGTCTCGGCGACCGTCCTCGCTCTCGCCGCCGTGACCGCATGGCGCTTCCGTCTGCCCGGCCCGGACCACGAACCGGAGGCGACCGGCCCGGAACAACGAAACGCCGAGGGAACGGTCGGCGCCTCGCGCGTCGGGTACGTGCTGGCGGCACTCGTCCTGATCGCCATGGCCGGAGCTCTCGTCGAGGACGCGGGAAACTCCTGGGCCTCCCTTTACCTGACGGACACCCTGCGAACCTCCGCGGCACTCGCCGCCTGGGGTTTCATCGCCTTGGTGGGCGCCCAGTTCATCGGGCGCATCATCGGGGACCGTCTCGTCGACCGCTTCGGTCAGCGTGCTGTGGCCCGGACCGGCGGCCTGATCACCACGGTCGGCATGGGACTCGCGCTGGCGGTGCCGACGCTGCCCGGAACCATCCTGGGTTTCGCTCTGGCCGGCTTCGGAGTGGCGACCCTGGTGCCCGCGGCGATGCACGAAGCCGACGCTCTGCCCGGCCTCGAACCCGGATCAGGTCTGACGATCGTCTCCTGGCTCATGCGCCTGGGCTTCCTGCTGTCCCCACCGGTCGTCGGTCACGTCGCCGACGCGACCAGTTTGCGCACCGGCCTGTTGGTGATCCCCTTCGCCGGGCTGCTGGTGGTGGTGCTCGCCAGGGTCCTGCGAGGCCGCCGCGGCCTGAACTCGGCCCCTGTGGCGAACGAGCCGGCGTAGCGCGCCCGTCGACGTGCGCGCTACGCGCCTCCCGGCCGAGCAGGCCGTCCAGGAACCGGCGAACGGGGCGGCCGGACACCTGGGTGTCCGGCCGCCCCGCCTGTGCCCGTCCGGGGCCGAGCCCCCGGACGGAACGGTTGCCGCGAAAGGCCTGCGCCTCGCGCGAGCCCGCGTAACTCACACCTCGCGCGAGCCCGCGTACATCTCGTCGATGAGCCCCTGGTACTCCCGCTCGACGACCGGCCGCTTCAGCTTGAGGCTGGGGGTCAGCTCGCCGTGCTCGACGTCCAGGTCGCGCGGCAGGAGGCGGAACTTCTTGATGGTCTGCCAGCGCTGGAGGCCCTCGTTGAGGCGCTTGACGTACCCGTCGATCAGCTCGACGGTCCGCGGGGCGGCGACGACCTCCGCGTACGACCTGCCTCCCATGCCGTTCTCGGCGGCCCAGCCGAGGAGGGTGGGGCCGTCGAGCGCGATGAGCGCGGTGCAGAAGTTACGGTCCGCGCCGTGCACCAGGATGTTGGAGACGAACGGGCAGACCGCCTTGAACTGGCCCTCGACCTCCGCCGGGGCGACGTACTTGCCGCCGGACGTCTTGATGAGGTCCTTCTTGCGGTCGGTGATGCGCAGGTAGCCGTCGGCCGACAGCTCGCCGATGTCCCCGGTGTGGATCCAGCCGTCCGACTCCAGGACCTCCTCGGTCTTGTCGGGCAGGTTGTGGTAGCCCTCCATGACGCCGGGGCCGCGCAGCAGGATCTCGCCGTCCTCCGCGATGCGCACCTCGGTGCCGGGGAGCGGCTTGCCGACGGTGCCGGTGCGGTAGGCCTCGCCCGGGTTGACGAAGGAGGCGGCGCTGGTCTCGGTGAGGCCGTAGCCCTCCAGGATGTGGACGCCGGCGCCCGCGAAGAAGTAGCCGATGTCCGGGGCCAGGGCGGCGGAGCCGGAGACACAGGCACGCAGCCGGCCGCCGAAGGCCGCACGGATCTTGGAGAAGACGAGGGCGTCGGCGACCTTGTGCTTGGCGCCGAGCGCGAAGGGAACGGACGCCCTGCCGGTGCGGCGGAAGTTGTCCTGGGAGACCTTCGCGTACTCGCGGGCGACTCCGGCGGCCCACTGGAAGATCTTGTACTTGGCACCGCCCCCCGCGCGGGCCTTGGAGGCGACCCCGTTGTAGACCTTCTCGAAGATCCGGGGCACGGCGGCCATGTAGGTCGGCTGGACGACCGGCAGGTTCTCGATGATCTTGTCGATGCGGCCGTCGACAGCGGTGACGTGGCCGACCTCGATCTGCCCGGAGGTGAGGACCTTGCCGAAGACATGGGCGAGCGGCAGCCAGAGGTACTGCACATCGTCGGCGTTGATCAGCCCGGTCGAGACGGTGGCCTTGGCCATGTAGGACCAGTTGTCGTGCGGCAGCCGTACACCCTTGGGGCGGCCGGTGGTGCCCGAGGTGTAGATGAGGGTGGCGAGCTGGTCGGCGGTGATCGCGGCGACCCGCTCGGTGACCGCGTCCGGAGTCCTGGCGAGCAGCTCGTTGCCCTGGGACTCCAGCTCGGCGAGGGTGATGATCCAGCCCTCGGGGTCGTCATCGGCGGGCTCGACGCCGGCCGGGTCGATGACGATGACATGGGCGAGGTCGGGCAGCTCGGTACGGCATTCACGGGCCTTGGCCAGCTGCTCGGCGTTCTCCGCGATAAGAACGCGGCTCTCGGAGTCGGCCAGGATGAACGCGGACTCCTCCGCGTTCGTGGACGGGTAGATGGTGGTCGTCGCGGCGCCCGCGCACATCACCCCGAGGTCGATGAGGATCCATTCCACCCGGGTGGCCGAGGAGAGCGCGACCCGCTGCTCCGGCCGCACGCCCAGCGCGATCAGCCCGGCGGCGATCGCGTAGACCCGCTCCGAGGCCTGGCCCCAGCTCAGCGACCTCCAGTCGTCGGGACCCGAGCCCGAGGCCGACGGCACCGGATAGCGGTACGCCTCCCCGTCCGGGGTCGCCGCCACGCGGTCGATGAAGAGGGCCGCCACGGAGGGCGGCCGGTTATCGATCAAGGTCTGTGTGTCGCTCACGACGTCCTCCGGGCCTGCGGCATTGCTACGACCGGCTTCTTTGATACGGCGACCAGCTGCTGTCGTCCTGCTGCCTACTGCTCTCGTTCTGTTGCGCAACCTGCTTGTTCGGGCTTGTTTAACTGACCAGTAACCATCGAGTCGTGATCAGACTAGAGCGCGCCTGTCCGCCACGTAAGAGGCAACGGACCGCGGTTTTCATAACGAAAGGGCCCTCACGCCGGTACCGCGGCGTGGGGGCCCTTGGGGTGTGGACTACTTCTTGCCCTTGCTCTCACCCGCGGACTCGTCGGTCGACAGGACGGAGATGAAGGCGTCCTGCGGAACCTCCACGTTGCCGACCATCTTCATCCGCTTCTTGCCTTCCTTCTGCTTCTCCAGCAGCTTCCGCTTACGGGAGATGTCACCGCCGTAGCACTTGGCGAGGACGTCCTTGCGGATGGCACGGACGGTCTCACGGGCGATGACCCGGGCGCCGATGGCCGCCTGGATCGGCACCTCGAAGTTCTGCCGGGGGATGAGCTTCTGCAGCTTGGCGACGAGCCGCACACCGTACGCGTACGCCTTGTCCTTGTGGGTGACCGCGGAGAACGCGTCCACCTTGTCGCCGTGCAGCAGGATGTCGACCTTGACGAGCTCGGCCGACTGCTCGCCGGTGGGCTCGTAGTCGAGGGAGGCGTAACCCCGCGTCTTGGACTTCAGCTGGTCGAAGAAGTCGAAGACGATCTCCGCGAGCGGCAGGGTGTAGCGGATCTCGACCCGGTCCTCGGAGAGGTAGTCCATGCCGAGCAGGGCGCCGCGCCGGTTCTGGCACAGCTCCATGATCGCGCCGATGAACTCGCTCGGGGCCAGCACCGTGGCGCGGACGACCGGCTCGTGCACCTTGTCGATCTTGCCCTCGGGGAACTCGCTCGGGTTGGTGACGACGTGCTCGGTGCCGTCCTCCATCTCGACGCGGTAGACCACGTTGGGCGCGGTGGCGATCAGTTCGAGGCCGAACTCGCGCTCCAGCCGCTCACGGACCACGTCCAGGTGGAGCAGGCCGAGGAAGCCGACGCGGAAGCCGAAGCCGAGCGCGGCGGAGGTCTCCGGCTCGTAGACCAGGGCGGCGTCGTTGAGCTGGAGCTTGTCCAGCGCCTCGCGCAGGTCCGGGTAGTCCGAGCCGTCCAGCGGATACAGCCCCGAGAACACCATCGGCTTCGGGTCCTTGTACCCGCCCAGCGCCTCGGTCGCCCCCTTGTGCAGGGAGGTGATCGTGTCACCGACCTTGGACTGCCGGACGTCCTTCACACCGGTGATGATGTAGCCGACCTCGCCCACGCCGATGCCGTCGGCCGGGGTCATCTCCGGGGAGGACACCCCGATCTCCAGCAGTTCATGGGTGGCGCCGGTCGACATCATCCGGATGCGCTCGCGCTTGTTGAGCTGGCCGTCGACGACACGGACATAGGTGACGACACCGCGGTACGAGTCGTAGACCGAGTCGAAGATCATCGCGCGGGCGGGGGCGTCCGCGACGCCGACCGGGGCCGGCACGTCCCGTACGACCCGGTCGAGCAGCGCCTCCACGCCGACGCCGGTCTTCGCGGAGACCTTGAGCACGTCCTCGGGCTGGCAGCCGATGAGGTTGGCCAGCTCCTCGGAGAACTTCTCCGGCTGCGCGGCGGGAAGGTCGATCTTGTTGAGCACCGGGACGATGGTGAGTTCGTTCTCCATCGCGAGATAGAGGTTGGCCAGTGTCTGGGCCTCGATCCCCTGCGCGGCGTCGACCAGCAGGACCGTGCCCTCGCAGGCCGCGAGCGAACGGGAGACCTCGTAGGTGAAGTCCACGTGGCCCGGGGTGTCGATCATGTTGAGGATGTGGGTGGTGCCCGTGTCCTCACCCGTGTTGGGCGCCCAGGGCAGCCGGACCGCCTGGGACTTGATGGTGATGCCGCGCTCGCGCTCGATGTCCATCCGGTCGAGGTACTGAGCACGCATCTGCCGCTGGTCGACCACTCCGGTCAGCTGAAGCATCCGGTCGGCGAGGGTCGACTTGCCGTGGTCGATGTGCGCGATGATGCAGAAATTGCGGATCAGCGCCGGGTCGGTACGGCTCGGCTCGGGCACGTTGGAAGGAGTCGCGGGCACGCAGGGTCCTGTTTCTTGAGACGCCGAACGCCGTGTCTCGGGTCGATGTCGGGTCGGTCGGATCGATACGTAGGCTCCATCGTCCCACGCCTGCGGGCCAGTGACCGGTTTGGGCCGGTCGGAGGGTGACTGCTACCGTGGGCAGCTGTGCCTCGTGGCTCTCACGAGCGGCGAGGCTCACCTAGAAGATCCAACGAACCTGAAAAGGCTCTTTCGTGGCGAACATCAAGTCCCAGATCAAGCGGAACAAGACCAACGAGAAGGCGCGCCTGCGCAACAAGGCCGTCAAGTCGTCGCTCAAGACCGCGATCCGCAAGGCCCGCGAGGCCGCCGTTGCCGGTGACGTCGAGAAGGCCACCACGGCCGTCCGCGACGCTTCCCGTCAGCTCGACAAGGCTGTCTCGAAGGGTGTCATCCACAAGAACGCCGCCGCCAACAAGAAGTCGGCGCTGGCGTCCAAGGTTGCCGCCCTGCAGGCCTGAGCTTCTTCCCGAAGCTCACTGATGTGACCGCCGGAACGGACCAGACGGGCCCTCTCTCCCGCCCCTGACCGGCATCCCGCGCCGCACACCGAACCTGCGTTCGCCACGCGGGTGCGGCGCACCAAGAGTGTGAACCGGAAGCCCCGATCCCCGATCTCCCCAGATTGAGGATCGGGGCTTCCGTGCGTGGGGCATCCGTCCGTGGGGCTGTTCCAGCCCGTGCCGGCTCTTTGAGGGCGGAACCGGTGCTCACACGAGGGACCGCGCCTTCCGAGCGCGGTGCCGGGGCCATCCAGCCCGTCCGAAACCGTCCCAGCCCGTCGGGCGGGACATCCAGCCCGTCCAGCGCTTGAGGACGGCACCGTCGGGCCTAGGGCTCCGCACACCGAGGCTCCCTCGAAGGGCTACCGCCCCGCCCGCGCGGCCCGGGCGACAACGACGACGGCCTTCTCCAGGGCGTACTCGGGATCGTCCCCCCCGCCCTTCACCCCCGCGTCCGCCGCCGCCACCGCCCGCAGGGCCACCGCGACCCCGTCCGGCGTCCATCCCCGCATCTGCTGCCGCACCCGGTCGATCTTCCACGGCGGCATGCCCAGCTCCCGGGCCAGATCGGCCGGCCGGCCACCCCGGGCCGAGGACAGCTTCCCGATCGCCCGCACCCCCTGCGCCAGCGCACTGGTGATCAGGACGGGCGGGACCCCGGTCGACAACGACCACCGCAGCGCCTCCAGCGCCTCCGCCGCGCGCCCCTCGACCGCCCGGTCGGCGACGGTGAACGACGAGGCTTCCGCCCGCCCGGTGTAATAGCGCCCGACGACCGCCTCGTCGATCGTGCCCTCGACGTCCGCGACCAGCTGGGAGACCGCACTCGCCAGCTCCCGCAGATCGCTGCCGATGGAGTCGACCAGCGCCTGGCAGGCCTCCGGCGTCGCGGACCGTCCATGTGTCCGGAACTCCGACCGCACGAAGGAGAGCCGCTCGGCGGGCTTGGTGGTCTTCGGGCAGGCGACCTCTCGTGCCCCGGCCTTGCGCGCCGCGTCCAGCAGCCCCTTGCCCTTGGCCCCGCCCGCGTGCAGCAGGACAAGCGTGATCTCCTCGACCGGCGCGCCGAGATACCCCTTGACGTCCTTGACCGTGTCGGCCGAGAGGTCCTGCGCGTTGCGCACGATCACGACCTTGCGCTCGGCGAAGAGCGAGGGGCTGGTGAGCTCGGCGAGCGTGCCGGGCTGCACCTGGTCGGACGCCAGATCACGTACGTCCGTGTCGGCGTCCGCAGCACGGGCGGCCGCCACCACCTGCTGCACCGCACGGTCCAGGAGGAGGTCCTCCTGGCCCACGGCGAGGGTGAGGGGCGCGAGCGGATCGTCGGTGGAATTCTTCCTGGTGGCCATCGCGATCCAGCATCCCACGCCCCACTGACAGCCCGGACAGCCCGGACAGCCCGGACAGCGCCGTGCCCCGGCCGCCCGGGCACGGGGCACGGATGCCCGTACCGGAGAATGACCGGGTGAGCGATGTGAGACATGTACTGGTGCTGCCCGACCGCGACGCCGCGGAGGAGGTGGCCGGGGAGCTGGCGGACCGCTTCGGGGTCGCCGAGGAGCCTCAGCTCGTACGGGACGCACTGGCCGGCGAGGACGACGCCGAGGACGCCCAGTGGCTGGTGGTCGTGGAGGACGCGGCCGGGCGCCTGGACCCGGCCGCGCTCGACGCGTTCGTGCAGGAGTACGAAGGCTGGCTGGAGAAGCCGTGACGCCCGGCCGTCCCAGCCCGTGGGAACGGTCCCGACGGCTCAGCCCTTGGGAACGATCTGGATGTCCAGGTCGATGACGATGCTCGGCCCGACCACGGCGATCCCGCGCGCCAGCATGGTCTGCCAGGTGAGGGTGAAGTCCTCGCGGTGCAGTTCGGTGGTGGCCCGGCAGGCGGCACGCGTCTCGCCCTCCAGGCCGTTGCCGATGCCGAGGTACTGGGTGTCCAAGGTCACGGTACGGCTGACGCCGTGCAGGGTCAGCGCCCCGGTGACACCCCACCGGCTACCGCCCCGGTGGACGAACCGCTCGCTGTAGAACTCCAGCGTCGGGTAGCGGCCGACGTCGAAGAAGTCGCCGGAGCGCAGGTGGTCGTCGCGCATCTGCGCATTGGTGTCGATCGAGGCCGCGTCGATGATCACGTGCATGGCCGAGTCCTCCATGCGGTCGGCGATCCGGACCGCCCCGGCGAAGGTGTTGAACCTGCCGTGGATGCGCGCCAGCCCGATGTGCCGGGCGGTGAAACCGATCTGCGAGTGGCTCGGTTCGATGTCCCAGTCTCCGGGGGCGGGCAGCTGCGGCGGCTGCGCCACCTGGAGGGTCACATCGCCCAGAGTGGCGTGCGCCCCCTCGGCCACCGTCACCGCTCCGTGGAACGGGGTGAAGCCCTCGGCCGTGATCGCCAGCCGGTGGTCGCCCGCCGGGACCGTGGCGAGAACGCTGCCGAAGAGGTCCGTCTCCCCGCCTACCACCTTGCGACCCGTGCTGTCGGTCACGACGAACGCGGCCTGCCGAACCGGTTCGTTGACCGGGTCCAGCACCCGGCAGTTGAGCACGCCCGCGGTACGGGGCACCTGGAATCCGGCGAGGGCCCCACCGCGCCCACCCGCCTGGCCTCTGTTTCCCAGCCAACGGCCGAACATCTCTACGTACCCCCAAGGGCGCTTCGCGCTTCGGGCCCCTGACGGGTGGACGTCCCTGTCGGATCAGTGGCCCGCCGACGAGCATGCATTCGATCACTATTGCGGCGTTCGAGGCAAACGGATCACCTCGAAGGGTCTTGCACGGATCTACTCCAAGGTGTAGTGAGGCGCGTGGATATATGACGAGCTGCAGCGATCTGCCATGAGATGCGATGAGCTATATGCAGGTATTACCGAAGGTCCGAATGACGAGTTCCGCTTGTGTGGATCAGCCGTTCGCGGCGTTCGCGAGTCACCGGCCCGGATCGCGACCCGGCACCGCGACCGCCTCCCGGAGCTGGGGAACCCGGGAGAGCCGCACCCCGAAGTGGTCCCGGTAGGCGGCGAGCACCTCCTCGTCCGTAGCCAGTTCCGTACGGTGCTGATCCCCACCTACCGTGGTGACCAGGGTCCGTCCGCTCAGCGTTACCCGCCCGGTCTCCGTGTACCGGGAACACACCAGCGACCGGGTGAAGTGCGAGTCCGGCGAGGTGCGGTGGTACCAGACCCCGCCCCGGAACTCCGGCAGCGTCCTTGGCCTCAGGTCGAGCCGGAACTGCCGTGATCCTCCGCGCAGCAGATCCAGGTCCCCCTGCGGTGCCTGGCGGAGCCGGAACACGCCCCGGGGGTCCTCCTGATCCGCCCGGTCGTCGAGCGCCAGCGGCCACAGCGCGTTGTCGCCGAACCCGACGTCCGCCAGCCAGGGCCCCGTACCGTCGTCGGTCTCCACCCGCAGCGCCATGTGGTCGTACGGAATGCCCAGGCGGCCGCCGTCGCCGAAGACCCGGGCCTGGAGCAGGGCCACCCGGAAGCCGAGGGCGCGCAGCAACGCCCCGAACGCGCCGTTCAGTTCGTAGCAGAAGCCGCCGCGACCGCCGGTCACCTTGTCCATGAGCGCCCGTTCCTCCAGCACGATGTCCTCGCCCAGATGGACCGAGAGGTTCTCGAAGGGCACGGCGAGCAGATGCCGGTGCTGCAGGTCGCGCAGCGCTTCGAGGTCGGCCCGCGCCGGACGGTCCGCGCCGATCCGGGCGAGATAGGCGTCAACGGCGGTGGCGGTGATGCCGTTGTCGTCACCGCTGGCGCTGGCGCCGTTGTCGTCACCGCCGTCGCGGTCGTCGCCGTTGTCGGGTCCCGGGCCGGAGGCGCCGGACGCCGTGGGTGTCTGCGAGGTCATGGGCCCAGTCTGCGCCCGCCCCCGCCCCGGGACCACCGGTCCCACACCGGTCCCACCACCGGTCCTAGGACTCCTGACGGAGGACACTTGCCCGAGGCGTGGCACGGTGATCACGGTCTAGCGTGGCGGGCATGACCGAACCCGATTCCGCCCGCAGCCGGGAGCAGCGCAAGCAGGACACCCTGGACCGTCTGCGACACGACGACGACGCGTGGGTGGCGACGGCCTCCCCGGACGGCGTGCCCACACTGGTCCCGCTGTCGTTCCTCTGGGACGACGACACAGGCACCCTGGCCATGGCCACCCGGCGGACCAATCCCACCGCCGCCAACGTGACTCCCGACGGCCCGATCCGCATCACCCTCGGCCTCACCCGCGATGTGGTGCTGATCGAGGGCGAGGCGAGCGTTCTGGAGGGAGCCGACCTTCCCGCCGCGACAAGGGAGGCCTTCGTCGCGAAGCTCCGATGGAACCCGCGCAGCCCCGTCTGGGTGTTCCTCCGCATCACCCCCCACACCGTGCGCGCCTGGCGCGAGGTGAACGAACTCGCCGACCGCGACCTGATGCTCGCCGGAACGTGGCTGGTCTGACCCGCGCGATGTCATGACCGGCCGACCGCCCGCAGCTCCTTCCCGGCGCCCGTCACCGCGATCGGGCCGTCGGTGTCGGTACGCAGGACCCGGGCCCCGGCCGCTCTGAGCGCGCCCACCGTGCGGGCCGACGGGTGTCCGTACGGGTTGTCCGCGCCGCAGGAGATGAGCGCCAGCCTCGGCCGTACGCTGTGGAGCAGCCCGGCATCCTGGAAGGCCGAGCCGTGGTGGGCCACCTTGAGGACGTCCACCGGGCCCGAAGCCTCCGGGCCGCGCAGCAACTGCCGCTGGGCCAGGGGTTCGAGGTCGCCGAGGAGCAGCAGTGTCAGCCCGCCGGCCGCCCGCACGCGCAGGGTGACGCTGGAGTCGTTCGGCTCCAGCACCATCGCCCCCGCTCCCTCCGGGCCCTGGCGCGGCCAGAGGACCCGCCAGTCGACCGGGCCCGCCCGGCGGTGCTCACCGGCCACGGCCCGCAGCGTCGGGACCCGCGCCGCAGCCGCTGTCCGCCGTACGAACGCGGCCTGTTCGGGCGGCTCTTGGAGGCTCGTCGTCTGAATCGCGCCCACCGCCCTGCCCCGTAGCACACCCGGCAACCCGCGCACATGGTCGGCGTGGAAGTGGGTGAGGACCACGAGCGGGACGCGGGTCACCCCGAGGTCGCGCAGGCACCGGTCGACCGCGCGGGGGTCGGGTCCGGCGTCGACGACCACGCCCGCGCCCTCTCCCGCCATGAGCACCATCGCATCGCCCTGCCCCACGTCGCAGAGCGCGAACGCCCAGTCGGGCGGCGGCCAGCCAGTCATGATCCGGGTCAGCGGAACCGGCCTCAGCACCGCCAGCACGAGAAGCAGCCCGGTGGCCGCGCAGATCCAGGGGTGGCGGGCCAGCCTCGGCGCCAGGAGCACGGCCGACACCGTGAGGCCGGCCAGCAGCGCCGCGCCGGGCCACCCTCCGGGCCACTGGGCCTCCGCCCCGGGGAGGCCCGCACCCGTGCGGGCGACCGTGGCGATCCACCCGACCGGCCAGCCGGCGATCCTGGCCAGCAGTTCGGCCACCGACGGGGCGACCGGGGCTACGGCGAGGGCCGCGAACCCGAGCACCGTCGCCGGTGCCACCGCGAACTCCGCGAGCAGATTGCACGGGACCGCCACCAGGCTGACCCTCGAGGCCAGGACCACCACCACGGGCGCGCACACGACCTGCGCGGCCGCCGCCGCGGCCAGTACCTCGGCGAGCCTGCCCGGCACCCGCCGCGCCCGCAGGGCGACGCTCCACCGTGGCGCGAGGATCAGCAACGCACCGGTGGCCAACACCGACAGCAGGAAACCGTAGCTCCGGGCGAGCCAGGGATCGTAGAGGAGCAGGAGAAGGACAGCCGCCGCCAGGGCGGGAATCAGGGACCTCCGACGGCCCGTTCCGATCGCGAGGAGCGTGATGAGACCGCAGGCTGCCGCGCGGAGCACGCTCGGTTCCGGGCGGCACACGACGATGAAGGCGAGGGTCAGCCCACCGCCGATCAACGCGGTCCCCCGCAGGGAAAGTCCCAGCACAGGTGCAAGACCACGCCGTTCCGCGCTCAGCGCCGCCCCCGGCGGCCCGATGAGGAGAAAGAGCAGAATCGATAGGTTGGCTCCGGAAACGCTCAAAAGGTGTGTCAGATCGGTCGCTTTGAAGGCGTCGTGAAGTTCGGACGGGACCCTGGAGGTGTCTCCGACCACCAGTCCCGGCAACAGCGCACGCGCATCGGCGTCCAGATCGTCCGTCGCCTCCCGCAATCCGGCGCGCAGTTCCCCGGCCGTGCGCTGTATCCACGTCGGCGGCCCGGTGATCCGGGGCGCCCCCTCGTCGTCCACCCGTAGGACCGCCGCCAGGCGTTCGCCCTCGTGCGCGGGAGGCGAGAGCCTGCCGCCGAGCCGGAGCCGGGTGGACGGCAGCAGCTTCTGCCAGTCCGCCCGGTGGTCGCCCGCCGCGACCATGAGCACCACCGGCGTCCGGACCCGGATGCTCGGGCCGTCCGGCGTCCGCACCTCCGTGACCTCGGCGTCGATCAGGAGAAGGGCCGGGGCACTGTGGTTGCCGCGTACCGCCGGACGGGTCGTCCGGGGATCCGCGGTCACCCGTACGTCGACGTCGATCCGCGCGTACTCCTCTGCCAGCCCGGGGACGGGACCGCGCCGCACATCGGCCCCGTGGAGTCCGGCCACGGCCGCGCCCGCCGCCGCGCACAGCAGGACGGCTCCCCCGGCGGCGGCCCGGGACCGTCCGGCGTACCTCCCCGCCCGCGAGGTGCGCGAGGCCGCCACCAGCAGAACGACCGCCGGAACCAGACAGGCGGCGACCACGGCGACCACCCACCTCCCCGGCAGCCCCAGCGTCGACGCGGCAGCCGCCCAGACCGCCAGGGCGGGCGGAACGAGCCGCAGGTCCGTGGGCCCCTCCCCTCGCGGGCCGGCACCACCCGACGCACCCGAATCATTCGGCGTTCCCGCATGAGTCGGCGTTCCCGGAGTACGCGGCGTTCCCGCACGAGTCGGCGCTCCCGGGATACGTGGTGCACGCACCGAACTGCCCGTACCGTCGCCCGCGCCGCCGGGCCGGTGACCGCTTCCGGCGATGTTCCTGCCCGCGCTCCGGGGGCCGGACCGGGCCTCCCGGCTGCTCATGGCCGTACGAGCGGCTGGAGTTCGGCGAAACGGCGGTCGCCGATCCCGTTGACCTGCCGGAGCTCGTCGACGGACCGGAATCCGTTGTTCTCCGTGCGGTAGTCGATCATGTGCTGGGCCAGCACGGGCCCGACCCCGGGCAGCGTTTCCAGCTGCTCCGCGGTCGCCGTGTTCAGGCTCAGCGGTGCCGAGGGGCCGGACGGCCCGCCCGGCGCGCCGCCCGGCCCCTCGGCCCCAGCACGCCCGCCACCGACCGTCCCGGAGACCGGCGGGCCGGGCGGGGGACCCACGACGACCTGCTCACCGTCCATCAAGACCCGCGCCCGATTGAGCCCCGTCACATCCGTGCCGGCACGCACACCGCCCGCCGCATCAAGCGCGTCCGCCACCCGCGAGCCCGCAGGAAGCCGACGGACCCCCGGCCGACGCACCTTACCGCTCACATCGACGACGATCTGCCCGCTTCCAGGCCCACTCCCGCCCGCTTCGGACGGCTCCCCCGCCGCCGGACCGGAGGCCCCGGACCGTAACGGATCCGGTGGCAACACGGGCGCCGCCGCTCCGTCCGCGACCGGTTCCGGCGCACGTACGGTGTGCGGGCGTACGGACCAGAAGTGAAACGCCGCGACACCCACAGCGGCGATCAGCACCAGCCCGAGCACCAACGGCGTGCGCGGCGCCATCCCACACCGGAGCCGCACCCACAACGGCAGCCGCTCCCGGACGGCCGATACGAGCCGGCGCACACTCGGCGTGCCACCGGGCACCTCCCCCTCCCCCTCTGCCCCGGATACGGGTACGGGTACGGGTACGGGTACGGGCTCACGTGCCGGTACGGGTACGGGCTCACGTGCCGGTACGGGTACAGGCTCACGTGCCGGTACGGGTACAGGCTCACGTGCCGATGCGGGAGCGACATCGCTCCCCAGCCCGGGAGCGCTCGCCATCAGCGCATCCGCCCGGCGACGCGCAGCCGCCGCCGCACGGGCGGAACGCCCTCGTACGGGCCGCCGACCACCGGGGCGTGCCCCGGAACGAGCGCCGGGGCCCACACCCGCCCGGCCGCTCGGGCGAGTGCCGGATCCGTGCCGCGTCCGTGCGGGCCTTCGCCCGGACAACGGGTCGGGCGGAGGCAGGAACGTGGAGGTGGACGCGGAGGTGGGAATGAGGGTGGAGGTGGACGAGGAGTCGGGCGGCGGCGCAGAACTGGGCAGAGCGTCGGGAGTCGACGCCCGAGGAGATCGAAGGGCCATGCCTCACGACGTTAGGCACATCCGCCCGAACCCGCTGAACAGCACCGATTCCTGTGGACACTCCGGCAGTTGTGGACAACTCGGCCACCCCTCGGAGTGAAGCTCCACACCATCAGCCGCTCAGCACGACGCGACCAGCGCCTTCACCGGAGCCGGATCACCGCAGCGAGATCACCGCGCCGAGCAGCCCCGGGCCCGTGTGAGCCCCGATCACCGCGCCGACCTCGCTGACATGGAGCTCGACCAGACCGGGAACACGTTCGCGCAGCCGCTCGGCCAGGCGCTCCGCGCGCTCCGGGGCGGCGAGGTGGTGGACGGCGATGTCCACCGGGGCCGTCCCCGCCCGCTCGGCGACGATCTCCTCCAGCCGGGCAATGGCCTTGGACGCCGTCCGCACCTTCTCCAGCATCTCGATCCGTCCCGCGTCGAGCTCCAGGATCGGTTTCACCGCCAGCGCGGATCCCAGCAGGGCCTGCGCCGTGCCGATGCGTCCGCCCCGGCGCAGATAGTCGAGAGTGTCGACGTAGAAATACGCCGAGGTGCCTGCGGCCCGCTTCTCCGCGGCCGACACGGCTTCGTCCGGGCCGCCGCCCGCCTCGGCGGTCTCCGCAGCCGCCAGAGCGCAGAATCCCAGGGCCATGGCGACCATGCCGGTGTCCACCACACGTACCGGGACAGGGGCGTCCTTCGCCGCGAGCAGCGCGGCGTCGTACGTGCCCGAGAACTCCGACGACAGGTGCAGCGACACCACCGCGTCCGCCCCGTCCTCGGCCGCCGTCCGGTAGGCCGCGGCGAAGACCTCGGGGCTGGGGCGGGACGTGGTCACGGAGTGGCGTTTCTGCAGAGCCAGGGCGAGCGAGCGGGCCGAGATCTCCGTGCCCTCCTCCAGCGCCCGATCGCCCAGGACGACGGTCAGCGGCACTGCGGTGATGCCGTGCCGTTCCATCGTCGGGCGCGGCAGGTAGGCCGTGGAATCGGTGACGATAGCGACATGGCGGGACATGAGCCGGAGGTTACCTGGCCTGGTGGGAGCGCGGCAGTCCGGCCCCGGCCCCGGCCCCCTGATCATCCATGGCCGCTTCGGAGCGTATCCAGCCGGGTCATACCCGTGCGGGCGGGGTCGCACGGTCAGGTGCGCGTCAGTTCGTCGTTTCCCGCCGGGTGGACTTCTGCCAGGGGTAGGTCGTGCGCAGCCGCGGGTCCGGTGCGGTGATCGCCTGCGGGCTCTCCTCGCGGGCAGGTCCGGACCACACCTGGTCGGCCGTGCTGCTGTTCCCGGCCGAGGGATCCGCCGAGGCGGCCGGCTCGGGCCAGTCCGTCCCGGGGTCGTGGCCCGGTGCCGAGGCGGGTGTCCCCGCACCGGATGCCTGCGACGGCTCCTCGACGGTCCAGTGCCGCAGCGCGCCGGCCTCGATGTCGATCTGCGCGTTCAGTGCGTCCAGGTCGTCGTCGGCGAACTGCCTCGCCCGGTCCCGCGCCGCCCAGCGCAGCGACTCCGCCGAGTGCGTGATCCGCTGCGTGCGTTCCCTCAGCTTGGGAAGCAGGCCCCCGATCGTCGCCCGGTCAGGATCGCGCTCCAGCCGCTTCAGCTCGTCGTCCAGTTCGAGGCCGTGCTCGCTCAGCCTCCGGAACAGTGCCACCGACTCCGCCAGGGACGCGTCCTCGGCGGCGCCGGCGTGCAGGGCGTCCTGCGTGGCCCGCATCGAGGTACGCAGGGCGAGCCGGAGCTGCGCCAGCTCGCCGGCGACACCCGTCTGCCCGAAGCTCTTGGCCCGGAGCGTGGTGTCCTCCACCGTGCGCCGGGCCTGCGTGATCGTGCGGTCCACGCCTCGCTTGGCCGCGCCGACGGCCTTCACGGTCGCGTAGACACCCAGCGCGACGAACGCGACCAAGAACAACGCCAGGATCGTGATCGCGGCTTCCATGAATGCCCCTCGATATCTCGATGCGGCCGCCGATACCGGTCGCCCCTCCACCGTAAACGGAACGGGCGGGCCGAGGGTTCCTTCGGAACCCCCAACCTGCCCGTAGGGGATGGCCCTCACCAGGCACGGGGCCCGTCACACCGCTGCCATCACCCCATCCGCCCCATCCACCTCATCACCCAGCCGTCGTCACGCGGGGACGATGTTCACCAGCTTCGGCGCGCGCACGATCACCTTGCGGATCCCGGCCCCGCCCAGTGCCGCGACGACCGCACCGTCGGCCAGGGCCAGTGCCTCCAGCTCCTCGTCCGTGATAGCGGGCGAGACCTCCAGACGGGCCCGGACCTTGCCCTTGATCTGGACGACGCAGGTGACGGTCTCGTCCACGACGTAGGCCGGGTCCGCCACCGGGAAGTCCTGGTGCACCACCGAGTCGGTGTGGCCCAGTCGCCGCCACAGCTCCTCCGCGATGTGCGGAGCCAGGGGGGCGATCAGCAGGACCAGCCGCTCGGCGACGGAGCGCGACAGCGGGCCGCCGGCCTTGGTCAGGTGGTTGTTCAGCTCGGTGACCTTGGCGATGGCGGTGTTGAACCGCATTCCCGCCATGTCCTGGCCGACCCCGTCGATGGCCTTGTGCAGGGCGCGCAGCGTGTCCTCGCCGGGCTCCGTGTCGACGACGGTGATCTCACCGGTCTCCTCGTCGACCACATTGCGCCACAGCCTCTGCAGCAGCCGGTACTGACCGACCACGGCCCGGGTGTCCCAGGGGCGCGATACGTCCAGGGGGCCCATCGCCATCTCGTACAGGCGCAGGGTGTCCGCACCGTACTCGGCGCAGATCTCGTCCGGCGTGACCGCGTTCTTCAGGGACTTGCCCATCTTGCCCAGGACGCGGCTGACCTTCTCGCCCTCGTAGTAGAACGCGCCGTCGCGCTCCTCCACCTCGGCTGCGGGGACGGCGATGCCCCGGCTGTCGCGGTAGACGAAGGCCTGGATCATGCCCTGGTTGTACAGCTTGTGGAACGGCTCGGCGGAGGAGATGTGGCCCAGGTCGTACAGCACCTTGGACCAGAAACGCGCGTACAGCAGGTGCAGCACGGCGTGCTCGGCGCCGCCGACGTACAGGTCGACGCCGCCGGTGGGCTGCCCCTCGCGCGGCCCCATCCAGTACTGCTCGATCGCCGGGTCCACCAGCTGCCGGTCGTTGTCGGGGTCCAGGTAGCGCAGCTCGTACCAGCAGGAACCGGCCCAGTTGGGCATGGTGTTGGTCTCGCGGCGGTACTTCCGCGGTCCGGCGCCGTCGCCCAGGTCCAGCGTGACGTTGACCCAGTCGGCGTTACGCGACAGCGGGGTCTCGGGCTGGGCGGTCGCGTCCTCCGGGTCGAAGGTGCGCGGGGAGTAGTCCTCGACCTCGGGCAGCTCCAGCGGCAGCATCGACTCGGGCAGCGCGTGGGCGATGCCGTCCTCGTCGTACACGATCGGGAACGGCTCGCCCCAGTAGCGCTGCCTGCTGAACAGCCAGTCGCGCAGCCGGAAGTTGACAGTGCCCTCGCCGACGCCGTGCTCCTTCAGCCAGTCGGTGATCCTCGCCTTGGCCTCGACCACTCCCAGGCCGTCCAGCGAAATCTCCTCGTTCGCGGAGTTGACCAGCTTCGCGTCGTACGAGCTGAAGGCGTCGTCCCACGTGGAGGCGTCGGTTCCGCGGTCGTCCGACGGCTGGACGACGCAGCGCATCGGCAGCTCGAAGGCGCGCGCGAAGGCGAAGTCGCGCACGTCGTGCGCCGGTACGGCCATGATCGCGCCGGTGCCGTAACCCATCAGGACGTAGTCGGCGATGAAGACGGGGATCTTCTCGCCGCTGACCGGGTTGGTCGCGTACGCACCGGTGAAGACGCCGGTCTTGTCCTTGGCCTCGGCCTGCCGCTCGACGTCGGACTTCGCGGCGGCCTGCTTGCGGTACGCGGTGACGGCCTCGGCCGGGCTCGCGTGGCCGCCGGTCCACACCGGGTGCGTGCCCTCGGGCCAGGCTGCCGGGATGATCCGCTCGACCATGTCGTGCTCGGGCGCCAGCACCATGTACGTCGCGCCGAACAAGGTGTCCTGGCGGGTGGTGAAGACGGTGATACCGCCGGCGGTGTCCACCGGGAACTCGACCCGGGCGCCCTCGGAACGTCCGATCCAGTTGCGCTGCTGCAGCTTGATGGCCTCGGGCCAGTCCAGCCCGTCCAGGTCGTTCAGCAGCCGGTCGGCGTAGGAGGTGATGCGCATGTTCCACTGGCGCAGCTTGGCCTTGAAGACGGGGAAGTTGCCACGCTCGGAGCGGCCGTCGGCGGTGACCTCCTCGTTGGCCAGCACCGTGCCCAGGCCCGGCGACCAGTTCACGGGGGCGTCGGAGGCGTACGCCAGGCGGTACTGGCTCAGCAGATCGGCGCGTTCGGTGGCGCTCAGCGCGCTCCACTCACGGCCGTCGGGGGTCGCCCGCGCGGCACTCTCGAACTGCTCGACCAGCTCGGCGATCGGGCGGGCCCGGTCGGCCTCGGAGTCGTACCAGGAGTTGAAGATCTGCAGGAAGATCCACTGCGTCCACTTGTAGTACTCGGCCTCGATCGTCGCGAAGGAGCGGCGGTTGTCGTGGCCCAGACCCAGCCTGCGCAGCTGGACCTTCATGTTCACCATGTTGGCCTCGGTGGAGACCCGGGGGTGGGTGCCCGTCTGGACGGCGTACTGCTCGGCGGGCAGGCCGAAGGCGTCGAATCCCAGGGTGTGCAGCACGTTGTGGCCGGTCATCCGCTGGTGGCGGGCGTAGACATCGGTGGCGATGTAGCCCAGCGGGTGTCCGACGTGCAGACCCGCACCCGAGGGGTACGGGAACATGTCCATGATGAATTTCTTCGGCTTGGCGACCAGCTCCGGGTCGCCCGCCAGCTCACCGGTGGGGTTCGGCGCCTCGTACGTCCCCTCGGCGTCCCAGAAGTCCTGCCAGCGTGCCTCGATGTCGGCGGCCATGGCCGCCGTGTAGCGGTGCGGCGCGGCCGTCTCGGCTGCGGAATTCGTCTCGCTCATGATCCTCAAAGCTCCATCGATCGTCATCTGCCAGGAAACGAAAAAACCCCTCGCACAGGAGGGGACGCCGCGCTGACTCCGACCAGGCGTTCTCACCGGTCGGGACTGTTCAGCACGGCTTGCTAAGCAGAAGGCGTACGGCACGCATGGCGCCAGGATACCGCACGGGCCCGGAAGGGAGCGGGGAGTAACCAGGAAGCGGACACCGCACGCACGAGCCGGAACCCTACCGACCAGCCGTCGCTGCCCGTAGCCGAAAAGTGACGCTTCGGCGGGCGCACGCCGCAGTTCCGATACCGCTGGGCGGGCACCCGGGCGGGCGGTACGGCACCGCCCCCTCCTGGCTCTCCGCATCGAGCAGCCGTCGGCCGAGCAGCGCCCCGCCCTGCCTGCCACGGGCCGGCGAACGCTGGGCGGTGGACACGGCGGATCCGGGCCGAAGAAGGTCCGGACCGTCCGGACCGAAGAAGGCCCGGAGCCAAGTCCGCCCGGACCCGATACGGTCCGGACAGATCCCCGCCCGGACAAAAGAAGCGGGCCACCCGATCCGGGTGGCCCGCTTCTTCACTGTCGATCTTGTGGAGCTAAGGAGAATTGAACTCCTGACCTCCTGCATGCCATGCAGGCGCTCTACCAACTGAGCTATAGCCCCTCATTGCGTGCCACCCGGTTTCCCTTGGCGACATCCAGAACATTACACGGTCCCCCCGGTGCTTCACCAAATCGTTTCCGGTCCGAACCGATACGCCCGAATCATCCCGAACAGTGGATCGTCAGCCGCAGGTCAGGCGGTCGCGAAGGAGTAGAAGCGCTTGAGGGCGCAGTGCTCCTCCAGGAGGCGCCCGTAGATCGGCTCCCCCTCCAGCTCCCGGTAGGTCTCGATGGGGTCGCCTTTTATGATCAGCGCCCGTGCGCATTCCTCGCACCAGTACTGGTACTCCGTGTTGACCGGGTCCATGTCCCTGACGATGGGCGTACCGCTGCCGCACCAGTCGCACTTACGCCTGTGTGCACCCATCAGTCAGCTCCAGCTGTGGCCGCAGGCCGTGCACACGTAGGAGACCCCTCCGTTGTCACCCAGAACCTGGGCCACATGGGACGAACCGCAGGACGGACAGCCGAGACGGTATTGATCTTCGAACGGTACGGGGCCGGAGGACGTGGCGGCGACAAGAGGCTGGTCGGGGACGTGTTCGCGACTCGCAGGCATCGCGCTCCCTCCCGATCGGTACGTCGCCCCCTCCGGCGTTCCGATTCTGCCATGACCCCGCAAGGGGGTCAGCCCGCCCGGCGCCCCCCATACAGAAGATCCCGCCCCCTACTGGGGACGGGATCCTGATTGTGGAGCTAAGGAGAATTGAACTCCTGACCTCCTGCATGCCATGCAGGCGCTCTACCAACTGAGCTATAGCCCCGCTGTTCACTGTTGTTTCCCTGCGTTTCCGCGCTGCGAACAAGAAGAACTTTAGCCTGCGACCGGCCGGAAAGTGAAATCCGGCCCGGGCCGCCCGAGGACGGCCCGCGAACGGCCTCTCAACTGCCTCCCGACGGCGTCTAGTCGTCGTCGCCGAGGACCGGCTCCGGGAGCGTGCCGGCGTTGTGTTCCAACAGACGCCAGCCGCGCGCACCCTCGCCGAGAACGGACCAGCAGCAGTTGGACAGCCCGCCGAGCCCTTCCCAGTGGTGCGCCTCCAGGCCCAGCAGCCGGCCGATCGTCGTCCTGATCGTGCCGCCGTGGCTGACCACGACGAGCGTGCCGTTCTCCGGAAGCTTCTCGGCGTGCTCCAGAACGACCGGGGCCGCCCGGTCGGCGACCTCGGTCTCCAGCTCGCCGCCGCCCCGACGCACGGGCTCTCCGCGCTTCCATGCCGCGTACTGATCGCCGAATCGCTCGACGATCTCCTGGTGGGTCAGCCCCTGCCAGGCGCCGGCGTACGTCTCACGGAGTGCGGCGTCGTGGGAGACGGTGAGACCGCTGACGGCGGAGAGCTCGGCGGCCGTGGCCGCCGCCCGCCGCAGGTCGGAGGCCACGATGACGTCCGGCTTCAGCGAGGCGAGCAACCGGGCGGCGCGGCGGGCCTGCCCGACGCCGACCCCGGTGAGCTCGATGTCCGTGGAGCCCTGGAAACGGCGCTCCAGGTTCCACGCCGTCTGGCCGTGCCGCCAGAGGACGATCCTGCGGCCCGTGCCGCTGCTGCTGCCGTTCAGCTCTGGTCACCTTCCGTGCCGCCGTTGAGCTGTGCGTGCTCCTCGGCCTTGCCGCGGGTCTTGATCGCGTCCTCGGGAAGGGCGATCTCCGGGCAGTCCTTCCACAGGCGCTCCAGCGCGTAGAAGACGCGCTCCTCGCTGTGCTGGACGTGGATGACGATGTCGACGTAGTCGAGGAGGATCCAGCGGGCGTCGCGGTCGCCCTCGCGGCGCACCGGCTTGACGCCGAGCTCCTTCTGGAGCTGCTCCTCGATCTCGTCGACGATCGACTTGACCTGGCGGTCGTTGGGGGCCGAGGCCAGCAGGAAGGCGTCGGTGATCGACAGCACATCGCTGACGTCGTAGGCGATGATGTCGTGCGCGAGCCGGTCGGCGGCCGCCTGAGCGGCGGCGTTGATGAGCTCGATGGAGCGGTCCGTGGCGGTCACATGCAGGCTTTCGTCGGCGGTCGGATGCAACCTCTAGGGTCTCACGGACCGCCGACAGAGCCTTACTGCGTTCACGGCCGGGGTCCGGGACACGGGATCACCGGCCGGCGCCGGAGCGCCGGCCGGTGATCCCGAGCGGGCTACGGGACCTCGTAGTCCTGACCGAGGACCGCGGACACGTCGGCGTTGGCGGCCGGCTCGCCCTTCTTCACGTCACCTGCGGAAAGACCCAGGGTCTTGGCCACCTCGACGGCCTTCTCCTTGTCCTCGGCGGACCGGTAGAGCACGACGGACGACGCCTTGGCCCCTGCCTTGCCGCTGTCCACGAAGGCGTAACCGCCGTTGACCAGCTGGACCCGGGCGGATTCCGCTGCCTTCTCGTTCCCGGTGGCGTTGCGGACGGCGACCCGGAGCGGAGCGCCGGCCTCGGGGGCCTTCACCGTGCCGCCGAGGATGTCCTTGACGACGCCGCGGGTGTCCGCCTCGGTGAGCGTGCCGTCCTCCTGGACCGGCAGCAGGGCCGTCTTGTAGTCACCGACCTTGGCGCGCGAGGCCAGCTTGGCGAGCGAGACCCCGAGGTCCTTCTCGGGCAGTGACGGGTCGAGCACCTGGAGCAGCGTCTCGATGGTGACGGTCGCGGCCTTGGGGTCCTCGGAGATCTTGCGCAGCGTGGCCCGCATGACCTCGCCGAACCGCGTCAGCTGCTCGGCCTCGGGCTCGCCCGGACCGCGGTAGGTCGCGTACGCGACGGCCATCGAACCGCTGAGCGTCTGGCCCTCGCCCTTGTTCACCAGGGGCGATTCGCCCTTCTTCGCACCGGGCACATCGGTGTCGGTGTCGACCTCGATGTTGCCGACCAGCTCGACGAGGTTCTCCAGGTACGGGGTGTCCAGCCGCCAGGTACCCGTGATCCGGGTGCCCAGCAGGGTGTCGATCGACTCCCGCGTGCCGGTCCTGCCGTCGTCCTCGACGGACTTGCCGAGCGTGGTGGTGGTCCCGTCGTCGCCCGCGACCGCGAGGGAGTTCGGCAGCAGGACGGTGGTGCCCTGCTTGGTGGTGGCGTTGTCGACGAGCAGCGCCGTCGAGGTGCCGCCCTTCTTCGTGTCGTGCAGGTGTACCACCATCATGTCGCGCTGCTGGGCGCCGGCGGCCACGGCCTTGTTCCCGTCCGTTCCGGACAGGCCGGGGATCATGTCGGCGGACCAGAGGTAGCCGGCCCCGCCGACGACGACGAGAACCGCGACGACTATCAGGGCGACCATCCGGTTGCGGCCCTTGCGCCGTGCCTCCTCGCGCCGCTCGCTGCGGCTCTCGGTGAACTTCAGCCAGTCGATGACGTCTTCGGAGTCCTCGTCGGGCTCCTCGATGAACGAGAACTGCTCGGTGCGGTAGTCGGGGGCGGGCTCGCGCTGTCCCGGAGGCGCGGGCTCCGCGTCCGCCTCCGCCGTTTCTTCCACTGGCTGCTGTGACTGCTGCGGATACTGCGGATGCTGTGACTGCTGCGGATACGGAGCGGGAGCCTGCTGCGGGTCCTGTTCCGGTACGGGGGCCGCGCCCTGCTGCGGGATGCTCCAGTGCCGGCCGGTGTCGACCGTGGCGGGCTGCTGCCCGGTGACGTAGCCGTGGTCGGTGTAGGAGCCGTAGCCGTACCCCTGATCGGTGCCCTGGCCCTGCTGCGTCTGGGGCGACTGGGACGCCTGGCCCGGGTGCCGGTCGCCGTAGGCGTCGTAACTCCGGGGCTGCTGCTGAGGGTTGCCGTACGCGTCGTAGCCGTAGCCGGCGTCCTGGGTCTGGTGCCCCTGACCCGGCTGTGCGGCGTAGGGGTCGTAACCCTGGCCCTGCTGACCCTGCTGGTCGTACTGCTGCTGCCCCTGCTGCTGGTAGACCGGCTGCCCGTACGCGTCGTAGCCGACGATCTGCGGCTCTTGGTAGTACGGGTCGTACGGGTTCTGTCGGTCGTTCACCGGTGCCCCTCTCCGTGGCTCATTCGCCGCGGTACAGCTGGCGCTTGTCGATGTAGCGGACCACGCCGTCCGGCACCAGGTACCAGACCGGCTCCCCCTGCGCGACCCTCTCACGGCAGTCCGTGGACGAGATCGCCAGCGCGGGCACCTCCACGAGGGAGACACCACCCTCGGGCAGCCCGTCGTCCGTGAGCACATGACCCGGGCGGGTCACACCGATGAAGTGGGAGAGCGAGAACAACTCCTCCGCGTCGCGCCAGGTGAGGATCTGGGACAACGCGTCGGCGCCGGTGATGAAGAAGAGGTCCGCCTCGCCGTGGACCTCGCGCAGATCCCGCAGCGTATCGATGGTGTACGTCGGGCCGCCACGGTCGATGTCACTGCGACTGACGGAGAACTGGGGGTTGGACGCGGTGGCGATGACCGTCATCAGATAGCGGTCCTCGGCCGGGGAGACCTTCTTGTGGCTCTTCTGCCACGGCTGCCCGGTCGGGACGAAGACGACCTCGTCGAGATGGAACTGGGCGGCCACTTCACTGGCCGCCACCAGGTGTCCGTGGTGGATCGGGTCGAATGTCCCGCCCATCACGCCGAGGCGCCGCTTGCCGGGGCCGGTAGGCACTTCCTGCTCTCCCATGCGTGCAGAGCCTACTGGCACAGCTGTACGCCCCTGACTCAGCGGTCGCGGTTGAATCGGGTGGTGATCCACAGCAGGAACATCAGCGCGAGGAACACCCCGGCGCCGACGAAGTAGGGGTTGAGGCTTTCGTGGTTGCCGCCCTCGCCGCCCCCGGAGGCGAGAGTGACCAACTGGTGTGCGGTGCTCGTGAGGCTCATCTTCGGCAGGACCTATCGATCGTGAATCGGAAGGAAGACGTCGGTCACATCGTATGCGGGACCCCCGGGCACGCTCACGGCGACTCAGTCGTTGTTGTCGTCGTTGCGGTATCCACGCAGCAGGAACCAGGCGAGCAGCACCGCTCCGAGGATCGAGACGAGCAACACGATCCGGAGGGTGTCACCCGGTCCCTGCTCCTCGGACGCGGCGGCGAGCAGTACGGCGGTGTGCGGCATTCCGGGCGCTCCTCAAGGTTATCCACAGCCCCCCGCACACCGTAGCGCCAGCGCATACGCTGGGTTTTGTCCGGGGGACGAGCAACGTCTCGTACGAACAGGGGGCCATCCATGACCGACAACAGTCACGAGAACGTGCCGAGCAGGCAGCGCCGACGATTCCCCGGGATCTCCTCCCGGGCCTACGAGCACCCCGCCGACCGCTCGGCCCTGGTGGCCCTGCGCAAGCTGACCGGGTTCGACACCGTGTTCAAGGCGCTCAGCGGGCTGCTCCCGGAGCGCAGCCTGCGTCTGCTCTTCCTCTCCGACTCCGTCCGGGTGGGCGACGCGCAGTTCACCCACCTCAACGACATGCTGCGGGACGCGTGTTACGTCCTGGACCTGGAGAAGGTCCCGCCGATGTACGTGAAGCAGGACCCGCAGCCCAACGCCATGTGCATCGGGCTGGACGAGCCGATCATCGTCGTCACCACCGGCCTGGTCGAGCTGCTCGACGAGGAGGAGATGCGGGCGGTGGTAGGCCACGAGGTGGGCCACGCGCTCTCCGGTCACTCGGTGTACCGGACGATACTTCTCTTCCTGACCAACCTCGCCGTGAAGGTCGCCTGGATCCCGCTGGGCAATGTGGCGATCATGGCGATAGTGACGGCGCTGCGCGAGTGGTTCCGCAAGTCGGAGCTGTCCGCGGACCGGGCCGGGCTGCTGGTCGGCCAGGACATCAAAGCCTCCATGCGCGGTCTGATGAAGATCGCGGGCGGAAATCACCTCCACGAGATGAACGTGGACGCCTTCCTCGCCCAGGCCGACGAGTACGAGAAGGCCGGCGATCTGCGGGACTCCGTCCTCAAGATCCTCAACGTGCTGCCGCGCACGCACCCGTTCACCACGGTGCGGGCCGCCGAGCTGAAGAAGTGGTCGGAGACCCGCGACTTCCAGCGGATCATGGACGGCCACTACCCGCGGCGGGACGAGGACAAGGACACCTCGGTGACCGACTCGTTCCGGGAGTCCGCCTCGCACTACGCGGACGCGGTGCGCACCAGCAAGGACCCGCTGATGAAGCTCGTGGGCGATATCGCCGGCGGTGCGGGAGACCTGGGCGGCAAGCTGCGCGACCGGTTCACCGGGACAGGGAGTGCGAAGGACGGGGCGCAGGGCCCGTCCGGCGATTCCGCTACGGACGGGGACGGGACGTCCGGTCGGCCTCAGGACCCTGAGGAGGGGAGCCCGGGGCCGTCGGGGCCGTCGGGGAGCTGACGGCCTCCAGGGTCCCGCACAGCGCCGCCGTGGGCCGGCCCGTGGCGTACGGGTCGGTGGCGGCGGGTCCGCGGGCGTCTGCCCGTTCCCCGGCGAGGAGCGGACGGAACCTCCCGGTCGCGTCGGCCGAGCAGGACAGCGGCCCGGCCTGGACATGGGCGGTGCGCACCTCCAGGCGGTGCAGTCGCAGGTCCTCCCGGTCGAAGCGGAAGCTCAGCTCGCGCCGCACGGTGAACAGGGAGGCGTCGTCGTCCCGGTGGGGCCCGTCCGCCGGGCGCAGGGCGTAGGTGAACGTGTGGTCCGAGACGACGCCGAGCGCGCCCGGGCCCTCCTCCTCGTAGCGGAGGGTGCCGTGGACCCGGATCTGCGGGTCCGCGAGCTCCACCTGCTCCGGGTCGAAGCGCACCAGCCAGCCGGTGGCGACGTGGCTCCCGTCGTCCGCCGTGCTGCTCAGACTCTGTTCGAACTGGGCTCGCTGGTCCGGGTCGAGGAGGTACTCCACGGGCCGGTGTACGGACCCGGTGAGGACGTCGGGGTTCAGGGACGACTCCACCAGATAGTCCTTGACCGTGGCGAGAGCGGCGGTGATCTGGCTGTCGGAGAAGTTCTGCGTGCGCTCCACACCGGGGTAGTTGATGCCTGCCGCGCCCGTGCGGAATCCGGCGACCGGCTCGGCCCGGTACAGCCGCTCGGGTGACCCGCCCGGTACGGCCCCGCGGGGGGCCAAGGGGACGACGGTGGTCCGCAGGGGTTCGGCGCGTCGGGCGGCCGGCTGGGCATACGGGCTCCGGAATCCGATGTAGACGGCCACCGCGAAAGCCAGGGCGATGAGGACGACCAGGGTTATGGCGGCCCGGGAGCCGCCGCCGCTCCGGATGGCCTGCGCGTCGGGCAGCGCCCGGACGGCGCGGGCGTGCTCACCCATCCGTTCCTGCGCCGAGTACTCCCGCATCCGCGCAGCCTGGACGAACGATTCGTCGAAGACGAGCGAGCGGTACTCGTCCTCGCCGCCCGCAGGGTTCTCGGGCGCACCGTCCGGTGGTTCTGAGCGGCCTGTCATGACTTCTCTCCCCATCTCCACACCGGTCGGTTCGGTGCGTAACGGTCTGCTTCGGCCGAGTGACGTCCGCAGCGAGAAGCCCCCCTGGGAACGAGGGGTCACACCTTGAGGGTAGGTCGATTGCGGCCCGCGTAAACGCGGAGAAGGCCGGGAAGTGCGGGAGCGCCTGGTGCGGCTGTCGGCGAACGGGTGACGGAGGGGGTGCCTTCAGGGCACCCGGGGCTCGGCGGGGACCGTGCGGCGGGAGTAGCCCGCGGAGGCCGACGGGGCGGCCCCGGGCTTGTCCACACCGCTGGTGGCGGGCGGCGGCCCCTGGTCCTGGCGGTTGTTCGAGGAGCCCCGGTAGACCGCGGTGAAGGCGAGGGAGACCATGCCGACACCCATCACCAGGGCGAGCAGCCAGGCGACCGGGCGGTGCCAGCGGGCGGAGTTGCGGTAGGGACGCAGGGAGCCGCCGTGGCGGCCGTAGGGCCCCGGGGGGCATCCGTTGTCCCGGCTGACGTGGTCCGGGTCGTAGTCGAGGTCCTGGGGGTCGCGGTAGCCCCGGGGACCGCCGTGGGGGTCGTAGGCCCCGTCGCCCGCGCGGCGGCTCCGACGCGCGCGGGCGTCGGTCTCGGCGCGGGCCGCGGCGGCGGCGAGCAGGCGCTCCACGGCGGTGGGCTCATGGACGGGCGCCGACCGGACGAAGTCCTCGTCGAACACCACGGAGGCGAAGTCCTCGTCCGCGCCCCCGCGGTCGTCGTCGGGCTCCCAGCCGTCAGGAAACGGCCTGCCCCCCACGTCGTCCGGCACGGATTCAGCGTAGCCGGGCCGGGACCTTTTGGGCAGGGACCCCCCGTGAACTCCCGGATCGGCACGGGGAACACCGGGGCCGGCCCCTCCCGGCGGAAGGGACCGGCCCAAGGGGCCGAGGAGGGGTCCGGCTCGGCTAGCGGGTGTGCCCGTCCCCCGTGACGATGTACTTCGTCGAGGTCAGCTCGGGCAGGCCCATCGGACCGCGGGCGTGCAGCTTCTGCGTGGAGATGCCGATCTCGGCGCCGAAGCCGAACTGTCCGCCGTCCGTGAAGCGGGTGGAGGCGTTCACGGCGACCGTGGCCGAATCGACCAGCTGGGTGAACCGGCGTGCGGCGGACTGCGAGGTGGTGACGATTGCCTCGGTATGGCCGGAGGACCAGAGCCGGATGTGGGCGACCGCCGCGTCCAGGGAGTCGACGACCGCCGCCGCGATGTCGAACGACAGGTACTCGGTCTCCCAGTCCTCCGCCGTCGCCGCGACCACGGTGGCCTTGGATCCCTCGGCGCGGGCGAGGACGTGCTCGTCGCCGTGGACGGTGACCCCGGCCTCGGCCAGCGCGTCCAGGGCGAGCGGCAGGAAGGCGTCCGCCACGTCCCTGTGGACGAGCAGGGTCTCGGCCGCGTTGCAGACGCTGGGGCGCTGGGCCTTGGAGTTGATCAGGATGTCGACCGCCATGGCCAGGTCCGTCTGCGCGTCGACGTAGACGTGGCAGTTGCCGGTGCCCGTCTCGATGACGGGCACGGTGGACTCCTCGACGACCGTGCGGATCAGCGAGGCCCCGCCGCGCGGGATGAGGACGTCGACCAGGCCGCGGGCCCGCATCAGTTCGCGCACGGAGTCACGGCTCTCGCCCGGGACGAGCTGCACCGCGTCGGCCGGCAGGCCGGAGCCGCCGACCGCGTCGCGCAGGACCCGGACGAGGGCGGTGTTGGAGGCGTAGGCCGAGGAGGAGCCGCGCAGCAGGACCGCGTTGCCGGACTTCAGGCAGAGCGCGGCGGCGTCGACGGTGACGTTGGGCCGGGCCTCGTAGATGATGCCGACCACGCCGAGCGGGACCCGCACCTGCCGGAGGTCGATGCCGTTGGGCAGGGTCGATCCGCGCACCACCTCACCGACCGGGTCGGGCAGGGCCGCGACGTCCCGTACGTCGGCGGCGATGGCGCGGATGCGTTCCGGGGTGAGGGTGAGGCGGTCGATGATGCCTTCGCCCGTCCCGGCCTCGCGGGCACGCTCGACGTCCTCCGCGTTGGCCTCGACGATCTCGCTCGTACGCACTTCGAGGGCGTCGGCGATGGCCAGCAGTGCGTCGTCCTTGGCCGCGCGCGGAAGTGGCGCGATGTCGGCGGCGGCGGCACGCGCCCGGTAGGCGGTCCGCGCGACCGGGGAGAGGTTGTCGTAGGGCGAGAGCGGGGTCATGCCCGCAGAGTAATGCGCACTCTGCGGGCATCCGTCACGTATCCCGTGATGCGAGACGGCCGACCCGGTGGCGGACGCCTCCGGATCGCCCGGGGTCAGCCCGGGACCGGCCCCGGATCGGTCCAGGGCGGTCCGGATCACCCCGGGGTCAGTAGGGGTGCACGCCCACGGGGGCCGCGGGCGGCGGCCCGTAGCCCTCGGCGATCCGCAGGTGGTAGGTCTCGCGGTCGATGACCTCCAGGCCGACGATCTCCCAGGGTGGGAGCTGGGCGCTGGAGCGGTGCTCGCCCCACAGCCGCAGCGCGACCGCGGCGGCGTCGTGCAGATCGCGGGCCTCTTCCCAGTAGCGGATCTCCGCGTGGTCGCCCGCGTAGCGGCTGGTCAGCAGGAAGGGATGGTCGTGCGCGAGCTGTTCCAGGCCGCGTCTGACCTCCCCCAGCGGAGTCTCGGCGCCCGACACGCTGAGCGTGATGTGCCAGAGCTTGGACTGCGGGGACTCCTCCTTCGCCGTCGTGACCGGCTCCCGTTCGACGGTGTCCGCCGGGAGGGGATTCCGGTCGAAATCCGCCCCCGCTCCGACACTCGTCAGGGCTCGGTCGGCCGTGCCTCGGGGCGGCGCCCCCGGGCGCGCTCGTCTCACCGGCGGCCTCCTGTGATGTGTTGCTGTGCGGTCCCCTGTTTCCCCACTACAAAGTGGACCAGCCCACAGCCGGGCATGGGGTGGTTTTGGGGAAGGTCCCCGCTGGATGGCGGGACTTTCAGCCGTTTCAGGGGGTGAGGCGCGGCGTGAGGAGGACCAGATCGTCCCTGTGTACGATCTCGCGTTCGTAGGCGGGGCCCAGTTCGCGGGCGAGGTCCCGGGTGGAGCGGCCGAGTAGTTGGGGGATCTCCTTCGCGTCGAAGTTGACGAGCCCGCGGGCGACCGGGGTGCCGTGCGGGTCGCGCAGTTCGACCGGGTCGCCGGCGCTGAAGTCGCCCTCGACGGCGGAGATTCCGGCGGGCAGCAGGGAGGTGCGCCGCTCCACCACGGCCCGTACGGCGCCGTCGTCGAGAGTGAGCGCGCCCTGCGGGGTGGAGGCGTGGGCCAGCCAGAGGAGCCGGTCGGCGGAGCGACGTCCGGTGGGGTGGAAGTACGTGCCGGTGTCGCGGCCCGCCAGCGCGTCGGCGACCCGGCTGGCGGAGCTGAGGACGACGGGAATGCCTGCGGCGGTGGCGATGCGGGCGGCCTCGACCTTGGTGACCATGCCACCGGTTCCCACGCCCGCCTTCCCGGCGCTGCCGATGGTGACGCCCGCCAGGTCCTCGGGGCCGGTGACCTCGGCGATGCGGGCAGCGCCGGGGGTGCCGGGCGGGCCGTCGTAGACGCCGTCCACGTCGGAGAGCAGGACGAGCAGGTCGGCGTGGACGAGGTGGGCGACGAGGGCGGCGAGCCGGTCGTTGTCGCCGAAGCGGATCTCGTCGGTGGCGACGGTGTCGTTCTCGTTGACGACGGGGACGGCGCCCATCTCCAGGAGCTTGTCCAGGGTGCTGTAGGCGTTGCGGTAGTGGCCGCGGCGGCTGGTGTCGTCGGCGGTGAGGAGCACTTGGCCGACGCGGACGCCGTAGCGCGCGAACGAGGCGGTGTAGCGGGCCACGAGGAGGCCTTGGCCGACGCTGGCGGCGGCCTGCTGGCGGGCCAGGTCCTTGGGCCTGCGGACGAGGCCGAGCGGGGCGAGTCCGGCGGCGATGGCTCCGCTGGAGACGAGGACGATCTCGCGTTCGCCGCCGCCCCTCACCTTGGCCAGGACGTCGACCAGGGCGTCGACGCGGTCGGCGTCGAGGCCGCCGGAGGCCGTGGTGAGCGAGGAGGAGCCGACCTTGACGACGACCCTGCGGGCCCCGGTCACCGCCGACGCGCGGCCCGACGGCCTCTGCTCTGCCACGTGCTTCCTCGCTCTGGATCGCCCCGGTGTTCGATGCGGGGCCTTCGTGCCGCCCCCGGCACAGCACAGTACGCGAGCGGCCGCCCCCGCCGCCGCCCGTTCCGTTCGGTGGACGCCGAAGGACGGCTGGTGGGCGGAGTGCGGGCGGGCGGCGGGGGCGGCCTCGGTGGGCTCAGCTCTGCCGCTCGTCCTTGACGGCGAGCATCCGGTCCACGACCCGGGCGGCGGCGCGGCCGTCGGAGGGCTCGCAGAAGTCGACCCGGAACTGGGCGTACTTCTCCTTGTACTCCTCGCTCACCTCGTCGATGTTCCGGATCGCGGAGACCAGGTCCTCGGAGGTCTTGATCAGCGGGCCGGGGGCGCGGGAGGTGAAGTCGAAGTAGAAGCCGCGCAGGGTGTCGCGGTAGTGCTCCAGGTCGTACGTGAAGAAGAGCATCGGCCGCCCGGAGTGCGCGAAGTCGAACAGCACCGAGGAGTAGTCCGTGATCAGCACGTCGGCGATCAGGTAGAGGTCGGCGATGTCCGGGTAGTACGTGCAGTCGTAGACGAAGCCCTGTCCGGCGCCGGGGATGGAGTCGAGGACCTTGTGGTGCTTGCGGTAGAGCAGCACGTGGTCGTCGCCGAGTTCGCGCTTGGCGGCCTCGACGTCGATCTGGTTGTCGAGCTTGAAGCGGCGGCCGCCGTAGCGCTGGTCGTCGCGCCAGGTGGGCGCGTACAGGACGACCTTCTTGCCCGCGGGGATGCCGAGCTTCTCCCGTACGGCCGCGGCGCGCTTGACGCGGTCGGGGGCGTGGAAGACGTCGTTGCGCGGGTAGCCCGCTTCCAGGACCTCGCACTGGAGGCGGAAGGAGTTGGTCATGATCGGAGTGGTGAAGGCGTTCGGCGTGATGAACAGGCTGTACTGGCGCGAGCGCTGCGGGAGGCTCGCGATGTAGGCCAGGTTCGCCTTCGGGGTGCCGAGCAGGTCGGCGCCGATGCGCTTGAGCGGAGTGCCGTGCCAGGTCTGGACGACGACCTGGCCCTCGCGGCGGACGAACCACTCGCGGATGCCGCCGTTGGTGACGACGTACCGGCTGCGGGCCAGTGCCTCGTACCAGTCCTTGCTGCCCCACTCGACGCCGCGGACACCGGGCGGCAGGACGACCTGCTGGTCGTGCACCATCGCGATGTGCTCGACCTCGGTGCCGCGGCGTTTGAGCTCCTCGTAGACCGCGCGGGGCGAGTCGGAGAACTGCTTGCCGCCGAAGCTGTTGTAGAGCACGGCCTCACGCAGCGGCAGCTTGCGCTGCTCGGGGGTGTAGACGTCGCGCATCAGCCGCTGGCGGTAGGCGCCGCGCAGCTCCGGGTCGAGGACCGGCCCGGACTCCACGAAGATCCGGTCGAAGTCGAGCCGCTCGACGGTGTACGTGCGGTGCTCGCCGCGGTGGGCCAGCGGCAGCGTGTCCACGAGGTCGGGGCGGATCGTGACGGGAAGGTCGCGGGTGTGGTCCCACTCGGTGCGCAGGCGCAGGCGCGGCATCCAGCGGCCGGCGCGCAGCGACACGGTGCCCTCGTAGGTGGGCATGGTGTCCGGGCGCAGACGGGCGGTGAAGCGGCCGTCGGCGAACTCGACGGGCAGCGGGCGGTCCTCGTTGCGGCCGGTGTGGCGCAGGACCATCTTCATCTGCTCGGCGGGTCCGGTGTAGACGCCGGAGAGGACCAGTTCGCCCTCGGCGCTCCACTCGACGCTGTCGACGAGGGGCTGGACGGTGCGGACCTGCGGGGTGAAGTTCCCCGCGCCGTCGGTGAGGATCGCGAACTCGCGTCCCTCGGGCAGCGGGTGGACTCCGGTGACGGGCTTCTCGCCGCCCGTGGCACGGCGGGTGGTGCCGTCGGCGAAGACGATCAGCGCGCGGTACTTGACGGCCTTGCCGGGGCGTACGCCGTCGACGGGGAGGTCCGCGAAGTCCAGGCGGGCGGTGTGGCGGAGCCAGCCGTCGTCGCCGCTCTCGCCCTGCTGGAGCGGGAGGTCGGTGGCGAAGCCGCTCGGCTCGTGGTCGATGCGCAGGGCGGTGGGGTACTTGCCCGCGGGGGTGGTGACACGGGAGCGCAGGGTGACGGTGAGGGTCTCGCCGTCGGCCTTCTGGGCGATGATCTCGGCGGGGACGACGTCCACGGAGAGCTTGAGCCGGTTGCGGTCGAAGCCGGCGACGAGGCGGACGCCGTCGTCCAGGACCCGGGTGTAGCTGTGGCCGGACGCGCCCGCGTTGTTCTTGGTGACGCTGCCCACGGACATGCCGCCGGGGCGCGGGATGCCGATGCCCAGACGCCAGGTGCCGGGCTGCCACTGACCGCGTACGCGCAGCCGGCCCGGGTCGATGCCGAGCTCGAAGCCGGCCCAGTCGTAGCTGTGCAGGGCGCCCTTGGCCTCGGTGGTGGCACGGGGTTCCAGGACGGTGCGCATCCGCAGCGGGAGGGTGGAGCGGCTGCCCTGGCGGCGGAGCACGGCGACGCGCAGCGAGCGTTTGCCGGTGGCCGAGGGGACATTGGGGATGTAGGCGTAGCCCTTGACGAGGAGCTTGCCGTCCTCCCAGCCGAGGTCGAGGAGCTTGCCGCGTACGGGGAGTTCGCTGCGGTTGAAGTTGCGCACCGAGGAGGGGAGCGAGGAGCTCTCGACGCCGGGCAGCTCGATGCGGGCGCGCCGCAGGCCGCGGACGGCGAAGGATCCCGGGTTCTCGCGCTCGTAGTGCAGCAGGTCCGCCAGCTCGTCACCGCGGCCGCTGGCCGCCAGGTGCCACTTGACCCGGGCCATCGGGGAGAACTGCCGTACGACCTTGGGGGCGGCGCGGGCCAGGAAGTCCTTGGCCGCTCGATGGAATTCGGGGCGCTCCTCGGCCGGAGTCTCCGGGAAGTACTGCATGAGCCGGCTGAGCTCGTCGGGGATCGCTTCGAGGGACGCCACGGGTGGAGGGCCTTTCCGGGGGGACGTGCAGATATGAACCCCAGGAGGACGGGGCGTTAATGAGACGGCTCCAACCGTCTCATGGTTGCCCCACAGTATGACGTGACACCTCTCACAGGACGAACCACCCGGTCGTCACCGGGGCGGCAGAGGGGTTCTGGGACCCCCGGGCCCGTCCGGTCGTACGCGGTGGGTGCGGGGGGCCCGCAGGGCGCTGAGCAGCCCCCGGCGGGCCTTGCGGGCCACGCGCCGGGCGAGGGAGAGCCGGGGCCTGTCCTGGGGCGCCTCGATCCGCCGCCCGCCGACCCATTCCGTGACGGTCACCTCGTAGGCCCGGTCGGGGAGCACGGAGCTCTCGCCGAAGTGCGGATAGGCGAGGTGGAGACGGGGCGGGTTCCCCCGGCGGACGAGTTCGGGCTCCTCCTCGGCGCGCAGGTAGGCCGCGATGTCCAGGAGCAGGTCGAGCCGGCCCGCGGCGAGGCAGGTCAGCCGCAGCCGTTCGTTCACCTTGAGGTTGCGGCCGAGCTCCGGCGTCCAGTACGTCTTCATCAGCGGGGCGGCGAGCGCCATCTTCCGCTCGCGGACCTCGGCCTTCTGCTTCAGCAGTCCGGGGCCGAACTGGGGCAGCAGCGTGATGGCGAAGGGCCGCACCATCAGGATGTCGCGGCGGGGGCCCGGGGGCACGTACCGGGCGATGAGCCCCATGAGGGCGCGGGCCGAGTCGAAGCGGCGTTTGTAGCCGCCCTTCTTGGTCATCTGGTTACGGTCCTCGCGGCCCACCAGGTAGTAGCAGGTGTGGTCGGCGACGACGGAGATCCCGTTGCCGCGGATGTACGCCTCCATCGTGAACAGGGCGTCCTCGCCCGTCTTCAGCTTCTCGTCGAAGGTCATACCGAGGCGTACGAGCAGATCGCGCCGGAACAGCTTCTGCGCGCTCAACGTGAATTTGACGTTGGAGGAATACAGGTCGGCGCGCTCGACGGTCTCTTTCCACATCGATTTCGGGGCACCGCGATGGACGCCGACGATCTTCCCGAGCACCACGTCCGTGCCCGCCCGGTCCCCCATGGCGACCATGCGCTCCAGGGCTTCCTCGCCGAAATAGTCGTCCGCGTCGAGAAAGAAGACGTACCGGCCGCGGGCGAGGGAGAGGCCCCGATTGCGCGGGCCACTGGGTCCGCCGGAATTCGCCTGCCGGACGACTCTCGTGGGAATCGCGGTCCGGGCGGCGAACTCCTCCAGGCAGGCGCCGGTGCCGTCGGTGGAGCCGTCGTCGATCGCGACGATCTCCATGCGGTCCGCGCCGATGGTCTGCGCCTCGACGGACTCCAGGCACCGGACCAGGTAGGGCATCGCGTCATAAGCTCCGATGATCACACTCACATCGGGCTCGTCGTTCTTCCTGGGCATGTCGACCATGTGCACCTGTCGATTTGAACACGAAAAAGGGTGGATTGCCCGACTCTGCACCCTTTGCGCATTCGCATACCGAACGACCCGTACACCCCTTCCCAAGAGAGAGGTACGGGTCGCGCTCGGAGTTGCCTACTTTTCAGCCAGTTCGATCGGATATACGGCGCTCGGCAGTGCGTCGCTCACACGGCTGTACGTCGCTCAGCGCGCGGACGGGGCCCCTTCGGCGAGAGCGGTCTCCGCCTTCACCGCGTCGGCTTCCGGCGCGTCCGGGTCCGCCACGGCGTCGGCCTCGGCCACCGCCTGCGGATCGCCGGCTCCGACGCCGCTGGTGACGGCCTCCTCGTCCGGCACCGCCACGGACTGGTCTCCGAGCCGCTGGGCGACGCCCAGATTGCGGGCCCCGGCCCTGGCGGCCAGCGCCCGTACGGCCGCGTTGAACTGCTCCATGGAGGTCGGCTCGTCCGGCCCCAGGAGGTAGGTCTTCAGCTCGCGGCGGGCGTCCGCCAAAGCGTCCGCCGCCGGGTCGGCCACCGCGGCCAGCAGCGCGTCGAGCTCCTCGGCTCCGTTGGACAGGATGACCGCGGCGCGCACCGCGGTGTTCTGCCGCTTGAACTCCTCGGCCCCGAGCTCGGCGGAGTCGGTGACCGCGTACGGCTTGCCGCTCGCGATGAAGTCGGAGACCACACTGGAAATGTCCGAAACCATGGCGTCGGACTCGTTGAAGCAGTCGTACAGCTTGGGCTGCGCACCGGTCACCGTACGGTGCTCCCACCAGCCGAAGGAGCGCCAGTAGGCGTCGTTCCACTCGGCCCGCAGCCGGGCGGTCTCGGCCTCGCGGGCGGGGTCGGCGAGCGAGATCCGCGACTCCTCCGCCTCGTCGCCGCCCGAGCGGCCGGGGGCCGCCAGCTGCGCGAGCCGCGCGTCGATCCGGGTCAGCTCGGCCTTGGCGGCGCTCTGCCCGGCGGCGGCCGATGAGGCCTCCTTCGCCCAGCGGGGATCGGCGGCGCGCTCGGCGGCGGCCTTCTCCAGCATCGCCCGGATCCGGGCGTTGACGGCCTTGGCCCTGCCGCTGCGGATGCCGGTGAAGGGGTGCGGCTTGTAGATGATCCGGACCGGGTCGGCGGCGGTCAGCAGCCGGCGCACGATGTTCTCGCCCGCCAGCAGCAGGGAGGTGTTGCCCGGGTTGTCGTCCCAGCCCTCCCAGGTGGGCGCGTACAGCACGGTCGGGATGGGGTTCTTGACGGCGCCCGTCCAGCTCCTGATGGGCTCCAGCTGCGGACGGCCGACCTCGACGATGTCCTGGTCGAGGACGCCGACGTCGGCCAGCGCGTAACGGTCGCGTCCGGCCCGGCCCGCGGTCCAGACCTCGTCGTAGACCTTGGAGTACGGGTTGACGCTGGCGAGCTTGTCGCTGTCGCCGTGACCGATGAAGACGTGCTTCATCGTCGGGACCCGCAGGATGTGGATGTTCTTGCCGACGTTGGCGGGATACAGGCAGACCCGGACGGTCGAGAGGTCCAGGTTCATCAGGTGGGTGCCCGCCGGGACGCAGATGACCGGGACGGAGGTCTCGGTCAGCTGCGGGACCAGGCCGCGCTCCCGCATGATGATCAGCGGCCGGCCCTCGATCCGGGCCATGGTCTCCAGCCACATGTTGCCCTGGTAGGCGGACTCGTTGGAGCCGGAGAAGTAGAGCACCACGGTCGGCTGGTAATCGCGCAGCCAGCTGTCGACGGCCTTGAGCACGGCGGGGGCCGGAGGCGCCAGCCGGCCGCGGCGCATGTACGGGAACAGCCGTGCGAGGTAGAGCAGGGCCAGCAGCAGGGTCAGGCCGATGCCCGCGTAGCCGATGACGTCTTCACCGGTACCGGCGGCGATCAGGATGCCCGCCACGGCCGGGATGTCGAGGTGCAGCATCTTCTCGGCGGAGCGGCGCAGCAGCGCGCCGGGCGGGGCGTCGGGGATGCGGACCGCGTGCAGGTCCACGTTGCGGGTGACGACCGGCATGGTGCGGCGGAGCCGGATCAGGGTCGTCAGGGCGCCGTGCGGCGCCTGGAGCCCGTAGAAGAGCAGGAAGCAGGCCACCGCCGAGTAGAACAGCGGCTCCTCGGCGAGATCCAGCCGGGCCAGCAGCAGGATGACCATGAGCTGACGCAGCAGGAAGCGGATCGACAGCCCGGCGCGCACCTTGCCCAGGCGGTTGACCAGATAGCTCCCCTTCTGGTGCAGATACCAGTCGGCGGCATACGTGACAGCGGTGGCCGCCGCGAAGAACCAGATGTGGGGAATGAGCGCGGCAAGCATGACGCAGGGATATCCCAGCCCCATCAACAACGCTGCCGCCAGTTCCGACCTGCTGCCCACACGGGCCAGGCGAATGGCTGTCGAGATCACGAAGAACCTGCTCCAGGGGGTGCCGGTTGATTCACGTATTGGCGGAAATGTGAAGGTGCGGATTCACGCATTCGGGCCTCTGCCATCGCACAAAGCGACAACAGAGGCCCGGAAAAGCACATTTGTCAAGAATTATTACACATCTGCTTGACGGTCCAGCACGGAGGCCAGGGCCTGCTCGAAGCCGGAGGACTCGGCGGCTCCCGCCGTCGGGTCCTGCTGCCGTACGTCGATGACGTGACCGGTCAGGGCGGAGAGCAGGACGTCCAGCGAGGTGCGGGCCACGGCCTCCGAGGAGAGCAGCGAGCCCTCGGGCTCCTGACCGAACGCCTTGGTGCGCATCGGGGTCGCGGTGCGCTCAGGGTTCACGCAGTTGACCCGGATGCCCTCGCCCGCCCACTCGTCGGCGAGCGCCTGGGTCAGGTTGACCATGGCGGCCTTGGTGGAGGAGTAGAGGCTGTACTCGGCGCGGCCCCGGGTGTAACTGCTGGAGGTGTAGAGCAGCAGTTGACCCTGGGTCTCGGCGAGGTACTTGTACGAGGCACGGGCGATCTGGACGGGCGCCAGGTAGTTGACGTTCAGGGCTTCCTGGATCGTCGTGTTGTCGGTCTCGGCCAGCTTGCCGATCCGCAGCACGCCCGCGGTGTTGATGACGTAGTCGATACGCCCGGTCTCGCCGTACGCCTTGGAGAGCGCGTCGTCCACGTGCTCCGGGTTCTCCACGTGCGTACCGGTGGTGGAGCGGCCCAGCGCGTAGACCTTCGCGCCGTAGTTCTCGGCCAGGGAGGCGATGTCGGCGCCGATGCCGTACGAACCGCCGAAGACGACGAGGGTCTTGCCGGTGAGCAGCTTCCGGTAGGCGGCTTCGTCGGCCTGGCGCGGGGCGGCGGTGGAGGCCAGCTGGAAGAGCTTGTCGGTGATGAAGACGTCGACCGGCTGGGTCACCTTCATGTTGTACTCGTCGCCCGCGACCACGTGGATCGGCACGTCGGGGAGGTACTTGAGGACCACCGAACAGTCGTCGGTCGCCTGGAAGTTGGGGTCGCCCGCCGCGACCTCGTACGCCCTGCGGATCGTGGAGAGCTTGAAGGCCTGCGGCGTCTGGCCGCGGCGCAGCCGGGAACGGTCGGGCACCTCGGTGATGAACTCGCCGTCCTCGCCGTGCGTGCGGGTCACGATGATCGTGTCCGCGGACGGGATGGCGACGTCGACGGCCTGGTAACGGTCCAGCGCGTCGACACAGTCCGTGATCACGCGCTGTGACAGCAGGGGGCGCACCGCGTCATGGAAGAGGACGTTGCGGTCCTCGCCCTCGGCGAGGCCCTCGCCGAGGACCGCGATGGCACGCTCGGTGGTCTCGTTACGGGTGCTGCCGCCCTCGATGATCCGGGTGACCTTGGTCAGTCCGGCCTTCGCGACGATCTTCTCCACGTCGGGCACGAATCCGGGCGCCATCAGCACGATGACGTCGTCGATGCCGTCGGCGTTCTCGAAGATGGTCAGCGTGTGCTCGATGACGGCCTTGCCCGCGATCTTCAGCAACTGCTTGGGGATCGACAGGCCCACGCGCTGGCCGGTCCCACCGGCGAGCACGACCGCTGTGGTCCGGGGCTTGGCTTCATGCGGCACAGACACAGACGACCTACCTTGCTATGACGGGGGAACAGTGTGATGGTCGCACTCTCCGTGACCGTCTCGCAAGGTGGACGTCGTCCGCCGATCGTCCTGCGGATACCCGCAGTTCACCCTCTGGCCAGGGAGGTTGGGCGCTTCCGGACGGTCGCCCGGGGGTGACCGACCCCACAGATGTGTTGCTCAATCCGCACATCCGCGGCACGTTCACCCGGCGTGACCGGCGGAAACCGCCGATGCCCGGCTCCGAGGCTACCGGACGGCCCGCCTCCGGGGAGACGGGCCGTCGGCCAGGACCGGGGGGACTCCCCCGGGAGAAACCCTTTAGAAGGGGTCGAACTCGTCGTATTCCTTCTCGGCGTCGTCGCGCTCGGAGTCGCGGTCCCGGCGGCGCTGCGCGGCGGGGCGCGGCTCCTCCAGGCGGTGGTCCTCGCCGCGGCGGCCGAGCATCTCGGCGCCCGCGGTGACGGTGGGCTCCCAGTCGAAGACGACCGCGTTCTCCTCGGGGCCGATCGCGACGCCGTCGCCGGCCCGGGCGCCCGCCTTCATCAGAGCGGTCTCGATGCCGAGCCGGTTGAGCCGGTCGGCGAGGTAGCCGACGGCCTCGTCGTTGTTGAAGTCGGTCTGGCGCACCCAGCGCTCGGGCTTCTCGCCGCGCACCCGGTAGATCCCGTCGTCGTCCAGGACGACGGTGAAGCCCGCGTCGTCGACGGCCTTGGGGCGGATGACGATGCGGGTCGCCTCCTCCTTCGGCTTGGTGGCGCGCGCCTCGACGATGATCCCGGCGAGCGCGTAGGAGAGCTCGTTGAGACCCTTGTGCGCGATCGCGGAGACCTCGAAGACACGGTAGCCCCGGGCCTCGAGGTCGGGGCGGATCATGTCGGCGAGGTCCTGGCCGTCCGGGATGTCGACCTTGTTGAGGGCGACGATGCGGGGCCGGTTCTCCAGACCGCCGTAGAGCCGCAGCTCCTCCTCGATCATGTCGAGGTCGGAGACGGGGTCACGGTCGGACTCCAGGGTCGCGGTGTCCAGGACGTGTACGAGCACCGAGCAGCGCTCGACGTGCCGCAGGAACTCCAGGCCGAGGCCCTTGCCCTGGCTGGCGCCGGGGATGAGCCCGGGGACGTCGGCGATGGTGTAGACGGTCGACCCGGCGGTGACGACGCCGAGGTTCGGCACGAGAGTGGTGAACGGGTAGTCCGCGATCTTCGGCTTGGCCGCGGAGAGCACCGAGATCAGCGAGGACTTGCCCGCGCTCGGGTAGCCCACGAGGGCCACGTCGGCGACGGTCTTGAGCTCCAGGACGATGTCCCGGCTCGCCCCCGGCTCGCCGAACAGCGCGAAGCCCGGGGCCTTGCGGCGGGCCGAGGCCAACGCCGCGTTGCCGAGGCCGCCGCGGCCTCCCTGACCGGCCACGAAGGTGGTGCCCTGGCCGACGAGGTCGGCGAGCACGTTCCCGGCCTTGTCGAGCACCACGGTGCCGTCGGGGACGGGCAGGACCATGTCCTGTCCGTCCTTGCCGGAGCGGTTGTCGCCGGCGCCGGGCTGGCCGCTGGTGGCCTTGCGGTGGGGGCTGTGGTGGTAGTCCAGCAGCGTGGTCACGGACTGCTCGACGACGAGGATCACATCGCCGCCACGTCCGCCGTTGCCCCCGTCGGGGCCTCCCAGCGGCTTGAACTTCTCACGGTGGACGGAGGCGCAGCCGTGGCCTCCGTTACCCGCGGCGGCATGCAGCTCGACGCGGTCCACGAAGGTGGTCATGGTTGGTGCCTCCAGGTACAGCGGAAAATACGGAAGTGTCTCTGTCGTAACACGCCGAGGGCGGACCCGCTTCCCCGTTCGCCGGGAAAGCTGAGATCCGCCCTCGGAAGGTGCTGTGTCGTTCTGCGCGCGCTGAGAAGGATCAGACGGCGAGCGGAACGATGTTCACGACCTTGCGGCCACGGTGCGTACCGAACTCCACCGCACCGGCGGCCAGTGCGAACAGCGTGTCGTCGCCGCCACGGCCGACGCCCGTGCCCGGGTGGAAGTGGGTGCCGCGCTGGCGGACCAGGATCTCACCGGCGTTGACGGCCTGACCGCCGAAGCGCTTCACGCCGAGCCGCTGAGCATTGGAATCGCGCCCGTTCCGAGTGGAAGATGCGCCCTTCTTATGTGCCATGTGTTCTCAGTCCCTTACTTCGCAGCCGCGGGGATACCGGTGACCTTGATCGCCGTGTACTGCTGGCGGTGACCCTGGCGACGGCGGTAGCCGGTCTTGTTCTTGTAGCGAAGGATGTCGATCTTCGCGCCCTTGTGGTGGTCCACGATCTCAGCCGTGACCTTGATGCCGTCCAGCACCCACGGGTCGCTGGTGACCGCGTCACCGTCGACAACGAGCAGGGTCGAGAGCTCGACCGTGTCGCCAACCTTGGCAGTGGAAATCTTGTCAACCTCAACGATGTCGCCGACAGCTACCTTGTGCTGGCGACCACCGCTGCGCACGATGGCGTACACGCGGATCTCTCTCTCGCTCGGAACGGATCCCCTGATGCCAGCCGCTCGCACGGGCCGGGGCCCGGGACGATCCGGAAGGATGAGCGGCCTCTCCTGGCGGACGGCGCGAACACCGACCGTTACCGGGAGGGATGTGCTCAGGGGTAGGCGCGTTAAGGAAACACACCGAGGGTCAACGTTACGGGGCGGGGGTGTGGGGGTCAAACCGCCCTCCCCGCGGGCACCTCGCCGTACGCACGTGCGGGCACCTCGCCGTACGCACGGGAAGGAGTCACGCGGAGCGGGGAGGGCGACGCGCTCCGCCACCGCCCGCGTGACTCCTCCACGTCACCGGCACCGGCTGCGAAACCGTTCAGCCCTTACGGCTCGGGTCCAGGGCCGAGACACACCTCCGAACCGTCGCTTTCCCATTCCCACGCCCTCGTATGCCCCGCCTCCCGGCGCCGGGACGACGAATTCACCGACCTCCGGAGAGATCATTCCGCCACCTTCCTGACCGAGCCACTCGATCGTGAGCAGAGCATCCGGCTCCAGAACGTATTCGGCCGAGGTGGGCTCGAAGGCCACTACGGTCCTTCGGTCCGCGCTCATGATGAAACGCATCACAGCCCCTGGAGATCGCCCATGGAGTGAGTACGGAAAAAGATCCGCCCGTGATCTTTCGATCGGGTTCACCAGTTCCGGATTGTTCGGATGCCGGGCCACCGACTGTTCGTGGATGTCGAGGGAGAAGTTTCGCCACTTCTCCGCATCACCCTTGGTCACGACGATTTTCCGCATCTCCGCTCAACGAGGTGGCTGTTTCCGGTGTCGTACCGGCCCCAAACGGTGCTTCTGCCAGCAAGAAACACTCGTATCTCCGAAATCCTCCCGCCGTGTGCGGGGCATAGCGTTGTTCGCGGCTGTCGGCGCTGCCGGCGCCCTCGCCCTCGCTCTCTCGCGCCGACCGTGATCCGGTGATGGCCGACCTGACCCTGCCGGTCACGGACATCACCCCGCCGCCCCTCACGGACTCCGCCCCGGTGGCGGGCGAGAGCCGTGTGCACCCGGCTGCGGCCCTACGCGACGCCCTGGGTTCCCGACCCCTCTACGGTGCCGGGCAGGCCGCGGACGGGAAGCACGTCCCCTCCACGCTGTTCACCTTCACCGGCACCGGCACCGACGCGCCGGTGCTCCACCGGTCGGGCAGCGTCGTCCGACCGACCGGCCCGGCACGCGGGAGGAGTGGGCCGGACCTTATGCTTTCCGGGCGCATCAGCTCTCCGAAAGGCAATGCCGTGAATTACAGGGTCCAGCCCACCGCTCAGGTCGACGAGACCGCCGAGATCGGAGCGGGCAGCAGTGTCTGGGAGCTGGCGCAGATTCGTGAGGGTGCCCGGCTCGGCGAAGGCTGCGTCGTCGGCCGCGGCGCGTACGTCGGTACCGGTGTGCGCATCGGCGACAACGTGAAGCTGCAGAACTACGCGCTCGTGTACGAGCCCGCCGAACTCGGCGACGGCGTCTTCGTCGGTCCCGCGGTCGTCCTCACCAACGACCGCAACCCCCGGTCGGTCGACCCGGACGGCAGGCAGAAGCGCGGCGGCGACTGGGAGGCCGTCGGTGTGAAGGTCGCCGAAGGCGCGTCACTCGGGGCCCGCTCGGTCTGCGTCGCACCGGTCCGGATCGGTCGGTGGGCGATGGTCGCGGCAGGTGCCGTGGTCACCAAGGACGTCCCGGACTTCGCGCTGGTCGTCGGAGTGCCGGCTCGGCAGATCGGCTGGGTGGGCCGCAGCGGGGAGCGTCTCGTCGCGCGCGAGGGCGAGCCGAACGTGTGGGAGTGCCCGCAGAGCGGTGCGTCGTACGAAGAGAAGAACGGGGCGCTCTCGGAGCTGTGATCCTCATTCCCGTCGCCTGAGCAAGCACACCGAATCTCCCGACGCCCCAATGCGGCACAAGGTCCTCGACCTTGGCGTAACAATCGAAAAACACGCGGCTGGCAAACCTCTCACGGCCCATGGCTCAGCGCGATATAGGCCCCGGCTCGGGTAGGCTCACCCTCACCGCATCTTCAGGAAAGGTCCCACATCGCCATGCCGCCTGGTCAACGCGAACGCCCGCTGCGCGTTCTCTACCTTGCGTATTTCTTCCCGCCCAGCCGCGCGAGTGGCGTTTTCCGGGCCAGGGCGACAGCAAATCACTTTGCCCAGGCCGGGTGGGACGTATCCGTCTACACGGCTCCGCGAGAATTCTTTGAGACCTATCTCGGGAACGCCTGCGATCCCTCACTCGAAGATACAGTCGATCCTCGCGTCCAGGTGACGCGAACCCCCATGTCCTATTACGGCTGGGAAAAAGACATCCGTCAATTCGGCAAACTCCGCCGAAACTTTCCGACTGTGTCCGCGAGTCTCTATAAACTCTTCCAGAGCAAGGTACTCCCGGAGCACTACGCAACGTGGATTCCTGGAGTTATCTCCAGCGCGGTGAAGGCACACTTCAAGAAGAAGTTCGACCTCATCATAGCCACCGGAAACCCTTTCGCTTCGTTTGTGGCCGCGCAGGCGTTGGGGCGCTTGCTCAAGGTGCCCTACGCGGTGGACTACCGGGATTCCTGGACCTTCAACCAGTTCACCGAGACGCTGAAGTTCGCGGAGGGCAGCAAGGCGTTCGAGTGGGAAGCCAAGGTTCTCCGCGATGCCTCCGAGATCATCTATGTGAACAATGGAATGCGGCAGTGGCATGCTGATCGCTATCCGTTCGCGGCCGATCGCATGACCGTGGTTCCGAACGGCTGGGAGCCCGAACTTCTCGGAGTGGGCGACTATGTCCCGCCGATCGAGAACCGCCCCCTACGCTTCGGCTACTTGGGGACCGTAACGTCCTACCTGCCACTCGAAGAGCTGTTCGACGGCTGGCGCCTCGCCCGCAGCCATCCGTTGTTGCAGGACGCCGAGCTCAACATTCATGGCCACCTCGGATTCTTCCCCGGTGATGCGACTCCCCTGCTGGAGCGGATTCCATTGGACGAGGACCTCGGTGTGCGCTACCACGGAGCCTTCGAGAAGACCGACGTAAAAGAGCTCTACGCCCAGACCGACGCACTGGTGTTCTGCGTTCCCGGTGCGCGTTACGTCACCTCCGGCAAAATCTTCGAGTACATGGCGTCCGGTAAACCGATCGTCTCGGTACATCAGACCGACATCGCGGCCTCCGAGGTACTGAAGGGTTACCCCCTCTGGTTCCGCGGGGAGGAACTCACTGCGGCGGACGTCGCCCAGTCGTTCATCGAGGCAGCCAAGGCCGCGCGCGCGGTGGACCACTCCCAGTACGGACTCGCCGTGAAGCACGCCCACTCGTACACCCGCGCGGCCACGCTCGGACCGTGGGAAGAACGCATGCGTCAGCTGGTGGAGGGAACCCGATGAGCGCGAGCACACACGTCCTTTATCTGGCGCTCGGTGAATCCCGCGTACGCGGCACGCGTGCACATGTCGAGAGCCTGGCGGCCCAGGGGCGCGACGTCGTTCTGGTCATCGCCGACCGCGAGGAATGGAACGATCTGCCCGAGAATCCCCGCATCCGGGTGATCCGGGTCGCGCCGAACAGGAAGGGATCCGCCTGGCGCGCCGCGCGCGGCATCATCACTTCCCGGAAGGGGCCCCTGCACCAAGCCGATCTGCTCGTCGCAGGTGACGCACAGGCGCTCCCGGCAGCATGGGCCGCCCTGCGCCAACGTCCGGACCTCGACTTCCGCCTCGAGCCGTACGAGGAGACCGGTCGACCCACCGAACCGGCCGACCTGGCGGTCATCACTCCCTGGTATCCCTCGCCGAACAACCCCTTCGCCGGGGCATTCGTCCAGGCGGCGGTCAAAGCCGTGGCGAGCGACTACGAGCGCATCTCGATCCTGCACACGGAGGACTGGGCGGGCAGGGCCGACCCGGCCCTCGAGGACGCCATCAAGATCACGTCGGGCAGGCTCAGGGACCGCCACAACCTGGTTCCGGTACTCGACACGCCGGAGGGCGCCCTCACTCGGGTCCCCGTGCCCTTGACCACGCGCCGCCGCTACGCGAACTGGGTGGGGTCGCAGACCTCGGCGCTCCGCCGTTCGCTGCCGACCGGCCGGATCGAGGCCCCCGTCATCCACGCTCACACCGGGATCTACGGCGGGGTGCTGGCCATGCGCCTGGCCCGGCCCGACGCGCGCATCGTGGTGACCGAGCACTCCAGCTTCCTGGCCAAGGTCTTCAAGCAGCCGGCCGCCCGCAAGCTGTACGACCAGGTGCTGCGCCGGGCCGACGAATTCCTGTGCGTCAGCACCTATCTGCGCGACCAGATCGAGCAGGAGTTCCCGCACCACGCCGGCAAGATCCGCATCGTGCCGAATGTCATCAACTTCGAGCACTTCACCCCCGAGGCCAAGCCCTCGGAGAAGCTGCTCAAGTGGCTCTACCTCGGCCGGCTGATACCCACCAAGGGCGTGAGCACCCTGCTCGAAGCCTTCGCGGAGGTCGCCGAGACCGAGCCGGACGCCACGCTGACCATGGTCGGCACCGGCATTCTGCAGGAAGACCTCATCGCCCGGGGCCGCGAACTCGGGCTGGGTGACCGGTTCCGTATCCTGGCACCGGTGCCGCCCGAGGAGGTCAATGGGCTGATGCACCAGTACGACCTCCTGGTCCACCCCAGCCACTTCGAGACCTTCGGCATGACCGTCGTCGAAGCCAACGCGGCGGGTCTGCCCGTTCTGGTGACACGCAGCAACGGGCCCGAGGACTCCCTGGAAGGCATCGAAGATCTCGCGGGCGCGTTGATGGATGTGGACGAGGATCCACAAACCATCGTCACCGCCTACTGGGGTCTGCGGAAACGCTACTTCTCGCTCGACCTCGCGAAAGCACGCACGGCGCTGGTCGGGAAGTACAGCAGTGAGGTTATCGGCCGTCAGCTCGTGGATCTCTACGAGGGGCGGGCTTCGGCCGTCGAGCCCCCCGGCGAGGAGCCGAGCCCGAGCACCGAACCTACAGCGGCGTCCACAGCGGCGTCCCTGCCGGCGAAGGTCGGCCCGAGCGCCGTCGCGACGGACGCGGTCCCCGGCCGGGTGGTCCTGCTCGCATTCACGCCTGCCCGGGCGCAGGCCATTGCCGAATTCGCCAACTTTATGGCCGCCAGGGGAATTCACATCGACCTGGTGACCGCGCGCAAGGGCCTCTTGTCCCGTGCCGAACTCGACCATCGCGTACGCATTGTGGACATGGAACCGGCTGAACGCCGACTGGTGATCCCTCGCGGAGAACAGTACGTCGTCTACCGGGTGCCGCGTGCCGTTCTCAAACGAGCCGACCGCATGGCCAAGAAGCACCAGGACAAGCTCACACCGGAACTCGCCGTCAAGGCGGCCAAGCGCGCACACGGCAAACTGGCCGACGGTTTCCACAAGAAGGTGTTCCAGCCGAGCTACAGGACGGTACGCCCCCGCGTCTTCGCCAAGATCGCCCAACGTGACGCCCTACCGCAGCTGGAGCTCGACCTGACGGACCACGTGTTCGTCTGCGACACGAACTCGACGCTGATCGGGTGGCGGATAGCCAAGGCTCACCCTCATCTGAACGTCACGACCAACTTGTCCCGCGCCTTGTTCGAGCACCTTCCGGTCATCGACGGGTCTTGACCGGTACGTCCGAACGCAGAAGGGTGGCCCATTCCTTGCGGAATGGGCCACCCTTCTGCGTTCGGACGAGGTTCTAGCCGCCGATAACGACGCGGCGCACGCCCGCCCAGTTGGCCGGGTCCGTGGTGCGGCGGCCGTCGACCAGGACGCGGACGTCCGGGAGGTCGGCGGCGGACAGCTCGCGGTACTCGGCGTGGTCGGCCTGGAGGATCGCGGCGGTGACGGCCTGGTGGGCGTCGTGCGGGACGAGGCCGAGTGCGGTCAGCTCCTCGGGGGTGTACATCGGGTCCGAGACGAACGGCACCGCGCCCCGCGCCTTAAGGGCCTCGACGACGCCGAAGACACCGGAGAACGCGGTCTCCTTGACGCCGCCCCGGTAGGCCGCGCCCAGCACCAGGACCCCGACGCCCTCCAGGTCGCCGTAAGCGGCGGCCAGCAGGTCGACGGCGTACGCGGGCATCGCGGCGTTGGCCTCGCGGGCCGAGCGCACGACGGTCGCCTCCGGGTCGTTCCACAGGTACATCCGTGGGTAGATCGGGATGCAGTGGCCGCCGACGGCGATGCCGGGCTGGTGGATGTGGCTGTAGGGCTGGCTGTTGCAGGCCTCGATGACCTTCTTGACGTCGATGCCGTTCTGGCCGGCGAACCGGGCGAACTGGTTGGCCAGCCCGATGTTGACGTCCCGGTAGGTGGTCTCGGCGAGCTTCGCCAGCTCGGAGGCCTCCGCCGTGCCGAGGTCCCAGACACCGTTGGGGCGGGACAGGTCCTCGCGCTCGTCGAAGTCGAGGACGGACTCGTAGAAGGCGACGCCGGCCGCGGCGGACGCCTCGTCGATGCCGCCGACGAGCTTGGGGTAGCGGCGCAGGTCGGCGAAGACCCGGCCGGTGAGCACCCGCTCCGGGGAGAAGACCAGGTGGAAGTCCTCGCCGGGGGTCAGGCCCGAGCCCTCGGCCAGCATCGGCGCCCAGCGGGTACGGGTGGTACCGACCGGCAGCGTGGTCTCGTAGCTGACCAGGGTGCCGGGCTTCAGGCCCGCGGCGATGGCCTTGGTGGCGGAGTCCATCCAGCCGAAGTCGGGGGTGCCCTCGGCGTCCACGAAGAGCGGGACGACGACCACGACGGCGTCGGACGCGGCGACCGCTGCCGTGGTGTCCGTCGTGGCGGAGAGCAGGCCGGCGCCGACGGTCTCCTTGAGCCCCAGGTCGAGGTCGTGCTCACCGGGGAACGGCTCGGTGGCCGCGTTGACGAGTTCGACGACCTTCTCGTTGACGTCCGCGCCGATGACCTTGTGGCCCTTGGCCGCGAACTGCACGGCGAGCGGAAGTCCGATCTTGCCGAGCGCGACTACACAGATATTCATCGGGTTACTTCCTCTTCGACCTGGACAGCGTGCGGCGCAGCCGTGCGCCCACGCCGGACTTCGGTTCCCGCAGAGGGGCCGTCGTGATCACGAGCCGCCCCTTGGTGTTGGTGTTCGCCGCCACGCGGTGGGGGTCGGTGCTCCCCCACCGGCGTGCCAGCGGCATCGGCTGCCCCTCGGTGCGGACCGGAATCTCGTACGTCGAGCCCGCCACCTCCACGTAGAGGCGGGCGCCCCTCTTGGACTGTGTGGCCGCCAGCGGGATGCGGGCGGTCAGCAGGGTGCCGCCGTCCTCGGTCGCCTCGGCGGCGAGCGTTCCGCCGCGCTCGGGGCGCGGGGCGTCCGCGGGCAGCCTCCGCGCGCCGGGCTTGTCCGCGCTCTGCGGCATGGCGCCCTGGGCGAGGGCGACGACGGCCGAGGAGGTGTCGCCGGTGACGCCGACGCGCAGCCGCAGGACGCTGGACAGCTCGCTGCCCTCCTGTTCCCACTCGGCCGACTCCAGTCGGGTACCGGCGGAGAGCCGCCCCGCCACCGACTCGCCGAGCACCTCGTAGTAGCGGTCGTCGAGGCCGACGGCCGCGTCACGGAATCCGGGGTAGAAGGCGAAGGCCCGGTCGCCCTCCAGCAGGAAGGGTGGCGCTCCGTGCCCGGTCTCCTCCGCGATCGCGCGGGTGAGCTCGTCCACGGCGCCGCTCCGGGCGAGGCCGAAGCGCACCCGGCGCTTGACCCCGGTACCGTCGCGCAGGCCGTCGGTGAAGTAGGCGTCCACCAGGGCGCCGACCCCTTCGCACACCTGGCGGCGGGTGTCGGCGTCGAGCGCGGGCAAGTCCTTCTGCAGGAGTTTGGTCAGCTCCCAGTCGAAGTGCCGCTTGAACACGGCGTCACGCCGAGGGCCGGCGGGGATCAGGGCGGCCGTGTGCTCCATGATCCGCTGGACGCAGCGGAGCCGGGCCAGGTGGTTCGCCCGGTAGGTGATGTTGCTCGCGTCGCCGCGCTTGACCGCGTAGTAGCAGGTGTAGTCGGAGATCACGGAGATCTTCCGGGCCCGGACGCACGCCTCGATGGTGAACGGCTGGTCGCTGCCGACCGGCATGTCCTCGGGGAAGCGGAGCCCGTGCTTCTCGACCAGTTCCCGGCGGAAGAGTTTGGTGTTGGCCAGGGTGTAGGGCAGCTCGGAGCCGTCGAGGGTGACGTCGCGGTTGCCCGTGTACAGCTTCTGGTGGACGTAACGCCCGTTCGTGCCGACCATCTTGCCGACGACCACGTCGGACTCGTTGGCATCCGCACAGGCGACCATCCGCTCCAGCGCCTCTTCGCCCAAGTGGTCGTCCGAGCCGATGAAGTACACGAAGCGACCGGTCGCCAGGTCGAGGGCGCGGTTGCTCGGAGCGGCCGGGCCGCCCGAGTTGGGCTGGTGGACGACGGTGAAGACGTCCGGGTACCGCTGCGCGAAGCGGTCGAGTTCCCTGCCGCTGTCGTCGGTCGATCCGTCGTCGACCGCCACGACCTGGAGCCGCTCGTGACCGATGCTCTGGCCCACCAGCGAATCCAGGCACTCGGTGAGGTACGGCATCGTGTTGTAGACGGCCACGACCACCGTGACATCGGGTGCGGTCACCTTCTGGGCTCCTGCTTCTGCTCCCGGTCCGCCGGGATCAGCACCGTGGTGCCGCCGGTGGCGGATTCCAGCACGGAGGCGGCCACCTCGACCGTACGGAGCCCCTGGCGCAGGGTGCAGATGTCGGCGGGCTCGCCCCGCACGGCGTCGCGGAACAGCTCGTGCTCGACGAGCAGCGGCTCGCGCTTGGGGATGGCGTAGCGGATCATGTCGCCCTCGGACACCCCGCGGAAGGCGCGCAGCGCCTCCCATTCGGTGGTGACCGCGGCGTTGGAGTGGAAGGTGAGGTCGGCGGTGAGGGTGTCGGCGATGAAACAGCCGCGCTCGCCGGTGACCGAGGTGAATCGTTCCTTGAGCGGGCTCAGCCAGTTGACCAGGTGGTTGACCATCGTGCCGTCGGACAGCTGGCCGACGGCGGAGACCATGTCCTCGTGCGGGCGGCCGGACTTGGAGACGGTGTGGGCGGCGATCGAGGTGTAGGTCTGTCCGGTGACCCAGCCCGTCAGGTCGATGTCGTGGGTGGCCAGGTCCTTGACCACGCCGACGTCGGCGATCCGGTGCGGGAAGGGACCCTGGCGGCGGGTGACGACCTGGTAGACGTCGCCCAGCTCGCCGGCCTCCAGGCGGGCGCGGAGCGAGAGCAGGGCCGGGTTGCAGCGTTCGATGTGGCCGACGCCGGCCACCAGGCCGCGTGAATCGAACGCGTCGACGAGGCGGCGGGCGCCCTCGACGGTGTCGGCGAGCGGCTTCTCGATCAGGGCACTGACTCCGGCGTCGGCGAGCTGGAGGCCGACCTCCTCGTGCAGCGCGGTCGGGCAGGCCACGACGGCGTAGTCGATGCCGAGGGCGATCAGCTCCTCGACGGTGGACAGGACGGGGGCGCCCTGGGCCCAGCCGTTCTTGTCGCCCATCGGGTCGACGACGCCGACCAGCTCGACGCCCTCCAGGCTCGCGAGGACGCGGGCGTGGTGGCGGCCCATGGAGCCGAGGCCGATGAGTCCGGCCCTCAGCACGGCGCTCACAGGTTCTCCCCCAGGGAGTTCACGGCGGCGACGATCCGGGCCAGGTCTCCCTCGGTGAGCGAGGGGTGGACGGGCAGCGAGACGACCTCGGCGGCGGCCCTCTCGGTCTCCGGCAGGTCCCAGGTGCGGCCGGCCTTCTGGTCCGGCTCCCAGTAGGGCTTGAGCCGGTGGATCGGCGTCGGGTAGTAGACCGCGTTGCCGATGCCCGCCTCGGTGAGCTTCGCCATCGCGGCGTCCCGGTCGCCGCTGATCCGCACGGTGTACTGGTGGTAGACATGCCGGGCGCCCTCGGCCACCGGCGGCGTGGTGACGGCCGGGGCGGTGATGTGGGCGTCGAGGTACGCGGCGTTGGCGCGGCGCTGCTCGGTCCAGCCCTCGACCTTGCCGAGCTGTACGCGGCCGACGGCGGCGGACACGTCGGTCATCCGCATGTTGGCGCCGACGATCTCGTTGGCGTACCGCTGTTCCATGCCCTGGTTGCGCAGCAGGCGCAGGGTGCGGGCCAGCTCGGCGTCGGCCGTGGTGACCATGCCGCCCTCGAGGGAGTGCATGTTCTTGGTCGGGTAGAAGCTGAAGGTGCCGCCCGCGCCGAACGCGCCGACGGGGGTGCCGTTCAGCGCCGCGGCGTGGGCCTGGCAGGCGTCCTCGACGACGGCGAGCTTGTGCTTGTCGGCGATGGGCATGAGCTTGTCCATCGCCGCCGGGTGGCCGTAGAGGTGCACCGGCATGATCGCGGCGGTGCGCGGCGTGATCGCGGCCTCGACCGCCACCGGGTCGAGGCCGAAGCTGCCCGGCTCGATGTCGGCGAACACCACGTCGGCGCCGACGAGGCGGACCGCGTTCGCGGAGGCGGCGAAGGAGAAGGAGGGGACGATCACCTCGTCGCCGGGGCCGATGCCCAGGGCCAGCAGCAGCAGGTGAAGGGCCGAGGTCCCCGAGTTGACGGCGACGCAGTGCCGGTCGTCGACCAGGCGGGAGAAGCCCTCCTCGAAGGCCGCGACCTCCGGGCCCTGCACGACGCGACCGCTGCGAAGCACACGTACCGCGGCCTCGATCTCGTCTTCCCCGATGACCGGGCGGGCAGCAGGAATCGGCTGCTCGTTGATGCTCGTCATGAACGTCCTCCTTGAACACCGCAAGAGCTCGTTACCAGGCAGAGCTCCGAGGTGCGGGACGTCTTACCGAGGTCGCGCGTAACCCCACCGGCGCGATGCCGACGCCCTGCCGAGGAATCCGGCCCGGTCGGTATCTTCGCCGGGCCTTGTCACCAACCGTAGTTTCCGTGAAGAACGCTCACACGCGTGGCAACCGCCGTCACATTATCAGGGATTTCTCGGCCCATTTCGGGCTCGTTAACCGCCACCTGCATCAATTCTGAAACAAAGCAGGTGTCCCGCCCCCATGCGCTCGGAGCGGGACACCTGAAGATGAACAACCGGTTACGGATTCATCAGCCGGCCGACGACTCGCCCTCCACAGAAGGCACCGAAGCCGTTACGGACGGCGACGACTGCTCAGCGGCGACGGTCTTCTTCGTCGTCTTCTTAGCGGCCGTCTTGGCCGTCGTCTTCTTGGCGGCGGTCTTCTTCGCGACGGTCTTCTTAGCGGCTGCCTTCTTCGCCGGTGCCTTCTTGGCCGCGGCCTTGCGGGCCGTCTTCTTCGCAGGCGCCGGTTCCGCGGAATCGGATTCGGATTCCGCCATTCCGGATTCCGCCGCTCCCTCGGCGCCCTGGCCATCGGATTCCGGGGCCTTCGCCTCGGGCGCCGAAGCGACCACGACGACCTCCGCGTCGTCCGACCCGGTGGGCGAGCCCGCCGGTGCGGTGACCTTGCGGGTCACCCGGCGCCGGGCGCGCGGCGGGGCCGCCACGGGGGTCTCGGCCTCGGGGGCCTTCTCCTCCGGGGCCTCGGGGGCCTGCGCCCCGACGGCGGACGCCTCGACGACCGGGTCCTCGACCGCGACCGGGTCCGTACTGGGCTCGGCCGGCCGGACCGGCTCCGCGGGCTCGGCCTGCTTCGGCGAACCCGCCGGAGCGGTCGCCTTACGGGTGGCCCGACGGCGCGGGCGCCCCTGGGGCGCCGCCTCGACCGGAGCCTCGGCGGCCTCCGTGACGGGGGTGTTCGCGACCGGGGCCTCGGCGGGAGCGTCGAGGACCGGCTCGGGCCGGGCCTCGGCAACGGGAGCCTCGACGGCCGGGGCGGGTGCCTCGGCCCTCGGGGCGCCGGCCGGGGCCGACGCCTTGCGGGAGGCCCGGCGGCGGCCACGGCCGCGCGTGGCGGCCGCCTCGGCCTCGGCGGGGCTGCTGTAGAACTCCTCGTCGGCTGCGGCCTCGGGCTCCACGGCCACCGGGGCGGCGACCTCCGCGGCCAGCTCCGCCTCGGTCTCGGCGGGCTCGGCCGCGTGCTCGTCGTGGCTGTGCTCGTGGTCCTGACCGTGCTCGTGGTCCTGGCCCGCGCCACCGCGGCCGCGCTTCTTGGACTTCTTTCCGCCGCCACCGCCGCCGATCGACGTCGGCTGCTCCATGTGGACGATGACGCCGCGCCCGTTGCAGTGGACACAGGTCTCGGAGAAGGACTCCAGCAGACCCTGGCCCACCCGCTTGCGGGTCATCTGGACCAGGCCCAGCGAGGTGACCTCGGCGACCTGGTGCTTGGTCCGGTCGCGGCCCAGACACTCCAGGAGCCGCCGCAGCACCAGATCCCGGTTGGACTCCAGCACCATGTCGATGAAGTCGACGACGACGATGCCGCCGAGGTCGCGCAGCCGCAGCTGGCGCACGATCTCCTCGGCCGCCTCCAGGTTGTTCCTGGTGACGGTCTCCTCCAGGTTGCCGCCCTGGCCGGTGAACTTGCCGGTGTTGACGTCGACGACGATCATCGCCTCGGTCTTGTCGATCACCAGCGAACCGCCGCTGGGCAGGTAGACCTTGCGGTCCAGCGCCTTCATCAGCTGCTCGTCGATGCGGTACGTCGCGAAGACGTCGACCTCGGAGGTCCAACGCGACAGCCGCTCCGTCAGGTCGGGCGCGACGTGCGAGACATAGCCGTGGATGGTCTCCCACGCCTCGTCGCCGCTGACGATGACCTTGGAGAAGTCCTCGTTGAAGATGTCGCGGACGACCCGGACGGTCATGTCCGGCTCGCCGTAGAGCAGCGTCGGCGCGTTGGAGCCGCTGGTGCCCTTCGCCTTCTTCTGGATGTCCTCCCACTGCCCCTGGAGCCGCTCGACGTCACGGCGCAGCTCGTCCTCGCTCGCGCCCTCGGCCGCGGTGCGCACGATGACGCCCGCGTCCTCGGGGACGATCTTCTTGAGGATGGTCTTGAGGCGGGAGCGCTCGGTGTCGGGCAGCTTGCGGCTGATCCCGGTCATCGAGCCCTCGGGCACGTAGACCAGGTAGCGGCCGGGCAGCGAGACCTGGCTCGTCAGCCGCGCGCCCTTGTGGCCGATCGGGTCCTTGGTCACCTGGACCAGGACCGACTGGCCGGACTTGAGCGCGGTCTCGATGCGGCGCGGCCCGTGGGCCATGCCGAGCGCCTCGAAGTTGACCTCACCGGCGTACAGGACGGCGTTGCGGCCCTTGCCGATGTCGACGAAGGCTGCCTCCATGGACGGCAGTACGTTCTGGACCTTGCCCAGGTAGACGTTGCCGACGTAGCTGGTGGCCTGCTCCTTGTTGACGTAGTGCTCGACGAGCACGTTGTCCTCGAGGACGCCGATCTGGGTGCGCTCGCCGCTCTGGCGGACGACCATCACCCGCTCGACGGCCTCGCGGCGGGCGAGGAACTCCGCCTCGGTGATGATCGGGACCCGGCGGCGGCCCTGCTCGCGGCCCTCACGGCGACGCTGCTTCTTGGCCTCCATACGGGTCGAGCCCTTGATGGACTGGACCTCGTCGAAACCGGTGCCCGGCTCGCGCTCCTCCTTCTTGCGGGGCTCGCGGACCTTGACGACCGTACGCTCCGGGTCGTCGGTGGTGCCGTGGCCGGCCTCTGCGGCGGCGTCACCGCTGCGGCGACGGCGACGGCGGCGACGGCGGCTGCTGCTCGACCCGGAGGCCGAGGAGTCGTCGTCCTCGTCGTCCTCGTCGTCGACGGCGGCGGCGTCCGAGGCCTGGTTCCGGCCCCGGTCCTGCTCGTCCTCGGAGCGCGACTCCTCGGCACGGGACGGCGCGGGCGCGTCGTCGGCGTGCTGCTCGTCGTCCATGTCGTTGGCCTCGCCACGACGGCGACGACGGCCGCCACGACGGCGACGGCGTGAGGGGCGGTCGCCGTACTCGTCGGCGTCCTCGCCCTCGTGCTCGTCCGACTCGGTCTCGGCCTCGGGGGCCTCATCGGCCGGCTGCCCGGCGGGCGCCTCCACGGGAGCGGCGGGCTCGGCGGCCTGCTCGGTCCCGTCGGACTCGCCGCGGCGGCGGCGACGGCGACGCGAGCCGCCCTGCGGCGCGGCCTCGGCGGGCGGAGCGCTCTGCTCGACCTCGGCGCTCTGCTGCTCCTCGGCCTCATCGGTCTCGTCGGGCGCCGAGGGGGGACCCGCCGCGGCGGCGGCAGCCGCGGTCTCGGGGGTCTGGAACATCGGCTCGGCGAAGACCGGGGCCTGGAAGACGGCTACGGCGGGGCGCGTCGCACGCCGTCCCCTACGGGTCGGCTCGTCGGTCTTGGCGGTGAACTCGGGGCGACCGGCGGCGGCGGTGGCCCGGCGGCGCTGGCGTCCGCGCGGGGCGGCCTCCTCGACCTCCTCCACCTCGGCGGCGAGCTCCTCGGCGACGGCGGCCGGCAGGCTCTCGACGGCCTCGGCGGGGGTCTCGACGGGCTCGGCGGCGGCCGGCTGCGGCGTACCGGCGGGCGCGGACGCCTTGCGGGACGCGCGGCGACGGGTGCGCGGGGCCGGGGTCTCCTCCACGGCCTCCGTCTCGGCGACGGGGGCCTCGGCGGCGGGCGTCGGCTCGGTCACCGTCCCGGCGACGGGCGCGGTGGCGCCCGGCGTACCGGCCGGGGCCGAAGCACGGCGGCGGGCACGGCCGCGAGGGGCCTCGACGGACGCCGGCTCGGCGACCTCGACCACGGTGGCGGGCTCGGCGGCGGCAGCCGTCTCGACCACGACGGCGGTCTCCGGGGCGCCCGCGGGGGCGGTGGCCTTGCGGGAGGCGCGACGGCGGCGGGGCGCCGGGGGCTCCTCGACCACCTCGACGACGGCCTCGGCCTCTTCCTCGGGCTCCTCGGCGGACGCGGCCGGGGTCTCGACGACCGCGGCGGGGGCCTCGGCGGCCTCCGGCGCACCGGCCGGGGCGGTCGCCTTGCGGACCGCGCGGCGGCGGGCGCGCGGCGCGGGTGCGGCGGGCTCCTCGTCGGCGGCGGCCGGTGCGGGGGCCTCGGCGACCGGGGCGGGGTCGGTGTTCTCCACCGGCTCCGGGGCTCCGGCGGGCGCGGTGGCCTTACGCACGGCGCGACGGCGCGTACGGGCGGGCGGGGCGGTCTCGGCGACCGTATCCCCGGGCGTGTCGTCCGCGGCCGGGGCGGCGGACCCATCGGCCGGTATGGCCGGCGTGACGTCCTCGGCGGGGGCCACGGCTCCGCCGGGCGGGCCCGCCGGGCGGGAAGCGGCGCGGCGCCTGCGGCGCGGCGGCAGCTTGTCGCCGGGGGTGTTCTCTTCGTTGTTCCCGGTCGTACCGGGTTCGTTCGGCTGAGGCATGCGGGCGGTTCTCCCGTCGTGCTCCCGGGCGCCGCGTCTGATTCCGGTCCGGCACGGTCCGCAGTGGTGCGATACCGCCGTCCGGGGCGCGGGCGCCGCACGGGAACTGATGTCTGGCTCGCCGGTTCCGTACGCGGTGTGCGTACGGCCTGGCGAAAGTCTTGTGGGTCAGTGCGCGGCCCGACCCAGGTGGCTCCCGAGTCGGAGGGCTGCGCTACAACGACCGCCTTACGCGGAACCCGCACCTTCCGGCGCCGTCGCGACGGCTGCCCCGGCGACCGCGGAATGTGCGGTCGGGGCGGCCTCGCGGTCGGGCGCGAGAGGGTCGGTCACCGTGCCGGACTCCTCGTCGAAGAGCCCCTGCGCCAGCCTGGTCACCGCTGCGGGGACCGGCGGCGCCAGGTCGGCCACAGCTCGGAGACCGGACAGGACGTCGTCGGGTCGCACGGCAGGTGTCACGTGCCGAACAACCAGGCGCAGTATCGCACAGGGCCGCTCGCCCGGCCTATCGGCCGGAGCGTCGACGACCCGCAGGTCGGCGACGGCGGCACGGGCGTCGAACGTCCGGATGCCGTTCTTCGCCTTGCGCTGGACCTCCACGGTCTCCGCGTCGTTGAAGGCGGCCACGGCCGTACGGACGTCCTCGGGATCGACGCCGTCCAGGCGCATCTCCCAGACGGACGCGGTGAGCCGTTCGGCCAGGCCCGAGGTGCGGGCCTCCACCGCGTCGATGATGTCGAGGCCGTCCGGCATCGACTCGTCGAGCAGTCCGCGCAGGATCGCGGGGTCCCGCGTCTCGGTGAGGGCGATCTCCAGGAACTCCGCCTCACTGCCCGTGCCGGTGGGTGCGGCATTGGCGTAGGAGACCTTGGGGTGGGGGGTGAAGCCCGCCGAGTACGCCATGGGCACCTCGGAGCGGCGCAGTGCCCGCTCGAAGGCCCGCTGGAAGTCCCGGTGGCTGGTGAACCGGAGGCGGCCGCGCTTGGTGTAGCGCAGGCGGATGCGCTGCACTGCCGGTGCGGGCGGCGGGCCTTCGGGCTGTCGCTTGCCCAGTGGTTCTTCTCCTCGGTGCGGGGCGGGCGCGGTGGCGCGCCGCCCACGAAAAAATCGGGTGGCCCCCGGGTGCCGCTCCGGCTCACCCCCGCTCGACGAGTTTCTCGCCGGGCAGAGGGGTCTCGGACGCCTGCGCCGCGCTGGGGACAGTCGTTGTACCACCCAGAGTACGCGCAGGGATCCCCAGCGGTTCCCGGGGCCGTGCGCCGGCCGTGGAGCCGACCAGCGCCCGTCAGGCGTCACGGCGCGCCTGACGCACGGTTTCCCGGGCGGACGCGAGGGCCGCGCGGGCGGCCCGGCCCGCCTCGGCGGCTCCGCGCCGGGCGGGGGCCCACACGGAGTCGCGCAGAAAGTGGCCGACGGGGGCGCACACGGTGCGGTACGCCCAGGAGACGGGCGCGCCGATCAGGTGCCACGCGAGCCAGGCGATGGCTCGGCCGACGGCCCGGGAGACGTAGCCGGCGATCCGCCAGGCGACCTCGAAGGCGGCGGCGATCTCCCGGCCGATCGGGGCGAGGATCCGGCGGTACGTCCAGGAGACGGGGGCGACGAGCAGTGTCATGACCAGCCAGGCGACCGCGAGGCCCAGACCACGTCCGGTGGCCGCGACCCCCCGCCACACCTGGTCCAGCACCCAGGCCGTGCCGAGGCCGAGTGGGGTGAGGACGTTCCCGTACAGCCACATCACCGGCACGACCAGTCCGTAACGCACCACCGGAACGATCACGTACTGCCACAGACCCGCCATCGGCCGGACGAGCAGCACGGTGATCAGCCAGGCCAGACCGGTTCCGAGACCGCGCGCCGCCGGGGCCAGCAGGGCGGCGGCGATCCATCGCAGGCCGTGGCCCAGCGGAGTGAGGACGGCCCCGTACAGCCAGAGCGCCGGCACGGCGATCCCGTAGCGGGCGACGGGGACGACCACGTACCGCCACAGGCCGATCCAGGGCCGGACCAGCAGGGCGACGGCCAGCCAGGAGGCGGCCCTGCCCAGGGGGGTGAGGACCCAGGTGTACAGCCAGGTCAGCGGGGTCAGTACGAGGGTGTCGAGGAGCCACGCCAGGGCCCGGCCCAGCGGGCGCAGCAGGACACGGTCGGCGGCGTGCCACAGCGCGGTGAGCACGTCCCAGATCATGCGGACGGGCAAGACGAGCACCAGGACCACGATCCGCACCGGGATCCTGATCAGCCTGGTCGACACGCTTTCGCCGGGCTCGTACCCCTGAGGGGTCTGGTGCTTGCCGTGGTCCATGTGGTCAAGGACGCGTCAGGCCCGGTCCGGGGTTGCCGGCCGGGCCTGACGTCACCGTGTCGTCACACGGAACGCGCGAGGGGCTACTTGTTCACGACGCTGAGCGGCAGGAGCTTCTTGCCGGTCGGGCCGATCTGGATGTCCAGGTCGAGCTGTGGGCAGACGCCGCAGTCGAAGCAGGGGGTCCAGCGGCAGTCCTCGACCTCGGTCTCGTCGAGTGCGTCCTGCCAGTCCTCCCAGAGCCAGTCCTTGTCCAGACCGGAGTCGAGGTGGTCCCAGGGCAGGACCTCCTCGTAGGTGCGCTCGCGGGTGGTGTACCAGTCGACGTCGACCCCGAACTCGGGCAGCGCCTTCTCGGCGGAGTTCATCCAGAGGTCGTAGCTGAAGTGCTCGCGCCAGCCGTCGAACCGGCCGCCGGACTCGTAGACCGAGCGGATGACGGAGCCGACGCGGCGGTCGCCGCGCGAGAGGAGTCCCTCGACGATGCCGGGCTTGCCGTCGTGGTAGCGGAAGCCGATGGACCGGCCGTATTTCTTGTCGCCGCGGATCTTGTCGCGGAGCTTCTTCAGCCGGGCGTCGGTGTCCTCGACGCTGAGCTGCGGGGCCCACTGGAAGGGGGTGTGCGGCTTGGGCACGAAGCCGCCGATGGAGACCGTGGCGCGGATGTCGTTCTGCCCGGAGACCTCCCGGCCCTTGGCGATCACGTTGACCGCCATGTCGCCGATCTGGAGGACGTCCTCGTCGGTCTCGGTGGGCAGGCCGCACATGAAGTACAGCTTCACCTGGCGCCAGCCGTTGCCGTACGCCGTGGCGACCGTCCGGATCAGGTCCTCCTCCGAGACCATCTTGTTGATGACCTTGCGCATGCGCTCGGAGCCGCCCTCGGGGGCGAAGGTGAGGCCGGAGCGGCGGCCGTTGCGGGTCAGCTCGTTGGCCAGGTCGACGTTGAACGCGTCGACGCGGGTCGAGGGCAGCGAGAGGCCGACCTTGTCCTCGGTGTAGCGGTCGGCGAGACCCTTGGCGATGTCGCCGATCTCGCTGTGGTCGGCGGAGGAGAGCGAGAGCAGGCCGACCTCCTCGAAGCCGGTCGCCTTGAGACCCTTCTCGACCATCTCGCCGATGCCGGTGATGCTTCGCTCCCGCACGGGGCGCGTGATCATGCCGGCCTGGCAGAAGCGGCAGCCGCGGGTGCAGCCGCGGAAGATCTCCACGGACATCCGCTCGTGCACGGTCTCCGCGAGCGGGACGAGCGGCTGCTTGGGGTAGGGCCACTCGTCGAGGTCCATCACCGTGTGCTTGGAGACCCGCCACGGCACGCCGGACCGGTTGGGCACGACGCGGCCGATCCGGCCGTCGGGGAGGTATTCGACGTCGTAGAAGCGCGGAACGTAGACGCCACCGGTCCTCGACAGCCGGAAGAGCACCTCGTCACGGCCGCCGGGGCGGCCCTCGGCCTTCCAGGCGCGGATGATCTCGGTGATCTCCAGGACGGCCTGCTCGCCGTCGCCGAGGACCGCGCAGTCGATGAAGTCCGCGATCGGCTCGGGGTTGAACGCGGCGTGGCCGCCCGCGAGGACGATCGGGTGGTCCAGGTCACGGTCCTTGGACTCCAGCGGGATGCCGGCGAGGTCCAGGGCGGTGAGCATGTTGGTGTAGCCCAGCTCCGTGGAGAAGCTCAGCCCGAAGACGTCGAACGCGCCGACGGGGCGGTGGCTGTCCACGGTGAACTGCGGCACGTTGTGCTCGCGCATCAGCTCTTCGAGGTCCGGCCAGACGCTGTACGTGCGCTCGGCGAGGACGCCTTCGCGCTCGTTGAGCACCTCGTAGAGGATCATGACGCCCTGGTTGGGGAGTCCGACCTCGTATGCGTCGGGGTACATGAGGGTCCAGCGGACGTCGCAGCTGTCCCACTCCTTGACGGTGGAGTTCAGCTCACCGCCGACGTACTGGATGGGCTTCTGCACATGCGGGAGCAGAGCTTCGAGCTGTGGGAAGACCGATGCGGCAGACATCTCGCGAACCTTCGTGAGCCGGCAGGGGTGACCATCCAGCCTACCCCGGCACTCAGCGCCTCAGTTCCGCGCGCGGTCCGGGGCCGACGCGCGGGCCCAGACCGTGGGCAGTTCGCGCTCCCGGGCCTCGGCGACGGCCTCTTCCCGCCCGTACAGAAGCCCCCAGGTGAACGCGGTCTCCCCCGCCGCGTGCGACTGGATCGCGAGGGTGCGCAGGGCCTCGCGGGCGACGACGCTGTCCTGGTGGTCGCCGAGGACGGTCTGCACGTCCTTCACGCGTTGAGCGAGGCGCTTGGCGGGCTTGCCGAGCGCGGGCCGGGCCGCCTCGGCCGCGTACCGGGCGCGTTTGGCGGCCTTGCGGGCCTCGTGCAGGGCAGCGTCGCGCTCCGGGCCGGGCGGCTGTCCGAGCGCGTGGCCGACACGGGTGGCGAGGCGCTCGTAGTCCTTGAGCACCGCCCGGTGAAGGGCCTTTTCGGGCGCGCGGCCGGCGGCGGGGCGCAGCGGCGGGTCGGCGCTCAGCGCGTCGAGGGCGTCCAGGAGGTCCAGATACCGCTGCCCGTCCAGTACGTCGATGATCCTGCGGCGCGATCCGGTGCGGCGGGCGGCCGACCAGGCGCGGAGGCGGCCGCGCACCGGGCCGAGGGTCAGGGCGGCGGGCAGGGACTCGACGCTGGTGCCGAGGCGCTCGTCCAGGACCTCCTGGTCGCGGTCGAGGCCCAGTTCGGCGGCGAGCCACTTGAGCTCCGCGCCGAGGGGGTCGGTGACCTCGCGGTCGAGGAGCCTGCGGTGGGTCCTGAAGGTGCTGCGCAGCCTGCGGGTGGCGACGCGCATCCTGTGCACGGAGTCGGGGAGGTCGCGGCGGACGGCGGGGTCGAGGTCGACGATCGTCCGGATCTGTTCGCGTACGTAGGCCAGGACGTGGTCGCCCGCGGTCCGGGGCCCGTCCGGTGCCGGGGGCCTCTTCCTCTCATGTGCGGGAGCCGTCTCGGCCAGGGCGCGGGCGAGCTTGGAGGCGGATTTCGCGGGGTGCACCCCGGCCTTGCGCAGCCGTTTCTCGACGGCGTCCAGGATCGTGGGGTCGCCGTCGTCGGCCAGCTCCACCTCGATCTCGGTCCAGGCCGCCGTGGTGCCGGTGCCCTCCCCCGCGAGCCGCTCGGCGCGGACCCGGTCGACGCTGACCTCGGCGAGGAGGGTGCCGTCGGCGGCGGTGAGGTGGTGGACGTCGCGGGCGGAGAGCAGCCGGACGACGGGGGCGATCTCCGTGTGGCGGACCCGGGAGCGCAGGAGGGCGGCCAGCGGGGGCGGCAGGGTGTCGGCGAGCGGCTCGTGGATCTCGTCACGGATGCCGGTGGCGACGGGGAACTTCAGGTGCCAGCCCTCGTCGGCCCCGCCGGTCCTGCGGCGCAGGGTGAGGGCGTCGGCCGCGAGACGGAGATCGGCGGTGTCGTAGTAGACGGCGTCGAGCTCGGTCAGGCCGCGGTGGGCCGTCCGGTCGACCCCGGCCGCCCGGGTCAGGTCGGGCAGCCGGGTGTCGTCGGTGGCTTCGTACTTCCGCTCGATCTCGCGCTTGGTGTCCGCCATGTACGGACACCTACCCGCGACCGGCCGGGTTCAGGCGGACATCGGCCGTTGCACCCGGATCGACTGGAGCAGTCCGATGGCCACCCAGACGGCGAACATCGAGGACCCTCCGTAGGAGACGAAGGGCAGGGGCAGCCCGGCGACCGGCATGATGCCGAGCGTCATGCCGATGTTCTCGAAGGACTGGAAGGCGAACCAGGCGATGATCCCGGCGGCGACGACCGTGCCGTACAGCTCGGTGGTCTCGCGGGCGATCCGGCAGGCGCGCCACAGGACGACGCCGAGGAGCACGATGATCAGACCCGCGCCGAGGAAGCCCAGTTCCTCGCCGGCGACGGTGAAGACGAAGTCGGTCTGCTGCTCGGGCACGAACTGACCGGTGGTCTGGGTGCCTTCGAAGAGCCCGGTGCCGGTGAGTCCGCCGGAGCCGATCGCGATGCGGGCCTGGTTGGTGTTGTAGCCGACGCCCGCCGGGTCGAGCGCGGGGTTGGCGAAGGCGGCGAAGCGGGCGATCTGGTAGTCGTCGAGCAGGCCGAGCTGCCAGACGGAGACGGCTCCGGCCGCGCCCGCGCCGAGGAGGCCGAAGACCCAGCGGTTGGAGGCGCCGGAGGCCAGCAGGATGCCGAGGACGATGACGGCCATGACCATCACCGAGCCGAGGTCCGGCATGAGCATGACGATGCCCATGGGGATGGCCGCGAGGCCCAGAGCCTTGGCGACGGTCCGGTGGTCGGGGTGGGCCTGGTCGCCCGCGTCGACGCGGGCCGCCAGCAGCATCGCCATCACGAGAATGATGGTGATCTTGGTGAACTCGGAGGGCTGGATCGAGAAGCCCGCGGGGAGTTTGATCCACGCGTGGGCGCCGTTGACCGTGGTGCCGAGCGGGGTGAGGACCGCCAGGACCAGCAGCACCGAGATGCCGTAGAGGACCGGGACGGCCCCGCGCAGCGTGCGGTGGCCGAGCCAGATCGTGCCGATCATCAGGGCGAGGCCGATGCCGGTGTTGAGGGCGTGCCTCAGGAGGAAGAAGTACGGGTCGCCCTGGGTGAGGTGGTCGCGGTTGCGGGTCGCGGACCATACGAGCAGCGCGCCGAGGAACGAGAGCGCGAGCGCGGCCCCGAGCAGCGGCCAGTCCAGCCGCCGTACGAGGGAGTCGCGGGCGGTCAGCTTGGCCCAGGAGCCCTGTTCGGGGGCGTATCGGGAGACGGAGAATCCACCTGCCATCAGGGCTGCCTCCCGTTCGACGCGGGCGATCCGGTGAGTCCTGGCTGGCCCGCGGGTTGCAGGGGCAGTTGGGGTTCCTGTCCGCCCGGCTGCTCTTGCGGCGTGACCGGAGTGGGGTCGTAGGGCTTGACCTTCGGCGCGTAGATCGAACCGTCGGGCTGGACCTTCGGCAGCGCCTTCTGGGGCTTCGGGAGCAAGGCCCTCTTCTTGTCCTGGTTGCCCTCGGCGTCGAGGCCGTAGAGCGCGTCATAGATCTTGCGGACGGCGGGCCCGGCGGAGCCGGAGCCGGTGCCGCCCTGGGAGATCGTCATGACGATCGTGTAGTCGTCGGTGTAGGTCGCGAACCAGCCGGTGGTCTGCTTGCCGTACACCTGGGCGGTACCGGTCTTGGCGCGCATCGGGATCTTGTCCTGCGGCCAGCCGCCGAACCGCCAGGCGGCGGTGCCGCCGGGCTCGACCACCGAGCGCAGCCCCTTGTCGAGGTCCTTGATGGTCTGGGCGTTGACCGGCAGCTTGCCGGCGGCCTTGGGCTCGATCTCCTGGACGCTCTTGCCGTCGGGGCTGATCACGGCCTTGCCGACGGTGGGCTCGTGGAGGGTGCCGCCGTTGCTGATCGCGGCGTAGGCGGTAGCCATCTGGATCGGGGTGACGAGCACGTCACCCTGGCCGATCGCGTAGTTGATGCTGTCGTAGGCCTTGAGCTGGTTGCCTTCGAGGCAGCTCTCGTAAGCGATCTGCTGGACGTAGGTGCCGCCCTTCTTGCCCTCCTTGCACCAGGCGTTCTTGTTGGCCTTCCAGAAGTCCTGCTTCCACTTTCGGTCCGGGATGCGGCCCTTGACCTCGTTGGGCAGGTCGACGCCGGTCTCGGCGCCGAGACCGAAGTCACGGGCGGTGCGGTAGAACCAGTTCTTGGCGTCCTTCTTCGGCTTTATGCCGCCGTCACGCGCCCACTCCTCGTGGCCGAGACGGTAGAAGACGGTGTTGCAGGAGTACTTGAGCGCGTCGCCGAGGGTGATGGGGCCGTGGCCCTGGGACTCGAAGTTCGCGAAGGTCTGGTTGCCGAGGCTGTAGGAGCTGCTGCACTCGTAGAGGTCGTCGAAGGCGTGGCCGCCACGCACGGCGGCGCTCGCCGACACCACCTTGAAGATCGAGCCGGCGGGTGCCTGGCCCTGGATGCCCCGGTTGAGCAGCGGGTAGTTGGACTTCTTGCTGGTGAGCTTGGCGTACTGCTTGCCGGAGATGCCGCCGACCCAGTCGTTGGGGTCGTAGTCGGGCTGGGAGGCCATCGACACGACACGGCCGGTCTTGGACTCCATGACGACGACGGCGCCGGAGTCGGCCTCGTACTTACGGCCGGTGATCTTGTCGGTCTCCTGGCGGACGGTCTTCATCGCCTGGGCCAGCTCGTACTCGGCCACCGCCTGGACGCGGGCGTCGAGGCTGGTGACGAGGGTGGAGCCGGACACCGCCGGGTCGTTCTCCGCCTCGCCCATGACGCGGCCGAGGTTGTCGACCTCGTAGCGGGTGACGCCTGCCTTGCCGCGCAGCTCCTTGTCGTAGGTGCGCTCCAGTCCGGAGCGGCCGACCTGGTCGGAGCGGAGGTAGGGCGACGGGCCGTCCTGCGCCTTCTGGATCTCGTCGTCGGTGACGGGCGAGAGGTAGCCGAGGACCTGTGCGGTCTTCGCCTTGCCGGGTGCGGCGTAGCGGCGTACGGGGGTGGGTTCGGCGGTGATGCCGGGGAAGTCCTCGGCGCGCTCGCGGATCTGGAGGGCCTGCTGGGTGGTGGCCTCGTCGGTGACCGGGATCGGCTGGTAGGGCGATCCGTTCCAGCAGGGCTGGGGGGTCTTGGCGTCGCAGAGGCGGACCTTGTCCCGGACGTCCTGGGCCTTCATGTCCAGGACGTCGGCGAGCCGGGTGAGGACGCCGATGCCGTCGTCCTTCATCTTCAGGAGCTCGGTGCGGCTCGCGGAGACGACGAGGCGGGTCTCGTTGTCGGCGAGCGGCACGCCGCGGGCGTCGAGGATCGAGCCGCGCACGGCGGGCTTGACGACCTGCTGCACACCGTTGCCCGCGGCTTCGGCGGTGTACTCGTCGCCGTTGCGGATCTGGAGGTACCACAGGCGGCCGCCGAGGGTGAGCAGCAGCGAGAAGACGAGGACCTGGATGACGATGAGCCGGATCTGGACCCGCTGGGTCCGCCCGGTCTCGGGAATGTTGCTCACGCGGTGCCCCCTGTGGTGGTCCTGCTGGGGGTACGGGGGTCGTCCCCCGGGAAGTAGAGCCTCACGGAGCGCCCCCGGCCTCCTCGGTCGCGTACGGCTTCACAGTCGCTTGACCCCCTTGATCCTGCCCGCGCGGGCGGCGCGGTTGCGGGCGGCCTTGACGCGCAGCCCACCGCGCTGATTGCCGATCCGCAGGCCGGTGCCCGAGGCGAGCCAGCCCGCGGCGACGTCGTTGCCGCCGGAGGAGGCCTCGGCGAACGGGTCGTTCTCGGTGCGTCTGGCCAGCGCCATGATGAGCGGCACCGTGAAGGGCGCCAGCAGCAGGTCGTAGATCGCGGCCGTGAACAGCAGGCTGCCCAGGCCCACATGGCGGGCGGCGGTGTCGCCGACGAGTGCGCCGACGCCCGCGTACAGCAGGGTCGAGCCGATCGCGGCGGCGACGACCACGGCCATCGGGGCGAAGGCCGACTTCAGCTGCCCGTTCTCCGGCCGGGCCAGGCCCGCGAGGTAGCCGATGACGCAGAGCACCAGGGCGTAGCGCCCGACGGCGTGGTCGGCGGGCGGGGCGAGGTCCGCGAGGAGGCCCGCGCCGAAGCCGATGAGGGAGCCGCTGACCGGCCCGTACACGAAGGCAAGTCCGAGGACGGTGAGGAGCAGCAGGTCGGGGACGGCCCCGGGGAGCTGGAGGCGGGCGAGGACGGAGACCTGGACGACGAGGGCGACGACGACCAGGACGATCGAGAGCAGAGTCCGGTTGATGCGCATGGGGATCAGCTCTACTCCTGGTCGTTGGCCGCGTTGTCGGGTTGGGTGTTGCCCTGCTGGTCGCCTGCCGCGTCACCGGCGGCGTCGCCGCCCGGCTGCTCGTTGATGTTGCCGACGACCTTGCCGGAGCCGTCCACCAGGTCCCCGTTGGGCTGGACCGTGACGGTGACCGTGGGGGTCGGCTTCGGCTTCGTCTTGACGGGCTGCTTGGGCAGGACCGTGTCCCGCGGGTCCTCGCGGGGAGCCTGGACGACGACGCCGACGATGTCGAGCTTGGTGAACCCGACGTAGGGCTTCACGTAGACGGTCCGGGTCAGCGCGCCGCCGGAGGGGTCGACGCGGACGACCTCGCCGACCGGCACGCCGGGCACGAAGGGCTTGTCCTTGCTGGAGCCGAAGGTGACCAGCCGGTCGCCGGCCTTCACCTTGGCCTTGCCGTTGAGGAACTGCACCGACAGCGGGCGCGAGCCCTGGCCGGTGGCGAAGCCGAGCTCGTCGGTCTTCTCCATCCGGGTGCCGACGGTGAAGTCCGGGTCGTTGGCGAGCAGGACCGTCGCGGTGTCGGGGCCGACGGTGGTGACCCGGCCGACCAGCCCCTCCCCATTGAGGACGGTCATGTCGCGGCGGATGCCGTCGCCCGCCCCGGCGTCGATGGTGACCGTCCAGGAGAAGCCCTGGGCCGCGCCTATGGCGATGACCTCGGCGCCCTTGATGCCGTACTGTCCGGCGCCCGCGTTCTTCAGCATGGCGTCGAGCTGGCGGACCCGGCTGTTGGTGCGGTCGTCGCTGCCGAGCTTGGCCTTCAGCGCGGCGTTCTCCTGCTCCAGGGCGGAGATCCGGTCGTGCCGGTTGCCGGAGTCCCGTACCGCGCCTATGGCGTTGCCCACCGGGTCGACCGCTGCCGCCACGCCGTTCTCTACCGGCCCGAAGACGGTGGCCGCGGCCTGCCGCGCGCCGTCCACCGGTGACTCCTCGCCGCCTCGGATATCCACCGTGATCAGGGCGAATGCGATGGCGATCAGCAGCACCAGGAGCAGCCGGCTCTCTCGTGTGTCCCTCACGTGCGGCGGCCGTGCCTTCCTCGTCGGAATGTTCGTGCCTTTTTGTACGTCGCTGTACGTGTGTCCGGGCCGATGTGTCTCCGCGCCGGTACAGGTACAACAACGATCTATATCAACGATCCGGCGGGCGGAGCGTCAGCGTCCGCTCGCCGGATCGGGTGATGTCCCCGGAGGGACACCCCGGACGTGCTCTAGCGTCGGGGCTGGGCGTCCAGCACCTGCTGGAGCGCCTCGAACTCCTCGACGCACTTGCCGGAGCCGAGCGCCACCGAGTCCAGCGGGTCCTCGGCGATGTGGATCGGCATGCCCGTCTCGTGGCGCAGCCGCTCGTCAAGACCGCGCAGCAGCGCGCCGCCGCCGGTGAGGACGATGCCTCGGTCCATGATGTCGCCGGACAGCTCGGGCGGGCACTTGTCGAGTGTCGTCTTCACGGCGTCGACGATCGCGTTGACCGGTTCCTCGATGGCCTTGCGGACCTCGGCGGCCGAGATGACGACCGTCTTGGGCAGCCCGGAGACCAGGTCGCGGCCGCGGATCTCGGTGTGCTCGTCCTTCTCCAGGTCGAACGCCGAACCGATGGTGATCTTGATCTGTTCGGCGGTCCGCTCACCGAGGAGGAGCGAGTACTCCTTCTTGATGTGCTGGATGATCGCGTTGTCCAGCTCGTCACCGGCGGTGCGGATCGACTGGGCGGTGACGATGCCGCCGAGCGAGATCACGGCGACCTCGGTGGTGCCGCCGCCGATGTCGACGACCATGTTCCCGGTGGCCTCGTGGACCGGCAGGCCGGAGCCGATGGCCGCGGCCATCGGCTCTTCGATGATGTGCACCTGGCGCGCGCCGGCCTGCGTGGACGCCTCGATGACGGCGCGGCGCTCGACCCCGGTGATACCGGAGGGCACACAGACGACGACCCGGGGGCGGGCCAGGTAGCGACGCTTGTGGATCTTGAGGATGAAGTAGCGGAGCATCCGCTCGGTGATCTCGAAGTCGGCGATCACGCCGTCCTTCAGGGGCCGCACGGCAACGATGTTGCCCGGCGTGCGCCCGATCATCTTCTTGGCCTCGGAGCCGACCGCCAGAATTCCGCCGGTGTTGGTGTTGATGGCCACGACGGACGGCTCGTTCAGAACGATGCCGCGCCCCCTGACGTACACCAGCGTGTTGGCAGTCCCGAGGTCGATAGCCATGTCACGGCCGATGAACGACATTGAGTTCCCCTTGTTCCCCATGAGGATGCGTCGGGCCTTCCCAGGTAGCGAAGATGGCTTGTTCTGGTAGGCGAGGTTGGCGCTGCGGGCGTGGAAGCTTCCATCGTAGTGCCGTATGCACGGACACAACGCGAGGGTCCTTCGCCATGGTGAGCGGAACGGGTGCCCGTTCTACCCATGGTGACGTCGCGTCGAAGGGATGCGTTCCCGCGATCCCAAACCCTATGCCGAGGGGCGACCGAATTACTTCGGTCGCCCCTCGCGTACAGCGCTGTTTGGCCGATCGGGTCAGGAAAGTCCCGGAAAGAAAAGCTTCAGTTCTCGCTCTGCGGACTCCTCGGAGTCCGAGGCGTGGATGAGGTTCTCGCGGGTGATCGTGCCGAAGTCACCACGGATGGACCCGGGCGCGGCGGCGATCGGGTCGGTGGGGCCGGCCAGGGCGCGGACGCCCTCGATGACCCGCTCACCTTCGGCCACCAGGGCGACGACGGGGCCGGACTTCATGAACTCCATGAGCGGCTCGTAGAACGGGCGGCCCTTGTGCTCGCCGTAGTGCTGCTCCAGAGTCTCCTCGTCCAGGGTGCGCAGCTCCAGCGCGGTGATCCGCCAGTTCGCCTTGCGCTCGATGCGGCCGACGATCTCGCCGATCAGGCCACGGCGGACCGCGTCGGGCTTGAGCAGGACGAGAGTGCGCTGAGTCATGTACGGCTCCTTGCAAGGCCAGGCATACGGGTGCGGTGAGGGCGAGATTACAGGGGTTCGGGGGCGGGTCTGCGCCCGGGTTCACCCAGGGTCACCTTTGGGCCCCGGATTTCCGGGGCCCAAAGGGCGAGCCGGTCGTGTCGGGCGGGCCAGGCACGATCCGGACAGGCGGACGGCCGGGATCCGGACGGGAGGCCCGGCTCAGGGCCTCAGGCCGCGGCCTCTTCGGCTTCCTGCCGGGCGGCCCAGTCGGCCTTGGCCTCGTCGATCTTGCGCCCGTAGTGGATCGAGGCCCACCACAGACCGCCGAAGGCCAGGCCCAGGACGAACATCGTCGGCACCACGAACCCGCTCAGGACCAGCGCGACCTGGAGCGCCCAGCCCAACTGGACGCCGCCGGGCCGGGTGATCATTCCGCACAGCAGCACGGAGAGGACCATGCCGATGCCGCACACCGTCCAGACCACGGCCATGGAGGCGTCGTCCAGCTTCATCGCGACGAGACCGGCGAAGCCGATCACGAAGAACTCGCCGATCAGCGTCGAGGCGCAGAGCGTCCGCATCCTTCTTCTCAGCCCCTTCCCAGCAGCAGCCGGGCTTCGCCGACCGTGATCACGGATCCGGTCACCAGCACCCCGGCGCCCGCGTACTCCTCGTCCTCCTCGGCCAGCGTGATCGCCGCCTCCAGCGCGTCGTCGAGACGCGGCTCTACCTGGACCCGGTCGTCGCCGAAGACCTCGACGGCGATCGCGGCCAGCTCGTCCGCGTCCATCGCGCGGGCGGTGGAATTCTGCGTGATGACGATCTCGGCGAAGATCGGCTCGAAGGCCTCCAGGAGCCCGCGGGCGTCCTTGTCGCCGCTCGTGCCGACCACGCCGATCAGCCGGGAGAAGCTGAACGCCTCGGAGATACCGTCCGCCGCCGCCTTGGCGCCCGCCGGATTGTGCGCGGCGTCCAGCACGACGGTCGGGCTGGAGCGCACGACCTCCAGACGGCCGGGCGAGAGAACCGAGGCGAACGCCTTGCGGATCGCGTCGATGTCGAGGGAGCGGGCCTGCTCGGCGCCGATGCCGAAGAACGCCTCGACGGCGGCGAGCGCGACGGCCGCGTTGTGCGCCTGGTGGGCCCCGTACAGCGGGAGGAAGATCCCTTCGTACTCACCACCCAGGCCCCGAAGGGTGAGCTGCTGTCCGCCGACGGCGATCTCGCGCGAGGTGACGCCGAACTCCATGCCCTCACGGGCCACGGTGGCATCGACCTCGACGGCCTTCTTGAGCATCACCTGCGCGGCGTCCACCGGCTGCTGCGCCAGGATGACCGTGGCGCCCTGCTTGATGACCCCGGACTTCTCCCCGGCGATCTCGGCGGGCGTGGTGCCGAGCCGGTCGGTGTGGTCCAGCGAGATGGGGGTGACGACGGCGACCGTGGAGTCGATGACGTTGGTGGCGTCCCAGGTGCCGCCCATGCCGACCTCGACGACCGCCACGTCGACGGGCGCGTCGGCGAAGGCCGCGTACGCCATGCCGGTGAGGACCTCGAAGAAGGAGAGCCGGTAGGGCTGCTGGGCGTCGACCATCTCGACGTACGGCTTGACGTCCTCGTACGTCTCGATGAACCGCTCGGGCTCGATCGGGACGCCGTCCAGACTGATCCGCTCGGTGATCGACTGGACGTGCGGGGAGGTGTAGCGGCCGGTGCGCAGCTCGAAGGCGTTCAGCAGGGCCTCGATCATGCGGGCCGTGCTGGTCTTGCCGTTGGTACCGGTGATGTGGATGGAGGGGTAGGCGCGCTGCGGCTCGCCGAGGACGTCCATCAGCGCGGCGATGCGCGTGACGGACGGCTCCAGCTTGGTCTCGCCCCAGCGTCCGGCGAGCTCCTGCTCCACCGCGCGCAGCGCCTTGTCGGTCTCGGGGTCGGCCGGGCGGGCCGGGACCGCTTCGCCCTGGGGCCGGCCCGAGTGGGCGCGCAGGGTGCGGCTCCCGGCCTCGATCACCGCCAGGTCGGGGTCGCGCTGGGTCGCCTCGTCGACGATCTCCTCGAAGGTGTCGTCGGGATCGGGCGCATCGTGCCGGTCTGAAGGGCGGGGCTCACTCACGGGGACCAGTCTACGGATGGCCGCCGACATCGCGCGCGGCGCCCGGGGGACTCTCGCCCAGCGGTACGGCGAAGCCCCCGCTCCCCCGGTCGGTCGGGGGTGCGGGGGCTTCGCCGTCAGCTCATCAGCTCTGCGGGAGGGCCGCCAGCTGGGCGGAGATCCGCTCGGTGTCGGCCTCGGCCTTGGAGAGCCGGCCACGGATCTTGTCGACCACGTTGTCCGGCGCCTTGGCCAGGAAGGCTTCGTTGCCGAGCTTGGCCTCCGCCTGGGCCTTCTCCTTCAGCGCGGCCTCCAGGTCCTTGGTGAGGCGCTTGCGTTCGGCCGGCACGTCGATGGTGCCGGACAGGTCCAGGGCGACGGTGGCCCCGGCGACCGGGAGCGACGCGGTGGCCTGGAAGTCGTCCCCGGCGGGCTGGAGCCGCAGCAGCTGGCGGATGGCCGCCTCGTGCGGGGCGAGCGCCGTGCCGGTCAGGGTCAGCTCGGCCGGGACCTTCTGGCCGGGCTGGAGACCCTGGTCGTTGCGGAAGCGGCGGACCTCGGTGACGACCTGCTGGACCAGCTCGATCTCCTGCTCGGCCGCGTCGTCGCGGAAGCCGGAGTCGCCCGGCCACTCGGCGATGACGATCGACTCGCGCCCGGTGAGCGCGGTCCACAGCGTCTCCGTGACGAACGGGACGATCGGGTGCAGCAGCCGCAGCATCACGTCCAGGACCTCGCCGAGGACCCGGCCCGAGACCACGGCCGGGCGGCCGCCCGCGAAGAACGTGGTCTTGGACAGCTCGACATACCAGTCGAAGACCTCGTCCCACGCGAAGTGGCGCAGCGACTCACTGATCCTGGCGAACTGGAAGTCGTCGTAGAACGCGTCGACCTCCGCGACCGTCTTGTTCAGACGGGACAGGATCCAGCGGTCGGTGACCGACATCTCCTCGACCGGGGGCAGCTCGCCCTCGATCGTGGCGCCGTTCATCAGGGCGAAGCGGGTGGCGTTCCAGATCTTGTTGGAGAACTTCGCCGAGCCCTGGACCCACTCCTCGCCGATGGGCACGTCGGTGCCGGGGTTGGCGCCGCGCGCGAGGGTGAAGCGCAGGGCGTCGGAGCCGTACTTGTCCATCCAGTCCAGCGGGTTGACCACGTTGCCGAAGGACTTCGACATCTTCTTGCCGTGCTCGTCGCGGACCATGCCGTGCAGGACGATCGTGGAGAACGGCGGGACGCCGTCGTTGACGTACAGGCCGAACATCATCATCCGGGCGACCCAGAAGAAGAGGATGTCGTAGCCGGTGACCAGGACGGAGTTCGGGTAGAACTTCGCGAGGCTGTCGGTCCGTTCGGGCCAGCCGAGCGTGGAGAAGGGCCACAGGCCCGAGGAGAACCAGGTGTCCAGGACATCGCTGTCCTGGGTCCAGCCCTCGCCGGTGGGCGCCGCCTCGTCGGGTCCGACGCAGACGACCTCGCCGTTCGGGCCGTACCAGACGGGGATGCGGTGCCCCCACCAGAGCTGGCGCGAGATCGTCCAGTCGTGGAGGTTGTCGACCCAGTCGAAGTAGCGCTTCTCCATCTCCTGCGGGTGGATCTTGACGCTGCCGTCGCGGACCGCGTCGCCGGCGGCCTTGGCGAGCGGGGCGACCTTGACCCACCACTGGAGGGAGAGGCGCGGTTCGATGGTGGTCTTGCAGCGCGAGCAGTGCCCGACGGAGTGGACGTAGGGCCGCTTCTCGGCGACGATCCGGCCCTCGGCGCGCAGGGCGGCGACGATGGCGGAGCGGGCCTCCAGCCGGTCCAGGCCCTGGAAGGGGCCGGGGACGGTGATGATCGCGCGCTCGTCCAGGACCGTGAGGAACGGCAGGTCGTGGCGCTTGCCGATCTCGAAGTCGTTCGGGTCGTGGGCGGGCGTCACCTTGACCGCACCGGTGCCGAACTCGGGATCGACGTGGTGGTCGGCGACGACGGGGATCGTGCGGTCGGTGAGCGGCAGTTTGATCTGCCTGCCGACCAGGTGCTTGTAGCGCTCGTCGTCGGGGTGGACGGCGACGGCGGTGTCTCCGAGCATCGTCTCGGCACGGGTGGTGGCGACGACGATGGTCTCGTCCCCGTCCCCGTACGTCATGGAGACGAGCTCGCCGTCGTCCTCCTGGTACTCGACCTCGATGTCGGAGATCGCGGTGAGACAGCGGGGGCACCAGTTGATGATGCGCTCGGCGCGGTAGATGAGCCCGTCGTCGTACATCTGCTTGAAGACGGTCTGGACGGCCTTGGACAGGCCCTCGTCCATGGTGAAGCGCTCACGGGACCAGGCGACGCCCTCGCCGAGGCGGCGCATCTGGCCGGAGATCTGGCCGCCGGACTCGTCCTTCCACTGCCAGACGCGCTCGACGAAGGCCTCGCGGCCCAGGTCGTGGCGGGACTTGCCCTCCTTGCCGAGCTCGCGCTCGACGACGTTCTGGGTGGCGATGCCCGCGTGGTCCATGCCCGGCTGGTAGAGCGCCTCGAAGCCCTGCATGCGCTTCCGGCGGACGAGGGCGTCGATCAGGGTGTGCTCGAAGGCGTGGCCCAGGTGGAGTGATCCGGTGACGTTCGGCGGCGGGATGACGATGCTGTACGGCGGCTTGTCGCTGTGTTCGTCGGCTTCGAAGTAACCCCGCTCCACCCAGCGCTCGTACAGCTTCCCCTCTACGTCGGCCGGCGCGTACGTGGTCGGCAGTTCGGGGTTGCTGGCTGGCTGCTGCGATGAGTTCTCGGTCACGGGAGACAGTTTAGGGCCGTCACAGGTCTGCACTGAAACGGATTGGTTCAGTAACGGTGTCCGGCCCGATCACCCATGTCAGGACGGCTTCCGTCAGGATGTTCGCAACGCATAAGGGAATCTGGAGGGGACACCTCGATGAGCTACAACCAGCCGGGCCCGTACGGTGGGCAGCCGCCGCAGGGCCAGCCCGGACCGTACGGGCAGCAGCCGGGCCCGTACGGAGCCCCGCCGCCCCAGGGCCCCCCGCAGGGCCAGCCCGGCTACGGCTACCCGCAGCAGGCCCCGCAGGGCGTCCCCCCGCAGCAGCCGAACCCGTACGCGCAGCCCCAGCAGCCGCCGCAGGGCTACGGCTACCCGCAGGCCCAGCAGCCCGGCCCCTACGGTCAGCAGCCGCCCTCACCTCCGTACGGCGGGCAGCCTCCGTACGGGGCCCAGCCTCCTCAGCCGAAGAAGAGGACCGGGCTGATCATCGGTGCCGCCGTGGTGGCGCTGGCGGTCGTCGCGGGCGGGGTGTACTTCCTGACCTCCGGCGGCAACAGCGACGTGGCGGACTCCACGAAGGGGTACAAGCTGACGCCCCCGGCGGCGGTGGAGGACTTCAAGAAGAACCCGTCCAAGCCCGCGGCGTCCGGCCCGGTCACCGGCGAGGACAAGGCCGAGGCCGAGGCCATGGGGGTCAAGGACGCCAACAAGGCCGGGGCCCAGTACCAGAGCGGCAGCAAGGACAACCCGCTCCTGCAGAAGATGCTCATCTTCGAGGGCGTCTGGGGTGAGATCCCGGACCCGTCGAAGACGCTCGACAGCGCCTTCGACAAGGCCGGGAAGAACATGACGAAGGACACCAACAGCAGCGACGTCTCCCTGGTGGGCAGTCCCAAGGAGATCAAGCCGGACGGCTTCGACGGCGCGCTGATGAAGTGCCAGGACCTCAAGGTGATCAACGACAAGGCCGACGGCACCGCCGCGAACGGGCCGAAGGAATTCACCATGCCGGTCTGCATCTGGGCCGACTACAGCACGGTCGGTATCGTCGCCAGCCTCGACGTCGGCTCGGCGCTGACGGGGAAGGGCGTGCCGCAGGAAGATGTGGCCGCCCTCGCCGCCAAGCTCTACAACACCTCCCGCGCCAAGGTCTGATCCGGCCTGATCGCGCAAGGCCGAAGGGGCGCCCACCGGATGAACCGGTGGGCGCCCCTTCGGCGTTGCGCAAGCCGCCTGCGGCTAGGCGGACTTCTCGTGCCGGCCGCCGTCGTTCTTGCCGATCGTGCGCGGCTCGCGCGGGACCAGCGTCGGGTTGACGTTGTTGCGGACGACGTCGGGAGTGATGACGACGCGGGCGACGTCCTTGCGGGACGGGACCTCGTACATCACGGACTGGAGGACTTCCTCCATGATCGCGCGCAGACCGCGTGCACCGGTCTGGCGCAGGATCGCCTGGTCGGCGATGGCCTCCAGCGCCTCGCGCTCGAAGTCCAGCTCCACGCCGTCGAGTTCGAAGAGGCGCTGGTACTGCTTGACCAAGGCGTTGCGCGGCTCGATGAGGATCTGGAGCAGGGCCTCGCGGTCCAGGTTGTGGACCGAGGTCAGCACGGGGAGACGGCCGATGAACTCGGGGATCATCCCGAACTTCACCAGGTCCTCCGGCATGACCTCCTGGAACTGGTCGCTCGCCTGGATCTCCAGCTTGGAGCGGATCGTGGCGCCGAAGCCGATGCCCTTGGCGCCGGCCCGGGACTCGATGATCTTCTCCAGGCCGGAGAACGCGCCGCCCACGATGAACAGCACGTTCGTCGTGTCGATCTGGATGAACTCCTGGTGCGGGTGCTTGCGTCCGCCCTGCGGCGGTACGGAGGCGGTCGTGCCCTCCAGGATCTTCAGCAGGGCCTGCTGAACGCCCTCGCCGGAGACATCGCGGGTGATCGACGGGTTCTCGCTCTTACGGGCGACCTTGTCGATCTCGTCGATGTAGATGATCCCGGTCTCGGCCTTCTTGACGTCGTAGTCGGCCGCCTGGATCAGCTTGAGCAGGATGTTCTCGACGTCCTCGCCGACATAGCCGGCCTCCGTCAGCGCCGTCGCGTCCGCGATGGCGAACGGGACGTTGAGCATACGGGCCAGCGTCTGCGCGAGGAGTGTCTTACCAGAACCCGTGGGGCCCAGCAGGAGGATGTTCGACTTGGCGAGCTCGATCGCGTCCTCGCGATGGGCGCCGCCGCCGTTCTCCCCGGCCTGGACCCGCTTGTAGTGGTTGTACACCGCGACCGAGAGGGCCTTCTTCGCGGGCTCCTGCCCGACGACGTACCCCTCCAGGAACTCGTAGATCTCACGAGGCTTGGGAAGCTCTTCCCAGCGCACCTCGCTCGTCTCCGCGAGCTCCTCCTCGATGATCTCGTTGCAGAGATCGATGCACTCGTCGCAGATGTACACACCGGGTCCCGCGATGAGCTTCTTCACCTGCTTCTGGCTCTTTCCGCAGAACGAGCACTTGAGCAGGTCGCCGCCATCACCGATGCGTGCCACGAGGTGCTTCCCCTTCGCCTGGGAGACGCCTGGTTCAGCGACTCCTGGTGCCTCTGTCCGACGGTACCTTGCCTGGGCCCCCGTTCGGGCCCCCCTTGGCACGGTTCACACGGCCGTGGCCGTGGATACGGAATGTGCCAAGGGGAAAGACCGACGTCAGAGCGATGCGCCCGCGGTGGTCTTGCGGGTGGAAACGATCTGGTCGACCAGACCGTACGCCAGGGCGTCCTCGGCCGTGAGGATCTTGTCGCGCTCGATGTCCTCGCTGATCTTCTCCAGCGGGGTCGTCGAGTGCCGGGCCAGCATCTGCTCCAGCTGCGCGCGCATCCGGAGGATCTCGTTGGCCGCGATCTCCAGGTCGGAGAGCTGCTCGCGGCCCGTCTGCGAGGACGGCTGGTGGATGAGCACCCGGGCGTGCGGGAGCGCCATGCGCTTGCCCGGGGTGCCCGCGGCGAGCAGGACCGCGGCGGCGGAGGCCGCCTGGCCCATGCAGACCGTCTGGATGTCCGGCTTCACGAACTGCATCGTGTCGTAGATCGCGGTGAGCGCGGTGAACGAGCCGCCGGGGCTGTTGATGTAGATCGAGATGTCGCGGTCGGGGTCCATCGACTCCAGGCACAGCAGCTGCGCCATGACGTCGTTGGCCGAGGCGTCGTCGATCTGGACGCCCAGGAAGATCACGCGCTCCTCGAAGAGCTTCGCGTACGGGTCGTACTCACGCACGCCCTGCGAGGTGCGCTCCACGAAGCGCGGGACGACGTAGCGGTTGTCCACCTGCGGGCCGGTGTAGAGGCCGCTCGCGGAGGCGCCGGAGAAGTTGTTCATGTGGGTGTTCACCATCCTGGTGGCGTTCTGTGGACTGGAGGTCTCGGCGTGCGAGAGGCGTGCGGGAGGTGGTGCGGCCGGTCCGGTGGGAACCGGATCAGGCACCGGTGCCGCCGCCGCCCGGGATGCCCGACGCGACCGTGATGATCTCGTCGATGAGGCCGTAGTCCTTGGCCTCCTCCGCCGTGTACCAGCGGTCGCGGTCGCCGTCGCGGATGATCGTCTCGACGGTCTGGCCGGAGTGCCGGGCGGTGATCTCCGCCATCCGCGTCTTGGTGCGGAGCAGGTACTGGGCCTGGATCTTGATGTCCGAGGCCGTGCCGCCGATGCCGGCCGAACCCTGGTGCATCAGGATGTCGGTGTTCGGGAGCGCGAAGCGCTTGCCCGCGGTGCCGCCGGTGAGCAGGAACTGGCCCATGGAGGCGGCCATGCCCATGCCGATGGTGATGACGTCGTTCGGGATGTACTGCATGGTGTCGTAGACCGCCATGCCGGCCGTCACCGAACCACCGGGGCTGTTGATGTAGAGGTAGATGTCCTTGTCGGGCTCCGCGGCAAGGAGGAGAAGCTGTGCGGTGATCTTGTTGGCGATGTCATCGTCGACCTGCTGACCGAGGAAGATGATGCGCTCGCCGAGCAGTCGGCTGTAGACCTGGTCACCGAGGCCTCCACCGAGGGACGGCTCTCCGGCGGCGTAGGGCATCAGATTCGTCACGTATCCACCTGCTCGTCTCTGACGGCTCCGGCCGTCTCAGCGTCTTCGTACCGGGCGGGTGAAGTCACTGCCCCACCCTTCCTCTTCATGGACCCTAACGCGCAGGTGGGACAACGCCATCCCGCTTCCCCAACTGTTCGCTGGGAGCGCAAGGTCCGCAGTGGGCACAAGGGTTCCGGGGCTCGCACAGTGATACGGCGCGATACGGCGACGGGCCCCGGACGCGTGGAGCGTCCGGGGCCCGTCGTGCAGGGTCGGCACGGAGGCCGTCCTGGGGATCGGAGCGAGGCTCAGGCCTCGTTCTTCTCCTCGGCCTTGTCCTGCGCCTTGTCCTCGGCGGCGGCCTCGACAGCCGCCTCCGTGGTCTCGGCGGTGGCCTCGGCGGCCTCTTCCTCGTCTTCGAGGTCGACGACCTCACCGTTGGTGTCGACGACCTTGGCGGCCTCGACGACGACGGCGAGCGCCTTGCCGCGGGCGACCTCGCCGACGAGCATCGGCACCTGGCCACCCTCGACGACGGCCTGGGCGAACTGGTCGGGGCTCATGCCGGAGGACTGCGCGCGCCGCATGAGGTGCTCGGTGAGCTCCTCCTGGTTGACGTTCAGCTTCTCCTTGTTGACGAGCTCGTCAAGGATGAACTGGGTCTTGATGCCCTTGATCGCCTGCTCGGAGGTCTCGTTCTCGAACTCCTCCAGGGTCTTGCCCTGGATCTCGAGGTACTTCTCGAGGTCAAGACCCATCTGACCGAGCTGGTGGTGCTCCAGGTTGTGCTTGCGGGTCTGGACCTCGTCCGCGAGCAGCTTCTCCGGGATCGGGACCTCGGCGAGCTTCAGCAGCTCCTCCAGGACACGCTCCTGGGCCTGGGTGGCCTGGTCGTACTGCTTGGTGGTCTCCAGGCGCTTGCGGCTGTCGGCCTTCAGCTCCTCCAGCGTGTCGAACTCGCTGGCCATCTGGGCGAAGTCGTCGTCCAGCTCGGGGAGCTCACGGGCCGCGACGGCGGTGACCTTGACGGTGACCTCCGCGGCCTTGCCCTCGGCGGAGCCGCCCTTCAGCTCGGAGGTGAAGGTGGCCTCGCCATCGGCCTCCAGGCCGGTCACGGCCTCGTCGATGCCGTCGAGAAGCTCGCCGGAACCGATGGTGTACGAGACACCGGCGGCCACGCCGTCCTCCAGGACCTCGCCGTCGACCTTGGCCTCCAGGTCGATCGTGACGACGTCGCCGTCGGCGGCGGCGCGCTCGACCGGGTTGGTGGCGGCGAAGCGCTCACGGAGCTGCTCCACGGCCTTCTCGACCTCTTCGTCGGTGACCTCAAGGGCGTCGACGGTGACCTCGATGCCGGAGTAGTCCGGGATCTCGATCTCGGGGCGTACGTCAACCTCGGCGGTGAAGGCCAGCAGCTCGCCGTCCTTCAGCTCGGTGATGTCGACCTCGGGCTGGCCGAGGACGTTCAGCTCACCCTCGTTGACCGCCTCGGTGTAGAACTTCGGGAGGGCGTCGTTGACGGCCTCCTCCAGCACCGCACCGCGGCCGAACCGCTGGTCGATGACCCGGGCAGGAATCTTGCCCTTGCGGAAGCCCTTCACCGTGACCTGCTGGTTGATCTTCTTGTACGCCGCGTCGAGGCTGTCCTTGAGCTCCTCGAAGGGCACCTCAATGCTGAGCCGAACCCGGGTCGGGTTCAGGGTCTCCACGGCGCTCTTCACGGTTCGGTCTCCTTGGTGGCTGACTTCTTGGGGTTCTGCTGGGCCGCCGATTGGCGGCTTCGCGGACCGAGCCCGGTACATCAGACACACGGGCACGCATTTTGCATAGTAACGGCAAGGGGGATGACTCCCACAATGCGATCTTGCTGGTGGTCGGGGTGGCCGGATTCGAACCGACGACCTTCCGCTCCCAAAGCGGACGCGCTACCAAGCTGCGCCACACCCCGTCGGTGCGACACGTAGGGTACATGCACGGGAGCCGGGGATCCGCCGCTTTACCGAACGGCTCCACCAGGTCCGGTCCGATGGTCGGCCCAACAGGTGTGCGGACACCGCCGTCGACCCGCTACGATGCTGTTCGTGCCGCGGTCCACAGACCTGCGGTGCGCAGCTTGCGGGCGTAGCTCAATGGTAGAGCCCTAGTCTTCCAAACTAGCTACGCGGGTTCGATTCCCGTCGCCCGCTCCACGCAGTCGAGGGCCGGGCCGGAGGGTGATCCTCCGGCCCGGCCCTCGTGCGTAGCGGTGCTTTCAGAAGCCGATCCGGACCTCAGAAGCTGATCTGGTTGATGGTGTCGGCTATCGAGTTCATGAACCTGTTGATCGACGGCGCCATGCCGGTCGATGCCAGGAAGAAGCCGAAGAGCACGGCGACGAGCGCGGGCCCGGGCTTGATGGAGCCCCCACGGATCAGCACCACCAGGATGACCGCGAACAGCAGCACCATAGACAGTGAAATAGCCACGCCTGATCACACCCTCGGTCGGTCCGCCTTGCCGGCCCGGAAGCGTGCACCACCGCGCGCCCCGTCGCCCCCATCGTGCCACCAACTCCCCCGTGGTTGCTGCCGGGTGACGGAACGGACTGACGGGATCCCGCCATCCTTCACGGTCCGGCGCCGTCGCGGCGGCGGACCCGGGGCGACGCCCGCCCCGCACCGCGCCCGGGAACCGGACGGGAGCCACGGGGGCCTCACATTTCCTGTGCGCCGACTGTGAAATCCCCGCGGCCGAATATCCACTACGGCGATCGTTTCCGCATCCCCACATTTCATTCACAGCTAATTGACTGCGCGGATGCGACGTAATTCACTTCGGCCAACATCCTTCCGCTATGCCCTATTTGAGCGGGATCAAAGCTGTCATAGCGGGCGGTGTTCGACGGTTTCACATTCGATGAGAGGGGAACACGCGATATCTCCTCGCAGTTTTACGCGAGGCAATCGACCGGTCTAAGGTGCCTTAGATGTTCCAAGCTCCGAGCGTATTTCAGAGGGCCCCGCTCCCCCCGGCGACCCGGGAGTCGGAGCCCAGACACGAGCAGACGCTCACCGCCACCGCGGTCCGCCCCGCCCCGGGGCCCGACGCTCGGAGCGCCGCCGCTCCGGCCCCCTCGGCGGCGAAGGAACGCGACCCCTACTTCGACAATGTGAAGTATCTGGCCATTGTTCTCGTCGCGGTGGCACACGCCTGGGAACCCGTGATGGACGGCAGCCGCGCCACCCGGGCGCTCTACATGATCGTGTACACGTTCCATATGCCGGCCTTCATCCTCATCTCCGGCTATTTCTCCCGCTCGTTCGACATGACACCGTCCAAGGTGAAGCGGCTGATCACCTCGGTCGCGGTACCGTACGTACTGTTCGAGACGGCCTATTCGCTCTTCAAGCGGTACGCGGACGATTCGCCCGACACGTCGATCAGCCTGATCGACCCGTTCTTCCTGACCTGGTTCCTGGTCGCCCTGTTCATCTGGCGGGTGACCACGCCGATCTGGCGCACGCTGCGCCATCCGCTGCCGGTGGCGCTCGCCATCGCCGTGCTCGCCTCCATCTCCCCCGAGATCGGCGACGACCTCGACCTCCAGCGGGTGCTGCAGTTCCTGCCGTTCTTCGTGCTCGGCCTGCTGATGAAGCCCGAGCACTTCCGGCTGGTCAGGCGGCGCGAGGTGCGGCTGCTGGCCCTGCCGCTGTTCGCCGGCGCCCTGCTCTTCGCGTACTGGATGGCCCCGCGCATGGAGCTCGGCTGGCTCTACCGCGCCAACAGCGCGCAGGAGATGGACGCGCCGTGGTGGTCCGGCGCGGTGATGACGTCGGCGATGTTCGGCTGTGCCCTGGCGCTGACCGTCGGCTTCCTGGCCTGGGTGCCCAGCGGGGCCCGGTGGTTCACGGCGCTCGGCGCCGGAACGATCTGCGGCTATCTGCTCCACGGCTTCCTGGTCAAGGGGGCCGCGTACGCGGGCCTGTTCGACCGCTACACCTGGCTCTGTGGCCCGGTCGGGCTGGTCGTCGTCTCGCTCACCGCGGCGGTGGCCGTGACACTCATGTGCACCCCGCCGGTGGGACGCGCCCTGAAGTGGGCCACCGAGCCGGACATGAGGTGGGCGTTCCGGAAGGACTCCGCACGCCGCTGAGCACCCTGAGGGACCGCCCGTTCACGGACCGGCCGCCGCCCCCTCGCCGCATTCCCCCTGGTCCACCCGCCGGCCCGGCCGCGGGTGGATCAGTGCGTCTGCGGGTTGGCCGGATTCTTTCGGTCCGGGGGTGATTCGCCGCCGGCCGGCCCATCGGCTCGCGTTCCCGCGCATAGTTCGCCGTCAGTCGGGTAGGCGTCGCCGCTCCCAGAACCGCGAGGTGGGCGGGACCGCGTTGCGGGCAGGTACGCGTTGCGGGCAGGGGCCGCCTCCTCGATGAGCAGCGCGCCCGGGGTGGCCAGGATCCGCGCGGCGCAGGAGGACAGCTCCGCGCCCGGCCGCTCGGTCACCGCCAGGACCATGCCCTTCGCCTCCCGCGGCAGACGGCGGCCGCCGGCCACGGGTCCGAAGCCGAACTCGCGTCACCCGTGGGGCCGTTGCCGTTGCACCCTCACACCCCCATAGCGGACTTAAAGCCACGAAAGCTGACAATACGACAGATCCATAGTTGCAGCGTCAATCGTTCGGTAAACTAATTACTGATGGATTCTTAATGCCTCCTTGACCAGCTCTTGACCGACCCCGAAGGATCAGGCTCATCGGACACGCAGACACCCTCCTCGCCATGGGCGGCGCCTTCCTGGCCGCTGCCGTCCTCGCCCGCCTCGGTGGCCGCATCGGGCTGCCGACGATCCCCCTGTTCATCCTCGCCGGGATCCTCCTGGGCCCGCACACCCCCGGATACACGCTCCTGAAGAACCCGCACGACCTGGAGATGCTCTCCGCGCTGGGACTCGTCCTCCTGCTCTTCTACCTGGGGCTCGAGTTCCACATGGACGACCTCAAGACGGGCGGCCGGAAGATGGCCATCGCGGGCGGGACCTATCTCGTCCTCAACGTCGGCGCCGGTCTCGCCTTCGGCTTCGCGTTGGGCTGGGGCATGGCGGAGGCGCTGGTCCTCGCCGGTGTCCTCGGCATCTCCTCGTCCGCGATCGTCACCAAGATCCTGGTGGACCTCGGGCGCATCGGGAATCCGGAGACCCGGCCGATCCTCGGCATCATCGTCGTCGAGGACATCTTCCTCGCCCTGTACCTCGCCGCGCTCCAGCCGATCCTGTCCGGCGCGGACAGCCTCTCGGCCGCGCTGATCGACGGCGGCAAGGCCTTCGGCTTCCTGTTGCTGCTCGCCCTGGCGGCCCGGTTCGGCACGAAGCTCATCGGCAAGCTCATGAACACCAAGGACGACGAGCTACTCGTCATCTCCTTCCTGGGCGTCGCCGTCTTCGTCGCCGGTGTCTCCGAGATGTTCGGCGTCGCCGACGCGATCGGTGCGTTCATGGTCGGCCTGATGCTCGGCTCCACCTCGTCCGCCGACCGCATCCTCAAGCTGGTCCACCCGCTCCGCGACGCGTTCGGCGCGATCTTCTTCTTCGCCTTCGGCCTCTCCATCGACCCGGGCGACCTCCCGAGCGTGCTGTGGCCGGTGCTGGCCGCCGTGGTGCTGACGCTCGCCATGAACATCGCGGCCGGGCTCGCGGCGGCGAAGGTGTACTCCTTCGGCGCGCAGGCCACGTCCAACATCGCCACCACCCTGGTGGCCCGCGGTGAGTTCGCGCTCATCCTGGCCACGATGGCGGCGGCCGCCGGACTGGACGAGCGGCTCTCGCCGTTCATCGCCGGCTACGTCCTCCTGCTCGCCGTCCTCGCGCCGCTGGCCGCCGGACGCTCCCACTGGCTGACCCGCATCCTGCCGGGCGGTCGCAAGAAGGACGGCGACCAGGACCAGGAACAGGTACCGATGTCGGTCTGAGCGACAGCGGACGGCGGAGAGGCGCCCCGATACCCGGTCTCCGGGTGACGGGGCGCCTCTCCGCCGTCCGACGTCCGGATGACGGGCGCCCCTCCGCCGTCCGCTGTCCCGTGTCCGGGCCGGAGGGCGCTCAGGCCCGGCGGGAGAGCAGCAGCAGGGCCCGGTCGTCGTTGACGTCCTTGGCGCAGGCCTCGATCAGATGCCAGGCCGCGCCCTCGAAGCCGTTGGGGACATAGCGGTCGGCCTCGCCCGTCAGCCGGTCGATGCCCTCGGACATGTCCAGGTCGGAGGCCTCCACCAGACCGTCGGTGAACAGCATCAGCACGTCGCCGGGCGCGAGCGATCCCTTCACCGCGTCGAACTCGGCCCCGTCGTAGACGCCGAGCAGGGGGCCCTCCCCGGACTTCTCCTCCCACTGCCCGGTGCCCGCGTGCAGTTGGAGGGCGGGCGGATGACCCGCGGAGAAGATCTCGTAGTCGCCCGATTCCAGGTCCAGCACCAGGTGGATCGAGGTGGCGAAACCCTCGTCCCAGTCCTGGCGCAGCAGATAGCCGTTGGCGGCGGGCAGGAAGGCGTGCGGGGGCAGTGAGCCGAGCAGCCCGCCGAAGGCGCCGGACAGCAGCAGGGCCCGGGAGCCCGCGTCCATGCCCTTGCCGGAGACGTCGGTGAGGACGGCCTCCAGGGTGCGGCCCTCGTGGGTGCGGGCCGCGACGACGAAGTCCCCGGAGAACGACTGGCCGCCGGCCGGGCGCAGGGCCATCTCGCGGTGCCAGCCCTGGGGCAGCCGGGGCAGCGAGCTCTGGACCCGGATGCGTTCGCGCAGGTCGAAGAGCATCGTGCCGCCACGTCGCCAGGGCACGCCGACCCGGGCCCGGAACTGGGCCAGGACCAGCCCGAAGAATCCGCAGGCGGCGACCACGAGCACGGTGCCCGGGGTGACCCGGGCGGGGCCGTCCAGGTACGGGCCGAGGGTGAGTGCCTCGACGATCAGTGCGCCGGCGGCCGTCGCGTAGAGACCCAGCAGGCTGGCCGGGCGCAGCAGGAGGCCGCCCGCCACGATGGGAAGGGCGAGCGCGGCCGGGTCGACCCAGACCGGGCTCGCGACGGTGGCGAGGGTGATGGCCGGGATCGTCAGCAGCAGACCGGCCAGGGCGATCCAGTCGGAGCCGTCGCCGCGGAAGTAGTCGACCCCGGATTTGCGCAGGCCGATGCGGGCCCGGTGCAGGTTTCTGCGCCACCGGGCCCCGAAGTCGTCTACTCCTCCGCTACGGGCCACTGCCGGGACCTTATCCACCCGAACGCCTCAGGTGCAGGGGGACCCCGGTGACAATGCGCTCGAAATGGGGTCGTCCGCGCGGCGGAAGCCGATTCGCGTGGCATATGACACGGATTCGCGGGGTCGGGGACGGCGCGGAGACCGGTCGGCGCCCGATCGTGGGCGGGTGCCGGAGGCCGACAGCCCCACGGTCGCCGAGGGGTGGCCTCTCAGTCCAGCCCCACGGTCGCCGAGGGGGTGGCCTCTCAGTCGCCGGAGGGTCCGGGGGACTGGCACCGGGGGCACCAGAAGAGGTTGCGGGAGAGAAGGTCCGCGGTGCGGATCTCCGTACGGCAGATGTGGCAGGGGAGGTTCGCGCGGCGGTAGACGTAGACCTCGCCGCCGTGGTCGTCCTTGCGGGGCGGGCGGCCCATGGCCTCGGGGAGGTGTTCGGGGCGGACGGTGTCGATCCGGTTGTTCCGCACGCCTTCGCGCATCAGCTCCCCCAGGTCCGCCCAGATCGCGTCCCACTCGGCGCGGGTGAGGTCCCTGCCCGCGCGGTACGGGTCGATGCCGTGGCGGAAGAGGACCTCGGCGCGGTACACGTTGCCGACGCCCGCGATGACCTTCTGGTCCATCAGCAGGGCGGCGACGGTGGTCCGGCTGCGGGAGATCCGCTGCCGGGCGCGCTCGCCGTCCTCGTCGCCGCGCAGCGGGTCGGGGCCCAGGCGTTCGTGTATCGCGCGCTTCTCGGGCTCGGTGATCAAGGCGCAGGTGGTGGGGCCGCGCAGATCCGCGTGGTGGCCGGCGTTGACCAGCCGGAGGCGGACCGTGTCGGTGGGCGGCGGGGGCGGGGCGGCGCCGAAGCCGAGCTTGCCGAAGAGGCCGAGGTGGATATGGACCCAGCCGGTGTCGCCGAAGCCGAGGAAGAGGTGCTTGCCGTGGGCGTCGGTGGCGGTGAGGGTCCGTCCGTCGAGCAGTGCGGCGCTCCGGGAGAACTTGCCCTGCGGGCTGCTCACCCGTACCGGCGCGCCCGCGAACCGTTCGGCGTGGTCGTCGGCGAGGCGGCGGATGGTGTGTCCCTCGGGCACGGCGGGGCTCCTGGGAAGGGCGGGCGGCGGCATGGCCGTGCCGCCGGGTCCTGGACCCGGCGGCAGGGGAGGGAGAAGGTCGGATCAGCCCTGTTGCGGGTGGTGGGCGGGGATCGGGGGGAGCTCGCCGGTGGTCTCGTACGCCGAGAGCATCTCGATACGGCGCGTGTGGCGCTCCTCGTTCGAGTACGGCGTGGTGAGGAAGATCTCGACGAACTTCGTGGACTCCTCGACCGTGTGCATCCGGCCGCCGATGGCGACGACGTTGGCGTCGTTGTGCTCGCGGCCGAGGGCGGCGGTCTGCTCGCTCCAGGCCAGTGCGGCGCGGACGCCCTTGACCTTGTTGGCGGCGATCTGCTCGCCGTTGCCGGAGCCGCCGATCACGATGCCGAGGCTGTCCGGGTCGGCGGCCGTCTTCTCGGCGGCACGCAGGCAGAACGGCGGGTAGTCGTCCTGGGCGTCGTAGATGTGGGGGCCGCAGTCGACGGCCTCGTGGCCGTGGGCGCCGAGCCACTCGACGAGGTGGTTCTTCAGTTCGTAGCCGGCATGGTCGGATCCGAGGTACACGCGCATGGTGCGAAGTGTGGCACGAACTTCGCGGGGTATTCGTCAGCGGGGTCGGGGCCTCCCGCCACGTTCCCTGTGGTCAACGCCACTCGGACAACGATCAGGCAAACGATCCGAAAGAGGGGGTTCCGCTTCCGTCTCTTTCCGGGCTTGAATGCGTGGCCTTGTCTTCGCACCACCCCACGGCGGAGCAGGGCATACCCTCGCGCACCACAAACGTAAGGATTCCCCCCATGACGTCGCAGACGACGCTGGCGAAGCCGGGCCAGGAGCCCGGCGAGCCGGACCGGCCGGACTCGTCGGGCGGGCTTCAGGCAGGTCTGAAGAACCGCCACCTCTCGATGATCGCGATCGGCGGTGTGATCGGCGCCGGGCTCTTCGTGGGTTCCAGTGCGGGCATCGCGGCAGCGGGCCCGGCGATCCTGCTGTCGTACGCGATGGTCGGCCTGATGGTCGTCCTCGTGATGCGGATGCTCGGCGAGATGGCCGCCGCCCGGCCGAGCTCCGGTTCCTTCTCCGCCTACGCCGACCAGGCGCTGGGCCGTTGGGCCGGTTTCTCCATCGGCTGGCTCTACTGGTTCTTCTGGGTGGTGGTGCTCGCCGTCGAGGCCACTGCGGGCGCGAAGATCCTGGAGAGCTGGATCCCGGGTGTGCCGCAGTGGGCCTGGGCGCTGATCGTGATGGTCGTGCTGACCGCCACCAACCTGGTCTCGGTGGGCAGTTACGGGGAGTTCGAGTTCTGGTTCGCCGGGATCAAGGTCGTGGCGATCGGCGCGTTCGTGGTCATCGGCTTCCTCGCGGTCTTCGGATTCCTGCCCGGGTCGGACACCGCGGGGTCGGGTCTCGCGCATCTGACGGACAGCGGCGGGTTCTTCCCCGAGGGGCCCGGCGCGATCCTGACCGGTGTGCTGATGGTCGTCTTCTCGTTCATGGGCAGTGAGATCGTGACGCTGGCGGCCGGCGAGTCCTCCGACCCGCAGCGGGCCGTCTCGAAGGCCACCAACAGCGTGATCTGGCGTATCGCCGTCTTCTACCTCGGCTCGATCTTCGTGGTGCTGACGCTGCTGCCGTGGAACGACCCGTCGATCATCGAGAAGGGCAGCTATGTCGCCGCCCTCGACGTGATCGGGATCCCGCACGCCGGGCAGGTCATGGACTTCATCGTGCTGACGGCCGTGCTGTCCTGCCTCAACTCCGGCCTCTACACCGCCTCCCGGATGGCGTTCTCGCTCGGCGAGCGGGGGGACGCGCCGAAGGCCTTCGCCAAGGTCGACAAGCGGGGTGTGCCGCGGGCGGCGATCCTGTCCTCGGTCGTCTTCGGCTTCGTGGCGGTGTTCTTCAACTACCAATGGCCCGACACGGTGTTCCAGTTCCTGCTGAACTCCTCCGGCGCGGTCGCGCTCTTCGTGTGGCTGGTCATCTGCTTCACCCAGCTGCGGATGCGCGGGATCATCCTGCGCGAGACCCCCGGCAAGCTGGTCGTACGGATGTGGCTCTTCCCGTACCTCACCTGGGCGACGATCGCGATGATCTCCTTCGTCCTGGTCTACATGCTGACCGACGACGCGGCCCGCGAGCAGGTCGTGCTGTCGTTGCTGGTCGCGGCGCTGGTGGTGGGTATCTCGCTGTTCCGGGAGATGCGCGCCCGCAAGGCCGTCGCCAAGTGATCGTCACATCGATCCGCGGGTGATCCGCACCCGTTCGACGGATACGTGACAGAGGTTGTCAGGTATCCCGGGGAGGCTCTTCCTCGTACCGCCGAGAAGCGAGCGAAGGAGCCTCCCCCATGTCGTACCGGCCCACCGGATCCGCACCCGCCACCTTCCAGACCGGTTTCCCGATCCGGCCCGGCCGGCTGGTCGAGGCCGCCACTCCCGAGGACGTACGGGAGGCCGTGGCGTACGCCGCCGCCCGCGGGCTCCCCGTCGCCACGCACGCCACCGGCCACGGGCTGCCCGGAGCGGTCGAGGGCGGCGTCCTCGTCGTCACCCGCGCCCTGGACTCCGTCGCCGTCGACCCGGTCCGCCGCACCGCCCGGATCGGTGCGGGCGCGACCTGGGGCGCGGTGACCGCGGCGGCGATCCCCTACGGGCTGGCCCCGCTCAACGGCTCGTCGCCCTCGGTGGGCGCGGTCTCGTACACGCTGGGCGGCGGACTGGGCATCCTGGCCCGGGAGTTCGGGTACGCCGCCGACCGGGTCCGGGCGCTGGAGGTGGTGACCGCCGACGGGGTGCTGCGCCGGGTCACGCCGGAGCATGAGCCGGAGCTCTTCTGGGGGCTGCGCGGCGGCGGGCACCGGCTGGGGGTGGTGACCGCCCTGGAGATCGGCCTGGTGGCGGTGGGGCGGCTGTACGGGGGGTCGATCGCGTTCGCCGGGGAGCGGGCGGCCGAGGTGGCGGGCCGCTATCTGGAGTGGACCCGGACCGTACCGGAGTCCCTGACCTCGTCGCTGGCCGCGCTCGTCCACCCGGACATGCCCCAACTGCCCGAGGAGTCCCGCGGGCGCTACGTCGTCTCGGTGCGGGTCGCCTTCACGGGGGACGCGGCCGAGGGCGAGCGGCTGGTGGCCCCACTGCGGGGACACGGTCCGGTGCTCGCGGACTCCTTGCGGGAGATGCCGTACGCCGAGAGCCCGTCCATCCACAGCGACCCGCCGTTCCCGCACGCGTACTACGGGGAGGGACTGATGCTCCGGGAGCTGGACGCGGGGCGGGCCGCCCGGGTGCTGGAGCTGGGCGGGCCCGGGGCTCCGATGATGACGGTGGTGCAGCTCAACCATCTCGGCGGGGCGCTGGCCGGGCGGCCGGACGCGGCGAACGCGGTGCCCTACCGGGACGCGGGCTTCCTGCTGCGGCTGGTGTCGCCGCTGGACGGTACGGATGTGGCGGCGGTGCGCTCGCTGTACGGGGAGATGTCCGGGGTGCTGGGGCCGCTGGTTCAGGGGCGGTCGCTGAACTTCTCCTTCGGCGGCGGGGACCGTACCACCGGTCTCCACGAGCCGGAAACGGCGAAGAGGCTCGCCGGTCTGGTCTCCCGGTTCGATCCGGCGGGCCTCTTCGGCGGCCCCTACGAGAACGGGGAGGGGTGAGTCAGCCCCGGCGGCCGAGGATCTTCCAGGCGGCGGGCAGCGCGCCCATGGCCAGCGCCGCCTTGAGGGCGTCGCCGATCAGGAAGGGGACCAGGCCGGCGGCGACGGCGGCGCCCAGCGACATCCCGGTGGACAGCGCGAGGTAGGGCACGCCGATGGCGTAGATGATCGCGGAGCCGAGGACCATGGTGCCCGCGGTGCGCGGCACCGAGCGGTCACCGCCGCGCCGGGCGAGGGCGCCGACGACGGTGGCGGCGAGGAGCATGCCGAAGACGTAGCCCAGGGACGGTATCGACCAGCCCGAGGAGGCCTCGGCGAACCACGGCACGCCGGCCATGCCGACGAGCGCGTACAGCGCGAGGGAGAGGAAGCCCCGGCGGGCGCCGAGCGCGGTGCCGATGAGGAGCGCGGCGAAGGTCTGGCCGGTGACCGGGACCGGGGAGCCGGGGACCGGGACGGCGATCTGGGCCGCGATGCCGGTCAGGGCGGCGCCGCCGAGGACGAGGGCGGCGTCCACGGCGTAGCGGTGCCGGGCTGCGGGCAGCAGATCGGCGAGGACCGCTCCGGAGCGGACGGGGGCGGCAGCTGTGCTCATCGGGACTCCGCGGGTAAGGGCAGGTGGGCCGGGACGGCCCCCGCCGGGCAGGGTGGGGTCGGGCTCCCGCCGACGTTAGCCCACGGGTTAACGCTCGATCACCATCAGCGGCCCACAAAGCGGCGGTTGATGAGTTGGTGGGATTCGCACAAAGCCCGCGCCGCAATCACTCTCCCGCGTGACGCTCGTCACGGAGGTGGGGGCGGTGTCGGCGCATTTTGGCGGGGAGCGCGGCGATCGGCGAGACTGTAGCTTCCCCATAAACGATCAGCTCGCTCTGGTCGGCTCCGAACGACCCGCCACGACCCGCTGATCCGAGAGTGACCCTCCCTCATGCACGAGGCCCCTCCCCCCACCCCGGCTTCCGCTCTCCCGCCCTCCGCCGTTGTGGCCGAACCGCTGTCGCACGGGCTCAAGCAGCGCCATCTGACGATGCTGGGGCTCGGTGGGGTGATCGGGGCGGGGCTGTTCGTGGGCTCCGGCGCGGGGATCGCGGTGGCGGGGCCCGCCATCGTCGTCTCGTATCTGATCGCGGGGACGCTCGCGATGCTGGTGATGCGGATGCTGGGCGAGATGTCCGCCGCGATGCCCGCCTCCGGTTCGTTCTCCGTGCACGCCGGGCGGGCGCTCGGGCGGTGGGCCGGGTTCAGCGTCGGCTGGCTGTACTGGTTCCTGCTGGTGGTGGTCCTCGCGGTGGAGGCGACGGCGGCCGCGCGGATCGCCCATGGCTGGGTGCCGGGCGTCGAACCGTGGGCGTGGGTACTGCTGTTCATGGTGGTCTTCACCGCGGCGAACCTGACGGCGGTGAAGAACTTCGGCGAGTTCGAGTTCTGGTTCGCCTCCTTGAAGGTCGGCGCGATCGTGGTCTTCCTGGTGCTCGGGCTGCTGGCGGTCTTCGGATGGCTCCCGGACACCGACCCGGTGGGGATGGACAACCTGACCGGCCGGGGCGGCTTCCTGCCGAACGGGTGGGGCGGGGTCGTCTCCGGCGTACTGACCGTGGTCTTCGCCTTCGGCGGGCTGGAGGTCGTCACCATCGCCGCCGCCGAGACGGACGATCCGGCGCGCGCGGTGGGGCGTGCGGTGCGCAGCGCGGTGGTGCGCATCCTCTTCTTCTACGTCGGCTCGATGCTGGTGATCGTGACCGTGCTGCCGTGGACCGCGCAGCAGGCGGGCCTGAGCCCGTATGTGAAGGTGCTGGACGTGATCGGGGTGCCGTCGGCCGGTCAGATCATGAACATCGTGGTGTTCGTGGCGCTGCTCTCCGCGCTCAACGCCAATCTGTACGGTTCCTCCCGCATGATCTTCTCGCTGGCGGAGCGCGGGGAGGCCCCGCGCGGGCTGCTGAAGGTCTCGGGCGGGGGCGCCTCGAAGGGCGGGGCTACCTCGAAGGGCGGGGATGCCTCGGAGGGCGGCGGCTCCCGGAAGAAGGCGGGTGGAGTGCCGCGGCGGGCGGTGCTGGCCTCGGTGGCCTTCGGCTTCCTCTCCGTCCTGCTCAACCTGCTGTGGCCGGACACGGTGTTCCTCTACATGCTCAACTCGGTCGGCGCGGTGCTGCTGTTCGTCTGGGCGCTGATCGCCGCCTCCCAACTGCGGCTGCGCGCCCGGCTGGAGCAGGAGGCTCCCGAGGCGCTCACGCTGCGGATGTGGTGCTTCCCGTATCTGACGTGGGTGACGCTGGCCGGGCTGTTCGGGGTGCTGCTGCTGATGCTGACCGACGAGGCGGCGCGCCCGCAGGTGTTGTGGTCGGCCGGGGCGACGGCATTGGTGCTGCTGGTGGCGGTGGGGCGGCAGCGGTGGGAGCGCAGAGGTTCGGCCTGATCTGCCCACCGGGGGTGCGGGCAGGTCAGCGGGCACGGTGCCGATACGGCGCCGACACCGTACGCGGCCTTACCGACCGTATGGTGCCGACACCGTATGTGGCCTTACCGACCGGTAGGCGGGTGTGCACCTTGTGTGAGCCTGGTGACCGTATAGCGGACACCTGTTCCGCGTGAGCGGTAGGGATGTTCAGACTGTGGGTTCGCCCCCCCTGTCTCAGCTATCGAACAGAGCCTGTCCATGCCTCGGACCTCCGCGTCTCCCCCCACCGCTGACTCCGCGGCCCCCGCCGGCCCCTCGGCGGACTCCGCGCTCACCCACGGTCTGAAACAGCGTCACCTCTCGATGATCGCCCTCGGCGGGGTGATCGGCGCCGGACTGTTCGTCGGCTCGGGCGCCGGGATCGCCGCGGCGGGGCCCTCGATCATCGTCGCGTACACCATCTCCGGGCTGCTCGTCATGATGGTGATGCGCATGCTCGGCGAGATGTCGGCCGCCAACCCGGCGTCCGGTTCCTTCTCCGTGCACGCCGAGCGGGCGATCGGCCCCTGGGCCGGGTTCACCGCGGGCTGGTCCTTCTGGTTCCTGCTCTGCGTCGCCGTGGGCCTGGAGGGCATCGGCGCCGCGCAGATCGTCAGCGGCTGGCTGCCGGGGACGCCGGAGTGGGCCTGGGTCGCCCTGTTCATGGTGATCTTCCTCGGGACGAACCTGGCCGCCGTGAAGAACTTCGGCGAGTTCGAGTTCTGGTTCGCCGCGCTCAAGGTCATCGCGATCGCACTGTTCCTGGTACTCGGCCTGCTGGCGATCCTCGGCGTGCTGCCCGACACGGACGCGCCCGGCCTCTCCAACCTCACGGGGGACGGCGGGTTCCTCCCCAAGGGCATGGACGGGTTCATCATCGGGCTCCTCGCCTCCGTCTTCGCGTACGGCGGTCTGGAGACCGTCACCATCGCGGCGGCCGAGTCCGAGAACCCGGTGCAGGGCGTCGCGAAGGCGGTCCGTACGGCGATGTGGCGCATCGCGGTGTTCTACATCGGCTCGATGGCGGTCATCGTCACGCTGGTCCCCTGGGACGACCCGAAGGTCGCCGAGGTCGGCCCGTTCTACGCGATGCTCGACCACCTCGGCATCGGGTCCGCCGCGCAGATCATGAACGTGGTCATCCTCATCGCCCTGCTCTCCGCGATGAACGCCAACATCTACGGCGCGTCCCGCATGGCCCGGTCCCTGGTCGCCCGGGGGCAGGGCCCGGCCGTGCTCGGGAGGGTCTCCTCCGGGGTGCCGCGCAACGCCGTGCTGTTCTCCTCGGTCTTCGGGTTCGCGTGCGTGCTGCTCAGCTACTGGCGGCCGGACGACGTCTTCCCGTGGCTGCTGAACATGATCGGCGCCGTGATCCTGGTGGTGTGGATCTTCATCGCGGCCTCCCAGCTGATCCTGCGCGGCCGCACCGAGCGGGAGGCGCCCGAGAAGCTGGTCGTGCGGATGTGGTTCTTCCCCGTCGGCACGATCGTCGCCCTGGCCGCCATGGTGGGCATCTTCCTGCTGATGCTGCGCCAGCCGGACACCCGGGACCAGCTGCTGGCCACGGGAGCGCTGACCGTGGTGCTGATCGGCATCGGCCTCGTACGTCAGCGGCGGCGGGGCGGCGAGAGCGGCGGCGACGGCCCGGCCGAGGTTCCGGCGCAGTCGAAGTAGCTCCCGCACGCCTCGCGGCAGTGGTTTCCGCACGGCCGCTACGAACGCCGGGCCCCTCCTCGTACGATCGGGGCGGAGCCCGGCGTTTCGGCGTCCGGCGTTCCGGCGGGGGGTTCCGGCGCTGCGCGCACCCGTGACCAACAGGACATCGCAGGGCCGGGCACCGTACGCCGGGCCGTCATCCGCCCTCGCTTCCGTGATGGCTCCACCCACCCGAGGAGCCGTCATGTCCGTTGCCCCCAGGCGCCGTTCGATCCTCCTGGCCACCGCCGCCGCCACCGCGGCGGCCACCACCCCCACCGTCGCAGCCCCCACCGTCGCAGCCCCCGCCGTCGCAGCCCCCGCCGGCCGGGGCCCCCGCCGCCCGTCGGGCCCGCTGGTCATCGGGCATCGCGGCGCGGCGGGCTGGCGGCCCGAGCACACCGCCGACGCGTACACCTATGCCGTACGGGCCGGGGCCGACTGGATCGAGCCGGACCTCGTGCCGACGAAGGACCATGTCCTGGTCGTGCGGCACGAGAACGAGATCGGCGGGACGACGGACGTCGCCGACCGCCCCGAGTTCGCGGACCGCCGCACCACGAGGACCGTCGACGGCAGAGCGGTGACCGGCTGGTTCACCGAGGACTTCCACCTGCGCGAGCTGAGGACGCTGCGCACGATGGAACGGCTTCCGCTGGTCCGCGACCGCAACACGGTCTTCGACGGGCGGGGCTCGGTGATGACCTTCCAGGAGGTGATCGACCTGGCCCGGCGGCTGTCCCGGGAGTCGGGCCGGCGGATCGCGGTGTTCCCCGAGACGAAGCACCCGACGTACTTCCGCTCGATCGGGCTGCCGCTGGAGGAGGAGCTGATCCGGGTGATCCGCCGGAACCGGCTGACCGCCCGGGACTGCGTCGTCCAGTCCTTCGAGCCCGCGAGCCTGCGCCGGGTGGCCGCGGCCCGCCTCGGCCTCCCGCTGTGGCAGGCGCTGGGCACGAGCGGCGGCCCGTACGGTCACGAGGTCTCCTACCGGGACATGATGACCCCGGCCGGGCTCCGCGCGATCGCCTCGTACGCGGACTGGATCGGCCCGGACAAGTCCTCGCTCGTCCCGCCGGGCACCCTGCTGGCCGATGCCCACGCGGCGGGCCTGAAGGTCGGCGCGTACACCTTCCGCGCGGAGAACCAGTACCTCCCGGCCGCGTACCGCCGGGGCAGTGCGCCCACCGCCTTCGGCGACGCGTTCGCCGAGTACGCCTTCCACTACGGGCAGGGCGTGGACGCGGTGGTGACGGACTTTCCGGACCTCGCGGCGCAGGCCAGGGACGATCTGCGGCGGTAACTCCGGGAGGGCGGGCGCCGAGCGGCTGCCGGGCGGCTGCCCGGGTCGACGGGAGGGGCCGCCGGACGGCGCGGGCCGGGGCGGATGTGGAAGCGTTACGGCGACACCGCTTCCTCCGCCCCGGAAGGAACCACGCCATGACCGCCCCGCACACCTTCCCCCTGGAGCCCACCCCGATCCGGGTGGCCGACCAGGCACTCGACGACCTGCGCGCCCGTCTCGCACTGACCCGGCCGCCGCTGGACGAGGGCAACGAGGACTGGTCCTACGGTGTCCCGGACAGTTGTCTGCGTGAACTGGTCGCCCACTGGCGGGACGGCTACGACTGGCGCGCGGCCGAGGCCGCCATCAACGCCCACGAGCAGTACCGGGTGAGCGTCGCCGGCGTCCCCGTGCACTTCATGCGCGAGCCCGGACGCGGCCCCCGCCCGATCCCGCTGATCCTCACCCACGGCTGGCCGTGGACGTTCTGGCACTGGTCGAAGGTGCTCGGCCCTTCCCCAAGCTCTCGGCTTCGCTCGAGCAGGGGAGACCCCATTCCGACCCGGCGGCGTACGGGGGTGATCCGGCCGACGCGTTCGACGTCATCGTGCCGTCCCTGCCCGGTTTCGGTTTCCCCGGACCGCTCACCGGCTTCCCGGACGTCAACTTCTGGAAGGTGTCCGACCTCTGGCACACCCTGATGACCGAGACCCTGGGATACGAGAAGTACGCCGCCGGGGGCTGCGACATCGGCGGGATCGTCTCCAGCCAGCTCGGCCACAAGTACGCCGACGAGCTGTACGGCATCCACATCGGCTCCGGGCTGCCGCTCGACTTCTTCAACGGCCCCCGCGCCTGGGACTTCGCCCGGAACCGGCCCCTCACCGACGACCTGCCCGCCGACGTCCGCGCCCGCGTCGTCGAGCAGGACCGCCGCTGGGCGCCGCACCTCGCCGTGCACATGCTCGACGGCGCCACCCTGGCGCACGGACTCAGCGACTCCCCCGCCGGGCTGCTGGCCTGGTTGCTGGAGCGCTGGAACGCCTGGAGCGACAACGGCGGCGACCTCTCATCCGTCTTCAGCAAGGACGACCTGCTCACCCACGCCACGATCTACTGGGCGAACAACTCCATCGCCACGTCGATGCGTTACTACGCCAACGCCAACCGCTACCCCTGGACTCCGGCCCACGACCGCACCCCGGCCGTGCGGGCCCCCGTCGGACTCACCCTCGTCACGTACGAGAACCCGCCCGGCGTCCACACCGCCGACGAGCGCGTCCGGGCGTTCGAGACGGGCCCGCAGGCGGACTGGTTCAACCATGTCAACGTCAACGCCCATGACCACGGCGGCCACTTCATCCCCTGGGAGAACCCCGACGCGTGGGTGAACGACCTGCGCCGCACCTTCCGCGGTCGCAGGCCGTAGCGCGCACCCGGGCCGGGCCCCCGGCCCGGGTGCGCCGGCCGGGCCGGAAACCAGCTGTGGGTGGCGGTGGGGGCGTGAGGCCGGTGGCAATGGTGGCGTGAGGTCGCCTAACCGGCGTCCCCGGTGCCGCCCTCGGCCGGGGCCGCGCCGGGGCGCTCCCCGCCGGGCCGGACGGGTCCGGCCGCCGCGCGGATGCTCTCCCGTGCGGCGTCGGCGACCGCGCGGGGCGTGATGCCGAACTCCTCGTACAGGCGCTCGTAGTCGGCGGACGCGCCGAAGTGCTCCAGGCTCACCATGCGGCCCGCGTCCCCCACCACGTCCCGCCAGCCCTGGGCGACGGCCGCCTCGACGCTCACCCGGGCCCGGACGCCGGGCGGGAGGACCGCGTCCTGATAGGCGTACGGCTGCTCGGCGAACCACTCGCGGCACGGCAGCGACACCACACGCGCCTCGTGCCCCTCGGCGGCCAGCAACTCCCGCGCCTCCAGCGCGATGTGGACCTCCGACCCGGTCGCGACGAGGATGACTTCGGGCGTCCCGCCCCGGCTGTCGGCGAGGACGTAGCCGCCCCGGGCGGCCCCCTCGGCAGAGGCGTACGCGCCGTCCCCCCGCTCCAGGACGGGCAGCGGCTGCCGGGTCAGGGCGAGGCCGGCGGGCCGGTCGTGGCGCTCCAGGACGGTGCGCCAGCACACAGCCGTCTCGTTCGCGTCGGCGGGCCGTACGACGTCGAGGCCGGGGATCGCGCGGAGGGCGGCGAGTTGCTCGACGGGCTGGTGGGTGGGGCCGTCCTCACCGAGGCCGATGGAGTCATGGGTCCAGACGTAGGTGACCGGGAGCTTCATCAGGGCGGCGAGCCGGACGGCCGGGCGCATGTAGTCGCTGAAGATCAGGAACGTGCCGCCGTAGGGGCGGGTGAGGCTCTGGAGCGCGATGCCGTTGAGGATCGCGCCCATGGCGTGCTCGCGGATGCCGAAGTGGAGCGTGCGGCCGTAGGGGTCGCCGGGGAACTCGCCGGTCTGCTTGCCCGTCGGCACGAAGGACGGCTCGCCCTCCATGGTGGTGTTGTTGCTCCCCGCGAGGTCGGCCGAGCCGCCCCACAGTTCGGGCAGCACGGGCGCCAGCGCGGTGAGCACGTCGCCGGACGCCTTGCGGGTGGCGATGCCCTTGGGGTCGGCGTCGAAGACGGGGAGGCTGTCGGCCCAGCCCTCGGGGAGCCTCCGTTCCCGCAGCCGGTCGAGGAGTCCGGCGCGCTCGGGATGGGCGGAGCGCCACTCCTGATAGCGGGGCTCCCAGGCACGATGGGCCTTCGCACCTCGCTCGACGACCGCGCGGGCGTGGTGCAGCACGTCGTCCTCGACGGCGAAGTCGGCTTCCGGGTCGAAGCCGAGCAGCTTCTTGGTGGCGGCGACCTCCTCGGCGCCGAGCGCGGAGCCGTGGGCCTTGCCGGTGTTCTGCTTGGTGGGCGCGGGCCAGCCGATGATCGTGCGCAGCAGGATCAGGGAGGGCCGGCCGCTCTCGCTCTTCGCGGCCGTGACGGCGGCGAGCAGGGCGTCGACGTCTTCGACGTAGTCGCCGGTCCGGGTGAAGTCGACCGTCTGGACGTGCCAGCCGTACGCCGCGTAGCGGGCGGTGACGTCCTCGCTGAAGGAGATGTCGGTGTCGTCCTCGATGGAGATGTGGTTGGAGTCGTAGAAGACGACCAGATTCCCGAGCTCCTGGTGTCCCGCCAGCGAACTGGCCTCGGACGTCACGCCCTCCATCAGGTCGCCGTCGGAGGCTACGACGTACACGTGGTGGTCGAAGGGGCTCGCGCCGGCCGGCGCGTCGGGGTCGAGGAGGCCGCGCTCGCGGCGGGCCGCCATGGCCATGCCGACGGCGGATGCCAGTCCCTGTCCGAGCGGCCCGGTGGTCATCTCGACGCCCCGGGTGTGCTGGTACTCCGGATGGCCGGGGGTGGCGGACCCCCACGTGCGCAGCGCCTCCAGATCCGCCAGCTCCATGCCGTAGCCGCTCAGGTACAGCTGGATGTAGAGGGTCAGGCTGGAGTGGCCGCAGGACAGCACGAAGCGGTCCCGGCCGAGCCACCGGTCGTCGGCCGGGTCGTGCCGCATCACCTGCTGGAACAGCAGGTACGCCAGCGGCGCCAGGCTCATCGCGGTGCCCGGGTGGCCGTGGCCCGCCTTCTGCACCGCATCGGCCGCCAGCACCCGGACGGTGTCGACGGCGCGGACATCGAGCGGCCCCCAGCCCACCGCGTCCGCGAGGGGCGGGGCCAGTCGCGGATCGCGACCGTCGTTCGGGCTGTTCGGCGTTTCGGGGGGTGCCATCGAGTCCTCCTGATCAGCGGGGCGGGCGACGAGCGGCGCGACCGTGGTCCCGGCCCCGGGACGCCCGGCCGTGTGGCCGGGCCCCCCGGAACGACGGGACCAAACGCGCGACGGCGTACGCAGCACGAAATAAGGAGCAAATCACCTTTGCCAGACAAAAAGGAGGAAGCGCGGGAGAGAGGAAGCACGGGAGACACAGAGAGGGCAGGAGGCCGAGAGGGCGGGAGGCAAGAAGGCAGCGCCGCAGGTCCTAGGCCGAAGGGCTGATCACTTCGGAACACTCCTGCTGTTAGCCTGCTCTTGCATATAGCTTGCAATAACAACTGGACGGCATTCCCAGCAGTCGGAGGGCTCGCATCATGGCCACGTACACGCTCCCGGAACTCCCGTACGACTACGCGGCGCTCGAACCGGTCATCAACCCGCAGATCATCGAGCTGCACCACGACAAGCACCACGCCGCGTACGTCAAGGGCGCGAACGACACCCTGGAGCAGTTGGAAGAGGCACGCGCCAAGGAGACCTGGGGTGCGATCAACGGCCTTCAGAAGAACCTCGCGTTCCATCTCTCCGGCCACATCCTGCACTCGATCTACTGGCACAACATGACCGGCGACGGCGGCGGCGAGCCCCTCGCGGCGGACGGCGTGGGCGACCTCGCGGACGCGATCACCGAGTCCTTCGGCTCCTACGCGGGCTTCAAGTCCCAGCTGACGAAGGCCGCGGCCACCACCCAGGGTTCCGGCTGGGGCGTGCTCGCGTACGAGCCCGTGAGCGGCAAGCTGATCGTCGAGCAGGTCTACGACCACCAGGGCAACGTCGGCCAGGGCTCGGTCCCGGTCCTCGTGTTCGACGCCTGGGAGCACGCCTTCTACCTGCAGTACAAGAACCAGAAGGTGGACTTCATCGAGGCGATGTGGCGGGTCGTCAACTGGCAGGACGTGGCGAAGCGTTACGCCGCCGCCAAGGAGCGCGCGGACGTGCTGCTGCTCGCCCCCTGACCTGACACCGGCGCGCCCCCGCGCCACGGACGTCCTGCCTCGTGATCGTCTTCTCAACCTTCACCATGGCAGGCGGATGAACGGAGAGCCCCCGCGAGGACATGACTCGCGGGGGCTCCCCCATGGCGGCCATTTAGCTGTTTAGCTCATGTGCTAAACATGCACCTATGGAATCGCCCACTGACGAAGAGGCGAGCGCCTTCCGCGCGCTCGCCGATCCCACCCGCCGCCAGATCCTTGAGGACCTGCGGGGCGGCGAGCTGGCCGCCGGGGAGATCGCGAGCCGGTTCTCGATCAGCGCCCCGTCCATCTCGCGCCATCTGGGCGTGCTCAAGGGGGCCGGGCTCGTGACCGAGCGCCGGGACGCCAACCGCATCCTCTACTCCCTCGCCGAGGAACGGCTCGCCATGTGCGTGGGGCGCTTCCTCAGCGCCGTGTGCCCCGAGCAGATCGTGCTCCGCAACACCAAGTGGCGCTCCGCGCCGGAAGGAGACGCCTCATGATCCGGCCCCGACTCTCCAGCGTCATCGAACGCCGCCTCCTGGTGAACTACCGGGTCGACCGTCACGTCGCGGGGGCCCTGCTGCCCGCGCCACTGCGGCCCCAACTGGTGCGCGGCCAGGCGGTGGCCGGGATCTGCTTGTTGCGGATCGGCGGTGTCCGCCCCGCCTGGGCCCCCGCGGCGACCGGGCTGACCAGCGAGAACGCGGCACACCGGATCTCCGTCGAGTGGGACGGGCCGGACGGCGTCGAGCGCGGCGTCTACATCCCGCGCCGCGACACCGCCTCCCGTCTCAACGCCTTCGCGGGCGGGCGGATCTACCCGGGCGAGCACGGCCGCGCGGACTTCACGGTGCGGGAGGACGCCGACGGCGCCCGGGTGGCCTTCGCGACCCGGGACGGCGAGGTGGAGGTGGATGCCATGGTGGAACCGGCCGAGGAACTGCGCGGCAGCGAGCTGTTCACGGACCTGGCGGAGGCGTCGGAGTTCTTCCGCCTCGGCAGCCGGGGCCTCTCCCCCAACGCCGGGGGAACCCATCTGGACGTCCTCGAACTGTCCACGGACGCCTGGAAGGTGACGGCGGGCCGGGCCCGTTCCGTGCACTCCTCGTTCTTCGAGGACCCGGACCGCTTCCCGCCGGGCAGCGCGGTGCTGGACAGTGCGCTGGTGATGCGGGGCGTGGCGGCCCGCTGGTCGCAGGGGGAGCCGTTCCGGCTGGGTCCCGGGGCGGGGGCGGTGGCCGCGTAGGGACGGCTACCGGAAGCGCCCGGCAGACCCTCCCGGTCCACCGCTTCGATCGCTTCCAGCATCGCCGCATCACCTCATCGCCCCATCCCGGCCGGGCGGGAAAATGCCCGCCTCCCGCCGGGCCCGGATGCCACGATGATCCAAGCCCCTCCGCCCGTAACCCTTTCCCGGAAGCGATCCCATGACCTCTGCCCCCGCGCCCGTCCCGGCGGACCCCACCGTCCTGCACCCGATGCCCGGCCAGCCGCGCGTGGTGCAGCTGAAGCCCCTGATCACCTCGGAGCTGGTGGAGGTCGGCGACTACTCGTACTACGACGACCCCGAGCACGCCACGGAGTTCGAGACCCGGAACGTGCTGTACCACTACGGCCCGGAGCGCCTGGTGATCGGCAAGTTCTGCGCGCTGGGCACGGGGGTGCGGTTCATCATGAACGGCTCCAACCACCGTATGGACGGCCCGTCCACGTTCCCGTTCCCGACTCTGGGCGGGTCCTGGGCGGACCACTTCGACCTGCTGACGGGCCTGCCCAACCGGGGTGACACCGTGATCGGCAACGACGTCTGGATCGGCTACGAGGCCGTGATCATGCCGGGTGTCCGCATCGGACACGGCGCGATCATCAGCTCGCGGTCCGTGGTCGTCTCGGACGTCCCGGACTACGGCATCGTCGGCGGCAACCCGGCCCGCCTGATCCGCACCCGGTACGAGGAGGCGGACGTCGCGCGCCTGCTGGCGGTGGCCTGGTGGGATTGGCCGGCGGACCACCTGACGCGCCACATCCGTACGGTGATGTCGGGCACGGTGGCGGAGCTGGAGGCGGCAGCGCCGGGGGTGCGCTGACGGGTCGGCCCGCCCACGCAGACCCGTCAGCCGCCGAAGGCCCCCGTCTTCACACCGTCGATGAACGCGGCCCAGTGGCCGGGGCCGTAGAACTGGAGCCCGGCAGCCGGGTCCTTGCTGTCACGGACAGCCCGGCCACCGTCGGCGGTGTGGGCCACCTCGACGCACTCAGTCCCCTGTCCCCCAGAGGAGTACGACGACCTCTCAAAGGGAGACATGATGTCCTGACTGCTCACGATTCCTCGTTTCCGGCGGCGACGCTGTTCGCGATCTTCTCGATGAAGGCCATGCTCTCGGTCCGCGTGAGGGCGGCCGACCTGAGTGTGTCAAACGCATGTACGTAGCTGGCCATGACGTCCCGCTCTTCGAGGATGATGCAGTTGGCGACCGCATCGAGAATGATCGCTTCGGGCGACGTCTCCTGGGCGTACGAGAGACCGACGAATGCGGGCGACACTCGCGCGGCGGCCCACTCGGTGTGCGGCAGCACCTGAATCGTCATGTTGGGCTGCTTGGCCATCTTGTTGAGGTGGGCGAGCTGCGCCCGATGAACAGTTGGCGAAGGCATCGGACCGGTGATCGCCGGCTCCCAGATGACCGCAGCGAACCGCGCACCCGTCTCCTCGAAGACTCGGCGCCTCTCCTGCCTGACCTTGACGACCAGGTCGGCCGCCTCGTCGGTGATCACATCGGGGCTGGCGTCGGTCAACGCTCTTGTGTATTCGGGAGTTTGCAGCAGACCAGGAATGAAGATCGGTTGCCAGGTACGGATGTACGTGGCGTCCGACTCCAGAGAGAGAAAGTCACCCAGAATCTCCCGCACAGGCTGATCAGCCGCGAAATCCATCCACCAGCCACGCTTGTTGCTGTCCCTTGCCAGCTTCTCCAGCAACTGACGTTCGGCAGCGTCCTTCACCTCGTACAGATCGAGCAGTACGCGCACATCACCGACGCGCGCACTCACCGATCCGGACTCGATGCGGCTGATCTTTGCGGTGGAACACGCCACCGCCTCGGCTGCGTGTTCCTGGTCCAGGCACGCGTTCAACCGAAGCCTCTTGAGCGCAGCCCCCAACCTGCGACTACGGACCGTGGGCTTCCCACCTGCGGGCATAGACCCCCCTCTCCCTTCCCGCCAGTCTGCCTGGCAACTGTTCCCTATCGCCAGCGAGTTGCCTCGGACGAGTGAATGCAAGCTTGCATTACAGATTTGCTTGCTTCACGTCCCACCTCACGCCTAGCGTGGCTTGCATCACAGTGAGTGCCGATTCCGGCACGCCAGGTAACCCTGGTTCCGCCTGCTCACGACCTTGGGGGACGTATGTCCGGGCGCACAGACAGCAAGAGGTTCCGAGTCCGCGGGGACTCCGTTCCCGCCGCTCGACGGCATGTCAGAACAGTCCTCATCGGGTGGAAACTCGGCGGACTCATCGACGACGCGTCGCTGATCACCAGCGAGTTGGCCACCAACGTCATCACCCACGCAAAAGGGACCGGCGACCACTTCGAGTTGGGTTTACGGCGTCGGAACAGCGTGCTGATCCTGGAGGTCGCCGACTCCTACCAGTGGCTGATGCCGGAACTCCGCGAGCCCGCCGACGACGAGACGTCCGGCCGGGGCCTGTTCATCGTCGACGCGCTCGCCGAGCGATGGGGCGTACGGCCCCGGAACCCCGGAAAGACGGTCTGGGCTCACCTGCCCATCGGGGCCGGACCCCGGTGAAGCCACGCCTGTGGGGCGCGCGGAGACGGGCAGCCGCCCACGTCCACGCGCCGCTTTCACCCTTCGCCGAACGCGTACGCATCGAGACCGATCCCGCCTACCGGGCCCGGAACCACCCCGGGCTGGACGCGGCGATCGCGCAACGGGGACGTTGGCGGTCGGCCGTGGTGGACGCGCTGGTCCGGCGCCTGAGGTCGCCGCCGTAGGAGTCGGCGTCGCAAGGCCCTGGCATTTCCCGGGAAGAGAACGGAAGAGACCTGTCCACGTGCTGCAATGCACCGCCGTCACCGACGTACCGTTCCACGAAACGCTTCTCGCGCTCGCCACCATGGAAGGCGGGCCCGACCACCCGCCCGACGTCCTCGACCAGGACGAGTTCCTGCTCTGCGAGCTGGGTGAGCACGACGAGGCGGCCGAGCACGCCGCCCACCTGTGGACCGCCGACACCCCGGACGACCGCGACCTCTGGCTCCTGTGGACCGGCGTCGGGGCCCACCGCGTCTACCGGCTCGACACCTTGCCCCTGTGTCCGGCCGTCCTCCGCGAACTGGCCACCCGTACCGTCACCTCGTGCGCGTACTTCGACCACCACTGCGGCCCGCACTCCTGGACCGTCACCGACCCGCTCGGCGACCTCATCACCGAGCAGATCCACGGCGAGGTCCGGCGTCTCACCGCCGAGGACGACCCCTCCGGCAGCGAACGCGACAGCGGTACCGACCTGCCCTGACCACAACTCCGCACCCATGGCGCGATGTCTCCGAAGGCGCCTATCCCGGACCGCTCGTGACCGAGCGATCACGCCTTCGCACCCGCGGCCACCGCCGCGCACGCCTCCTCGTCGGTCACGCCCGACACCTCCGTGAGCTCGATCAGCGCGTCCAGCCGGTCGCGTGCGGCCAGGAGGGCGGCGGCGGAATCGTCGATGCGGGCGCGTTCGCGGCGCAGGTCGGGGAGCATGCTGGAGCAGGCCGGCTCCAGGATGCGGCCCTGGTCGACCATGCAGGGCAGCAGCTCGGCGATGACGGGCGTGTGGAGACCGGCGGCCAGCAGCATGCGGATGCCCCGTACGGTCACGACGTCCGCTTCCTCGTACTCGCGGTAGCCGCTCGGGCGGCGGGCCGGGCGCAGCAGGCCCTGCTCCTCGTAGTAGCGCAGCGACCGCTGGCTGACGCCCGTCCGTCGGGCGAACTCCCCCATGCGCATATGACGATCACCACATTCGGTTGACTCTCACACCGGTGTGAGACAACAGCCTAGTCCGCATGACACATGAGCCTTCAACACGCCCGCAGGACAACCCCGTTACCGTCATCGGCCTGGGCCCCATGGGCCTCGCCCTCGCCGAAGCCCTCCTGAAGAACGGTCATCCCACCACCGTCTGGAACCGCACCCCCGAGAAGGCCCGCGATCTCGTCGCCCGGGGAGCGCGGCTCGCCGCGTCCGCGGCCGACGCCGTGGCCGCGGGCCCTCTCACCGTCGTCTGCCTCAAGGACTACGCGACGCTGTACGAGGTGCTCGATCCCGCCGGTGGCGCGGTGGCGGGCCGGACCCTGGTCAACCTCAACTCCGGTACGCCGAACGAGGCGCACACGGCTGCGTCCTGGGCGGCCGAGCGGGGCTTCGGCTATCTGGACGGCGCGGTCATGGTGCCGCCACAGCTCGTCGGGGGCCCCGGAGCCGTCTTCCTCTACAGCGGCCCGCGCGAGGTCTTCGACGCCCACCGGGCCACGTTGGCGAGCCTGGGCGACCCCCGGCACCTCGGCTCCGACCCCGGGCTCGCGGTGCTCCACAACGCGGCGCTGCTCGGCCTGATGTACGCGACGGTGAACGGATTCCTGCACGCCACCGCGCTGGTCGGCTCGGCGGGCGTACGGGCCGAGGAGTTCGCCGATCTCGCGGTGAACTGGTTCCTGCCCACGGTGGTGGACGCGACCCTCGTCGAGCAGGCGCCTGATCTGGACGCGAGCCACTACCCGGGCGACCTGGGCACCCTGCGCATGAACCTGAACGCGCTGGAGCACATCGCGCTCACCTCCGAGGAGCAGGGTGTGCACGCCGAACAGCCGCGGCTGATGCGGGAGATCGCGGCACAGGCCATCAAGGACGGTCACGGCGAATCGAACTACATGGCGGTGTTCGAGGTCTTCAAGAAGGCGGCGGAGCCGGGCGCGCGGTAGCGGCGGCGGGACCCGGCGGCGGGGTTCCGCCGCCGTTCGGGTCAGTGGCTTCCGGCGTCGGCGAGGCAGAACTCGTTGCCCTCCGGATCCTGGAGGACGGTCCAGGTCATCCCCTGCATCGACTGCTCGCCGACGACGGTCGCGCCCAGCTTCGCCAGGCGCTCCACGTCGGCCGGGCGGTCGGGCGAGGAGAAGTCGACGTGCACCCGGTTCTTGGCGGCTCTGGGCTCGGGCACCCGCTGGAAGCCGAGGACCAGCGGGGTCGCCGCGAGGACGACGAACGCGTCGTAGTCCTGTGTCTCCTCGACGCCCAGCGCCTCGGCCCACCAGGCGGCCAGGGCCTGGGGGTCGACACAGTCGATCGTGATCATTTCCGGTGAGATGCGCATGCCCCTCACCGTACGGCGCACCACTGACAGAGCGGGCCCGGAAGCCCACCCGCCCCGTAGTCGGCCGTCCTCAGGCCAGCGCGACCTCCAGCAGCGGGAGTTCGCGGCCCGGGATGGAGCCGGACAGGGTGACGCCGACCCGGACCGCGCCCATGGCCCGGTAGAACCGCTCCGCGTTCGGGTCGGCGTCGATGGTGAGGTGGGTGAAGCCCAGCCTGCGGGCCTCATCCATGGTGTGGGCGAACAGCCGTCGCCCGACGCCCCTGCCGATCACGTCCGGCTCGACGAACATCATGCCGAGCGCACCCCTCGGCGGCTCTCCGTCCAGCGTGGTGAAACCCAGGATCCGGCCGTCCTCCTCGGCCACCGCCGTCCGCCGGGCCGCCACGTCAGCGGGACGGACGGTCAGCTCCTCGCGGCAGGCGGCCAGGAACTCCGCGTCGTACTCCCAGTGGCCCTTCGACCGAAGGGCCAGTTCGGTCAGTGCGGCGGCCTCGGCCGCCTCGCCAGCGCGTATCCACATGAGGGCATTGTCCCCCGTGCGGATACGCGCGGCGCTGTGTTCAGAGCTCCGTCAGTCGAAGATCGGGCCCTGCGTACGGGTCCGCTTGATCTCGTAGAAGCCCGGGACGGAGGCGACCAGCAGCGTGCCGTCCCAGAGCTTCGCCGCATCCTCTCCCTTGGGGGCGGGGGTGACGACCGGGCCGAAGAAGGCGACCTGCTCGCCGTCCGCACCGGGGACGGCGATGACCGGGGTGCCGACCTCCTGGCCGACCTTGTCGATGCCCTCCTTGTGGGAGGCGCGCAGCTCGGTGTCGTACCGGTCGGAGTCGGCGTACTCCGCGAGGTCGGCGGGCAGGCCGACGTCCTTCAGCGCGGCGGCCACGGTCTCGGGGGTGAGGCCCTCGTCGTTGTTGTGGAAGCGGGTGCCGAGCGCGGTGTAGAGGGGGCCGACGACCGCGTCGCCGTGGAGCTGCCGGGCGGCGACGACGACCCGGACCGGGCCCCAGGCCTTGTTCTCCAGGAGGTCGCGGTACTCCTCGGGCAGCTCGTCCAGTTTGTCCTCGTTCAGGACGGCCAGGCTCATCACGTGCCAGCGGACCTCGACGTCGCGGACCTTCTCCACCTCCAGCATCCAGCGCGAGGTCACCCACGCCCAGGGGCAGAGCGGATCGAACCAGAAATCAACCGGGGTCTTGACGTCGGCCGGGGTCTTCTCGGACATGTCTCTCCTCAGAAGGGCGTGTTACACCTGCGGGCGAGAACACCTCCCAAGAGGCACCCATTCCCACAATGTCGTCGCACGGAGACGCGTGCAAGGATCAATGGGTTCGAACACGACACAACGCGCGTCACGAAGGAGTGCCCGTGCCCGGTGAAAACCTGTCCCGCGACGAGGCCCAGAAGAGGGCCGAGCTGCTGACCGTCGACGGATACGAGGTCGAGCTCGACCTGCGGTCAGCCGTCGGCGAGCCCGAGGGGGCCGACGGGAGCGGCGGGGAGTCCGGCCCGCGGACCTTCCGTTCGCTGACCACGATCCGGTTCCGCTCGTCCCGTGCGGGCGCCTCGACCTTCGCGGACCTGGTGGCCCCGGGGGTGGACGCGGTGACGCTGAACGGGACGGCCCTCGACCCGGCCGTCGTGTTCGACGGGACGCGGGTGGCGCTGGCCGGGCTCGTCGAGGGCGAGAACGTCCTCGTGGTCGACGCCCGCTGCGCGTACAGCAGGACCGGCGAGGGCCTGCACCGCTTCGTCGACCCGGAGGACGGCGAGGTCTACCTCTACACGCAGTACGAGCCGGCCGACGCCCGCCGTGTCTTCGCCAACTTCGAGCAGCCCGACCTCAAGGCCCCCTACCGTTTCCGGGTGACCGCCCCCGCCGACTGGCGGGTCTGGTCCAACGGGGCCGAGGAGTCGCACGAGGACGGGGTGTGGACCTTCGCCGAGACGAAGCCGATCTCCACGTACATCACGGCCGTCGTCGCCGGTCCGTACCACTACGTCAGCGATCACTACAGCCGTACGTTCGACGACGGCACCACGCTGGAGATCCCGCTCGGCGCGATGTGCCGCAAGGGGCTCGCCAAGCACTTCGACGCGGACGACGTCTTCCTGATCACCAAGCAGGGCCTGGACTTCTTCCACGACCACTTCGACTACCCGTACCCCTTCGGGAAGTACGACCAGGCGTTCGTGCCCGAGTACAACCTCGGCGCCATGGAGAACCCGGGCATGGTCACCTTCCGTGAGGAGTACATCTACCGCGGCAAGGTCACCTCGGCCGCCTACGAGCGGCGTGCCAACGTCATCCTGCACGAGATGGCGCACATGTGGTTCGGCGACCTGGTCACCATGGAGTGGTGGGACGACCTGTGGCTGAAGGAGTCCTTCGCGGACTTCATGGGCTCCTTCTCGATGGTCGAGGCGACCCGCTTCACCAACGGCTGGATCACCTTCGCCAACAACCGCAAGGCCTGGGCCTACCGTGCCGACCAGCTGCCCTCCACGCACCCCATCACGGCGGACATCCGTGACCTGGAGGACGCCAAGCTGAACTTCGACGGGATCACGTACGCCAAGGGCGCGTCCGTGCTCAAGCAGCTGGTGGCGTACGTGGGGCGCGACGCGTTCCTCGAAGGCGCCCGGCGCTACTTCAAGAGCCACGCCTACGGCAACACGCGCCTGGGCGACCTGCTGTCGGTGCTGGCCGAGACGTCCGGCCGTGACATGACGGCCTGGTCGCGCTCGTGGCTCCAGACAGCGGGCGTCAACGTGCTCACCCCCGTGCCCACGTACGACGCGGACGGGACGCTGACCGAGCTGGCCGTCGTCCAGGAGGCCGCCGCCTCGCACCCGGAGCTGCGCCCGCACCGTGTCGCGGTCGGCCTGTACCGGCGTACGCCGGAGGGCGAGCTGACACGCTACGCGCGCGCCGAGGTGGACGTGGCCGGTGAGCGGAGCGTGGTGGAGGCCCTGGCCGGCTCCGAGCGGCCCGATCTGATCCTGGTCAACGACGACGACCTCACCTACTGCAAGGTCCGCTTCGACGAGGGGTCGCTGGCCACGCTGCGCGACCACCTGGGCGAGATCACCGACCCGCTGGCGCGCGCCCTGTGCTGGTCGGCCCTGTGGAACCTGACCCGGGACGCGGCCCTGCCGGCCCGCGACTTCGTCGCGCTGGTGCTGGCGTTCGCCGGGCGGGAGAGCGACATCGGCGTCCTTCAGATGCTGCACGCCTGGGCGCAGTCCGCGCTGGTCAACTACGCGGCCCCCGACTGGCGCGAGGAGGGCGGCCGGGCGCTGGCCGACGGCGCGCTGCGCGAACTGCGGACCGCCGGGCCGGGCAGCCAGCACCAGCTGACCTGGGCCCGTTTCTTCGCGGCGGTCGCCTCGTCCGAGGAGGACTTCCAGCTGCTGGGCGGTCTGCTGGAGGGCACGGCACGGATCGACGGTCTCGACGTCGACCAGGAGTTGCGCTGGTCCTTCCTCTCCCCGCTGGCCTCGCACGGAGTGGCGAACGAGGCGGCGATCGACGCCGAACTGGCCCGCGACGACACGGCCTCCGGCAAGCGCCACCATGTGCGGTGCCTGGCCTCGCGTCCCTCGGAGGCGGTCAAGGCGCAGGCGTGGGCGGCGGTCGTGGAGTCGGACAAGCTGTCCAACGCACTGGTCGAGGCGACGATCAGCGGCTTCGAGCAGCCCTCCCAGCGGGAGCTGCTCACCCCGTACGCGAGCCGCTACTTCGAGGTGATCGAGCGGATCTGGGCGGAGCGGTCCATCCAGATCGGCATGCACGTGGTGCGGGGGATGTTCCCCGGCCTCCAGGACAGCCCCGCGACCCTCGCGGCGAGCGACGCCTGGCTGGCCGAGCACGAGGACGCCGCCCCGGCCCTGCGACGACTGGTAGGGGAGGCCCGGGACGATCTCGCGCGGGCGCTGCGCGGCCAGGAGTGCGACCGGGCTGCGGCATAGGCCCCCATCGCCGGTGTCCGAGCAGGGACGCAGGATGGGGCGCTCGGGCGAGGCGTGCGTGCGGCGTGAAAGCGGCGCTCGCACACCCGACCGGGTCGCTCCTCCCCCGATTCCCGGCACGACGGCCCTTTTCGATGGTCGAACGTCCTTACTTCAGGACGGTGTTGTCCGGGGTTGTCGACGGGCGTGTAACAGGGGTTATGCCACCCTCCACGGGCGGGAATCCCCGGGGCATGACCCAGAACACCCCGCTCTCACCCCGTCTCCCCCGCCTCCCCCTTCACCCCGACCGCCCCGAGGACGTGGCGCACCGTGTCCTGTCCGCCGCCCAGTTGAGGGCGCGGGGCGTGTCCGCGGCGCAGACGTCCGCCCAGTGCCTGCCCGGTGGTCCCTGGCAGCACCTGCTGCCGGGGGTCTATCTGCTGCACCCGGGCCCGCCCACCGGCCGGGAGCGGCTGCACGGCGCGCTGCTCTACGCGGGGCGTCCGCCGGCCTCCGCGCGGCGCGCTCCGGCGGGCCCCACGGACGCGGGGTACGGCGAGTCGATGGTCACCGGGGTCGCCGCGCTCGCCCTGTACGGCTTCGCCACGGCCGGGGACCTGGCGGCGCTGCACCGGATCGACGTGCTGGTTCCCCGCACCCGGCGGCTGCGGTCCACCCGGTTCGTGGAGGTGCTGCGGACCGCCTCGATGCCGGTCCCGGTGCGGGTGGGCGAGGTGCCCGTCGCGCCGGTGGAGCGGGCCCTGGCGGACGCGGTGGCGGGCACGGCGGAAGCGGCGGGCGTCCGGCGGCTGCTGACCGAGGCGGTACGCGAGAGGAACTGCGAACCGGCCGCCGTGGTCCGGGAGCTGAGCGAGGCGAAGCTGCTGGGGCGGCCCGCCGTGGTGGGCGCGGTCGATTCGCTGCTGGCCGAGGGGCGGGCGGTGGCGGAGGCGCGGCTGTACGCGATGGTGCGCGAGCACGGGCTGCCGGAGCCGCTGTGGAACGTGGAGCTGCGGCTGCCGGGCGGGCCCGGGCTCGGCGGGGTCGACGCCTACTGGCCCGACCAGGCCGTGGCGGTGGAGCTGGACGCCCGGGCGCCCCGGTACGGCGTGCCGGCGCGGAGGGGCCGGGCGGAGGAGGACCCGCAGTGGTCCGCGTACGCCGCGAAGCGGGCGCATCTGGAGCGGCTCGGGGTCACGGTCGTCCACCTCACGCCGAGGAAGCTGCGCGAGGCGGCGGACCAGCAGGCGACGGTGGTGCGGACGGCGCTGATGGCGGCGGCCGACCGGGAGCCGGTGGCGTACGTGATGGTGCTGCCGCGCTGAGCGGGAGACGGCCCGGGGGCCCGGGGGCCCCGGGGGCCGGTCGCACCCGGGAGGCGCTGCGGTCACCCCGGGCCACCGGGTGCGACCGGCCTCGGGACACCGGGCCACGGCTGTTCCCGGCCACTGACCCGCCTGGCCTCGGCCACTGACACGTCCGGCCTCGGCCACGGACACGCCTGGTCCGGACCACAGCCGCCGCCACCCGCGCCACCAGGCGCCACGGACACACCGTTTGACCTCATTCATCCCTCGTGGCGCAGCGCGCCCCGTGGCGGATCTCTGCCATGTCCCTGACTCGCCTCCGCCAACTCTCCACAAACCCCTGTCATTTACGACAGGCTGAGCGGTCATCCGGTACCGAATTCCGGACTCTCTCTTTCAATTACAGGGATGCTGATGACCAAGGAATCCCCCAGCTCCATACCCGGGGCCAGACGCGCGGCTCGTATCGCGGCCGCTGCCGGACTGGCGGCCGCACTCGCCGCCTCCGGCGCCGCTCCGGCGTTCGCCGCCGAGGACCCGGCACCGGCACCCGTCAAACCGGCCGCCACGAGCGACCGGGGCGACAAGCTCGGCAAGGCCGACGCCGATGTCCTGGCGAAGGCCGAGGCCAAGGGCGAGAAGAGCATCACCATGATGGTCGCCACCGCACCGGGGGCGACCGAGCAGGTCAGCAAGCAGCTGGACGCCGTCGAGGGCTCCGTGCTCGGCCAGACCTACGACAAGCTCGGCTACGTCCGGGCGACGGTCCCGACGAAGAGCGCCGAGTCCACCATCACGGCGGCCTCCAAGCTCTCCTCCGTCCTCGGCATCGATCTCAAGCAGGAGATCAAGCTGGACGACCCGACACCCAAGGGCGACCGGGCCGCCGGAGCGAAGCAGCCGAAGGCCACGGGCAATTACGCGGCGCCGAACAAGAAGACCCCGGCGAAAAACCCGTACAACCCGTCGTTCGAGACGGGCGCGGTCGACTTCGTCGAGAAGCACCCGGAGGCCGACGGCCGCGGGATCACCATCGGCGTCCTGGACTCCGGCGTCGACCTCGGTCACCCGGCGCTGAAGAAGACCACCACCGGCGAGCGCAAGATCGTCGACTGGGTGACCGCGACCGACCCGGTGAACGACGGCGACGGCACCTGGCTGGAGATGTCCCGGTCGGTCGACGGCCCGACGTTCGTGTCCGACGGGAAGACCTACGCGGCGCCGGCGGGCAGCTACAAGTTCACCACGTTCGCCGAGGCGGCCACCACCGGCGGCGACATGGCGGGCGACCTCAACCGCGACGGTGACACCACCGACGTCTGGGGCGTGCTGTACGACCCGGTCACCGGCACCACGCGGGTGGACCTGAACAACAACGCGGACTTCTCCGACGACACGGTCCTCAAGCCGTACAAGGAGAAGTTCCAGGTCTCCTACTTCGGTGAGGACGACCCGCGCACCCCGGTCGTCGAGCGCATCCCGTTCGTCGTCGAGACCCGGAGAAACGTCGTCCTCGACTCCACGGGCGCGAAGGCCGACTTCGTCAACATCGGTGTCATCGAAGGCTCGCACGGCACGCACGTCGCGGGCATCACCGCGGCCAACGGGCTGTTCGGCGGCGAGATGAACGGCGCCGCCCCCGGCGCCAAGATCGTCTCCTCGCGTGCCTGCACCTGGTCCGGCGGCTGCACCAACATCGCGCTGACCGAGGGCATGATCGACCTCGTCGTCAACCGCGGCGTCGACATCGTCAACATGTCGATCGGCGGCCTGCCGCCGCTGAACGACGGCAACAACGCGCGCGCCGAGCTGTACAAGCGGCTCATCGACATCTACGGCGTGCAGCTGGTCATCTCGGCCGGCAACAGCGGCCCGGGTCTCAACACCATCGGCGACCCGTCCGTCGCCGACCACGTGATCTCGGTCGGCGCGTCGATCTCCAAGGAGACGTGGGCGGCCAACTACGGCTCCCAGGTCACCAAGAAGTACGACATGCAGCCCTTCTCCTCGCGCGGTCCGCGTGAGGACGGCGGCTTCACGCCGGTCATCTCGGCGCCGGGCGCGTCCATCAACACCACCCAGACCTGGGCGCCGGGCGGTCCGGCCAAGGAGGCGGGTTACGACCTGCCGGCCGGCTACTCCATGCTCCAGGGCACCTCGATGGCCTCCCCGCAGGCGGCGGGCGCCGCCGCGCTGCTGCTGTCGGCGGCGAAGCAGAAGGGCTTCGAGCTTCCCCCGGCCGACCTGCGCACCGCGCTGACCAGCACCGCGAGCCACATCAAGGACGTGCCCGCGCACGCCCAGGGCTCCGGTCTGATCAACATCGTCAAGGCGTGGAAGCAGATCGCCGAGCAGGGCAAGCCCGCGCACGAGTACGCGGTGAAGGCCCCGGTCGACACCGCGATCGACTTCGCGCTCAAGGACCCGGGCTTCGGCACCGGCCTCTACGACCGCGAGGGCGGCCTGAAGGCCGGCGAGACCAAGGTCTACGACGTCGTCGTCACCCGCACCACGGGCCCGGACCGCGACGTCCAGCACAAGCTGTCCTGGAAGAACAACGACGGCACCTTCGAGCTCAGCAGCCCCCAGTACGTCTCGCTACCGCTCGGCACGCCGGTCAAGGTCAAGGTCAAGGCGAAGGCGAAGTCCGCCGGGGTACACAGCGCCATCCTCCAGGTCGACGACAAGAAGACCTCCGGCGTGGACCACCAGATCATGACCACGGTCGTCATCGCCCACGAACTGCGCCAGCCCGGTTACGCCTACAAGGCGTCCGGCTCGGTCCAGCGCAACGGCACCACGTCGTACTTCGTCAACGTGCCGGAGGGCGCGAAGACCCTCGAGGTCGCCCTCAGCGCGCTGCGCTCGGGCAGCCAGACGCGGTTCATCTCGCTGCACCCGTACGGGACGCCGGTCGACCCGACCACGACGACCTTCTGCTACCCGAACTACGAGAACCCGGCCAACACCTGCCGTCCGGACGCGCGTTCCTACAAGGACCCGCAGCCCGGCGTGTGGGAGATCGAGGTCGAGGCGCGCCGTACGTCGCCGCTGCTGGACAACCCGTACAAGCTGGATGTCTCGCTTCTCGGCACGACCTTCGACCCGGCGGTGCAGACCATCGCCGAGGCGAAGATCGGCACCCCCGCCCCGGTGAACTGGACGGTCACCAACAGCGCCGCCGCCCTCCAGGGCAAGCTCCAGGGCGGCTCGCTGGGCTCGGCCAAGGTGGACAAGCCGTCGATCTCGACGGACCAGCCCCGTAGGACCACGGTCACCATCGGCGCGGGTGTCGAGAAGCTCGACATCGCCATCGGCGGTACGTCGGACGCCAACGCCGACCTCGACCTGTACGTCTTCCGGGGAACCACGCAGGTCGGCAGTTCGACCTCCGCCGGTTCCGAGGAGGCGGTCAGCCTGGTGAAGCCCGCCGCGGGTACGTACACGTTCCTCGTCGACGGCTACTCGATCCCGTCCGGGACCACCACGTACGACTACCGTGACGTCTTCTACTCGGCGTCGCTCGGCACGATCAAGGTCGACCCCACCAAGGCGGTGAACCTGGCCAACGGCGCGTCGGCCCAGGTCGGCGCCGAGGTCGTGGTCGCCGGGGCGGCTCCCGAGGGTCGCCAGTTCTTCGGCGAGGTCCGGCTGGTCAACACGCGCGGCACCGCCGCGGGCACCGGCAGCGTCGTGATCGAGAAGGTCACGCCGTAACGGGACTCGCGGGGTCGTAACGGATCCCAGCGGTACGACGGCGGGGCGGGCGCTCTCACGAGCACCCGCCCCGTCGTGCGTGTTCCTCGTCACACACCCACCCGCCGCCGGAGATCCTTCCCCCCGTACACACGGACGTCGCAGAATCTGCGGTCCTCGCGCGAAGAGTCCGCAGGTCGGACAATGGATTGGACAAGGCGGGCCAGGACATACGCATCATGGAGCGGCAAACGGGCCGCACAGACGCACGGGCGGGCAGACGCCGGACGTGCAGAACAGAGGAGTCCTCGTGAAGGTCGGAATCGTCGGCGCCACCGGTCAGGTCGGCACAGTCATGCTCAGGATCCTGGCCGAGCGCAACTTCCCGGTCGACGAGCTGCGGCTGTTCGCCTCGGCCCGGTCCGCGGGCTCCACGATCGACTTCAAGGGCTCCGGCGTCACCGTCGAGGACGCCTCCGCGGCCGACTACACGGGTCTGGACATCGTGCTGTTCTCCGCCGGCGGCGCGACCTCGAAGGCGCTGGCCGAGAAGGTCGCAGCCCAGGGCGCCGTGGTGATCGACAACTCCTCCGCCTGGCGCAAGGACCCCGAGGTCCCCCTCGTCGTCTCCGAGGTCAACCCGCACGCGGCCCGGGTCCGCCCGAAGGGGATCATCGCCAACCCGAACTGCACGACGATGGCCGCGATGCCCGTGCTGCGCCCGCTGCACGACGAGGCCGGTCTCCAGGCGCTGACCGTCGCCACCTACCAGGCCGTGTCCGGCTCCGGGGTCGCCGGGGTCGCCGAGCTGCACGGCCAGGCGGCCAAGGTCGTCGCCGAGGCGGAGAAGCTGGCCCACGACGGCGAGGCCGTCGACTTCCCCGAGCCGACCGTCTACCAGCGCCCGATCGCCTTCAACGTGCTGCCGCTGGCGGGCTCCGTCGTGGACGACGGCTCGTTCGAGACGGACGAGGAGCAGAAGCTCCGCAACGAGTCCCGCAAGATCCTTGAGATCCCGGAGCTGAAGGTGTCCGGCACCTGCGTCCGGGTCCCGGTCTTCTCCGGCCACTCGCTCCAGATCAACGCCCGCTTCGCCCGTCCGATCGGTGTCGAGCGCGCCTACGAGCTGCTGAAGGACGCCGAGGGCGTCGAGCTCTCGGAGATCCCGACCCCGCTCCAGGCGGCGGGCAAGGACGCCTCCTTCGTGGGCCGTATCCGGGTCGACGAGACGGTCAGCCACGGTCTCGCGCTGTTCGTCTCCAACGACAACCTCCGCAAGGGCGCGGCGCTGAACGCCGTGCAGATCGCGGAGCTGGTGGCGGCCGAGCTGAAGGGCTGACCCGCGGCATCGCGCGTACGGGAAGGGGCGGCCACCGGAGTGCACCGGGTGGCCGCCCCTCCGTATGCCGTCTCAGCCCCTTCGCACCTCGAAGTGGAAGCACCCGTACTCCACGGCCCGCACGTGCGCCAACACCACCTCCGGGTCGGCGAACGCCTCGTCGAGGGCCACGTCGAAGCCCTTCTCCGTCTCGGCCGGGATCTCCAGCAGCCGGCCTCCCACGATGTGCCCCCGGGCGTCGTAGCAGCGCACGGCGCGCAGCGCACCCGCCCGCGCGAAGGGATAGCCGGCCGGGTCCGGGCCCGGGCAGGCCTCGGCGTGGATGTAGACGGGCCCCTGCTCGTCGTACGCCCCCGGGCTCGCCCCGGTCGCGGCGGCCCAGCGGCGCAGCGGGGCGTAGGAGACGAGGGCGATGCGCTCCCCCGGGTCGTTGCCGCGCAGGCAGCAGCGCAGGGGGTGGCCGCCCTCGGCCGCGGTGTACGGGCGGCAGGGGCGGCCCGCGTCGTCGGCGGTACGGAGTTCGGCGAGAGCGGCGGGGTCGATGGGGCGTGGCTGGTGTCCGGTCATGGTTCGAGCGTGTCCCGCGGAGCCGTCCGCGTCCGGCGGAAAACGGACATCGCGCTGGGAGCACGTGCGTGGAAGGATGGGCCGAAACGTCGCTTATCAAGTCGCACACCTAGGAGATGACCGCGTGCCTGGCACGAATCTGACCCGCGAAGAGGCACAGGAGCGGGCGCGCCTGCTGACCGTGGACGCGTACGAGATCGATCTCGACCTCTCCGGAGCGCAGGAGGGCGGCACCTACAGGTCCGTGACCACCGTGCGCTTCGACTGCGCGGAGGCGGGTGCGGAGTCGTTCATCGACCTGGTCGCCCCGGCCGTCCACGATGTGGTGCTGAACGGCAAGGACCTGGACGTGGCCGCCGTGTTCCGCGACGCGCGGATCGCCCTGCCGCATCTGCGCGAGGGTGCCAACGAGCTGAAGGTCGTCGCCGACTGCTCGTACACCAACACCGGTGAGGGCCTGCACCGGTTCGTCGACCCGGTCGACGAGCAGGCCTATCTGTACACGCAGTTCGAGGTCCCGGACGCGCGCCGCGTCTTCGCCTCGTTCGAGCAGCCCGACCTGAAGGCGACCTTCGCGTTCACCGTGAAGGCCCCGTCCGGCTGGACCGTCATCTCGAACTCCCCGACGCCGGAGCCCGCAGGCGACGTCTGGACCTTCGAGCCGACGCCGCGTATCTCCACGTACATCACGGCCCTCATCGTGGGCCCGTACCACGCGGTGCACAGCAGCTACGAGAAGGACGGCCAGTCCGTCCCGCTCGGCATCTACTGCCGCCCCTCGCTGGCGGAGTACCTGGACGCGGAGGACATCTTCGCCGTCACCCGCCAGGGTTTCGCGTGGTTCCAGGAGAAGTTCGACTACGCGTACCCGTTCGCCAAGTACGACCAGCTCTTCGTCCCGGAGTTCAACGCGGGCGCGATGGAGAACGCGGGCGCGGTCACCATCCGTGACCAGTACGTCTTCCGCTCCAAGGTGACGGACGCGGCGTACGAGGTGCGGGCCGAGACCATCCTGCACGAGCTGGCCCACATGTGGTTCGGCGACCTCGTGACGATGGAGTGGTGGAACGACCTCTGGCTGAACGAGTCGTTCGCCACCTACACCTCGATCGCCTGCCAGGCGGACGCCGCCGGATCGAAGTGGCCGCACTCCTGGACCACGTTCGCCAACTCCATGAAGACCTGGGCGTACCGGCAGGACCAGCTGCCGTCCACGCACCCGATCATGGCGGACATCCAGGACCTGGACGACGTCCTCGTCAACTTCGACGGGATCACGTACGCCAAGGGCGCGTCCGTGCTCAAGCAGCTCGTGGCGTACGTCGGCAAGGACGCGTTCTTCCAGGGCGTCCAGGCGTACTTCAAGGCGCACGCCTTCGGCAACACCCGCCTCTCCGACCTGCTGGGCGCCCTGGAGAAGACGTCGGGCCGCGATCTGAAGACCTGGTCGAAGGCGTGGCTGGAGACGGCGGGCATCAACATCCTGCGCCCGGAGATCGAGACCGACGCCCACGGTCACATCACCTCCTTCACCGTGCTCCAGGAGGCCCCCGCGCTGCCCGCCGGTGCGAAGGGCGAGCCGACACTGCGCCCGCACCGCATCGCCATCGGCTGCTACGACCTCGACGCGGACGGCAAGCTGGTGCGCACCGAGCGGATCGAGCTGGACGTCGACGGCGAGCGGACCACCGTGCCGTTCCCGGAGGGCAGGGCCCGCCCGGCCGTCATCCTGCTCAACGACGACGACCTCTCCTACGCCAAGGTCCGCCTCGACGAGGAGTCGCTGCGGGTCGTCACCGAGCACCTGGGTGACTTCACCGAGTCGCTGCCGCGCGCCCTGAGCTGGGCCTCGGCCTGGGACATGACGCGCGACGGCGAGCTGGCGACCCGCGACTACCTCTCGCTGGTGCTCTCCGGCATCGGCAAGGAGTCGGACATCGGCGTCGTGCAGTCGCTGCACCGGCAGGTGAAGCTGGCGGTGGACCTGTACGCGGCGCCGGAGGCCCGTGAGGCCGCGCTGATCCAGTGGACCGAAGCGACGCTGGCGCACCTGCGCGCGGCGGAGCCGGGCAGCGACCACCAGCTGGCCTGGGCGCGCGCTTTCGCGAACACGGCCCGCAACCCGCAGCAGCTGGACCTGCTCCAGTCGCTGCTGGACGGCACGGAGACCATCGAGGGTCTGGCCGTCGACACCGAGCTGCGGTGGGCGTTCGTGCAGCGGCTGGCGGCCACCGGGCTGCTGGACGAGGAGGAGATCGCCGCCGAGTACGAGCGCGACAGGACGGCGGCGGGCGAGCGCCACGCGGCCTCCGCACGGGCGGCCCGGCCGTCCGAGGAGGCCAAGGCCGAGGCGTGGGCCTCGGTCGTGGAGTCCGACAAGCTGCCCAACTCGCTCCAGGAAGCGGTCATCAGCGGCTTCGTCCAGACGGACCAGCGCGAGCTGCTGGCCCCGTACACGGAGAAGTTCTTCGCCGCGGTGAAGGACGTCTGGGACTCGCGCAGCCACGAGATGGCCCAGCAGGTCGCGGTGGGCCTCTACCCGGCCTTCCAGGTCTCCCAGGAGACGCTGGACGCCACGGACGCCTGGCTGGCCTCGGCCGAGCCGAGTGCGGCCCTGCGCCGACTGATGTCGGAGTCGCGGTCCGGTGTGGAGCGCGCCCTGAAGGCCCGGGCGGCGGACGCGGCGGCCTGACCTTTTCGCGTACGGCTCCCAGGGGCGCCCTCCTCGCCGCGGCGGAGGGGGCGCTCCTCCGGTTTCCCGACGGCCCGCTACTCCGGCCACGGCGTGAGGACGAGCGGCCGGTCCTCACCGGTTCTGACCCCCGCCACGGCCTGCTCCGCCGGGGTCCCGGCGGGCACCGTCAGGACGAGGGTGAGCTCCGAGGCCCGGGCGTAGGCCCCGGGGTCGACGCGCGTCTCCACCCGCAGCAGCCGCAACGCCGCCGGATTGCCCATGGAGCGTTCGGTGAACCGCGCCCGGTCCACCGCCGTCACCGTGCCCCGGTCGCGCAGGGTGCGCAGGGTGCGGAGCTTCTTGACGTCCCACTCGGTCATGGGCGCGACCTACCGGCCCGGCGCGGGCCGTGTTGTCGTACGGGGCCCCGGGCCGGAACGGGGCCGTGCGCACGTCCGGTGCCGGACACACGGATGCGCCGCGCGGCAGTTCCCACCGGCGGCGCACCCTTCGCACATGGTCTACGTGCGGGTCAGACCTGCTTCTTGGACTTGTCCAGGACCATGACCAGGCCCGTGATCACCACGAACAGGGCGATGGGCGCGACGACGTAGAGACCGATCGTCTCGATCGCGCTCAGGCGCGGAGCCGGGTCGTCACCGTCGTCGGGCGTGAGCGCGAGCGCCGGGCTCGACATGAGCAGCATCATCAGCGTCGTCCAGGCCGCAACGACGCCGGCGCGCATAGCGTTCTTCTTGTCCACGGTGCCAACGTAGCGAACGCCTAGGGACGGCGCTCCCCCGGGGGTGCCGTACGGGGCTTCCGGGTCCGCAGGACGTCCATCAGCGCGTGCAGCCGGGGCGAGGCGGTGATCTCTTCCAGGGTGACCGGATGCCCCTCGGCGTCGGCGATCGGAAGGCGCCAGTTGGGGTACTGGTCCCAGGTGCCGGGGAGATTCTGCGGGCGCCGGTCGCCGACGGTGTCGGGGAGCCAGACACCGGTCATCCGGGCGGGGGTGCGCAGCAGGAAGCGGTGGACGGCCCGGACGGCGGCCTCCTCGTCGCCGTCGCCCTCGGGGAGCAGCCGCAGCCGGGCGAGGAGGGCCAGCCACTCGGCGGTGTCCGTGGCGTCCTCGGTCAGCTCCTCCTCCAGGGAGCGGGTGAGCAGGCCGAGGCGATGACGCAGCGTCACATGGTCGCCGGTCAGCCGGGCGGCGGTGGAGGGCAGATCGTGGGTGGTGGCGGTGGCCAGGCAGTCCCGGCGCCACTTCTCCGGGGCGAGCGGTCGCCCGTCGCCGTCCCAGTCGCGCTCGAACCAGAGCACCGAGGTGCCGAGCACACCGCGCCGGGCGAGCGCCTCGCGGACCCCGGGCTCGACGGTGCCGAGGTCCTCGCCGACGACGACGGCCCGGGCCCGGTGGGCCTCCAGGGCCAGGACGGCGAGCATCGCCTCGGCGTCGTACGCGACATACGTGCCGTCGGTGGGCGGGCGGCCCTCGGGCACCCACCAGAGCCGGAACAGACCCATGACGTGGTCGATGCGCAGGGCCCCGGCGTGGGCCAGCAGTCCGCGCAGCAGGCCCCGGTAGGCGGCGTAGCCGGTGGCGGCGAGGACGTCGGGGCGCCAGGGCGGCAGGCCCCAGTCCTGGCCGCGCGCGTTGAAGGCGTCGGGGGGCGCGCCGACGGACATGCCGTGGGCGAAGGCCTCCTGCTGGGCCCAGGTGTCGGCGCCGGCCGGGTGCACGCCGACGGCGATGTCGTGGACGATCCCGACGCTCATCCCGGCGTCCTCGGCGGCCCGCTGGGCGGCGGCGAGCTGGGTGTCGGTCAGCCAGGCGAGACGGCAGTGGAAGTCGACCCGGTCCAGCAGCTCGGTCCGGGCGCGGGCGGTCTCCGGGGAGCGGGGGTCGCGCAGGGCCTCGGGCCAGGCGTGCCAGTCGGGGCCGTGCACCTCGGTGAGCGCGCACCACAGGGCGTGGTCCTCCAGCGGCTGGCCCTGCTCGGCCAGGAAGTCGCAGTAGGCGGCGCGGCGGCCGGGGGTGAGCGGCACCTCGACGACCAGCTCCAGGGCCTGCCGCTTCAGCTCCCGGACGGCGTCCCGGTCGATCAGCGCCCCCTTGTTCAGCACCGCCTCGCTGAGGGCCGCGGCGTCCTGCCGGAGGTCGTCCAGGGTGGCCCGGTCGCGGACATGGCCGTATTCGGGGATCGACTCGACGCGCAGGTGCACCGGGTCGGGGAAGCGGCGCGAGGAGGGGCGGTACGGGGACGGGTCGGTGGGGTGCCCGGGAACGGCCGCGTGCAGCGGGTTGACCTGGACGAACTGGGAGCCGAGGGTCCGCCCGGACCAGGCGGCGAGGTCCGCCAGGTCACCGAGGTCGCCCATACCCCAGGAGCGGGCGGAGAGCAGGGAGTAGAGCTGGACCAGGAAGCCGTGGGAGCGCTCGGGCGGCTGCGGGACACGGGCCGGGGCGACGACGAGGGTGGCCGCGGCGCGGCGATGGTCCGGCGTACGGACGTGGACGCGGTGGACGCCGGGGGCAGGCGGGATCCACCAGGCGGGGACGGCCGCCGGAGCATCGGGCTCCCCGTCCGCGCCCCGCGGGTGCGGCGCGGACGCGGATGCGGTGCCGGACGCGAAGGCGCCGACGACGCCCGCCGGAGGCGGCACGGAGGAGGCCCCGCCCGCGCCTCCCGGAGGCGGCACGGGCGGGGCCGGGGCCACCGCCCGGGCGCGCATGCTCAGCGGGGCGGGCGGACGGCCCGAGGGGTGTCCCGGGGCCTCGGCCGGCTCGGGCTCGACCGTGACGGTCGAGCCGGGGGGCAGCCCGGCGAGGGCGGGCGGCAGGGGCTCACCGGCCCAGACCACCACGGTCGGCGGCAGCAGGCGCGAGCGGGACTCCGCGGCGACGAGGCACTTCCGTACGTCCGCCGGAGTGCCGGCGTCGACGCCCAGCGCGGCGAGCACGGCGATGACCGTGTCGTCGGGGACGGACACCGTGACATCCGGCGACGGGGAGTAGGAGGTGGCGACACCGTGCAGTGCGGCGAGCCGGGACAAGCCCATTCAGACTCCTGGGAACTCCATGCCCCCTGCGGTGCCGGGTGCGGTCGGCTCGCTGGTCAGAGGGGCGACGGCGGCGAGCGGAGGCTCGCTCGTGAGAGGGGTGGCATCGGCGAGCGGAGGCTCGCTGGTCAGCGGCGCGGAATCGGCGAAGGAGGATTCGCCGAGCAGGACGGAGACATCGGAGAGCGGCGGCCCGCTGATCAGGTGGGTGACGTCGGCAAGGGGAAGTTCGCTGGTCAGTGGACCGGATTCGGGATGCGTGGGTACCTGTTTGGAGAGGGCGGAGAGCAGAAGCTGCGCGGCAGCGGGCATGGTGGCCTCCTGGCCATGGAGAACAGGACACAGCAGACCTACCCAGGCCTCGCCGTGGCAGACGTGGACGTGATGCAGGCGTTATGACAACGACCCCAACGTGCCCTGGGTCACATTCCGTTCCCCCCGGGCGGCAGGTATGGGTCATTTTCGGCCACTCTCGACCGACGCGCCAGCCCCAGAGGGCTCAAAGGCGTCACCATTCCCGGCAAATGCGGCAGAACAGCCATGCGCATTGACACCCTCGCGCCCGGGTGGTGGGCTCGGAACCCGCCGGGGTCCGCCGCTCGCTGTCCGAGAGGGCGGCACTGCGGTCCATCGCTGTCCGAGGGGGCGGCACGGCGGTCCATCGCCGGCAGTTGGTCGTTACGAAGGGGAGCGCGACGTGCGGATCGGGCGCAGAAGGCAGGCGACGGCCGTGGCCGCCGCCGTGATCGGCGGACTCCTCGGATCCGTCTCCGTCGCTCCGGCCGCGACGGCCGCTCCCGCCGATCCCGGCAGGCCCGTCGTCGGCGCCGACCGCACCGACAGCGCGCGGACACCGTCCGTATGGCCCCGGCCCCAGAGCATGAAGGCCACCGGGCCGGCCGTGCCGCTGGGTTCCGAGGCCACGCTCGTCGCCGCGCCGGACGCCGATCCGTACGCCGTCGAGCAGGCGCGCTCACTGCTGCGCGGGGCGGGCGTCCGGACCCTGCACGAGAGCCTGCCGGGCGGCGGGCCGGTGGTCCGTATCGGCGGCGGCGGAGCCGGCGAGGCGCTGCGGGCGCTGCGCGCTCCCGAACGGGCCGATCTGCCCCCGGGCGGCTACCGGATCGCGGTCGGCCAGGTCTCCGGACGCGCCACCGTCGCGCTGGACGGGCTCGGCGCGGACGGCCTCTTCCACGCCGTGCAGACCCTGCGCCAACTGATCGCCGACGGCTCGGTGGCCGGCGTGACCGTACGGGACTGGCCGGGAACCGCTGTGCGCGGCATGGCCGAGGGGTTCTACGGGGAGCCGTGGACCCGCGAGGAGCGGCTCGACCAGATCTCCTTCATGGGCCGCACCAAGCAGAACCGCTACCTCTACGCGGCGGGCGACGACCCCTACCGGCTGGCGCGCTGGCGCGAGCCGTACCCGGCCGACAAGCGGGCCGACTTCCGGGCGCTCGCCGAGCGGGCGCGCGCCGAGCACGTCACGCTCGGCTGGGCGGTCTCACCCGGTCAGGCGATGTGCATGGCCTCGGAGAGGGACGTCCGGGCCCTGACGAAGAAGATCGACGCCATGTGGGCGTTGGGCGTCCGGGTCTTCCAGCTCCAGTTCCAGGACGTCAGCTACAGCGAGTGGCACTGCGACGTCGACGTGGAGACCTTCGGCAGCGGCCCGAAGGCGGCGGCCCGCGCGCAGGCCCGGGTCGCGGGCGTCCTCGCCCGGCACCTGGAGGAACGGCACCCGGGCGCCGCCCCGCTGTCGGTGCTGCCGACGGAGTTCTACCAGGACGGAGCCACCGACTACCGCACCGCGCTGGCGGCGGAGCTGGACGACCGGGTGCAGGTCGCCTGGACCGGTGTCGGGGTGGTGCCGAAGAAGATCACCGGCGGTGAACTGGCCGGGGCCCGCGCCGCGTTCCGCCACCCGCTGGTGACGATGGACAACTACCCGGTCAACGACTACGCCCAGGACCGTATCTTCCTCGGCCCGTACACCGGCCGGGACCCGGCGGTGGCGAGCGGTTCGGCGGCGCTGCTGGCCAACGCGATGGAGCAGGCCTCCGCCTCGCGGATCCCGCTGTTCACCGCCGCCGACTTCGCCTGGAACCCGAAGGGGTACCGCCCGGACGAATCGTGGCGGGCGGCCGTGGAGGATCTGGCGGGCGGGGACGCGGGGGCCCGGGAGGCGCTGCTGGCGCTGGCCGGGAACAGTGCGGGCTCGGTGCTCGGCGCGCAGGAGTCCGCCTATCTCCAGCCCTTGTTCGACGCGTTCTGGAGCTCCCGCGCGGACGCCTCCCGCCGCGACCGGGCGGCGGACGAGCTGCGCGCGGCCTTCTCCGTGATGCGAGGGGCCCCCGAGCGGCTGAAGACCCCCGCTGAGGGCCGGCTGACCGACGAGGTGCGCCCCTGGACGGAGCAGCTGGCCCGCTACGGCCGGGCCGGTGAGCTCGCGGTGGACCTGCTCCAGGCCCAGGCCGCCGGGGACGGCGCCGCCGCCTGGCGCGTCCAACTGGCCCTGGAGCCGCTGCGCGAGGAGATCGGGGCGAGCCGGGCCACGGTCGGCGAGGGCGTGCTGGACCCGTTCCTGGACAAGGCGGCGAAGGTGTCCGCCGGGTGGAACGGCACCGACCGCGCCTCGGGCCGGGTCACGAGAGACGCGCACAGCTATACGGTCCGGCTGGCCGGGCCCCGCCCGGTGGAGGCCGTCACGGCGCTCGCCGAGCCCGGAACCGCCCTCACCGACGCGGTCGTGGAGGCCCACGTGCCCGGTGAGGGGTGGCGGGCGCTCGGGAAGCTCTCGCCGAGCGGCTGGACCCAGACCGCCGCGAAGGGGCTGCGCGCGGACGCCGTACGGGTCACGGTGCCGGAGGCCGCCCGGACCACCCCGCCCTCGTACCTGGGCCCCGCCCTGCCCCCCGCCCCCGCCGTCGTGGCGGGGTCCCCGCAGGTGCGCGCCCTGGTGCCGTGGTTCGGCGACGAGCCCGCCGCCACGCTCGACCTGACGCGCGGCGAGACGGACGCGGAGATCGGCGGCGAGCCCCAGCGGGTCGAGGCGCGGCTGGCCGGGCGGCGTCCGGTCGAGGTGAAGGGCAAGCTCAAGGCGAAGGCCCCCGAGGGCATCGAGGTGCGGGTCCCGAAGCAGACGACCGTGCCGCGCGGATCGCGTACGGACGTGCCCGTGGACATCACCGTCCCGGCGGACACCCCGGCGGGGGAGTACGAGGTTCCGCTGACCTTCGGCGGCCAGGAGTCCACGTTGACGGTGCGGGCCTTCCCCCGTACGGGCGGCCCGGATCTGGCGCGTACGGCGAAGGCCTCGTCGTCCGGTGACGAGACCCCGGACTTCCCCGCCTCGGCGGCCTCCGACGGCGATCCGGAGACCAGGTGGTCCTCGCCGGTGGAGGACGGGGCCTGGTGGGGGGCCGAGCTGCCGAAGCCGGTGCGCCTGGGCCAGGTGGTGCTGAACTGGCAGGACGCGTACGCCTCCCGTTACCGCGTACAGGTCTCCGCCGACGGCCGCGTCTGGCGCACCGCCGCGACGGTGGCGAAGGGCCGGGGCGGGCGCGAGTCGGTCCGGATGGACGCCGAGGACACCCGGTTCATCCGGGTGCGGGGCGAGCGCCGGGCCACGGAGTACGGCTACTCGCTCTGGTCGGTGGAGGCGTACGCGGTCACCGACGACTGACCCCGCGCGCGCTGCGGCGGGGGACGACGAAGGCCCGGCCTCAGGCGGACACGCCGTCGATCCGGGCCATCACGTCGTCCGCGCCGAACGGTTGCAGATACGGCAGCCAGCGCGGGTCACGGTGTCCGGTCCCGATGATCCGCCAGGCCAGTCCGGTCGGCGGGGCGGGCTGGTGGCGCAGCCGCCAGCCGAGCTCGGGCAGATGGCGGTCGGCCTTGACGTGGTTGCAGCGGCGGCAGGCCGCCACCACGTTGTCCCAGGCGTGCTGTCCGCCGCGACTGCGCGGGATGACGTGGTCGACGCTGGTCGCGGCGGCCCCGCAGTACATGCAGCGCCCGCCGTCCCGGGCGAACAGCGCCCGCCGCGTCAGCGGGACGGGGCCCCGGTAGGGGACGCGGACGAAACGCTTGAGCCGGACCACACTGGGTGCGGGCACGGCACGGGTGGCACTGTGCAGAAAGGCGCCGGACTCCTCGAGGCAGATGGCCTTGCTCTCCAGGACGAGGACGAGCGCGCGGCGGAGCGGTACGACGCCGAGCGGCTCGTACGACGCGTTGAGAACCAGGACGTGCGGCACGGTGGATGCCTCCTTGTACGCCGGCGGCGCGTGGCTCGCGCCGGGACGATCCGATCTCAGTCTCTCCTCATGCCTGGTCAAAGCGCCACCACGTACGGGTAACGGGCCGGGAGGATTTTTCTCACTCCGGGCTCCGCACACCGTTCGGCGGCGCCGAACAGGTGTTTCACCTGGGCGGCCGTCCGCGCTGTGCGATCGGCCACAGCGGAGGTGTTCCCGGTGAGACCCGTCTCTCCTCCCGCTACGGCAACGATCCACTCCCCCGGTTTCGTTAGTGTTGTTGACCAGCCGTCGTCCCCCTGGAGGTCCCTGTCGTGTCGCTGTCCGTCCTCCTGGCCGCAGCCCCGTCTCCCGAGCCGGGCGGCTCGCTGGGCGAAGCCGCCGAACAGGCCGGGAACGCCGCGGGCTGGGTCGAGGAGAACTGGTCCACCTGGCTGAGCACCGGGTTGCGCATCCTGCTGATCGTGGTGGTCGCGATCACGCTGCGTTATCTGATCCGGCGCGCCCTGACCAATCTGATCGAGCGGATGAACCGCAGCGCCCAGGCGGTGGAGGGCACGGCGCTGGGCGGGCTGCTGGTGAACGCCGAGCGCAGACGCCAGCGCTCGGAGGCGATCGGCTCGGTGCTGCGCTCGGTGGCCTCGTTCGTGATCATGGGCACGGCCGTCCTGATGATCCTGGGCGCCTTCAAGATCAACCTGGCGCCACTCCTCGCCTCCGCCGGTGTCGCGGGTGTGGCCCTCGGCTTCGGCGCCCGCAACCTGGTCACGGACTTCCTGTCCGGCGTCTTCATGATCCTGGAGGACCAGTACGGGGTCGGGGACACCGTCGACGCGGGGGTGGCCTCCGGCGAGGTCATCGAGGTGGGGCTGCGCGTCACCAAGCTGCGCGGGGACAACGGCGAGATCTGGTACGTCCGCAACGGCGAGGTGAAGCGGATAGGCAACCTCAGCCAGGGCTGGTCCACGGCCGGGGTCGACGTCACGGTGCGCCCGACGGAGAAGCTGGAGCACGTCCGCGAGGCGATCGCCATGGCCGCCGACACGATGACGAAGGAAGAACCCTGGTCGGAACGGCTGTGGGGCCCGGTGGAGGTGCTCGGCCTGGACGCGGTCCTGCTGGACTCCATGACCGTCCGCGTCACCGCCAAGACGATGCCGGGCAAGGCGCTCGGAGTGGAGCGCGAGCTGCGCTGGCGCATCAAGCAGGCGCTGGACGACGCGGGCATCCGGATGGTCGGCACCCTGCCGCTCCAGACGGACGGCGCGTCCACGGCGGACCCGACGGCCGCGATGGCGGCCCCCTCCGCGTACGCCTCGGCGACCTCCCCGCAGTCGCTGGCGGCGACGCCGATACCGCCGGCGACGAACCTGAGCAAGTAGCCCCTTCCACAGCGCCCCCGGCCGCCCCCTGGACCCCAGGAAGCGGCCGGGGGCGTCGCCGTGCCAGGTAACACTTTGATTGTCCGACAGCCGCCCCCCATTGACGCCCCGGTGGCCTGCGCCCTACCGTCCTCTCAACCAAATAGGAAACTTTCCTAACAGAGTCACGGGCGCGAGTCCCTGACAGAGGGCGGTGCATCCACGATGGCGGGAACCACTCCCGGCGCACCCGGCACGCCGGGCACACCACGGGTGCTGCGGGCCATGAACGACCGGGCCGCCCTCGATCTGCTGCTGGAGCACGGGCCACTCTCCCGGACCCGGATCGGAAAGCTGACCGGCCTCTCCAAGCCCACCGCGTCCCAGCTCCTGGCCCGGCTGGAGGCGGCCGGTCTGGTCGTCGCCACCGGGACCAGCGAGGGGCGCCCCGGACCCAACGCGCAGCTCTACACGGTGAACGCGCGGGCCGCCCAGGTGGCCGGGCTCGACGTGAACGGGCGGCGCATCGTCGCCGCCGTCGCGGACGTGACCGGTCGGACCGTCGGGGAGTTCGAGCTGGCCACCCCGGGCCGGCGCGCCGACAGCGTGGTGCGCCAGGTCGCCGACGCGCTGGACGGGGCGGTGAAGGACGCCGGGCTGACCCGCGCCGACATCCACCGGGTCGTCATCGGCACCCCGGGAGCCTTCGACCCGGGCACCGGGCGGCTGCGGTACGCCTCGCACCTGCCCGGCTGGCACTCCCCCACCCTGCTGGACGAGCTGGCCGCGTTCCTGCCGATGCCGGTGGAGTACGAGAACGACGTCAATCTGGTCGCCGTCGCCGAGCAGCGCCTGGGCGCGGCCCGCGGCCACGAGGACTTCGTCCTGCTGTGGAACGAGGAGGGCCTCGGCGCCGCCCTCGTCATCAACGGCCGGCTGCACCGAGGCTTCACCGGCGGCGCGGGCGAGGTCGGCTTCCTGCCGGTGCCGGGCACCCCGCTCGTGCGTCAGGTCGTCAAGGCCAACAGCGGCGGCTTCCAGGAGCTGGCGGGCGCCCAGGCGGTGCCCCGGCTCGCGAAGGCGCTGGGCATCGACACCCCGCAGCAGCCGTACGCGAAGGTCGCCGCCGACCTGCTGGCGCGGGCGGCCGACGCGTACGAGCGGGACGAGGCGCTCTCCGAGCTGCTGCGCCAGTACGCCCAGCGGCTCGCCACCGGGCTCGCCTCCGTCACCGCCGTCCTGGACCCCGGGCTGATCGTGCTCTCCGGCCGAGCGGTCGCGGCGGGCGGCGAGATCCTGCGCTCCCTGATCCAGTCCGAACTGGCCGAGCTGGCCGCCTCCCGGCCCCGGCTCGTCGTCGGCGAGATCGACCGTACCCCCGTACTGCGCGGCGCCCTGGAGAGGGCGCTGGCCGACACCCGCGACGAAGTGTTCGACACCTCGCGCTGAACCACGCTTCTCCCCCCGTTCCCCGTCGTCTGCCTCTTCCCCGTCCTTGGGAGTTTTGTCATGCGCACAAGCCGTCTCACCACCACCGCTGTCGCCGTCGCCGCGATATCGGTGCTCGCCACCGCGTGTACGGGCCAGTCCGAGGCCGGCGCCTCCGACGACCCGGACGCGAAGACCACGATCAACTTCTGGCACGGCTGGAGCGCGCCCGCCGAGGTGAAGGCGGTCAAGGACAATATCGACCGGTTCGAGAAGGCCCACCCGAACATCACGGTGAAGGTCTCCGGCAACATCAACGACGACAAGCTCAACCAGGCGCTGCGAGCGGGCGGTTCGAACGGGCCCGACGTGGTCTCGTCCTTCACCACCGCCAACGTGGGCAAGTTCTGCTCGTCGGGCGCGTTCGCGGACCTGAAGCCGTTTATCGAGAAGTCGAAGCTCGACCTGGAGAAGACCTTCCCGAAGGTCCTCCTCGACTACACCCAGTTCGAGGGCAACCGCTGCGCCCTGCCGCTGCTCACCGACGCCTACGGCCTCTACTACAACAAGGACGCCTTCGAGAAGGCCGGGATCACCGCGCCGCCGAAGACCATGTCGGAGCTGGCGAGCGTCGCCAAGAAGCTGACGGTGGAGAAGGGCGACAGCTACGGGCAGCTCGGCTTCATGCCGACCTTCCACGGCTACGAGACCGTCGCCGACCACTACCTGTCCTCGTGGGACCACACGTACTTCGACGAGAACGGCAAGTCCAACATCGCCAAGGACCCGGCGTTCGCGGAGATGTTCACGTACCAGAGGAAGCTCGTCGAGGACCTCGGCGGCTACGACAAGCTGGAGAAGTACCGAGGCACCTTCGGCGACGAGTGGGGCGCCAAGCACCCGTTCCACACCGGTCAGGTCGCCATGCAGCTGGACGGCGAGTGGCGGCTCGGTATGGCCGAGGACACCAAGCCCGGCTTCGAGATCGGCGTCGCGCCCATGCCCGTCGCCGATGACGAGGCCGACAGCTACGGCAAGGGCTTCCTCTCCGGCACCATCGTCGGCATCGCCCCGGCCAGCAAGAAGCAGAACGCGGCCTGGGAGCTGATCGAGTTCATGACCAGCGACACCAAGGCCGTCGTCGACTTCGCCAACGGCATCCGGAACGTGCCCTCCACTTTTGAGGCGCTGAACTCCCCCGACCTGAAGTTCGACCCGCGGTTCAAGACCTTCCTGGACATCGCGCAGCACCCGAAGTCCAGCACCCCCGACGGGGCCGTCAACGGCTCCACGTACCAGCAGACGCTCCAGGACTTCGGCTACCAGTACGAGAAGGGCGCGGTGAAGGACCTCCAGGCCGGTCTGGAGAAGACCGCCCAGCAGATCGACACCGACATCGCCAAGGCCAAGTAGCCCCCGATGACGACGCACACACTCCGCTCGAAGCGCCGCAGGTCGGCGCTGCGCACGGCGGCCTTCATGTCGCCGTGGCTGATCGGGTTCTCGGTCTTCTTCGTCTACCCGATGCTCTCGACCGTCTACTTCTCCTTCACCCAGTACGACGGCTTCGGGGCGCCGGTCTTCAACGGGCTGGCCAACTGGACCTACGTCTTCAGCGACTACCCGATGTTCTGGCCGTCGCTGCGCAACACCCTGTGGCTGGTGCTCGTCATGGTCACCTGCCGGGTCGTCTTCGGTCTCGGCATCGGGATGCTGATCACCAGGATCAAGACGGGGACCGGGGTCTTCCGGACGCTGTTCTACCTGCCCTATCTGGCCCCGCCGGTCGCCGCGACACTCGCCTTCGTCTTTCTGCTCAACCCCGGCACCGGGCCCGTCAACGCGATCCTCGGAGACCTGGGCCTGCCGACGCCCGGCTGGTTCAACGACGCCTCCTGGTCCAAGCCGGCGCTCACCATGCTCGCGGTGTGGGGCATCGGGGACCTGATGGTCATCTTCATGGCCTCGCTGCTGGACGTGCCGACCGAGCAGTACGAGGCGGCCCAGCTGGACGGCGCGTCCGCCTGGCAGAAGTTCCGCTTCGTGACCCTGCCGAACATCTCGCCGATCGTGCTGTTCGCCGTGGTGACGGGCGTCATCCAGGCGATGCAGTACTACACGCAGCCACTCGTCGCCGGAAAGGTCGCCTCCGGAGTCATCGGCGGCTCCGGCCAGTCCTTCGAACCCGGCTATCCCGACAAGTCGACACTGACGCTCCCGCAGCTCGTCTACAACCTGGGCTTCCAGCGCTTCGACTACGGCGCCGCCTGTGTCGTCGCCCTCGTCCTGTTCGCCCTGGCCATGGCCTTCACCGCGCTGCTGATGCGGGGCCGCAACAACCTGATATCGGCCGGTGACTGAGCCATGACCCAACTCCTCGAAAAGACCGCCGCCCCCGACCCGGCGACCGCCCCGCGGTCCCCCGCCGCGCGCACCGCCCGCCGCAAGGCGCTGCTGCACTGGATCGCCGTGCACTCCCTCGGGATCGCCGCCGCGCTCTTCTTCGTGCTGCCGTTCGTCTTCGTGGTGCTGACCTCGCTGATGAGCGACCAGCAGGCGCTGACCCGCGACCTCACCCCGAACACCTGGGAGTGGGGCAACTACGAGCGGGTCTTCAACACCCCGGGCTTCCTGACCTGGTGGCGCAACACCCTGCTGTACGCGGGCGTCGGCACCGTCCTGACGGTCGTCTCGTCCGTGCCGGTCGCGTACGCGCTGGCGAAGTTCCGCTTCCGGGGCCGCAAGCTGTCGCTGATGCTCGTCATCTCGATGATGATGCTGCCGCCTCAGGTCGTCATCATCCCGATGTACCTGTTCTGGGCGAAGCAGATGGACCTGTCCGGCACCCTGTGGCCGCTGATCATCCCGATGGCCTTCGGTGACGCGTTCTCCATCTTCCTGCTGCGGCAGTTCCTGCTGACCATCCCGAACGAGTACCTGGACGCGGCCAAGGTCGACGGCTGCGGTGAGTTCCGTACGCTGATGAAGGTCGTCCTGCCGATGGCCAAGCCGGGCATAGCGGCCATCGCCCTCTTCCAGTTCTTCGCCGCCTGGAACGACTACTTCGGACCACAGATCTACGCCTCCGAGAACCCGGCCGCCTGGACGCTCAGTTACGGCCTCGAATCCTTCAAGGGCGCACACCACACCGACTGGAACCTGACCATGGCCGCGACCGTTCTGGTCATGGCCCCCGTGATCGCCGTCTTCTTCTTTGCCCAGAAGGCATTTGTCGAGGGCGTCACACTGACCGGAGTAAAAGGCTGACATGAAGCTCGCAGTAGTGGGTGGCGGGTCCACCTACACCCCTGAACTGATCGACGGATTCGCCCGGCTGCGGGACACGCTGCCGATCGAGGAGCTGGTGCTCGTCGATCCGGCGGCCGACCGCCTGGACCTGGTGGGAGGTCTCGCCCGGCGGATCTTCGCCAAGCAGGACCACGCCGGAAGGATCACGACCACCACCGATATCGACGCGGGCGTCGCCGACGCCGACGCGGTCCTGCTCCAGCTGCGCGTCGGCGGACAGGCCGCGCGCGACAAGGACGAGACCTGGCCGCTGGAGTGCGGCTGCGTCGGCCAGGAGACCACCGGCGCCGGCGGCCTCGCCAAGGCCCTGCGCACCGTGCCGGTCGTCCTGGACATCGCCGAGCGGGTCCGCCGCGCCAACCCGGACGCCTGGATCATCGACTTCACCAATCCGGTCGGCATCGTCACCCGCGCCCTGCTCCAGGCCGGGCACAAGGCCGTCGGCCTGTGCAACGTGGCGATCGGCTTCCAGCGGAAGTTCGCCCGGCTGCTGGACGTGAACCCCTCGGAGGTGCACCTCGACCACGTCGGGCTCAACCACCTGACCTGGGAGCTGGGGGTGCGCCTGGGCGGCCCGGACGGCGAGAACGTCCTGCCGCGGCTGCTCGCCGAGCACGGCGACACCATCGCCGACGACCTGCGCATGCCCCGCCAGGTCGTCGACCGGCTCGGCGTCGTCCCCTCCTACTACCTGCGCTACTTCTACTCCCACGACGAGGTGGTCAGGGAGCTCGGCACCAAGCCGTCCCGGGCCGCCGAGGTCGCGGCGATGGAGAAGGAACTGCTCGCGATGTACGGCGACCCGACACTGGACGAGAAGCCCGAGCTGCTCGCCAAGCGCGGTGGCGCGTTCTACTCCGAGGCGGCCGTGGACCTGGCGGCCTCCCTGCTGGGCGACGGCGGCTCGCCGGTCCAGGTGGTCAACACGTACAACAACGGGACCCTGCCGTTCCTCCCGGACGACGCGGTGATCGAGGTCCAGGCCCGGGTCGGTCACGACGGTGCGACCCCGCTGGCCGTACCGGCGCTGGACCCGCTGTACGCCGGTCTGATCGCCAACGTGACGGCGTACGAGGACCTCGCCCTGGAAGCCGCGCTGCGCGGCGGCCGGGACCGGGTCTTCAAGGCGCTCCTCGCCCACCCGCTGATCGGCCAGTACGAGTACGCCGAGGGCCTCACCGACCGGCTGATCGCGCACAACCGGGAGCACCTTTCGTGGGCGTGAACGTGTCGGTCGTCGCCATCGACGCGGGCAACAGCAAGACCGACGTGGCGCTGATCGGCGAGGACGGCACGGTGCTGTCCTCGGCGCGCGGCGGCGGCTTCCAGCCGCCCGTGGTCGGGGTGGAGGCCGCGATCGACGTGCTGGCCGCCGCATGGGGGCGGGCCCTCGCGGAACTGCCGGACGCCGACGGCCCGCCCGGCGCGTCCGCCCATGTCTCCGCGTGCCTGGCCAACGCCGATCTCCCGGTCGAGGAGGCCGAGTTGGCCGAGGCGCTGGAGGCCCGGGGCTGGGGCTCCTCGGTGGAGGTGCGCAACGACACCTTCGCGATCCTGCGCGCCGGGGTGGACGAGCCCCGGGGCGTCGCGGTGGTCTGCGGGGCCGGGATCAACTGCGTGGGCATGACCCCGGACGGGCGGACCGCCCGCTTCCCCGCGATCGGGCGGATATCCGGCGACTGGGGCGGCGGTTCGGGGCTCGCGGAGGAGGCGCTGTGGTTCGCCGCGCGCGCCGAGGACGGGCGCGGCGAACGGTCCGAGCTGGCCCGTGCGCTGCCCGGCCACTTCGGGCTCGACTCGATGTACGCGCTCATCGAGGCACTGCACCGGGGCGCGATCCCGTCGGCGCGGCGGCACGAGTTGACGCCAGTGCTGTTCGCGACGGCCGCGGGCGGGGACCCGGTGGCCCTCGCACTGGTGGAGCGGCTGGCCGAGGAGGTGGTGGCGATGGCCTCGGTCGCGCTGAGCAGGCTCGGCCTGCTGGCGGAGGAGGCTCCGGTGCTGCTGGGCGGCAGTGTGCTGGCCGCGCGCCATCCTCAGCTGAACGGCCGGATCACCGAACTCCTCGCGGCCCGCGCCCCGAAGGCCGAGGTGCGGGTCGTTTCCGAGCCGCCGGTGCTGGGCGCGGCGCTGCTGGGCCTGGACCGTACGGGCGCCGCGCCGGAGGTCCACCGGAGGCTGCGCGCGCAGTACGTCTGAGGACCGGAGCACGTCGTAGGTCACGGGGCGTCCCCTCACGCGGTTCGCGTGAGGGGACGTTCCTCGTACGGGTGAACGCCCGGCCCGCGAGCGGCCCGAGGGAACTGATCGGGCTCCTGGGACGTGTACCTGATGGGGAGTCCGTTCGCTTATGGGGATGTATCGGGGCACCTTGCGCCGCTTGCCTTGATCGGCCGCGTCCGCCCTGATCGAATGCGGGGACTGATGTGGGGACAGATATGGGGACCGCTACGGGAAACAGGCGTTCCTGGTGTGGATGTCCGTCCCCGCGGCCATACTTCTGGCCGGGCGCGCATCCCTGGGCCGGGGACGGAGGCCCGCCGTCAGTGACCGAGGGGGAGGTCGAGTGACACACCCGCCGAGCGGCGGCACGCAGACGTCGCGCACGCCGGACCCGGTATCCGCGCACGTCGGCGTGGACGCACAGCGCCGCACCACGCGGGCCGCGCGGGCGGAGCGCCTGCGCGCCGTGGCGACGACCGAGCCCGGCCGGCTCCAGATCATCGGGGCCGTCCTGGCCCTGCTGGTAGTGGCGTTCGGCGCGGTGACCACCCTGGAGATCTCCTCGCGGGCCTCCTCGGCCGACGACGTGGTCAGCCGCAGTCAGCCGCTCAGCGCCGACGCGGCGGACATCTACCGCTTCCTGGCGGACGCGGACACGACGGCGGCCAGTGGCTTCCTCGCGGGCGCGCAGGAGCCCGAGGCCGTGCGCGAGCAGTACCGGAAGGACATCGAGGAGGCGGCCCGGCTGCTGGTGAAGGCGTCGGGGAGCACCGAGTCCGACAGTGCGTCCAGCCGTGAGATAGCCACCCTCAACAAGCTGCTCCCGGTCTACACGGGTCTGATCGAGCGCGCCCGTGCCAACAACCGCCAGGGCCTGCCGCTGGGCGGCGCCTACCTCCGGTACGCGAACCAGAAGATGACCGGCGAGATGCTGCCGGCCGCCGAGCGGCTCTACGCGGCGGAGACGGGCCGGCTGGAGACGGACTCCGCCGACGCCCGGCAGTGGCCCCTCCTGTCGCTCGGCGCCGGGGTTCTGGTGCTCGGCGCGCTGGCGTGGATGCAGCGGCGCACCTACCGCCGGACGAACCGGGTGCTGAACCACGGGCTGCTGGCGGCGACGGCCACCACCTCGGTGGTGGTGCTCTGGCTGGCCGTGGGACACACGGTGGCCCGTGCCGAGCTGCGGTCGGCGATGGTGCACGGCCAGGCGTCCCTGGATGTGCTCAACGACGCGCGGATCAACTCCCTGAAGGCGCGCGCCAACGAGAACCTCACCCTGGTGGCGCGCGGCGCGGTGCTGACCCCCGACGGCTCCGCCGACCAGTACGAGGCGGACTACGGCACGGGGATGAAGGCGTTGAAAGCCCGGTTGGAGAAGGCCGACCGGCTCGCGGACGACGAGAGCGGCAAAACGCCGGTCCTCGACGCCGCCGAGGGGGTGGCCCAGTGGCAGGTCCGCCACCGCGAGGCCCGTGCCACGGACGACCACGGCGACTACGACGGCGCCCTGGAGCAGATCATCGGGACCAAGGACTCCACCGGGCAGTCCTTCCAGCAGGTGGACGCCGCGCTGGAGAAGGCGCTCGCCCATGAGCAGGGCGAGTTCACCTCGGCGGCGAAGGACGGGCGCGGGGCCCTGCGGGGCCTGCCGACCGGTGGAGCGGCGCTGGCGGTCCTGGGGGCCGCCGCCGTGATCGTCGGGGTCAACCGCAGGCTCTCGGAGTACCGGTGAGAGGGGCAGCGATGAGCAGGTCGAAGGGCCGGCCCGCGCACGGCGGCCTGCGCGGCTGGGGCGGTGTGGCGGGGATGGCGGGGGCGTGCGCGGTCACCGCGGCGGTCACCCTGCTGCCGCTGGCCCACCACAGCGGCGGGGCGGCCGGGGCGGACTTCCCGGGCGGCGGAGCGGTGACGGCCGACCGGGCACGGGCCGAGGAGTGCACCGAGCCGGAGGCGAGCCTGCCCGCGTCGAGCGCCGACGGGCCCAGCATCGACAGGATCAAACAGCGCGGCAAGCTGATCGCGGGCGTCGACCAGAACAGCTTCCGCTGGGGCTACCGCAATCCGGCGGCCCGGGAGCTGGAGGGGTTCGACATCGATCTGGTGCGGGCCATCGCGAGGGACGTCCTGGGCGACCCGGACGCGGTGATCTTCCGCGCGATCCCCACCAACCAGCGCATCGCCGCCCTGGAGAACGACCGGGTCGACGTCGTCGTGCGGACGATGACGATCAACTGCAAGCGGCTGGAGCAGGTCTCCTTCTCCACCGCCTACTTCCAGGCCGGGCAGCAGGTGCTCGCTCCGAAGGAGTCGACGATCACCGGCTACGACGAGTCGCTGAAGGGCAAGCGGGTCTGCTCGGCCGAGGGCTCCACGGCGTACGAGGCACTGGAGAAGAAGTCCTTCGGGGCGCTCTACAAGGACGACTTCGACGGCACCGAGCGCGACCGGGACCTGCTGACCGTGCCCAACCAGCTGGACTGCCTGGTGCGGCTCCAGCTCGGCGAGGTGGACGCGGTCGTCACGGACAACGCCCTGGCGGCCGGTCAGGCGGCGCAGGACCCGGCGGTGGAGCTCAAGGGGAAGGCCCCGTTCACCACGGAGTACTACGGCGTCGCGACGAAGAAGGGCGCCGACGACCTGGTGGCCCGGGTGAACAAGGTCCTCGTCGACTACCGGGCGGGCGGCCCGAACAGCCCCTGGATGACGTCGTACCGCGAGTGGCTGGCGACGGACCTGCCCGGCATAGAGGGCCCGCCCGCCCCCAAGTACCGCGGGGACTGAGCCGGAGCGCCCCTGCGCGCACGGACCGGGGCGAGCGGACCGGAGAAGTCCGGTGCAGACCGAAACAGACCGATCCCGCCGGGCCCACCGGACCGGCGGGAAGAGCCGAGAGGTGATCGATGGGCGTAGCGGGATCCTTCCCCAGCTTCGCGGGGAGGCCCCCCGGCCCGGTCATGGACCGGGAGGAGGCGGACCGTGCGCTGGCCCGGCTCGGTGCGGAGCACGAGGCCATCGAGACCTCGCTCCTCGCGCTCCAGGACCATGCCGGCCGCCGGCTCCTGGAGGGTGCCGAGCTGACCGGCGTCACCCGGGAGCGCTGGGCCACGACCGAGCAGTCGATCACCCTGCTGTGGGGCTATTTCGACGCGTACGCCGGCGCCCTGTCCGAGGCCCGGGAGATCCGTGCTCGGCGGCGCCACCCGAACCGGGAGGACCTCACCGCGCTGACCGGTCTGCTGCGCGGCGAGGCCGTCACCGTCGCCAACCCGGGGGCCGTGGAGCCGCCCTCGGCCGCGAGTCCGGCCAGGCTCTCCGAGCGGTTCTCCCTCCAGGAGCTGGTCACCCGGATGAACGAGCTGTACGCCAGGTCCCTGAACATGGTCGTCTCCTCCGACTCCGTATGGTCGGCGCTGCCCGCCCGGATCGATCTGCTCGCCGCCGAGCTGCACCGGACGCGTTCGCTGGCACACTCCGTGGGGGTGCGGCCCGGTGAGCATCCGGCCGGGGACGATCTGGCGGAGATCACCGAGGAGCTGGCCACGCTGCGGGTGCAGGTGATCTCCGACCCGCTGGCGTTCTGGCTGCCGGGGCCCGGCAGCGCCGCGCCGGGCGGCGGCCGTCCCGACACCTCTCGCTACGACCGGGCGGCCCGCGCCCTGGAGGACGTACGACGGGAGATCGAGGCGGTGCTCGCGGTCCGGCAGGACGCCGAGGCGCGCCTGGTGCGGCTGCGGGACGTGCTCTCGCGGGCCGATCGCACCCTGGCGGAGGCACGGGCGGCGCGCGGCGAGGTGCTGGCGAAGATCGCCGCCTCCGAGGTGCCCGCGGTCAGCGGGCCGCCGACCGCCCTCCAGGAGCGGCTGGCGGCGGCGTCGGACCACCGCAGGTACGCCCAGTGGCACCGGCTGTCGCCGCTGTTGGAGTCGCTGGAGCAGGAGGCCGAGGACGAACTGCTGCGCGCCCGGGAGTCGCTGACCTCGGTGACGGCTCCGCTGGCGGTCCGCGCGGAGCTGCGCGGCAGGCTCGACGCGTACCGGGCGAAGGTGGCCCGGCACGGCCTGGCGGAGGATCCGGTGCTGATGGAGCGGTACGACGCGGCGCGCCGCATGCTGTGGAGCGCGCCGTGCGATCTGCGGGTCGCCGAGCAGGCCGTCCTGCGCTACCAGCACGCGGTCGCGGACATGCTGACGCCGCGCCTGCCCGACGGACCGCAGGACCGACGGGGCACGGGCACGGGCACGGGCACGGGCACGGGCGAACAGGGGGAGAGACGATGAGTACGCAGTGCCAGCGCCCCGCGTGCGAGGGGAACTACGAGGACATGGGCGGCGGTGAGCTGTACTGCGACACCTGCGGTCTGGCTCCGGTCGTCTCGCCGACGGGCATGGTCTCCTCGCCACCGACCGGGATCGCCGGGGGCGGCCGGGCGAGCAGCCGGAACAGCTCCTCGGGGCGCGCCGGCTCCCGCGCCTCCGGACGCGCCTCGTCCCGTTCGTCGACCTCGCGCCGCTCGGTCTCCGGCAGGCTGTCGCGCTCGCTGTCCGGGGCGTCCACCTCCCGTTCGGTCTCGGTGCGTTCCTCGGGCTCGACGTCGGCGGCCTCGGCCCGGGGGCGGCTCGGCGTCGGCCTGGTGGAGGTCCCGGACGTGCCCCGGCCCGACCCGCGCACGGCGGTGATGGAGAACCCGGAGGTGCCCGAGCGCAAGCGGTTCTGCTCCCGTTCGGACTGCGGTGCCCCGGTGGGCCGTTCGCGCGGTGAGCGGCCCGGCCGCACCGAGGGGTTCTGCACCAAGTGCGGCCACCCGTACTCCTTCGTGCCGAAGCTGGGCGGCGGCGACATCGTGCACGGCCAGTACGAGGTCGTGGGCCCTCTGGCGCACGGCGGGCTCGGCTGGGTCTATCTGGCGGTGGACCGGGCCGTTTCGGACCGCTGGGTGGTCCTCAAGGGCCTGTTGGACACGGGCGACCAGGACGCGATGGCCGCCGCGATCTCCGAGCGCCGCTTCCTCGCCGAGATCGAGCACTCCAACATCGTGCGGATCTACAACTTCGTCGAGCACCTGGACCAGCGGACCGGCTCGCTCGACGGCTACATCGTGATGGAGTACGTCGGCGGCAAGGCGCTCAAGGAGATCGCCAACGAGCGCCGCACCGCTGCCGGGAAGCGCGACCCGCTGCCGGTCGAGCAGGCCTGTGCGTACGGGATCGAGGCGCTGGAGGCGCTCGGCCATCTGCACAGCCGCAATCTCCTCTACTGCGACTTCAAGGTCGACAACGCGATCCAGACCGAGGACCAGCTCAAGCTGATCGACATGGGCGCGGTGCGCCGGATGGACGACGAGGAGTCGGCCATCTACGGGACGGTCGGCTACCAGGCCCCCGAGGTCGCGGAGCTGGGGCCGTCGGTCGCCTCCGATCTGTACACGGTGGCCCGGACGCTGGCGGTCCTCACCTTCGACTTCCAGGGGTACACGAACGTCTTCGTGGACTCGCTGCCGGACCCGGACACCATCGAGGTGTTGCGGACCTACGAGTCGTTCTACCGGCTGCTGGTGCGGGCCACCGACCCGGACCCGGCCCGCCGGTTCGCCTCCGCCGCGGAGATGGCCGAGCAGCTGACGGGGGTGCTGCGGGAGGTTGTGGCGCTCCGGACCGGTCGGCCGCGTCCCGCCCTGTCGACGCTGTTCGGCTCGGAACTGCGGTTGATCGACACGGAGTTGTTCGCTCGTCAGACGGACGACGTCTCACGGCTGGGCGGCCGGGACACCGGCCCCGGGCGTGGTGTGCTCCTGGGCCGCCGCAAGGGCCGCGGCCGTCCGCCGTCCGGCGTTCCGGCGCAGGGCGGCACGTGGCAGGCACACGGCGCCACGACGCCGGTCGTACCGGGGGCCGTGACGTCCGCGGTGGCCGGGGCGCTGCCGGTGGGCGCCCAGCCCCCCGGGCCGGCGGGGGCCCACCCGTCGGGTGCGACGGGGGCCTCTCCGCAGGCGGCACCACCCACCCATGTCCGGGGCTCGGCGCAGGGCGGCGCCCCGGGTGTGTTCGCTCCCCCGGCGCATGCTCCGCTCCCGGCGCCCCGGACCGCCGAGCCGGCCCCGGGCCCGTCGGCCGGGCCGTACGTCGCGACGGGACCGTACGACCCCTTCGGGGCGACCTCCGGGGGCGTCCTGCTCGCCCTGTTCGACACGCGGGCCATGTCGCTGGCGCTGCCGGTACCCCGGGTCGACGCGATGGACCCGAACGCCGGTTTCCTCGCCGGTCTCCTGGCCTCCGCCCCGGCCGAGCTGATCACGGCCCTGCACACGGTGCCCGCCCCCTCGCTGGAGACCCGGCTGCGGGAGCTGCGGGCCCGGCTGGAGATGCGGGAGCTGGACTCGGCCGCCCGGGCGCTGACCACCCTGGAGGGTGATCACGCGGACGACTGGCGGGTCGTCTGGTATCGGGGCGTCACCTCGCTGGTGACCGGTGACCACGAGACGGCGGCGCTCTCCTTCGACGCGGTCTACGACGCGTTCCCCGGGGAGATGGCGCCGAAGCTGGCGCTCGGGATCTGTGCGGAGGTGCTGGGCCAGTTGGACAACGCCGCCGAGTACTACCGCCTGGTGTGGGCGACCGACCCGGGGTTCGTCAGCGCCGCGTTCGGCCTGGCCCGGGTGCGGATCGCCGCCGGTGAGCGGGCCGGGGCGGTGAGCGCCCTGGAGTCGGTGCCGGAGGCCTCGATCCACTACACGGCGGCGCGGGTCGCCGCCGTGCGGGCGCGGCTGCGCGAGCGTTCGCACCGGGAGCCGCTGCTGGCCGATCTGACGGCCGCCGGCGTCCAGGTGGCGGCGCTGGCCGCCTTCGGTCTGGACCCGGTGCGTCACGAGCAGTTGTCGACCGAGGTACTGGGCAAGGCGCTGGACTGGGTACTCTCCGGTAGTCCCGGTGTCCCGGGGCTGGGCGGACCGGCCGCCGGTTCGGCGGGTGTACGCAAGCTGCTCGGCGCCGAACTGAACGAGCGGGGGCTGCGGTTCGGGCTGGAACGCTCGTACCGGATGCTCGCCCGGCTCGCGCAGCGGGGCGAGCAGAGGATCGAACTGGTGGAGCGGGCCAACCGTTTCCGCCCCCGGACGTGGGTGTGAAGATGTCACAGAGCCACCAGCAGCCCGCCCTGTCGAAGTGCCCCGGCTGCGAGGAGCCGCCGGCTGCGGGCGACCTGTTCTGCGGTGCGTGCGGCTACGACCTCTCGGCCGGGCCGGCGCGCCCGGACGACCGGCCCACGATGGCCATCACCGTGCCTCGGGCCACCCCGGCCGCCGGAGCGGTGCGGTGGCCCGCCGCCGAGGAGACCGACAGCTCGGATGTGGCCGCGCCCGTGGTCCGTCCGGCGGACGTGCCGGGGACGGGCTCGGGCGGCAGGCCGTTGACAGAGCCGGACACTCCTGACGCGATGTCCGGGCAGGGCGCGGTGCCGTCGCCCGGTCCGGTGCGGGCGGGCGGGCCGGAGTCCGTGGCCGGCCGGCTGCGCCACGACGACCGGGCGGACCCGGGCGGTGCGAGGGCCTCCGGTGACTTCGCGCTGGCCGCGCCCGATCCCCGGGCGGCGGAGCATACCGCCGCGCCCGCCGCCGGGGCGAAGGTCTGTGTGGCCTGCCGCTCCGGCCGGGTGGACCCCGACGGCTACTGCGAGAACTGCGGGCACGCCCAGCCCCGTGCGCGCGACCACATGGAGCAGGAGCTCGACGCGGTGGCCGCCGTCAGCGACCGGGGCCTGCGCCACCACCGCAACGAGGACTCCTTCGCGGTGTCCTCGACCGCGCTGCCGGACGGCTCTCCCGCCGTCGTCGCCATCGTCTGCGACGGCGTCTCCTCGGCGAGCCGTCCCGACGAGGCGTCGGCGGCAGCCGCGAGCGCCGCCAACGAGGCGCTGTTGGAGGCCCTGCCGCGCGGTACGCACCCGCAGCAGGCGATGCACGAGGCGATCGTCGCCGCGTCCGAGGCGGTCAACGCCCTGGCGCGGGAACCTGCCGGGGCGAGGGAGCACGACGCGCACCGCAACCAGAACGCCCCGGCCTGCACCCTGGTCGGCGCGATCATGGCGGGCGGCCTGCTGATCGTCGGCTGGGTCGGCGACAGCCGCGTCTACTGGGTGCCCCAGGACCGGACCCGGCCGACCGCCCGGCTCACCGAGGACGACTCCTGGGCCGCGCAGATGGTGGCGGCCGGCCTGATGAACGAGGCGGAGGCGTACGCGGACGAGCGCGCCCACGCCATCACCGGCTGGCTCGGCGCCGACGCGTACGAACTGGAGCCGCATACCGCCGCGTTCAAGCCGGACCGCCCGGGCCTGGTGGTCGTGTGCACGGACGGCCTGTGGAACTACGCGGAATCCGCCGAGGAGATGGCCGCCGCCGTCCCGGCCGACGCCCAGGAACAGCCGCTGCGCGCGGCCCAGTTGCTCGTCGGGCACGCTCTCGACGGCGGGGGCCACGACAACGTAACGGTGGCGCTTCTGCCGTTCGCCGTACGGCCGCAAGGGGCAGGATCGGCCTGCGGCACCGTTTGATCCGGTTTTCCGTCCCTGCCCCGACCCCGTGTCAGCCGCCCTCGTCCCCAGGCCCTCGTCCCCGCGTCCCCTCTTCGCCTGATCCTCTGTGGAGCCTCAAGGAGCCGACCAGATGGCCAACTTCTCCAAGTCGAACATGCCGCGGTTCTCGGTCGAGGTGTACCAGAACGAGTTCCTGCCCGAGGGCGGCCGTGAGGTCAACGCGATCATCACCGTGACGTCGACCGGCGGCGGCACCACCGGCGGCGTACCGCTGGCGGGTTCGGCGCCCTCACCCGCGTACGGGCCGGGGCAGGGTCCCGACGCGGCCGTGGTGCTGATGGTCGACTGCTCGGGCTCGATGGACTACCCGCCGACGAAGATGCGCAACGCGCGCGACGCGACGGCGGCGGCCATCGACGCCCTGCGCGAGGGCACCCGGTTCGCGGTGGTCGCCGGGACGCATGTGGCCAAGGACGTCTATCCGGGCAACGGGCTGCTCGCGGTCGCCGACCAGCAGACGAAGGCCCGGGCCAAGGACGCCCTGCGGAAGCTGAGCGCGGGCGGGGGCACCGCGATCGGTACCTGGCTGCGGCTGGCCGACCGGCTGCTGGGCTCGGCCGAGGTGGGCATCCGGCACGGCATCCTGCTGACCGACGGCCGCAACGAGCACGAGGCGCCCGAGGACCTGCGGGCGGCCCTGGACTCCTGCGTCGGCCGGTTCACCTGCGACGCCCGCGGGGTGGGCACCGACTGGGAGGTGAAGGAGGTCGCCGGCATCGCCGCCGCCCTCCTCGGCACCGCCGACATCGTCGCCGACCCGGCGGGCCTGGCCGCGGACTTCACGCGGATGATGGAGAACGCCATGGGCAAGGAGGTCGCGGACGTGGCGCTGCGGCTCTGGACGCCCGTGGGGGTGGAGATCCGGTTCGTGAAGCAGGTCGCGCCCACGGTCGCGGACCTGACCGGGCGGCGTACCGGGGCGGGCCCCCGGGCCGGGGACTACCCGACCGGTTCCTGGGGCGACGAGTCCCGCGACTACCACGTGTGCGTCCTGGTTCCGGAGGCCGGGATCGGCCAGGAGATGCTGGCCGCCCGCGTCTCGCTGATCCTGCCCGCCCCCTCGGGCGCGGGCGCCCCGCAGACACTGCCGCAGGGGCTCGTACGGGCCGTGTGGACGGACGACATGGTGGCCTCGACCTCGATCAATCCGCAGGTCGCGCACTACACGGGTCAGGCGGAACTGGCACAAGTCATCCAGCAGGGCCTGGACGCACGCAAGTCGGGCGACTTCGACGGCGCGACGGCGAAACTGGGCCGTGCGGTGCAGTTGGCGTCGGCGTCCGGGAACCAGGACACTGCGAAACTGCTTTCGAAGGTGGTCGACGTCGTCGATGCCGCGACAGGTACTGTGCGACTGAAGGCGAAGGTTGCGGAAGCGGACGAGATGACCCTCGAAACGCGCTCCACCAAGACCGTTCGCGTCAAGAAGTAGCACGGCTCGGTCATCGGACGACCACCGGTCCATAAGCACAGAGCAACCATACGTATGCGTTGGGCAAGGACGCCCGCGACCGACAGCATGACGGCCTCCGGGGCCGGAAGAGGAGAGGGGGAAGCGCCGACATGCCGACCTGCCCGAACGGACACCAGTCGGGTTCCGAGGACTGGTGCGAGGTCTGCGGACACCGCATGGCCACCGGCGGTGCGCCCGCGGGCGCGGTGCCCCCGCCTCCTCCGCCGCCGCCCGCTCCCGGTTACGGCTACCCGCAGCAGGGTTCCGGCGATGGCCGGCCCACCATGCAGGCGGAGCTGTGCCCGCAGTGCCGCACGCCGCGTGAGGCGATGGCGCCGTACTGCGAGGAGTGCCGCTGGAACTTCCTCACCAACACGGCGACCTCCTACACCCCGCTGGCCCCGCAGCACGGCACGCCCGGCGGAGCTCCTCCCGGCCTCAATCTGCCGCCCGGATTCCAGGCACAGGGACCCGGCGGACCCGGTCAGCCCGGGCCTGGTGGGCCTGGTGGGCCTGGTGGGCAGCCCGGCGGCCGGCCCGGCCCCCTCAGCGGTCCCGGTGGCCAAGGCGGCCCGCCCGGCGCCCCCCAAGCGCGCGACCCCTTCGAGTACCAGGGCTCGCGCCCCTCGCAGATGAACCGTCCCGCCGAGCCGCTCGCCCCCGAGCAGAACGGTCCGCACGGCAACAGCGGTCCGCACGGCGACGGCAGCCACAGCGGGCCTCCTCCTCAGGCGTTCCAGCAGGGTCCGCCGCCGTCCTCGTTCCAGCAGGGTCCCCCACAGCGGCAATCCGGGTCCTCGCCGTTCGAGCCGCAGCGGTCGACCCCCTCGACGCACTCGCCGTTCGAGCCCCAGCAGTCGGCACCCTCTCCGTTCGAGCCCCAGCAGGCCTCGCCCTTCGCGCCACCGCAACAGCAGCAGTCGGCGCCGCCCGGTCCGCCTCAGTCGTCGGGGCACACCGGCGGCGGGGACGACTGGATGCTGCCGCCGCCCTCCCCGTCCCAGCAGTCGCAGCCGCCGCAGGGGTTCCAGCGTCCTGGCCCCCACCAGGGGCAGGGCCAGGACCAGGGCTACGACCAGCAGGGCCGGCCGGGCCAGCAGGGTCACGGTCCGCAGCACGGCCAGGACCAGGGCTACGACCAGGGTCAGCAGCACGGCGGGGCGCCCGGCCAGGGCCTGCCCCAGCAGTCCGCCTCCTGGACCGCCGTGATCGCTCCGGACCGCGCGTACTTCCTCGCGATGATGCAGCGCAGCGGCCCCGAGGCGACCGGGCTGAACCTGCCCGCGTACTCCCCGGAACAGCGCCTTCCGCTCACCGGGAGCCAGATCACCATCGGACGTCGCCGGCACAGCACCGGCGAGTCCCCCGACGTCGATCTGTCGGTGCCCCCGGAGGACCCGGGCGTCTCGCACCAGCACGCGGTGCTGGTGCGGCAGCCCGACAACAGCTGGGCGGTCGTGGATCAGAACTCCACCAACGGCACCACGCTGAACGGCGCCGAGGAGCCGATCCAGCCCTACGTCCCCGTACCGCTCCAGGACGGCGACCAGGTGCACGTCGGGGCGTGGACGACGATCACGGTGCGCCGGGACTGAGGCAGCACGCGCCGCCTCACCCGGCGGCGAGCGGCCAGACGTACGGGCCCTGCGGGTCGTCGAGCCAGGCCCACTGCCGGCCCTGGCCGACCGTGATGCCGTACCTCTCCCGCTGCGGGCGCTCCTCGCGCTCCCAGAGGGAGAGGGCCTCGTGCGGATCGAGGGTGCCCGCGGTCAGGGTCAGGAGGAACCGGAAGAGGTCGTCCCCGGCGACCCGGTGCGGCAGTCCGCCGAGGTAGGGCAGCACCCCGGGCCCCGGGAGCGCCCCACGCAGGGGCACGAAGTACGCCGGAGTGTGCAGGAAGTGCCCCTCGGCGCGCGGACCGTGCGCCGTCGCGCGGACCTGGAGCAGGACCAGGCCGGTGGCGAGCGGCGCGAGGATACGCGCCCCCGAACGGCACTGTTCCGGCCAGGCCCCCGGTACGGAGGGCAGGGTGCAGGTCGCGATGATCCGGTCGTAAGGGGCGCGCCGCGGGGAGCCCAGGGCCCCGTCGCCGGTGACCACCGTCGGGTGGTAGCCGGCCGCGGCGAGGTGGCTCCGGGCCGACTCCGTGATCTCCGGGTCGAGGTCGACGGTGGTCACCGCGGAGTCGCCGAGCCGGTGGGCGAGCAGCGCCGCGTTGTAGCCGGGGCCGGTGCCGATCTCCAGGGCCGTGTGTCCGTCCCGTACGTCGAGGGCGTCGAGCATCAGGGCCATCAGGGACGGCTGGCTGGAGGACGAGACGAGTTCGCCGTCCTTGAGCCGGGTGGCCAGTGCCCTGTCCGCGTACACCCCGCGCAGCCAGCGGGAGCGCCGTTCGGGGTCGGGGTCCTCGCCCCAGAGGCGTTCGTAGCCCCGGATTCCGCGCACGTAGTAGTACGGCACGAACAGGTGGCGGGGCACCTCGGCGAAGGCCGTGCGCCAGGCGGGGCCGGTGAAGGCGCCCCGCGCGGCGATCTCCCGCACGAGGGCTTCCCGCGCCGCGTCGGCCTCGACGTCGGGCGGGGAGGAGCCTTGCCGGTATGCACCCATGCCTCCACTGTCCTGCGCCGTGGCCGCGCGGGCGAGCGGCGGCGGAAAGAGGCAGCGGAAAGCAGCGGCGGCGGAGAGCGGCAGCGGGGAGGGACGGCGGACGGGGATACGGCGGGACGGTGTTCGGCCGTATCCCCGTCCTCGGTCCTGGTCCCCCCGTCCTCGGCCGGCGCGTCTGCGACCATGGACGGGTGACTGAGAATCCGCGCGACACGCTTCAGGAGCAGACCTTCTACGAGCAGGTCGGCGGCGAGGCGACCTTCCGGCGCCTGGTCCATCGCTTCTACGAGGGCGTGGCGGGCGACGAGCTGCTGCGGCCGATGTATCCGGAAGAGGACCTGGGCCCGGCCGAGGAGCGGTTCGCGCTGTTCCTGATGCAGTACTGGGGCGGCCCGCGCACCTACAGCGACAACAGGGGGCACCCGCGGCTGCGGATGCGGCACGCGCCGTTCCGGGTGGACCGGGCGGCGCATGACGCCTGGCTCGCCCATATGCGGGTCGCACTGGACGAGCTGGGGCTCTCACCCGAGCACGAGCGCCGGCTGTGGGACTACCTGACCTACGCCGCCGCTTCGATGATCAACACCGCCGACTGATCACATCTGCACGATCCGTGACCGGGTGACTCCGGAATTCGACACTTCGCATCCGCATAACGATCACGATCGGATCAAGTTGCACCTGTAAGCGGTTACCAGAACCCTGTTGCCTCTGAAAGCATCACCGGTACGTCGGGGGGCGTGCGCACACGGTGTTTCAGGGGCTGGGGGATCAGGTGACGGGTTTCGTCCTTCTACGGGTGAGGGCTCATCGCCTGCTGCTCTCCGCGGCCGTCCTGGCCGTCCTGCTGACCACCTCCGTCCTGGCGGCGCTCACCGCGTTCTCCGGTTCCGTGGGCGACGCGGCCCTGCGCCACTCGCTCACCCACCGGTCGGCCGCCTCCGCCGCCCTCGTCGTCTCCGCGTCCGTGGACCACGAACAGCGCGCGGAGGCCGACGCCGCCGTCCGCGAGGCCTCCCGTGACGCCTTCGACGGGCTGCCCGTGACCGTGGGGAAGCTGGAGAGTTCGGGGTCGTACGCGCTGCCGCGGAGCCTCCAGGACCCGGCCGCCCGGCGCGGCGAGCCGGACCTCACCCACTTCGCCGCCCTCGACCCGAGCCGGGTACGGATCACCGGAGGCAAGGCGCCCGCGGTGGCCCCCGAAGGCGACGGGCCCGTCCAGGTCGCGCTGCCCGTCGTCGCCGCCGAGGCGCTGAAGCTGAAGCCGGGCGCGCGGCTCACCGTCACCGACCGGCTCCGCGACAAGAAGCAGCGGGTCCTGGTCACCGGCGTCTACGAGGCCGCCGACCGGTCCGACCCGTACTGGCAGCTCGACCCGCTCGGCGGGCGCGGGGTGCGCAAGCTCGCCTTCACCACGTACGGCCCCCTGCTCACCGATCCCTCGGCCCTCGCCTCCGGCGCGCTCGGCGCCGGCGAGACGTCCTGGCTGGCGTCCGCCGACTTCGCCGAGCTGACCACCGGCTCCATGAAGGGGCTGCGCGAGACGTCGGCCGGCGCCCCGAAGGCCCTGACCGCCGCACCGGTGTTCGCGTCCGGGGTCACCGCGCGGACATCGCTGCCCACCGTGCTCGACCAGCTCGACCGGGCGCTGCTGGTCTCCCGCTCCACGCTGATGATCGTCGCGGTGCAGCTGGTGCTGCTCGCCGCGTACGCCCTGCTGCTCGTGGCCCGACTGCTGAACAGCGAACGCGACGGGGAGCGCGAACTGCTGCGGGCCCGGGGCGGTTCGCGGGGCCGGATCACCTCGTTCGCCGCGATCGAGGCGCTGCTGCTCGCCGTGCCCGCCGCGGTGGTCGCCCCCCTGCTCGCGGGGCCGCTGACCGGGCTGCTGGCCGAGCGCAGCGCCCTGTCCCGGATCGGACTCAAGGTCGGGGAGTCCTCGACCGGCACCGTGTGGCTGGTCTCCGCGGCCGTCGCGCTGGCCTGCGCCCTGGCCGTGGTGGCTCCCTCGCTGACGGCCGGGACCGGCGGGCGCAGGACCCGGGCCGCGTCGCTGCCCGGTCCGGTGCGGGCGGGCGCGGACCTCGGGCTGCTACTCGTCGCGGCGGTGGCGTACTGGCAGTTGGAACGGCAGTCCGGCAGCGGCGCGCTCAGTGGCGACCGGGCGGGCAACCTCGGGATCGACCCCCTGCTGGTCACCGCCCCCGCGCTGGCCCTGCTCGCCGGGACCGTCCTCACGCTGCGCCTGCTGCCGCCCGCGGCGAAGCTCGCCGAACGGCGTGCGGCCAAGAGCCGGGGGCTGCCCTCGGCCCTGGCGGGCTGGCAGTTCAGCCGGCGCCCGTTGCGCGGCGCGGGGCCGGTGCTGCTGCTGGTCCTGTCGGTCGCGATGGGCATGCTGGCGATCGGGCAGAGCGCCTCCTGGAACCGCTCGCAGTCCGACCAGGCGGACTTCGGCTCCGGCGCCTCGGTCCGGCTCGTGGGCGGGCACGGGAGCGGTCCGGCGACGGCCGGCTCCTTCAGCGCCCTGGAAGGCGTGCGGCAGGCGGCCCCCGCCTACCGGGCGGCCCTGGAGACCTCCGGCGGGCGTACCGCCGAGGTCCTCGCCCTGGACACCGCCCACGCGGACGAGCGGATGCTGATGCGCTCCGACCTCGCCGGTGGAAGCCCGCGGCAGTTGTTCGAGGCCATAGCCCCGGAGCGGGCCCCGCGCCCCGGGCTCGTCCTCCCCAAGGACAGCACCCGGCTGAAGCTGGACCTGCGGATCACCACGGTGTCGCAGAAGCGCTCGGGGGACAGCCAGTACCCGGACCCGGAACCGCCGGTGGTCACCGTGCTGCTGGAGGACCGCTACGGCCTCCCCCACCGGGTCCTGGCCGGTCCCGTGCCGGTGGACGGCCGCCCGGTCCCGGTGTCCTTCCCGGTGTCGGCGGCGGGCGGTCTGGCCTTGACCGGCATCGAGGTGGACGCCGCGGCGCCGTCCGACTACGCGCGACAGCACCGGGTTTCGGTGAGCGACGTGCGGGTGGTCGCCGAGGCCGGAACCGAACGCCCGGTGCCGGCACCGGAGTCGACGCGCTGGGACGCGGCCATGACGCTCACCGAGTTCGGCGAGGACCGGCCGGGCAAGCCGCCGGTGCGCAACGACGCCCCGGGCCTGCCGGACTTCACCTACGAGACCGGCGTGGACGGCGAGGACGCCTGGCAGCCGACCAGCGGCACCCTGAGGGTCACCGCCGCCCGGCCGAAGGCCACTGGGGTCAAGGCGGTCGCGACGGACGCCTATCTGAAGAGCACGAACGCGAAACTGGGCGACGAGATCGACGTCACCCTGGCCGGGAACACCGTCCGGGTGACCCTGGCGGAGGCGGTGCGGCGGCTGCCGACCACCGGGGCCGCCGGACCCGGCACCCCGGACCCGGCGGCGGGCGGCGGCGCGCTGCTGCTGGACCTCAAGGCCGTCGCCGAGGTCCTGGCCCACCGGCCGACCGCCACGATCGAGGCGACCGAATGGTGGCTGAGCACCGCCCCCGGCGACGCCGCGAAGGCGGCCGCCGCCCTGCGCGCCCTGCCGGACACCGATCCGGCCCAGGTGCTGGTCCGGGCGGAGGCCGCCCAGCAGTTGGTGGACGACCCGCTGGGGGCGGGCCCGCAGTCGGCGCTGCCGGCCGTGGCCGTGGTCGCCGCCGCGCTGGCGGCGGTCGGCTTCGCGGTCAGCGCCTCGGGGTCCCGGCGCGAACGGTCCGCCGAGCTGGGCGTGTTGCGGGCACTCGGCGCGCCGCGCCGCCAGCTGGCCCGCATGATCGCCGCCGAACAGGGCGTGCTGATCGCGCTCGCCCTGCTCATCGGGCTCGGCATCGGCACGGTGCTGACCCGGGCCGTCGTCCCGCTCATCGTTCTGACCGGGCAGGCCGACCGGCCCGTTCCACCGGTGCTGGTCGAACTGCCCGCCGGGCAGGTCGCGGCGCTGCTGGCCGGGGTCGCCGCACTGCCACTCGTGATCGTCGCGACGATGGCGCTCCGCCGCGGGGACCCAGCGGTCACCCTGCGCCACCAGGGGGACCACTGATATGCGTCACAACGACCGGGCGGCCACCGCCCCGTGGATCCGTACCCGGCTGCGTACCGCGCCCGGTGCGGCGGCGGCACTCGCGGTGCTGGTGCTGGTGACGGCGTTCCTCGCCGCGGCGTTCCCACGGGCCGTGGACGCGTACGAGACGAAGGGGCTGCGCCACGACGTCCTGACGGCGCAGGCGGGCCGCAGCGTTCTGGAGGTCGCCCGCCCGCAGCCCGGGCTGGAACTGCCGCAGACGCAGCGGGAAGCCGAGGCACGGAACCCCGGGCTGGCGCGGGTCGGGGCCGATCTCCTGAAGGTGCTGCCCGCACCGCTGCGCGCCGACACCTCGTCGGTCGCCTACGGGGTGCGCACCACCAAGCCGGCCGTCGCGCACGAGCCCTGGCTGCCGAGGCCGGACGCGGTTCCCCCGCGGCTCTCGTACGTGGCGCAGTCGGGGCTGAAGGAGCACGCCACCCTGGCCGCGGGCGCCTGGCCGACGACGCCGCGGGAGGTGACATCGGACTCCCGTGAGGTGCAGGGCGCGGTGACCGAGGAGACGGCGGCCGAGCTGAAGGTGAAGGTCGGCGCGACCGTCGAGCTGCTCACCGCGGCCCAGGAACCCATCACCGTGACGATCACCGGCATCGTGGACCCGCGCGATCCGCGCGGCAGCTACTGGTCCGCCGATCCGCTGCTGCGCACCCCCTCCCTGGTCCCGGACCCCGGGAGCCCCGTCCCGCAGAACTTCTGGACCGGCACCGTCCTGCTGGCCGAGGACACCGGCCCCGTACTCCTGAGCACGGCCGCCGAGCCCGTCCTCTTCTGGCGGATACCGCCCGACCCGGCCGGGCTGAGCGGCCCCGACGGTGCCCGGCTGACGTCCGTCATCGCCTCGCTGGAGAGCGGCCCCGGGCTGCTGAAGGTGCGGGAGATCGCCGGGGACACCGCGGTGTTCGCCACCGGACTCGGCCACATCGTGGAGGCCAACGCGCGGATGCGCGACGCGATCAGTCCCGTGATCGCGGTCGCCGCCCTCGGCATCGGCTCCGTGGCCGCCGTCGTCCTGTTGATGACGGGGGCCCTGATCGCCGCCCGCCGTCGCGGCGAACTGGCGCTGATGCGCTCACGCGGCGGCTCGCTGCGCGGCATCGGCGGCCGGCTGCTCGCGGAGACCGCGGTGACCGTGCTGCCCGCGAGCGCGCTCGGGCTGCTGCTCGCGGTACTGGCCGTGGGCGAGGGCCGCTGGTGGCCGGGGGCGCTGGCGGCCGCCGGCGTCGGCCTTCTGGTGTGCGTCGCCCTGCCCCTGCGGACGGCGCTCCAGCACATCCGGCCCACGCTGCACGGTGCCCGCGAGGACATGGTCAGCGCCCGGCCCTCGCGTCGGCGGACCGTGGCCGAACTGACCCTGCTCGTCCTGGCGGTCGGCGCGGTGACGGCGCTGCGCCGTCGCGGCACGTCGGCCGAGGGCGGCACCGACCTGCTGGTCAGCGCCGCGCCGGTGCTCGTCGCGCTGATCGCGGCGCTGGTGCTGGTACGGCTCTACCCGCTTCCCCTGCGGCTCGCCACACGCCCCATGGCCCGGCTGCGCGGGGCGATCGGCTTCCTGTCACTGGCCCGCGCCGGCCGTTCCTCGGCCGGCGGGGCGCTGCCGCTGCTGGCCCTGCTGCTGGCGCTGGCCACGGCGGCGTTCGGCGGCTCGGTGATCGCCGGCATCGGTGACGCGCGGGACGACGCGGCGCTGGCGTCCGTCGGCGCGGACGCCCGGATCACAGGCATGAGCGAGCGGGCGACCCTGCCCGACGAGCTGGTGCGCACGGTGCGCGACCTGGACGGCGCACAGGGCGCGGCGGCGCTACGGATCGAGTACAGCGTGGCCCTGCCGGAGGCCGTGGCCGGTGACGGCGGGGCGAACCGGAACGGCTCCGGTACGGACGATGCCGGTACGGATACAGGTACGGGCAGCGGCACCGGCAGCGCCGCCGACGTGAGTACCGCGGCCCTGGTGGGCGTCGATCCCGCCCCGTACGCCGAGCTGGCCCGCGCGACCGGGCTGCCGGACTTCCCGGCCGCCCGGCTGAAGGCCACCGGCCCCTCGGCCCCGCTGACCAAGGGCACGGGGGCCGGCCCGGAGCGCGTCCTGCCGGCCATCGCCTCCCCGGCCGTGGCCGCCCGTCTGGGCAAGGAGCCGCACGCGATCAATACGCTGTCCGGGGACTTCAAGGTCCAGATCGTGGGGACCGTCCCGCGCGTCGCCTCGATCTCCACCACGAACTTCCTCATCGTGAACTCCGCCGCCCTGGAGCAGAAGGCGCCCACCACACTGCTCCTCACCGGCGCGCCGGATCCCGGGAAACTGCGCGCGGCGGTCGAGGAGAGCGGCAAGGAGTACGTCGTACAGCTGCGTTCCGAGGAGCGCGCGCGGTATGTGAACACCCCGATGCAGGCGGGCGCCGAGAGGATCTACCTCGCGGCCGTCGCGGCGGGCGCCGGATACGCACTGCTGGCCGTACTGCTGTCGCTGCTCCAGACCGCGCCGGAGCGCAAGACGCTCCTGGCACGGCTGCGCACGATGGGGCTCACCACCGGGCAGGGCAGGCGACTGCTGGCCTTCGAGGCGACGCCGCAGGCGCTGCTGGCGGCGGGCGGCGGGCTGTTCACCGGCTGGGCGACCATCGCCCTGCTCTCCCCCGGCGTCGATCTGGTCCCGCTGGCGCTCGCGGGCGTCGCCGGATCGGACACGAGCCCCGTCATGCTGCGCACCGACCTCTGGTCGCTGGGGCTCCCGGCCGCCGGGGTGGTAGCGCTCGCCGCCGCGGTCGCGGGCGTTCAGGCGTGGTGGGCGAGCCGCCGCGGATCGATCACCGAACTCAGGGCAGGAGACTCCCGATGACCTCGTCCACCGAGACAGCAGGCACGGCCCGCGCGGCCGAAACGACGCTGGCGGAGCTGGAGCAGCGGGCCGCGGCCCGCCGGGACCGCCCTTCCTACGGGCACGACGCGCTGATCGCCTGCGACCGTGTCGTGCGGATCTTCACCACGGACGGGGTGGAGGTGCAGGCCCTCCAGGGCCTGGATCTGCTCGTCACCGAGGGCGAGTTGATGGCTCTGGTGGGGGCCTCGGGCAGCGGCAAGTCGACGCTGATGAACATCCTGGCGGGCCTGGACGTGCCGACGGCGGGGACGGCGAAGGTCGCGGGCTGCGATCTGCTGTCGATGGGCCCGAAGGAACGGCTGCGCTACCGCCGGGACGTGGTCGGGTTCGTCTGGCAGCAGACCGCCCGCAATCTGCTCCCGTATCTCACCGCGATCCAGAACATCACCCTGCCCATGCAGTTGCGCGGCGGCGGCGGCAAGCGCGAACGGGCTTCTCACGCCGAGTCGTTGCTCGCCATGCTCGACATCGCGGACTGTCGCGACCGGCGCCCCCACCAGTTGTCCGGCGGGCAGCAGCAGCGGGTGGCCATCGCGGTGGCGCTGGCCAACTCCCCGTCCGTGCTGCTCGCGGACGAGCCGACCGGGGAGCTGGACTCGGCCACCGGGGAACAGGTCTTCGCCGCGTTCCGGCGCGCCAACGAGGAGTTGGGCACCTCGATCGTGATCGTCACCCATGACCAGGCGGTCGCGAACGAGGTGCGGCGTACGGTCGCCATCCGCGACGGCCGTACGTCCTCCGAGGTGCTGCGCCGCATGGAGGTGGACGCGGCGACGGGCCAGGAGTCGCAGGTCGCCCGGGAGTACGCGATGCTCGACCGGGCGGGACGGCTCCAACTGCCCGCGGATCACACGCGGACGCTGGGCATGGAACACCGGGTGCTGCTGGAGCTGGAGCAGGACCACATCGGCGTCTGGCCGGACGCGCACGGGGCACCCCCGGAGGAGCCGGGCAAGTAGGGACGGCACCAGGACAGTTCGGGGGGCTGTCCGGATGGTTGCGGCTTCGGGTGCGCCCGTAGCGTCGTTCAGGTCATTCCACCTGTTCGGAGGAGCGCCATGCGCGTCGCCCCGCTGTACTTCGTCGGCCTGGGACTGGCCGGTCTGCTCGCGGGAGCGGTGCCCGCGACCGCGGCCTCCCCGTCACCCTCCCCCGCGCGCCACCACCTCGACTGGGGGCCCTGCCCGGACCGGTACGAGAAACTGAACGCGGCGGGCGCCCAGTGCGCCGACGTCACCGTGCCCCTCGATCACTCCGATCCCGACGGCCGCACGCTCCAGGTCGCCATCTCCCGGATCAAGGCCGCGGACCCCTCCCGGCGTCGCGGCGTCCTCCTCTCCAACCCGGGCGGACCGGGCGGGGCCGGGCTGGACAACACCCTGCGCCTGCGACCGGCGCTGGGGGACGTGGCGGACCGCTACGACCTGATCGGCTTCGATCCCCGCTTCCTCGGCGAATCCACCCCGGTCCGCTGCGCCCCGGCGGGGCCGGCCGTGCCGCCCGGCCCCGTCACCTCAGCGCGCCAGGACTTCGACCGATCGGTCCGTGCGGCCCGGGACACCGCGCGGCGCTGCGGCCGGTACGGGGACAACGCCACGCTCCTCCCGCACGCCTCCTCGCGCAATGTGGCCCGCGACATGGACGCGATCCGGGCGGCGCTGGGCGAGCGCAGGCTCTCGTACTACGGCACCTCGTACGGGGCCGATCTGGGCGCCGTCTACACCCAGCTGTTCCCGGGGCGGGCGGACCGGATGGTGATCGACTCCAGCACCGACCCGACGGCCACCCAGTACCAGCTGTTCCGGTCGGCCGGGAAGCCGCTCGAAGAGGCCCTGGACGCCTGGGCCGGCTGGACCGCCCGACGCCACGGCGCCTACGCCCTGGGCCGCACGGCCGCCGAGGTGCGGGCCGGTGTGCAGCGGCTCCTCGACGGGGCGGAGAGACGCCCGGTGCCCGTCGCCGGGGTCCGGCTCGACGCCCCTGTCCTACGGCTGGTGCTCCGGCAGCTGATCCAGCACGAGGAGCACGACGCGGCGCTCGCCGGTACGGTACGGGACCTGGTGGACGCGGCCGCCGGAAAGCCGGTCGAGCCCGGCCCCGAACTGGCCGCGATGCTGGAGATGCTCGCCTCTCCCGAGCTCGCGGACAGCATGCTGGGCGGTGCGGTGTTCATGTGCGGGGACGGCGGCTGGCCGGCCGGTGGCTGGCCGTCCGACCCGGAGAGGTACTGGAAGAACTCCCTGCGCAGCCGGGCCGAGCAGCCCGTCTTTGGTCCGTTCGCGAACGGGATGACGGCCCCTTGCGCCTTCTGGGAGACGGAACCGGCCGAGCCCGGCACGAAGATCGGCAACGATGTGCCGGTCCTGATGCTCCAGGCCCGCCGCGACAACAACGTGCCGTACGAGGGGGCGTTGGCCCTGCACCGCAGGCTGACCGGTTCGCGGCTGGTGACGGCGGACATCCGCGCGCACGGCGTCTACGGGCGCGGAACCGACGGGCTGCGGCCGGTGCCCTGCGCCGACCGGGCCGTCAACGACTATCTGCGCGACGGGACCCTGCCCGCGCACGACCTCACCTGCCCCGCGGCCGGGAGGTCCGAGCGATGACCAGCGGGCGCCCGGGGGCGCGGGACCCACGGGTCAGCGGGGGCCGACGGTGAAGGGCAGGGCGCCGAGCTCGCCGCTCGCCGCCCTGCGCAGGGCGATCGAGCCGTACGGGGTCCGCAGCCGGAGCCAGCCGCCCGAGGACAGCAGCGACACCGGGAACCGCGGGTCGGCCCGGAGGAAGCCGAGGGACTGGGCCGCGTGGACGGCCCGGAGCGGAAGATCCGTGGTCCCGACCGGCCGGGACCAGATCTCCCGGCCGATACGGTCCCGTTCGGCACGGGTGCGCCGCTCCTCGGGCAGGGCCTCGTCCCGGGCGCGGAATTCGGTGACGGCGGCCTCCAGCGCGACGCGCAGGGCGTCCGGCCCGGGCAGTCCCGGCTGCTCCCGCCAAGGCCCCCGGGGCGGCAGGACACCGGTCCACGGCGGCCCGGTGACCGGGGCGGGCAGTGCCCCGGCGCCCGGCTCCGGGGCACTCGTGGGGTCGCCGGGGCCGGGAACGTCGAGGGTCTCCAGCAGCTCACCGGCCGACACCGTGACGTCGAGCGTCTCGGGGACGGCCAGACGGGCGGCGCGGATGGCGAGGACCTCGAAGGAGGGCGGGCGGCCGAACACGGCCAGTGCGTCGCCGCCGCCCGCCTGCAACCGGACCGCGGCGGCCCGGTCGTAGTGGAGCAGCCGGCCGAGGAAGGCGGCGAGATCCGCCGCCTCCCTCGCGTCGGCGAACCGCAGCGACTGCACGGGCACGGTCATGCCGCGGCGGGCTCCTCTGCCAGGTACTGCTGGAGGAAGAGCTTCTCCTCGGCGGAGATCCGCCGGGGCCGCTCCGCCGCCAGGTCGTACGGCACGACGACGGTCGAGGCGCGTACGTACACCTGGTCGGGGTCCTTGATCTCATAGGCGATCGTCAGGGACGCGGCGCCGATCTTCGTGACCCACGACTCGACGGTCACCGGCTCGTGCCGGTGGACCAGCGGCCGTACGTAGTCGATCTCGTGACGGGCCACGACGGACCCGCCCGAGAACGACGGTGAGCCGTCCCCGGGCGCCAGCCGGAACATGAAGTCGATGCGGGCCTCCTCCAGGTAGCGGAGGAAGACCACGTTGTTGACGTGGCCGAAGGCATCCATGTCCGACCAGCGCAGGGGGCAGCTGTAGAGGTGACGAGCCAAGACGATCAGCCTCGCGTGAGCTTCTTGTACGTGGCACGGTGCGGGCGGGCCGCGTCCGCGCCGAGTCGCTCGACCTTGTTCTTCTCGTACGACTCGAAGTTGCCCTCGAACCAGTACCACTTGGAGTCACCCTCGTAGGCGAGGATGTGGGTGGCGACGCGGTCCAGGAACCAGCGGTCGTGGGAGATGACCACAGCGGCGCCCGGGAATTCCAGGAGGGCGTTCTCCAGCGAGGAGAGCGTCTCGACGTCGAGGTCGTTGGTGGGCTCGTCGAGGAGCAGCAGGTTGCCGCCCTCCTTGAGCGTGAGGGCCAGGTTGAGGCGGTTGCGCTCACCACCGGACAGGACGCCGGCCGGCTTCTGCTGGTCCGGACCCTTGAAGCCGAACGCGGAGACGTAGGCGCGGGACGGCATCTCGACCTGGCCGACGTTGATGTAGTCCAGCTCGTCCGAGACGACGGCCCAGAGGGTCTTCTTCGGGTCGATGTTGGCGCGGGACTGGTCGACGTAGGAGATCTTGACCGTGTCGCCGACCTTGACGGCACCGCTGTCCGGCGTCTCCAGGCCCTGGATCATCTTGAACAGCGTGGTCTTGCCCGCGCCGTTCGGACCGATGATGCCGACGATGCCGTTACGGGGCAGCGTGAACGACAGATCGTCGATGAGGACCTTGTCGCCGAAGGCCTTCGAGAGGTTCTCCACCTCGACGACGATGGAACCGAGCCGCGGGCCCGGCGGAATCTGGATCTCCTCGAAGTCCAGCTTCCGCATCTTGTCCGCCTCGGCCGCCATCTCCTCGTACCGGGCGAGACGGGCCTTGGACTTGGTCTGGCGGCCCTTGGCGTTGGAGCGGACCCACTCCAGCTCTTCCTTGAGACGCTTCTGGCGCTTCTCGTCCTTGCGGCCCTCGACCTTGAGGCGGGTCGCCTTGCGCTCCAGGTACGTGGAGTAGTTGCCCTCGTAGGGGATCGCCCGACCGCGGTCGAGCTCCAGGATCCACTCGGCGACGTTGTTCAGGAAGTACCGGTCGTGGGTGACGGCGACGACGGCACCCGGGTACTTCGAGAGGTGCTGCTCCAGCCAGTTCACCGACTCGGCGTCGAGGTGGTTGGTGGGCTCGTCGAGGAGGAGCAGGTCCGGGGCCTCGATGAGCAGCTTGCAGAGCGCCACGCGGCGCTTCTCGCCACCGGAGAGGTTGGTGACCGGCCAGTCGCCGGGCGGGCAGCCCAGCGCGTCCATGGCCTGCTCCAGCTGCGCGTCCAGGTCCCACGCGCCCGCGTGGTCCAGGTCCTCCTGGAGCTTGCCCATCTCGTCCATGAGCGCGTCGGAGTAGTCGGTCGCCATCAACTCGGCGACCTCGTTGAAGCGCTTGAGCTTGCCCATGACCTCGGCGGCGCCGTCCTGGACGTTCTCCAGGACGGTCTTCTCCTCGTCCAGCTTCGGCTCCTGCATGAGGATGCCGACGCTGAAACCGGGCGAGATGAAGGCGTCACCGTTGGACGGCTGCTCCAGGCCCGCCATGATCTTCAGCACCGTGGACTTACCGGCACCGTTGGGCCCCACGACACCGATCTTCGCGCCGGGCAGGAAGTTCAGGTTGACGTCATCGAGAATCACCTTGTCGCCGTGCGCTTTGCGCGTCTTGCGCATGGTGTAGATGTACTCAGCCAAGAGAAACCGTCCGGCAGCAATAGAGGTGTGGGCAGATACACCCCATCTTGCCTGACAGCCCTCCCCGGACGGAAACCCGTCCGGGGATCGACACGGGAACGACGTCACTCCCCGCATGCGATCTTTCACTCGCCGTCGGTGTGCGGTCCCTTCCGGCGGAGGAGGAAGACCGCACCGCCGCCCACGACGAGCAGTCCGATGGCGACCGCGGCGAGCATCGGGGTGGCGCTGGAGCCGCCGGTCTCGGCGAGGTCGCCCTCCAGCCCCGATGTGACGGAGCCGGTCGTGGCCGGGACGGACTGCTGGGCACTCCGCGTGCCGATGCCGTTGCCGGCCTCACCCTCCCCCTCGCCCTCGCGGTCCAGGACGCTGCCGCTGGTGGCGCAGTCCAGCACCCCGGTGAAGGTCCTGGCGAATCCGGCGGAGCCGGTGATGGTGAAGTCGTACGCCTGGTCCTCGGCGACGGGGACCGTCACCGTGCGGGTGGCCCCGGCGGCGATGGAGTGCTCGGTTCCGGCCAGCTCGAAGGTGAACGGCTCGTCGCCCCGGTTGGCGGCCGTGATGTCCACTCCGCCCGCGGCGCAGTTCTTCCGCGCGGTCAGTGCGGGGGCGGCGCCCTGCTCGGCCCAGGTGGCGACGGCCCGGGCGGAGACCGTGGACTCGCTGGAGCCGGCCAGGATCTGGGTCTGGGTGCGGCCGGTCCCGGCGAGGGTCCGGCCGACCGGCACGGAGGTGGTGGCGTGGACGGCCAGGGAGGCGGTGCCGTCGGCGGTGTCCTTCGGCACGGCGAAGTAGAGCCGGTCCCCGTCCGCCGCGTCGGTGACGGGGACGCCCTTCTCGTCCGTGACCGCGATGCCGCTGGCCGCCGCGTCCACCGGGGGTGACACCGAGACCTGGTTGGCGGCGGTGCGGACGGTGACGGGGCCGAGCCGCTCACCGGCCCGGCCGGATACGGCGCCCGGCTCCAGGGTCAGCGAGGCCCGGGGCTCCTGCGTCTTGCGCGCGTTGCGGTGCAGCCAGTCGGCGAGCTTCTCCGCCTGCTGGTCCGACGCGGTGACATCGGCGTTGTCCGAGTAACGCCAGATGGCGACCTGGGTCCCGGCGGCGGCGGTCCGCTCGGTCAGCGGACCGGTGCCGGCCGCGTCGGCGAGCGCGGCCAGGTCATCGACCTGGGGGTAGGAGTGCTGGAGGATCCAGCGGATCTTCCCCGCGTTCCGGTTGCCGCCCAGCGAGGTCTCGGCCCAGGGGGTCTCCAGGTACCTCGCCTGGTCCTGGGTGGGGTTGTGGAGGTCGATGCAGTAGGTCTTGAGCTTGCCGCCGCCGTCCACGGTCATCTCGAACAGTCCGGCGGGCAGTTCCTGGGTCCGGTCGGGCGCCCCGTTCTTCCCCGCGATGCGGAGCACGGCGCTGTCGAAGGTCTTCAGCCCGTCGAGCACCGCGGCCGCGCCGCCGTGGTGCCGGCCCGGGTCGTCGGCCGCCGCTGGTCCGGCTCCGAGGAGTGCGGCAGCCGCGACGAGACCGGAGAGCAGCAGCGCGGCGACCGGGCGGCGGATCCCGCGGCCGGGGGGCGCCCCTGTCGTGCCGGACGACGCAGCGGACGCTGAAGACGCAGAAAACACAGAATTCCCCTCCGGGCGAGACACTCGCGCATGGTGCGCGTGTGGGGAATGCCTCGCCAGCAGACCCAAGTGACCCGTGAGCACTGGGAATCCTAAAGAACGGGCGAAGGGCGGTCCCCCGTACTGCCCTTGCCCAACCATTCCGAATCGGAATCGTTATCGCGCGCCGCCGTCCCCGACCAGCCTTTTCAGGACACCGCCGCCATTGAGCCGACGTGCTCCCGCTGTTCCGGCGACTCCCGCGCATCGCCGTCCGTGACGCGTTCCCGACGCTCCGTCAGAACGGGTTCCGCTCTGACCACCCGGCGGAAGGCGGCCGTTCCCCGGCTCAGGTCGTGGCCGACGGCGACGGCCTCGACATCGACGAACGTCCGGCGTTGACCGGCCTGTTCCTCCTCACGGATCTTCAACCGACCGTGCACGACCAGGGGTTCTCCGACCGAGACGGAACCGGCCAGATTCGCGGCGAGCGTCCGCCAGGACCAGACGGTGTAGAAACTGGTGCGGCCGTCGGCCCAGTGCTGTTTCTCCCGGTCCCAGCGCCGCGGAGTCACGGCGAAACGAAATCGCGCCATTCCACCGGTGGCCGTCTCGCGGAACTCCACCGCCGTCGCGGCGTTACCCACCAGGGTCACCAAGGTCTCGTTCATTTCCCGCCCCGCTTTCCTTGTCGTACCGGATCCACCGCTCGTACCGCATCGCACCGCTCGTACCTCTCCGTACGCCGGTGAGGTGCGGACTCCATCGTGGACGCCGGGCGGGAATCGCGTCGGGGCCTGTGGACTACCGGCCGGTTGTGGAAAACTCCGTCACCGTCACGTACCGCTCGCGCACTTCCCGGTAGCGCGCCAGCTCGGCGGCGACCGGATCCAGGACCCTGGCCCGGCCGCACCCGGCGGCCGCCTCGCGCAGCCGCCGTTCGGCGTCCTGCCCGTACCGCCGGGCCGGTCCCCGGATGGCCGCGGCGCAGGACCACTCCACGAGCGGGCCGCCGACGACTCCGGCCAGCATGATGAGCGCGGGAGTGAGGAGCCCCGGCTCCAGGACGCCGATGATCTGGCCGACCAGCCACAGGCCGCCGAAGATCTGGAGGAGCGTCATCGACGCCTGGGCCAGCACCGCGGCCGGCCACCACTTCGGCCGCGGCGGCTTGACGGGCCGGCCGCCGGGCAGGGACCCGACCGGAGCTCCGGTCGAGGCTCCGAACGGCGTGCCGATCAGGGCTCCGGTGACGGCGCTCTGCCCCGTCTGTGTCCCGGCGCCCCGCTTGGACGCTCCGGGGGCGCCCGCCCTCACCGCCAGCTCGTCCAGCGCCTCGGGCAGCCCCTTCGCCCCGTTGAACGCGGCTTCGCGCACCGCCTGCGCCCAGGGGCCCGGCAGCCCGTCGGTGGCGCCGTCCGCGACGATCCGCACCGCCTGCTCGACCCGCTGCCGGGCCGTCAGTTCCTCCTCGGGCGGGGTGAGCGCCTGGCCCATCCGGTCCAGGCTGCCGGGCAGGCCGCGGTTCTCGTACCAGCGCCAGAGCCGCAGCCACGGCGTCCCGCAGGCCCGCCCGGCGTTCCTGCGCCACTCCCGCTCGGCGGCCTGTCCGGTGGCCGCCGCGCCGACGGCCTCGGCCAGCCGGTCGGTGAACTCGTCGCGGGCCCGCTCGCCGAGTCCGGGCCGCCCCTCGGCCACGTAGACCGGGCGCAGCCGCGCCGCCGCCGCGTCGATATCGGCGGAGAGGCGGCGGGTGGCGGCCGTGCGGTCCTGGACGAAGCGGCCGATCATCTCGCGGAGTTCGGGCACCCCGTCGCCGGTGAGGGCGGACAGGGACATGACGGTGGCGCCGGGTTCGCCGTGCTCGCCGAGCGCGATGCCGTCCTCGTCGAGGAGGCGGCGCAGGTCGTCGAGTACGAGGTCGGCCGCCTCGCCGGGCAGCCGGTCGGTCTGGTTGAGGACGACGAAGGTGACCTCGGCGTGTCCGGCGAGCGGGCGCAGATAGCGCTCGTGGAGGGCCGCGTCGGCGTACTTCTCCGGGTCGACGACCCAGATCACCGCGTCGACCAGGGCCAGGACCCGGTCCACCTGGTCGCGGTGTTCGGTGGCCGCCGAGTCGTGGTCGGGCAGATCGACCAGGACGAGCCCCTGGAGCGCCTCGTCGAAGGCGGCGGGCCCGGGGTGGGGCCTGCGCCGCAGTCGGCCGGGGACGGCGAGGCGGTCCAGCAGGCCGGCGGCCCCGTCGGTCCAACTGCACGCGATGGGCTGGGAGGTGGTGGGCCGGCGCAGCCCGGTGTCGGAGATCGGGGCGCCGGCGAGCGCGTTGAACAGGGTCGACTTCCCGCTCCCGGTGGCTCCCGCGATGGCGATGACCGTGTGTCGCGAGGAGAGCCGCTGCCGGGCGGCGGCCTCGTCCAGCACGCGGCCCGCCTCGGCGAGGGTGTCCCGGTCGAGCCGGGCGCGGGAGAGCCCGACGAGCTCGCGCAGGGCGTCGAGCCGGGGCGGCAGTGGCCCGCCGGAGGGGATGTACGCCTCGACCTGCGGTTCGGCGTCGTCCTCGGCGGACGCCCGGGGCGTGGCTTCTGCGGCCTCACGGTCCTCGGCCACCGCCGCGCGCCGGGCGATGAGCCCGTCGTCCCAGCGCCCGTCCCTGCCCCTGCCCGACACCTCCCGGTCCGACTTCCCACCGCCACCGTCGCTGTTGTAGCTGTTGCTGTTGCCTTGGTCCTTGTCCGTGACGGCGGTCATCGCTGCCACCTCTCCTTCTGCAGTACGGAAAGCGCGGCGATCAGTTCGGCCTGGGGTTCGGGGGCGACGTCGAGTGCGTCGAGCGGGGCGAGGCGGCGGTCGCGTTCGGCGCCGAGGACCTGGTCGAGGTAGGTCGTCAGCAGCTCACCCCCCTTGTCGCGGAGGCGCAGCGCGCCCTGGGCGCCGACGCGCTCGGCGAGCTGCTCCCCCGCCGCACGGGCGCGCCGCCCGCCGAGGAGGGCGGCCGCGAGCACCGCGGCGACGGTCTCGGACGCCGGCGCCACGTTGCGTTCGAGGCGGCGCACCTCCTCCTCGGCGAGTTCCTCCAGGACCCGCCGCCATCGGCGTACGGCGACGGAGATCCGCCCTTCGATGTCCTCGGCGGGCCCCCAGCCCCCGGCCTCCCGCCCGGCGTCCTCGAACCGGAACAGGCCTCCGGCGGGCTCGCGGCGCCACTGGGTACGGATCTGCTCGTCGGCGGCGGAGACCGAGCACTGGAGCAGGGCCACCAGGCTGTCGACGAGGGATTCGAGGAGTTCCTCGGGCGAGCTGTAGAGCGGGTAGCCGCGCCACCGGGTCCGCGCGTCCCCGGAGAGCACGGCGCCGCTCTGGAGACGGCGCCGGATCCGGGCGGCCTCCTTGCCGTACGCGTCCTGGACCACCCCGGTCAGCCGTACGGAGGCGGCGTACTGGGCGGCGACAGCGGAGGCCAGTGAGGGCATCCGCACGTTGAGGGACTGGATGACGCCGGAGGCGGTGCGCGCCACCGCCTGCTGCCGGGCGGCGGGGTCCTGGGCCCGGTGGGCGAGCCAGGCGCGCAGCGGGGCGACGGCGGTGGTGGGGAGCAGTCCGCTGCCGCCGCCCGCGGACTCGGGCAGCTCCGGGATGGTGAACCGGGGTACGTCCCCGAGTCCGGCCCGGGTCAGCAGCGCCGCGTACTGCCGGGACACCTCGGCGATCACCTGGTGGGGCACCCGGTCGAGGACGGTGACCAGTGCCGCGTCGTACTCCTTCGCGGTACGCAGCAGATGCCAGGGCACGGCGTCGGCGTAGCGGGAGGCGGTGGTGACCATCACCCAGACGTCGGCGGCGCAGATGAGTTCGGCGGCGAGGACCCGGTTGCGTACGACGAGCGAGTCGATGTCCGGGGCGTCCAGGAGGGCGAGCCCGCGGGGCAGGCTCATAGCTGTCTCCACGCGCAGCGCGGTCTCCCCGTCCTCTCCCCGGGCGGCGAGGTCGTCCAGCCCGTCCGGGTCGGGCGTCTGACCCGGCGGCAGCCAGATCCGGGTCAGCTGGGGAAGCACCCGCACTCCGGCGAACCAGTGGTGGTCGTCCGGGTGACAGACCAGCACCGGGGTCCGCGTGGTGGGCCGCAGCACCCCGGCCTCGCTGACCCGGCATCCCACCAGCGAGTTGACCAGGGTGGACTTCCCGGCCCCGGTGGATCCGCCGATCACGGCGAGCAGGGGCGCCTCGGGGTCCTTGAGGCGTGGCAGGAGGTAGTCGTCGAGCTGGGCGAGGAGTTCGACCCTGGTCTGCCGGGCGCGTTCGGCCCCCGGCAGGGGCAGTGGAAGACGCACGGCGGCGACACGGTCGCGCAGGGCGGAAAGTGCGTCGATGAGCTGAGGCCGTACGTCCATGGTCACCACATGCGAAGAATGCCCAATTTTGGATCCTTTTTGAAGCGTATAGACCCCTCTGCGCGGCGGTTCCACCCTCTGGACAGAGTCGGGACAGAGGGGACGAGTAGGACGGGGGCATAACGAGTGCACAACACCCGGCGCGAGGGGAGCGAAAACCGGTGCAGGAATCGCACCTACCTGCGATTATCGGTTCGCTTCACCGAACCTCCACATCGTGCCACGCAGGTGAAGCAACCGGGTCCAGGGGATCGGAGCCCTATCCTTGTCCCGGCACGGCCACGGAACCACCGATCAGGACTCCCGGCCCCCGTAGCTCAGTGGATAGAGCAGGCGCCTTCTAAGCGCTTGGCCGCAGGTTCGAGTCCTGCCGGGGGCGCCACGTTTTAGCAGGTCAGATGCCGTCCCAGCCCGCCGCAAGATCGCTTGCGGCGGGCGCCCTGCCATCCGGAACGGTTGACTGGCTCAGCTTTGGGGCTAATTTTTGAGACTACGGCTCACATGTGCCCCCCGAAGAACACCCGCCCCACCCTTGGAGGACCGAGGGGAGAAGTGGCCGGTCAGCGCACCCCTGACGGCGCGTCGACTCCACAGGGGGAGGCGCTTTCGCGGCATTCCGTTCGGGTCGGCCACCGCTACCCCCTGGGCGGCCACGACCGGAGGAACCCGGAAGCCCTCCTTGGGGCCTCTACAGCCGGCCTCGCGGGCGGTGGTTCCACTCCCGCCAGCTGCTTGACTTTTTGACACAATCATTGTGTCATCGATTTATGCTGTACGCGACTCCCTCCTTGAGCACAGAGGACCTGCGCACCCTCGATGAGATCGAAGCCATGCGTCGTGCCCTGCGCCACCTGCTCCGGGCCACCCCGCGCTGGACCCAGCAGCTGCGCCGCAATCTCACCGCCCGGGCGATCGTTGGTTCGAACACCATCGAGGGATACGCCGCGACGGTCGACGACGTGGAAGCCCTCATGTCCGGCGAGGAACCGCTGGAGACCGGGGAGAAGACGCGCGCCGAGCTGGAGGGCTACCAGCGCGGCATGACCTACATCCAGGCCCTCGCCAACGCTGGTGACGACTTCCGCTACGACGCCGGCCTGCTCAACGGCCTGCACTTCATGCTCCAGGGCCACCACCTCGACAAGCGCCCCGGACGCTGGCGCGACGGACCTGTCTACGTCACCAGCCCCGACGACCCCTTGGTCCCCGCCTACACCGCGCCGGACCAAGCGGGCGTTCCCGCTCTGATGTCGGAGTTCATCGACTGGCTCAATGAGGGCGACCTCGACGCGCCCGTCCACGTCCGCGCATCCATGGCCCACCTCAACCTCGTCAAGATCCACCCATGGAAGGACGGCAACGGGCGCATGTCCCGCGCCCTGTCGACCCTCGTGTTCTCCCGCGAGGCACTGATGCCGCCCGAATTCGCGTCCATCGAGGAATGGCTCGGCCGAGGACAGAACACCTACGCCTACTACCAGATTCTGGAGGACGTGGGCGGCCCCCGCTGGAGCCCCGAGCGGGACACCCGGCCCTGGATCCGATTCTGCCTGACCGCCCACCATCGCCAGGCCCAGCAGGCCCAGCGCCGCTTCGACGTCATGTCGCGAGCCTGGACCCGCCTGGTCGAAGGCGTCGAATCGGCCGGCCTGGACGAACGGGTCGTCTACGCCCTGCTGCCCGCGTTCTCGGACGCGAAGGTGCGCCGCACCGTCTACCAGCAGGACGCCGGCCTCAGCGACCAGCAGGCCATCCGCGACATCCGGGAGCTCGTCGCCCGCGGCTGGCTCGCCCCCCACGGCAAGGCCCGGGCCCGCTACTACGCCCCTGGCCCCCTCATGGACCCGGTCCGGGACGAGGTCCGCCAGTCCATGGAGCCGTACACGGACCCCTACCGGCGAGAGCGGTGACCAGCCCACCCTGGCGACTACGCCGCCAGGGTGGCCGAGGCGTCCTGCAACTTGTCGAGCCGCCACCGCAGATCCTCACCGGCTCCACCTCCATGATCCCACCACCAGTCGGCTGGCAAGTTCGTCCCACACGTACCCGCCAGAACAGTTGACGATGCGTCACTGAACGACAGAAGGTCAGGTCAGGTCAGGTCGGTACGGATACGACTGGACCGAGTGCCTTCCCAGCGTTTGGCCGCAGGGTTCCAGTCCTGCCGGGGGCACACCGACCGCACGACCGTGAGGCCCTCCGCGCTGGAGGGCCTTTCGTCGGTCAGGGGGACGCCGGCGAGCGCGGCGTGATAGCGGCGTAGGCAACGGAGGGCCGCGCACGGGCGGCCCGGCGGTCGAAGGTCATCGCGGTCATCGCCCCGTCACGGCAGAAGGCGGGACCGACAGCCGCGTACGGCGGCGGGAGCAGTTCGGTCCGCGCCCGGCCGTACCGAGGGAACGCGGCCCCGGCCCGCTCCCCGGGAAGGGAGTGACGTCGGCGTGCGGAGGGGGCGCGGCGGGGTTGCGGCCGGTGGTGGCGCAGCGCGGCCCGCGGCACGGGGCACGGCCTCGGGAGGACTCGGCGCCCTCCGTATCGGGCAGGAGTTCGGGCACGGCTCAACCTTCCGTCCGGCAGGACGTTCGGCAGGGCGTGGGAGCGGGCAAATCGATCGGGTGGGCCCGAGGGCGGAATCCCCGCCGCAGGGCGCTCCCGACCGTCCCGTCACCCGGCGGGCGTACGCGGCTCCGTGCCGCCGCCCACCCGCCGGTCCCGCCGACCCCACACCGAAGCGCCCGCGTGAACTACGCACCATCAGGGAAAGGAGCGCCGCGATGGCGACGCCGCTGTCCGCAGCCAGGCTGCTCAAAGCCCTCCGCGACGAAGGCCTCCACGTCGTCGAACACCGGAGCTGGCGTACCAACAACCGCAACCACAAAGGCCCCTGGGGTCCGACGCACGGCGTGATGATCCATCACACCGTCACCTCGGGCACCGCGTCCTCGGTCGAACTCTGCTACAACGGCCACTCAGCCCTGCCCGGCCCGCTCTGCCACGGGGTCATCGCCAAGGACGGCACCGTGTACCTCGTGGGGAACGGGCGGGCCAACCACGCCGGTCTCGGTGACGACGACGTCCTGCGCGCCGTCGTCGCGGAGAAGGCGCTGCCCTCGGACAATGAGGCCAACACCGACGGCAACCGGCACTTCTACGGATTCGAGTGCGTCAACCTCGGTGACGGCAAGGATCCCTGGCCGGCTGCCCAGCTGCTGGCGATCGAGCGGGCCGCCGCCGCCGTCTGCCGGACGCACGGCTGGTCGCAACGGTCGGTGATCGGGCACCTGGAGTGGCAGCCGGGAAAGGTCGATCCGCGCGGGTTCACCATGAACTCGATGCGCACGCGGATCGGCAAGCGGCTGGGCGACTCCCCGGACGGGCCGTCCGATCCGCCGCCGAAGCCGACGTACGAGCCGTTCCCGGGGGCCGCGTTCTTCAAGGTCGGCCGCAACAGCGCGGTCGTCACCGCGATGGGAAAGCGCCTGGTGGCCGAGGGCTGCGGCCGGTACACGGTGGGTCCCGGCCCGGCCTGGTCCGAGGCCGACCGGAAGTCCTACGCCGCCTGGCAGCGGAAGCTGGGCTACACGGGCGGCGACGCGGACGGCGTTCCCGGCAAAAGCAGTTGGGACCGGCTCAAGGTGCCCAACGTGTGACGGCGGCGCGTCCGGCTCCTCCCCTCTCCGCCGGAGGCAAAGGAGCCGGACGGTGCGGATGGAGGCGGCAGCCCACCAGGCTGACCTCCCTGCGGGCCGAGGCGGCGCTGCGTCTGTACGAGCGGTCCGGCCGGCGGCGGGCCGACGCGCCCGTGCCCGGCGCGGCCGCCCTCGTGGTGCTGCTCGGCCCCCGCCATCCGCGGCGGGCAAAGGCGGGGGCCCGGTAACTCCCCGCCCGGGCAACGAAGGAGATCGGGCGCCCAGCCCGTGTACGGGGCGCGCCCTACAGCGCGACGGCCAGCAGGACGCACGCCACCAGGTTGAACGCGGTACGCACCCGGTGGAGTGCGTTCCAGCGGGATTCGAAGGCCGCGCGGGCCGCGCTGTCGTCGCCGCCCTCGGAGGCGGCGAGGGCGTTGTTGAGCGGGATGTTCCCGACCACGGTCACCAGGTGGCCGGCGACCACGCAGATCAGCGCACCCAGGATGGCGGGCCCCGCCACCTCGCCGTGCTCGCCGAGGCCGGTGAGGAACGCGGCGGCGGGCAGCGCGACGACGCCGAGGAACAGGACCAGGAAGACCGGGCCGGGAACCTTCTCGTTGAAACGGCGCATGGCCGCCGTGAACTGCTCGTCCGTCAGGTCGGTGAGGCCGGGCATGATCGCGATCAGGAACGTCAGCATGAAGCCCGCGTAGAGACCGTTGACGATCGTGGCCAGCACCAGGAAGAGGGAGGTCATGGCGGAATCATGACCCGGAACGGCGGTTCACAGGGCCCATTTTCGAATGACCGTGCGAACCGTTTCGGCCCGGGTGACCCTCGGCCCGCCCGGCCCTCCCGGCCCGCTCCGTCTCAGCCGATCTCGCCCTCGCCCTGTTCCGGCTCGTCATCCGCTCCCGATCCGCCCTCGATCCGGTCCGCCTGTCCGATGGCCTCGGCCAGCTTCGTGACCGAACGGTCCTCGGTCGTCTCCGCCAGCCCGGCGGCCCGGGAGGCGAGTTCAGCGAGGCCGGGCGCGCCGGGCAGGTCGCCGCCCCGCAGGTGATCGGCGAGATAGGCGGCCACGGCTGCTACTTGGAGCCGGTCACCCTCGCCGCCCCACAGGGACTCGCCGATCGCCCCGGTCGTCGCGGTGCCCGTCTCCTCCTGGGGCTTGCGGGTCTTGGGGTCGAGCCAGCGCACGGTGGCCCTGGCCACGGTGCCGGACGTGCCCCCGCGCAGCCGTACGGCGTACAGAGCGGTCACCGTGTGGCCGGGGCCGACCTCGCCGCCGTCGACGCTGTCGTCGCGGAAGTCCTCGTCGGCGACCTTGCGGTTCTCGTAGCCGATCAGCCGGAACTGCTTCACGGTCTTCCGGTCGAACGCCACCTGGGCCTTGGCGTCGCGGGCCCGGATCTCCAGGTGGGCGGGCAGCTGGTCGACGAAGACCTTGCGGGCCGCTTCCTCGTCACCGACGTACGTGGTGTTCCCGTCGCCCTTGTTGGTGAGCCGCTCCATGAACGCGTCGCCGTAGTCGCTGCCGACGCCGACACCGAAGAGGGTGATGCCGTACTCCCGGCGGGCGGAGTCGATCTTCTCCAGGATCCCGTCGGCGTTGGTGTCTCCGGTGTTGGCCAGTGCGTCGGAGAGGAGCACGACACGGTTGGTGGCGCCCTCGCGGTGGCCCTCGACCGACTCCTCGTAGCCGAGGGTGATGCCCGCCTCGACGTTGGTGGACTGCGCCGGCCGCATCTCCTCCACCGCGTTCCTGATCCGGCTCCGGTTGCCCTTGAGGCGGGTCATCGGCAGCCGGGTCTCGGCCTCGTCGCTGAAGGTGACCAGGGAGATGGAGTCGTCGTCGCGCAGTTCGTCGGTGAGGATCGTCAGGGACTTCTTCACCAGGTCCAAGCGCCCGGTTTTGGCCATGGACCCCGAGATGTCGACGACGAACGTGAGCGCCGCGGACGGCCGTTCAGCGGTCGACGGGGCTGCCTCGGTGGCCAGGCCGACGCGGAGCAGCGACCAGTCGGAGGCTCCGCTGCCACCGCCCCCGCCCTTCCCGGGACCGATGCGCGCCCCGTCGACGTTCACCGAGAAGCCGGGGCCCTTCGGCCGTTCGTATCCCTGGCGGAAGCTGTTGACGAACTCCTCGGGGCGTATGTCCTCCGGGGCGGGCAGCGTGCCGTCGCCGAGGGTGCGGCGCGCGTAGCCGTAGCTCGCGGTGTCCACGTCCAGGGCGAAGGTGGAGAGGTAGTCGGGTGGCGCGACGTCCTGTCTGCTCTCGTCCCCGGACTCTCCCGTCGGTGCGACCGACCGCCCCTTCTCGGGCGCAGCCGGGACCGGCGCGGGCTGTCCGCCGCCGGTCGATCCCTGGCCGTCGCGCGTATCCGAACTCAGTTCGCGCTTGCCGCCCGAGGCACCGTCGCCGCTGCCGCACGCGGTGAGCACCAGGGCGCCCGCCAGAAGAAGCGCCACGGCTCCCGCCCGGCCCACCGCCCTGGCTTCTGCCCTGCCTTCTGCCCGCTTCTCGTGCCGTCGGCCGACCTGATGCATGCGTAACCCCCACGTCGTCACGGTGTCCTCGACATCTGCGAATGTGACGTACGGGGTCGTCGACCGGAGCCGACGAAAGCATTGCGGAACCATCTCGATGCGGCAACAGCGGCGGCCGGTGGGCGGGAAACCGGCGGAACATCAGGTTCAGGACACGATGTCCTTACGACTGAACCCACGGAAGGCCAGCGCGAACAGGATCAGGGCATAGGTCACTGATACGGCCGTTCCCTTGATCATGCCGCCCCACTCCAACTGCGGCTGGAGCGCGTCGGCCCAGGCGAACTGCCAGTGCGCGGGCAGGAAGTCACGCCAGGAGCCGAGCGCGGTGACCGCGTCGAGCACATTGCCGACGATGGTGAGGCCCACCGCGCCGCCGACCGCGCCGAGCGGCGCGTCGGTCTTCGTGGACAGCCAGAACGCCAGTCCGGCCGTGACCAGTTGGGAGACGAAGATGAACGCCACGACGATCGCGAGGCGGGGCACCGTCTCCCCGGCGGACAGCGCTCCCCCGGTGGGCAGTTTCAGCGGCCCCCACCCGTAGGCCGCCGTGCCCGCCACCAGCGCGACGAGCGGCAGAAGCACCATCGCGGCCAGGCTGAAGCCGAGCGCGACGACGAGCTTGGACCACAGCAGCCGTACGCGCGGCACGGGCGCGGCGAGCAGATAGCGCAGCGAGGACCAGCTCGCCTCGGAGGCGACGGTGTCCCCGCAGAACAGGGCCACCGGCACCACCAGCAGGAATCCGGCCGAGACGAAGAGCGACGTGGCGGCGAAGTTCGCGGCGGACTCGGTCGCCACGTCCATCAGGTTGATCCGGCTGCCGCCGCCCCGGCCCCCGCCGCCGTCCTCACCGTCCGGCGTACCGCCGATCGCGAAGGCGATGATCAGGATGAAGGGGAGGGCGGCGAGCACGCCGCCCATCAGCAGGGTGCGCCGCCTGCGCAACTGCCGCATGGCCTCGACGCGGAGAGGAAGCGTGCGCCGGGCGCGGTAGCCGGCGGCCTCGGGACGCGCTGTGTCGCCCCGGACCTCGGGGGGCTGGACGGGGGCGCTCATGCTGCTCCTCCGGAGATGAGGGTGAGGAAGGCGTCCTCCAGGCGGCGGTGCGGTCCGACGCCGGTGACCGGGACGTCGAGCCGGACGAGATCGGAGACGAGCCGGGAGGTGGTGGCCCCGTCGAGGCGGACGAGGAGTCCGCGCCCGTCGTCGGTGCGGACGGCGGAGCCGATGCCGGGCAGGGCGGCGACCTTCTCCGCCAGCGGCTCGGACACCTCCTCCGCCGTGGTCACCAGGATCATGTCGCCGGATCCGGTGATCTCGGCGACCGGACCGGCCTGGACGAGCCGGCCCCGGTCCATGACGACCAGGTGCGTGCAGGACTGCTCGACCTCGGAGAGGAGGTGGCTGGAGACGATGACGGTCCGGCCGCCGGCCGCGTACCGGATCATCACGTCCCGCATCTCGCGGATCTGCGGCGGGTCGAGCCCGTTGGTCGGCTCGTCGAGGATCAGCAGGTCCGGCATGCCGAGCATGGCCTGGGCGATGGCGAGCCGCTGGCGCATGCCCTGGGAGTACGTCCGTACGGCCCGGGCGAGCGCGTCGCCGAGGCCGGCGATCTCCAGGGCCTCGTCGATGTACGCGCCCTCGGCGGGCCGGCCGGTGGCCTGCCAGTAGAGGTCGAGATTGGCGCGCCCGGAGAGGTGGGGCAGGAAGCCGGCCCCCTCCACGAACGCCCCGACCCGCGACAGCACCGGCGCGCCCGGCCGGATGGCCTGCCCGAAGACACGGATCTCGCCCTCGTCGGGGGTGATGAGTCCCATGAGCATGCGCAGCGTCGTCGTCTTGCCCGCGCCGTTGGGCCCGAGCAGCCCGAGGACCTGGCCCTTCTCGACGCGGAAGGACAGCTCGCGCACGGCGTACCGGTCCACGGACTTGGCGTACTTCTTGGAGAGCCCGGTGATCTGGAGTGGTACGTCGGTGAGCGCGGGGTCCGGCGGGGGCGTCGCGGTGCGGCGGCGGGCGGTGAGCAGGAGACCGGCCGCGATGACGAGGGCGGCGGCCGGGAGGCCCCAGGTCCACCACGGGAGGGTGGCGGCGGCGGTCGTGACGGAGGGTGCGGTGGGGAGGGTCAGCGGCCCGTCGGCGGTGACGGTGTACGTGGCGGGCTCGGCCGGGGACGCGTAGCCGAGGTCGGTCGCGGAGAACACCAGCCGCAGCCGGTGTCCGGCCTCGAACTCGTGGTCCACGGCGGGCAGCGCCAGCTCGACCGGCTTGCCCTGCTGGTCGGGGGTGATCCGGTAGGGGGCGACGAGCTGGTGGGGCAGCACCTGCTGCCTGCCGTCCGGTGACACGTCGTACACCTTGCCGAAGAGCACCGCGTCCCGGTCGCCGCTCGCCGTCACGTTCACCTTCACGGTGGGTGTGCCGGTGACGCGTACGGAGGTGTCCAGCGGGGCGGACTCGAAGCGGCCGAACTGTCCGGGGAAGTCGAGCGAGAGCCCGACTCCGAGGGAGGAGAGCTGGGCGAGTCCGCCGCCGACGCCGGGCACGGCGGAGATGGCGGGCGGTGCGGCGCCGGCCGGGTTGCGGAAGGTCTTCGTCCCGCCGCCGAGCGCGATGTCCCGGCCGCCGCCGCGCAGCCCCGGGTAGGTGTCGCCGCTCGCGCCGCGCAGGAGGGCGGCGCCGTCGGTGGAGTCGACGCCTCCGGTGCGGGTGACGCGGAAGGCGGGCCCGGTGTCGGTGCCGTTGTCCTTCTTGAGATACCGGTCGAACCAGGAGCCGACCCGGGCCTCGACGCGTCCGGTCTCGCTGTCGCCGCCGTCGTGCCCGCCCGAGATCCAGTCGACGGAGACGGGTGCGCCGTTGGCGCTGATGGCCTTCTGCATGGCGTCGGCCTGGCCGAGCGGGAAGAGGGAGTCGGACTGCCCCTGGAGGAGGAGCGAGGGGACCTTGACGCGGTCGGCGACGGCGGACGGCGAACGCTCGGTGAGGAGGTCGACGGCCTCGGCGTCGGGCTTGCCGCTGACGGCGACCCGCTCGTACATCTCGCAGAGCCGCTTCTCGAACTTCTCGCAGCCGCCGCCGGTGGTGATGAAGATCCCGGCCCAGAGCTTCTTGAAGACCCCGTCGGGGAAGAGGGCGTCGGCGAGGTTCCAGTAGGTGATCACGGGCGCGATGGCATCGACCCGCTCGTCGTGCCCGGCGGCGAGCAGGGAGACGGCCCCGCCGTAGGAGGCCCCGGTGAGACCGACCCGGGGGTCGCCCTTGCCGTCGAGCTCCACCTCGGGACGGGTCGCCAGCCAGTCGATGAGCCGGGAAACGTCCCTGACCTCGTGGTCCGGGTCGTTGAGGGAGATCTTCCCGCCGGATTTGCCGAAGCCGCGCGCCGACCAGGTCAGCACCGCGTATCCGTCGGCGGCCAGCTTCTCGGCCTGCGCCCGTACGTCGTTCTTGCTGCCGCCGAAGCCGTGTCCGATGAGCACGGCGGGGCGCTTGCCGGAACCCTTGGCGTGGAAGTACGAGGTGTCGATCGGCACCCCGTCCATGCGCAGCGTCCGGTCCTCGCGCTGCACGGCGGGCGTGCCGTCGTCGGCGACGGCGGTCCAGGTGCCGCCGCCCACGAGCACGGCGAGCACGGCCGCGGCCGCGGCCCACCGGGCACGGGTACGGGGCAGCGGGCGCCACCGTCGAGCAGTAGAGGTCTCCATCCCCCGACCCTAAGCGGAGGATGCAAGCCGGTTGGGTGCCGCCGGGGGGAGGCGGGCGGCCTCCCTGAGAGGTACGGTGCGCCCCCGCCGTACTCCGGACGCGGTACAGAATGCCTTCAGACCCTTTGCCTCGGGAGGACATGGTGGACATTCGCCGCGCCACGACCGTCATGGAGCTCCTGGCCGCCGGCCATCTCTACGACGCACCGCCCCGCGAGGAGTGGGCCGCCCGCTTCCTCGCCGCGGACGGTCACCTGATGCTGATCGCGTACGTGGACGGCGTCCCGGCCGGCTTCGTCTCGGGCATCGAGATGCTGCACCCGGACAAGGGCACGGAGATGTGCCTGTACGAACTCGCGGTCGACGACCCGTTCCGCCGCCGGGGCATCGGCAGGGCCCTGACGCTGGCGCTCGTGGACGTCGCCCGGGAGCGGGGGGCTTACGACCTGTGGGTCGGCGTGGAGCCGGACAACGAGGCGGCGCTCGCCACGTACCGGTCGGCGGGCGCGGGGGACGACGGCGGGTTCGCGATGCTGACCTGGGAGTTCGGGGAGGGCGCCGCCCACGAGTAGGACGCCTCGCACGCGACACGCGCCGGGGCGCGTCCGGGCGGCCGGGCGGCCGGGCGGACGGGCGTCAACCCTGACCTTCGGCGGGGGTGGCTCCTGCCGTTCGGCCCCGGCGCCGGGCCGCGGTGGCTTCGTACGTTCGCCGCATGGCAAAGCACACACATCATCACCACTGGCCCGTCCGGCTGTTCGGATCGGCCGCCCTGCTGGCGACGGCGGCGGCCGTGATCGGGGCGCTGTCGCCCGGAGGTCTGGGACGGCCCGGACCGGCCGAGGTCACCCAGGGGGTCTCCGTGTCCGCCTACCGGTCGCTGACGGAAGCGGTAGGGGACGCCCCGGACTGGCTGGGGCACCTTCTGGAACTGTCCTCCGAGGCCACCTTGATCGTCCTCGGCCTGCTGCTGCTCGGGATCTGTTGGACGGCCGTGCGCCGGAGGGACGCGGGCGCGGCGGCGGGGGCCGTGCTCATCGGCGCCGGGACCGTCGTGGCGTACACCGTCAGCGAGGCGCTGAAGCTGATCGTCGACGAGGAGCGCCCGTGCCGGGCGGTGGACGGCGTCCGGGCGCTCGCCGCGTGCCCCGAGCCGGGCGACTGGTCGTTCCCGAGCAACCACGCCACCCTGGCCGCCGCCCTCGCGGTCGGGCTGGCGCTACGGCGGCCCCGACTGGCCGCCGTGACCCTGCCGTTGGCCGTGGCGGCGGCACTGCTGCGGGTCCTGGTGGGGGTCCACTACCCGCACGACGTGATCGCCGGAGCCGTGCTCGGCGGGGCGGTCGTCACCGCGGTGCTCCTCGTGTCGGCCCGCCCCGCCGGTGTGTTCGCCTCAGCGCTGCTCGGTCGGTGGTGGGGGCGGGATCCCGGCCTCGTGGGCGACGACGGCGGCCGCGGCCCGGTTGTCGACGCCGAGGCGGGCCAGGACGGAGCTGACGTGCGCCTTGACCGTGCCTTCGACCAGGTGCAGCCGCCGGGCGATCTGCCCGTTGGACAGCCCGCCCCCGAGGTGCGACAGCACTTCGCGCTCCCTGGGCGTCAGCCCGGCGACCCGCTCCCGGGCTGCGTCCCGGCGGCCGGCCAGGGCCCCGGCCCCGGTGGACGCGAGGTGCGCCACGACGCGGGCGGCGACCTTCGGTGACAGATAGGCGGCGCCGTCGGCCACGGCCCGCACCCCGGCGACGAGTTCCTCGGGTTCGCCGGACTTGATCAGGAATCCGGCGACCCCACAGCCCAGCGCCCGCAGGATGTAGTCGTCCTCGCCGAACGTGGTCAGCATGACGACGCCGGTGGCGGGCAGGGTGCGACGGATCTCGGCCGCGGCCTCGATGCCGTTGGTCCTCGGCATCCGCACATCGAGGACGGCCACGTGCGGGCGGTGCGCCCGGACCAGCTCCACGGCCTCGTGCCCGTCGGCCGCCTCGGCGACGACCTCGATGCCCGGGTCGGTGGCGAGGACGGCGCGCACTCCGGCACGGATCATGGGCTCGTCGTCGGCGACCAGGACCCTGATCGTCCCGGCCGGGTTCGTGTCCGCCGCCGGGGCCGTGCGCGCCGCCGCGGACGTGTCCGACAGCTGGGACGCGTCCGCCGCCCGGAACGTGTCCGCCGCCCGGGACGTGTCCGCCGCCCGGGACGTGTCCGGTCGGGTCATCGGGCGCTCACGGTGTCAGCGCGTCGCGGGAGACCAGTCTGCCGTCCCGGAAGCAGAGCCGGTACGCGTCCCCGGACCGGTCGTCGAAGCGGTCGGCCGTCATCGCGTAGAACTCGCACGTCACCCCTCGTTCCTTGCGCCCGGCGCCCGCCGGCCGCTTCACCGACTGCCGGTCCGGCAGCACCCTTTGCAGGTCGGACCGATCCTGCCCCACCCGCAGCCGGGCGTAGTCGCGCGGGTCGAGCACGGACCGGGACGCGGCCACCGTCTCCCACATCCCGACCCCGGCGAGCAGTACCGCGCCCGCTGTCAGCGGCACCGCCAGCGCGGTGAGCAGGGTGCGGCGGACCCGCCGCCCGGCCCGCCGGTATCCCGCCGGCCCGGGGCTCACCCCGCCGGCGGCGGGCCGGGGCGCGGGCTGCGCGGGGGCGTGGTGGGGCAGCCGGGCGGTGACGGTGAAGCCGCCGTCCCGGGGGCCGTGGTCGAGGGTGCCGCCGACGAGCCGGACGCGCTCGTCCAGCCCGATGAGGCCTCGGCCCCCGTGCCCGGCAGGTCCACGGCCCCCGTGCCCGGCCGGTGTCGCCGGGGCTCCGCTGCGGACCACCACCCGGGTCCCGGTCGCCGTGTGCGAGAGCTCGACGCTCACGGACCGGCCGGGCGCGTGCTTGGCCGCGTTGGTCAGGCCTTCCTGCACGACCCGGTGCGCGGCGCGTTCGACGGCGGGCGGAAGGCCCGCCGCCTCTCCGGTCACCGTCAGTTCGACGGCGAGCCCGGAGGCGACCGCGTCACCGACGAGCCGGGGAATGTCGGAGCCTCCCGGCCCCTGCGGCGGGCCGTCGCTCTCCTCGCGGAGGACGCCGATCACCTCGCCGAGGCGTTCCACCGCCGCGGCGGCCCGGCCCCGGATGTCCTGGGCCGCCTGCCGGTGCCGCTCGTCCAGACCCGGTGCCAGCTTCAGGGCTCCGGCCGACAGGGCGATCAGGCTGAGGTCGTGGCCCAGCACGTCGTGCATGTCCCGGGCGATCCGGGCCCGCTCCAGCAGTCTCGCCTGCTCGGCGATCAACCGGCTCTCCCGCTCCAGCTGTTCGGCCCTCTCCCAGCCGGCCCGGACCAGCTCCCGGTACTGACGTGAGAACCGTCCCACGAACCAGGGCACCAGTACGGCGAGGACGACCACCGCCACGAACTGCGTCCCGAGGGCGAGCAGGGACGGCACCACCGCCACCGCCACCGCTCCGGCCACGAGCGTCCCTGCCAGGACCAGGACGACGGTTCTGCCGCGCCCGGGGCCCCGCCCCGCGACGAAGGCGGCGATCGCGGTCGGCAGGCCCCACCACCACCCGACCAGGCTCAGCGCGCCGAACGCCGCCGCCGCGGGCACCAGCAGGCCTCCCGGCTCCGCCCACCTGGGGCCGGGCCGACGGGCGGCCCTGTTCCTGGGGGAAAAGCTGTTCACGAGGGAGAGGCTACGGAGACCGGGAGCCTTTCGGCACTGCCGAAAGTCATATGTCCGACGCCGGGGAACCGCCCCGAACCGGTCGGGGCGCGGCAAGGCCGAGCGGTGTCTCCACGGGCAGCAGGGCCGCGGCTCTCTCCCGCTCCCCCGCCCGGACCGCCGTGTGCACCTCGCGCGCGAGCGGGGTGACGTCGCGGACGGAGACGGTCCACTCGTCCGCGTACCGCCGGGCGGCCTCGCCGCTCAGCCCGAGCTGGAGGGAACGGTACGGGAGCGGGTTCAGGTCGAGGTCGCGTTCGGGGTCCCACTGGACCCGGGCGGGGGCTGCGCGCAGGCTCCGCTTCCAGGACGCCCGGTCGGGGTGCACATCGCGCGTGTAGTGGGAGAGTTCGGCGCGCGCGAGGGCCCATTCCAGGCCGCTCCGGTCGATCTCGACGGCGAGGACGACCTCCTGGCCCTCCTTCGTACCCCAGCCGCAGCGGTACATCATCCACAGGAAGCTGGGCTTGATCCAGGTCATCCGGTCCCGCTTCCAGGCTTCGGGGAACCGCCCGTCGCGTGCGGCGGGCAGTCCGAGGGCGGGGCGGTACGCCTGGTAGACGGTGACGGTGGTGGCGGTCTGCCGGGCGCGGATCTCGTAACGGGGCGGGAGGGTCGGGGTGTTCATGGGTCACAGGATGTGGGACGGGGCGGTGGCCCGGCATCCGCTTTTCGCGTGCCGACGGGCCCCGTCGGCACACCGGTGCGGGCGGGGGCCCGTGCGGACGACGGGGGCGGTGGGGGCGGCCTTCAGTGGTTGCGCGGGAAGCCGAGGTCGACGCCCGTCGGGGCGTCGGCCGGGTCGGGCCAGCGGGTGGTGACGACCTTGCCGCGCGTGTAGAAGTGCACGCCGTCGTTGCCGTAGATGTGGTGGTCGCCGAAGAGCGAGTCCTTCCAGCCTCCGAAGGAGTGGTAGCCCACGGGGACCGGGATGGGCACGTTGACGCCGACCATGCCGGCCTCGATCTCCAGTTGGAAGCGGCGGGCCGCGCCGCCGTCGCGGGTGAAGATCGCGGTGCCATTGCCGAACGGCGAGGCGTTCATGAGGGCGACGCCGTCCTCGTAGGTGTCCACGCGGAGCACGCACAGCACCGGGCCGAAGATCTCGTCCCGGTACGCGTCGGAGTCGGTGGAGACCTTGTCCAGGAGGGACAGGCCGATCCAGTGGCCGTCCTCGAAGCCCTCGACCGTGTGGCCCGTGCCGTCCAGGACGACCTCCGCGCCCTGGGCGGCGGCGCCCGTGACGTAGGAGGCGACCTTGTCGCGGTGGGCGGCGGTGATCAGGGGGCCCATCTCGGAGGCGGGGTCGTTGCCGGGGCCGATCGTGATCTTCTCGGCGCGCTCGCGGATCTTCGCGACCAGTTCGTCGCCGATCGCGCCGACCGCGACGACCGCGGAGATCGCCATGCAGCGCTCACCGGCGGAGCCGTACGCCGCCGAGACCGCCGCGTCGGCGGCCGAGTCCAGGTCGGCGTCCGGGAGGACGAGCATGTGGTTCTTCGCGCCGCCCAGCGCCTGGACGCGCTTGCCGCCCGCGGAGGCGGTGGCGTGGATGTAGCGGGCGATGGGGGTGGAGCCGACGAAGGAGACGGCGGCCACGTCGGGGTGGTTCAGCAGGCCGTCGACGGCGACCTTGTCGCCGTGCAGGACGTTGAGGACGCCGTCGGGAAGGCCGGCCTCCGATGCCAGCTCGGCCAGCAGGTTGGCGGCCGAGGGGTCCTTCTCGCTGGGCTTCAGCACGAAGGTGTTGCCGCAGGCGATGGCCAGCGGGAACATCCACATCGGCACCATGGCCGGGAAGTTGAACGGGGTGATGCCCGCGACGACGCCCAGGGACTGGCGGATCGAGGAGACGTCGACCCGGTTGGACACCTGAGTGGACAGCTCACCCTTGAGCTGGGTGGTGATCCCGCATGCCAGCTCGACGATCTCCAGACCGCGGGCGACCTCGCCCAACGCGTCCGAGTGCACCTTGCCGTGCTCGGCGGTGATCAGCGCGGCGATGTCGTCGCGGTGGGCGTCGAGCAGCGCACGGTAGCGGAAGAGGACGGTGGTGCGCTGGGCGAGCGAGGAGGTGCCCCACGTCGCGTACGCGGCCTTCGCCGCCGCCACTGCCGCGTCCACCTCCTCCACGGAGGCGAGCGCGACCCGCGTGGTGACGGCGCCGGTGGCCGGGTCCGTGACGGGACCGTACTGGCCCGACGTGCCCTCCACTGTCTTGCCGCCGATCCAGTGGTTGACGGTCTTCGTCATGACGTACTCCTTCAGGCTTCCGGCCGCTCGGGCAGGTGCGAGCGGGTTCAGGCGGGCTTCACAGATGGCGGCGTCGGGCGGCGGCCTGCCGCTCGTACTCCTGCCGGGCCTCGACCGCCGCCGGCCGGCTCGCGGTCTCGGCTACCGGAACATCCCACCACGCCTGTGCCGGAGGGGGGCCCGACACTGTGTCGGGCGTTTCCGTCTCGACGTAGACACAAGTGGGGCCCTGCGCGTCACGGGCCTCGGAGAGTGCTTTGCGCAGGTCGTCGATGGTGGTGGCGCGCAGGACGCGCATGCCGAGGGAGGCCGCGTTGGCGGCCAGGTCAACGGGGAGCGGCGGTCCGGTGAAGCCGCCGTCGGCGTCCCGCCGGCGGTAGGCCGTGCCGAAGCGTTCGGCGCCGACCGCCTCGGAGAGGCCGCCGATGGAGGCGTACCCGTGGTTCTGGAGGATCAGCAGCTTCAGCGGCAGGTGCTCCTGGACGGCGGTGACGATCTCGGTTGGGTTCATCAGATACGTGCCGTCGCCGACGAGCGCCCAGACGGGGCGGCGCGGCCGGTCGGGGCCGCTCCGGGCTCCGTCGGCGAGCAGGACACCGATCGCGGCGGGGATCTCGTAGCCCATGCAGGAGTAGCCGTACTCGACGTGGTACTGGTCGCGGGAGCGGGTGCGCCAGAGCTTGTGCAGGTCGCCGGGGAGGGAGCCCGCGGCGTTGACGATGATGTCGTCCTCGGTGGCCAGGGCGTCCAGCAGGCCGAGGACCTGGGTCTGGGTGGGGCGCGCGGTGGGGTCGGGGGTGGCGAAAGATGCCTCGACCCGTTCCTCCCACGCTTCCTTGCCGCCGGTGTACTCCGTCTCGTACGCCGGGTCGACCCGGTAGCCGCGTCCGGCGAGCGCCGCCGTGAGCGCTTCCAGTCCGGCCCGGGCGTCGGCGACCAGCGGGAGGGCGGCCAGCTTGTGGGCGTCGAAGCCGGTGATGTTGAGGTGGAGGAAGCGGACGGCCGGATCGGCGAAGAGCGTGCCGGAGGCGGTGGTGAAGTCGGAGAAGCGGGTGCCGATGCCGATCACCAGGTCGGCGCTGCGGGCCAGTTCGTCGGCGGTGGCGGTGCCGGTGTGGCCGATGCCGCCGACGTCGGCCGGGTGGTCGTGGCGGAGCGCGCCCTTGCCCGCCTGGGTGGAGGCGACCGGGATGCGGGTCGCGGCGGTGAACGCGGCGAGCGTCTCCTCGGCGGCGCTGTGCCGGACCCCGCCGCCGGCGACGATCAGGGGGCGTCGGGCGGAGCGCACCGCCCGTACCGCGGCTTCCAGTTCGTGCGTGTCGGGGGCGGGTCTGCGGACGTGCCAGTCGCGCTCGGCGAAGAACTCCAGCGGCCAGTCGTACGCCTCCGCCTGTACGTCCTGGGGCAGCGCGAGCGTGACGGCCCCGGTCTCGGCGGGGTCGGTGAGGACGCGCATCGCCTGCAACGCGGCCGGGATCAGCGCCTCGGGCCGGGTGATCCGGTCGAAGTAGCGCGAAACCGGGCGCAGACAGTCGTTGACCGAGACATCGCCCGCGTACTCCACTTCGAGCTGCTGGAGTACGGGGTCGGCGGGCCGGGTCGCGAAGGTGTCGCCGGGCAGGAGGAGGACGGGCAGGCGGTTGATCGTCGCGAGGGCGGCCCCGGTGACGAGGTTGGTGGCCCCCGGGCCGATGGACGTGGTCACCGCGTGGGCGGAGAGCCGCCCCGACTGACGGGCGTAGCCCACGGCCGCGTGCACCATGGCCTGTTCGTTGCGGCCCTGGAGGTACGGCATACGGTGCGCGGCCCTGTCGCCGCCGCCGTCCCCACCGCTTCGGCCGCCTTCCGCCTCGACGAGTGCCTGGCCGATGCCCGCGACGTTGCCGTGCCCGAAGATGCCCCAGGTGGCGCTGATGAGTCGCTGCCGGCGGCCGTCGCGCTCGGTGTACTGCCGGGCCAGGAAGGCGATCAGGGCCTGAGCGGTGGTCAGTCGGCGGGTGGGACAGGCGGGGTTCGCGGGACTCGTCGGGCTCAAGGCGTTACCTCCGGGCCGGGCGACGGATGCGCCGTGTACAGCGGGAGTCTGGCGTCGATCGGCTCGTCCCGCCAGATGTCGCGGATCCATCGGTGGTCGGGGTGGTCGCGGATCAGCCAGGCGCGCTCCTCCCCCGGCCCGGCCATCACGTTCAGGTAGTACAGCGTCCGGCCGGGCGGGGCGATGGACGGTCCGTGCCAGCCGTCGGGGACGATGACGACGTCGCCGCCGCGCACTTCGGCGAGGACGTCCGTACCGCCGTCGCGCGACGGGGAGACCCGGTGGTAGCCGATCCCGCCGTCCGCCACCTCGAAGTAGTAGATCTCCTCCAGTTCGCACTCCTCGCCCGGCACGTGCTCGTCGTGTTTGTGGGGCGGGTAGGAGGACCAGTTGCCGCCGGGGGTGAGCACCTCGACCGCGATCAGCCGGTCGCAGTCGAAGGTGTCGGCGGCGGCGAAGTTGTTCACCTGGCGCGAGCAGGTCCCGGAGCCGCGCAGCTCGACGGGTACCTCCGGCGCGGGGCCGTAGCGAGCGGGGAGTCGTCGCTCGCACTTCGCTCCTGCCAGGGCGAAGCGGCCACCTGCGCCGGAGGCGATCTGTGCGTGGGAGTCGCGCGGTACGTAGGCGAAGTCGGAGACCCCGCTGAACACGCTCTCCCGGCCCAGTAGTTCGAAGATCTCGCCTGCCGTACGCACCGTACATGCACCGGCCAGGGGCAGGACGATCCATTCGCTACCACCGGTGTCGAGCGTGTGAACACCTCCCGGTTCCAGCTCCAGCACCCGCAGGGCCGAACGGTCCCAGCCGGCCCGCTCGGGGTCGATGTCAACGGCGTACGCCCCGCGTGCGACGCTGCCGGCCGGCAGGTGGTACCGGCCCCGCCCGTCCTGCCGCTTGTCCTGGTCCCGCCCCTGGGGGTGATGCGTCTCCTGGTCCCGCCCCTGGGGGTGATGCGTCTCCTGGTCCCGCTCATGGGGGTGATGCGTCGTCATGGCCCTTACCTACCCGTGCCGAGCAGCGATACGGCGGTGTCGACGGCACACGTCACGTCTCCGTCGACCGGGTAGAGCAGCGAGCGCCCCACGACCAGCCCCCGCACGGTGGGCAGCCGCAGCGCGTCGCGCCATTTCCCGTACGCGGCGTCCTGGTCGGCGCCGACCTCGCCGCCGAGCAGGACGGCGGGCAGGGTGGAGGCCTCCATCGCCCGGGCCATGGCGCCGGGTTCGTCGGTGACGGGGACCTTCAGCCAGGTGTACGCGGATGTCCCGGCGAGGCCCGACGCGATGGCGATGGAGGTCGCCACGGCGGCGGCCCCGAGGTCGTTGTGGAGGCGGCCGTCGACGCGGCGGCAGAGGAACGGCTCGACGAAGACGGGCAGCCGGTGCGCCGCCATCGCGTCGATGGTGCGGGCGGCGGTGTGCAGGGTGTCCAGCGAACCGGGGTCGTCGTGGTCGATGCGCAGCAACAGCTTCCCCGCGTCGAACCCCTGGCGGACCAGGTCGTCGGGGCGGTGGCCGGTGAACCGGTCGTCGAGCTCGAACGTGGCGCCGGCCAGCCCGCCGCGGTTCATCGACCCCATCACGACCTTGTCCTCCAGGGCTCCCAGCAGAAGGAGGTCGTCCAGGACGTCGGCGGAGGCGAGCACTCCGTCGACCCCGGGACGGGAGAGGGCGAGGCAGAGCCGCTCCAGCAGCTCGAAGCGGTTGGCCATGGCGAGGGCCCGGTCGCCCACGGCGAGCGCGCCGCGCGCGGGGTGGTCCGCCGCGATGATCATCAACCGGTCGCCGGGGTGACGGATCAGCCGTCGCCGCTTCCGTCGCGCGGCGGCCTCGGCGACGGCTTCGGGGCGCTCGGCACGCAGCCGCACGAGTGCGGAGAGGGAGGGCGCGAAAGGCGTCATGAGCCCGCTCCGGCCGGGACGTCAGCCGCCGCGCCGAGGTCGCCCGGGGCGGCGCCGGTGTTCACCGGAGTGCCCGGGTCCGCCGTGACGGTTCCGGCCGCGAGAGCACCCTCGACCTCGTCCGCGAACGGCATCGCGGACGAGCAGGCGAGCCGGGAGGCGACGATCGCGCCGGCCGCGTTCGCGTACCGCACGAGGCGGTCGAGGGGCCACCCGGCGAGCAGCCCGTGGCAGAGCGCGCCCCCGAACGCGTCGCCCGCGCCGAGTCCGTTGACCACCTCGACCGGCAGGGGCGGGCAGTCGGCGGTGGTGCCGTCCCGGTGGACGGCGAGCACGCCGTTCGGGCCCTGTTTGACGACGGCGAGCTCCACCCCGGCCGCGAGCAGGGCACGGGCCGCGGCGTACGGTTCGCGTTCGCCGGTCGCGATCGCGCACTCGTCGATGTTGCCGACGGCGACCGTGGCACGGGCCAGTGCTTCGCGGTACCGCGCGGGGGCCTCGGCGCTGTCGTCGCCGCCGTCCCAGAACATCGGCCGCCAGTCGAGGTCGAAGACGGTCGCCGTACGCGGCGTACCGGCGGGGCGGACGCGGGGCGTGCGCGCGGCGAGGGCGGCCAGGGTGGCGGAGCGGCTCGGCTCGGCACTGAGTCCGGTGCCCGTCATCCAGAAGATCCGGGCATCGCGCACCGCGTCCAGGTCGAGGTCCGGCGCGTGGATCTCCAGGTCGGGGGCCTTGGGTTGCCGGTAGAAGTAGAGCGGGAAGTCGTCCGGCGGGAAGATCTCGCAGAAGGTGACCGGAGTCGGGTACTCCCGCACGGGCGTCACCCACCGGTCGTCCACCCCGAACCGCTCCAGCTCCTGGTGGAGGTACGCGCCGAAGGGGTCGTCCCCGGTCCGGGTGATCACGGCCGTCCGCCGCCCCAGCCGGGCCGCCGCCACCGCGACGTTCGTCGGGGAGCCGCCGAGGAACTTGCCGAACGTCTCGACCCGGGCGAGCGGTACCCCGACCTCCAGCGGGTAGAGGTCCACCCCGATCCGCCCCATGGTGATCACGTCGTACGGCTCAGACATGCCCATCCCTTCGACCCACCGGTGGCCGGCTGGTCCCAGGTCTAGTCCCCTCCCGGGAACCCTGTCAATATTTTGTCCGGACATTCGGACGAACCCTTGACACTCTTCCGCACGGGCCCCGAGGCTGGGCGTTATGACCCCCTCCGTCCAGTCCTCGGCCCGCATCCGTATCGGCTCGGCCCCCGACTCCTGGGGAGTGTGGTTCCCCGACGACCCGCGGCAGGTGCCCTGGCATCGCTTCCTCGACGAGGTGGCCGAGGCCGGATACGCGTGGATCGAACTGGGCCCGTACGGCTATCTGCCCACCGACCCGGCCCGGCTGGCCGACGAGACCCGCGACCGGGGGCTCACGGTCTCCGCCGGGACCGTCTTCACCGGATTGCACCACGGCCCGGACGTCTGGGACCGGACGTGGGCGCATGTCGCGGACATCGCCGGACTGACCCGGGCCATGGGCGCCGAGCACCTGGTCGTCATCCCCTCCTTCTGGCGCGACGACAAGACGGGCGAGGTGCTGGAGGACCGGGTGCTCACGCCCGCGCAGTGGCGTGAGCTGACCGCGCAGACGGAGCGGCTGGGCCGGGAGGTCCGGGAGCGCTTCGGGCTGCGCATCGTCGTCCACCCGCATGCCGACACCCACATCGACACCGAGGAGAACGTCAACCGCTTCCTCGACGCCACCGATCCTGATCTCGTCTCGCTCTGCCTGGACACCGGGCACTACGCCTACTGCGGCGGCGACAGCGTCAAGCTCATCGAGACGTACGGGGAACGTATCGGCTACCTCCACCTCAAGCAGGTCGATCCGGAGATCCTGGCGACAGTGGTGGCCGACGGGGTGCCGTTCGGCCCGGCGGTGGCCAGGGGCGTGATGTGCGAGCCGCCCGGCGGGGTCCCCGCCCTGGAGCCGGTCCTGGAAGCGGCCCGGGCCTTGGACGTCGACCTGTTCGCGATCGTGGAGCAGGACATGTATCCGTGTCCGCCGGACAAGCCGTTCCCCATCGCCCGCCGCACCCGGGAGTTCCTCCGCTCCTGCAAGAGGCCCGGCCCCACGGCCTGATCCCGCCGGGTCCGCAGGGTCCGGCCTCCGGGGGCCCGGGTCAGACCCCCGTGCGTCCGTCGACGCGTTCGCGGATCAGGTCGGCGTGGCCGCAGTGCCGCGCGTACTCGCCGATCATGTGGGTGTAGATCCACCGCAGCGTGACCTGCGCGCCCATGAACGGGCTGGTGTCGTCGAGCGCTCGGGCCGCGCAGTTCCGCCGGGCCGTGGCCACCTCGGCCCCCCACAGTGCGAGCGCCTTCTCGTAGGTGGAGTCCTCCGCGAGATCCCAGCCGCCGTCACGCCCCTCGGCTCCGTCCCCGCCGTCGGCCGGAGGGGCGAAGAGCGGCGGGGCGTCCTCCTGCGCGAGCACGCGGCGAAACCAGTTCCGCTCGACCTCCGCCAGGTGCTGGAGCAGTCCGAGCAGCGTGATCGGCGAGGGCGTCGCGGACGCCTCGCGCAGCCCCTTCTCGGGCAGGTCCGCGCATTTCTGGGCGAGGGTGGCGCGGTAGAAGTCGAGCCAGCTCTCCAGGGAGGTGCGTTCGTCGGCGGCCAGAGGGGGCATCGGGCGTTCGGAAGTGCTCATGGTCTCCATCGTGGCAACCGGGTCCGACAACGACCGCGCCCAGCGCCACCGGGCCCGGTTCATCCGTTCTGCGACAGCAGTAACCATTTCAGTACACATATCTCGGTTATGTGGGGTTTCTGTCACAGCCGGTCGACAACCCCACGCCGCCTGCCGCCCTGGGTCGTTCAACCGAGGACAGGCTGAGTGATCGTCAGCCTGTGCTGCGGAGCGCAGCAGAGCAGAGAAGCGCTGAGAGGTATCACTGATGACCGACAGAACGCTCTGGTCCTACAAGGACATTGCCGCGCACATCCAGGTCCAGCCGGACACGGTCCGCTCCTATCGCAAGCACGGGCTCCTGCCCTCGCCCGACCAGGTGGAGAACGGGAAGCCGTACTGGTACGGAGACACTGTCCGCGCCTGGGTCGCCTCCCGCCCCCGCAACCGGGGCCGCTGACCCGCTACCCGCACCACGACCCCGCCCGAATGGCCCGGGCCCGTCATGTCCGGGCGGGTGCCCGGAAGAGGGCCGTCCAGAGGAACGGCTTTCCGAAGAGGGGCGATTGGGCGCCCTCGTCGTTCATACGGCGCAGCTCGATCTCCGTCAGGCCGGAGAAGACGCGACGCAGCGCCTCGGGCGAGTAGGCGAGTCCACCCTGTAGACCGCCCGTCCGGTAGAGCTCGGCGTCCGGCAGCTCCGACCCCATCCCGCCCTCCCCGGCGGCGAAGCAGGTGAGCGCGAAGTGGCCGCCGGGTGCGAGGCAACGCTCCAGGAGGGCGAGATAGCTGATACGGCGGTGGGGTGGCAGGTGGTGGAAGCAGCCGGAGTCGTAGATCAGGTCGTAGGGCCCGGCGAGGGCGGCCCCTGCCGCTGTCAGCGCGAACGCGTCACCGCGGTGGAACCGGATGTCGTGGGCCTCTGCCCCGTCCGCCCGTTCCCGGGCCCAGGCGATCGCCTCCGGGGAGAGGTCGACCGCGTCGACGCCGAAGCCGAGCGAGGCCAGGTGCAGCGCGTTGCGGCCGGGGCCGCAGCCGAGGTCGAGCGCCCGCCCCGGGGTTATCAGCCCCTGGCGGAGGTACCCGTCCAGGCTCTCGTCGGGCTTGTCCACGAAGAACGGCACCGTCTTCGAACGGTCCGCGTAGAAGTCGTCCCACCAGGACGCTCCGGCGACTGTCCACCGGTCCGCCGCCGGGGCGAACAACCCGTCCATCAACACCATGAGATCGTCCGTCGTGGTGACGTTCCGGTCCATCCGGGCCCCCTTTTCCGATGAGGTAATTCTAGGCAGTTGGAGCATGAAATCCCAGGTCAGCGATGCCGCACCGATGCCACCGGCAGGCTCCTGACGCCTTTCGGGACGGGCCGGGAGCCCGGCCCCCGGCCACCACTCGTTCGGTGTCGCACGGGCCCACCGGGGGCCGCTCCGGGGGTGTTCCCGGCCTCCCCGGGGGCTGTTTCCGAACGGCTTCCCCGGCCCCCGCGCCCCAGGAAGCCTGTCAGCGTCCCGCCGGCTCGGCGACCTTCGCCGCGTCCGCCTCGGAGGCGGCGTCCACCGCGGGCTCCGCCTTCCCGGGGCCGCCCCGGCCGCCCGGAGTCTCCGGGTCGGCGACGCCGGCCGGGGCCGTATCCCCTTCGCTGAGGCCGAACTTGCGATGGAAGGCGCGCAGGGGCGCGGGGGCCCACCAGGTGGAGCGACCCATCAGCTTCATCACCGCGGGAACCAGCAGGCCGCGCACCACCATGGCGTCCATCAGGACGGCGAGGGCGATGCCGAGTCCCAGCATCTTGGTGTTGGTGACCCGTGAGGTGCCGATGGCCACCATCACGACCGCGAGGATCACCGCGGCCGCTGTGATCAGTCCGCCGGTGTGCCGGAGCCCGAAGGCGACGGAGTGCTCGTGGTCGCCTGTGCGGTCATGCTCCTCCTTGATCCGGGATATCAGGAAGACCCCGTAGTCCATGGAGAGTCCGAAGGCGACGCAGAACATCAGGACGGGCAGCGTCGTCTCGATGTCGCCCGTGCTGGTGAAGGCGAGCAGCCCGGAGAGGTTCCCGTCCTGGAAGACCCAGACCATCGCTCCGAACATCGCGGTGAGGCTGAGGGCGTTGAGCACGACCGCCTGGAGCGGGATGAGCACACTGCCGGTGAGCAGGAAGACCAGGAGCAGGGTGACCACCACGATGATCCCCACCGCCCAGGGCAGCCGGTCGGCTATGGCGTCCTTGGAGTCGACGAGGGCTGCCGCCCTGCCCGTCACCGAGGTGTCGAGGGAGGAGGCGGTGGGCACGGCCCTCAGGTCCCGTACGAGCTGCTGGGCCTTCTCCCCGACGGCTTCCCCCTCGGGCAGCACGCTGTAGAAGGCGACGGAGTCCCCGGTGACCGGGCCGTCGACCCGCAGCACGCCGGGGACCTGCCCGATCCGGTCCTTCAGGTCCGCGTACGCGGCGGGGGACCCCGGCCCCTCGACCAGCACCTCCAGGCCGCCCACGGGGCTGCTGGGAAACCCGTCGCGCATATGGTCCTGGACGGTCCGGGACTCCGCGCCGACCGGCAGCTGACGGTCGTCCGCCGTGCCGAACCTGACGCCCAGGAAGGGCAGTCCGAGCAACAGGAGCCCGATGGTGGTGACGACGGCGAAGACGGGGGCCCTCCGCATCACCAGCACGGCCAGCCGCGCCCATCCCCGGCCTGGCGCCGCCTCTTCCCCCGCACCTCCCGCGCTCTTCCCGCGACGGCGGAACAGGCGGCGCAGGTCCAGCGAGTTGACCCGGTGGCCGAGCAGCACGAGTGCGGCGGGCAGCAGGATCAGCGCGGCAGCGGCGGCCAGGAGGACCACGGCGATCCCGGCGTAGGCGAAGGACCGCAGGAAGTACTGCGGGAAGACGAGCATGGCCGACAGCGACACCGCCACCGTCAGCGCCGAGAACAGCACCGTGCGCCCGGCGGTCCGCAGCGTCGTGCCCACCGCGGTCCGGGGGTCCGCCCCGCTCGCCAGCTCCTCGCGGAAGCGGCGGACGATGAACAGGGCGTAGTCGATGGCGAGTCCGAGGCCGAGCGCCGTGGTGAGGTTCATGGCGAAGACCGAGACGTCGGTGAACTCCGTCAGCCCTCGCAGTACGGCGTTGGTGCCGAGGATGGCGACGATGCCGACACCGAGCGGCAGCATCGCGGCGACGGCGCTGCCGAAGACCATGACCAGCAGGACGAGCGTCACCGGCAGGGCGATCAACTCGGCCCGCAGCAGGTCCTCCTGGATGATCGTCTGCATCTCGTGCTGCACCGCGACGGGCCCGCCGAGGGAGACCGTCACCGGCCCCCGCTCCCCGGAGAAGGCGGAGGCCATCCGGTCGAGGGTCTTGCCCGCGGTCTTCTCGTCACCCCCGATCCGGGCGGCGATGACCGCCTCGTGACCGTCCTCGGAACGCAGGGCGGGTGATGCGGTCTCCCAGTAGGACCCGACGCCCGAGACCCCCGGCTCGGCCCTCAGTCGCTCGACCAGGCGGGCGGCTTCGGCGGCCACCGCCGGGTCGTCCACGGTCGCGGAGCCACTGTCCACCAGAAGGAGCAGGTTGGGCTGGGAGGCGGGGAACTCCCGCGCCAGCACCTCGGTCGCATAGGTCGACTCGGCGTCGGGGGGCTGCCAGCCGCCGCTGCCCATCCGGTCCGCCACCCCGCTCCCCGCGAACACGGCGAGCGCGGTGATCACCAGCGCGGCCAGCAGCGCGAACCGCGGCCGGGCGGTGACGAACCGGGTCCAGCCGCCGACCGAAGGCGGCGCGGAACGGTTGACTTCGGACATGGTGCGGTGTCCCCTTCACCGAGACCCGGGCGGCACAAGGCAGCATGGGTCAGTCATTGCCACTTACCCTGGCAAACACGAGTAGTCGCTCGCGTTTCACTAGAATGCGAGCGAGCACTCGCATTTGTCAACCGCATCATGAGAGCTGGGGATAGACCGTGTCGGAGGCCAAAGCCACCAAGGGCGCCGCGGCGGACGGAGCGGACGGCGGGCCCACCGCCGACGCGGCCGGCGGAACGCCGGGCTCCGCCCGCCCGCGCCGCCGCCAGGCCCGCGGCGAGGCCCGTATCGCCCAGCTGCTCCAGGCCGCCGCCAGCGTCTTCTGCACCAGCGGCTACACCGCGTCGAGCACCAACGCCATCGCCCGCGAGGCCGGGGTGTCGCCGGGCACGCTCTACCAGTTCTTCCCGAACAAGGAGGCCATCGCCATCGAGCTGGGCGACCAGCTGCTCAACCGCTGGCGGGACACCTACGGCGCCGCCTTCACCCAGAGCCACACCGAGCTGCCGCTCGACCGCATGCTGGACGCCGTCCTCGACCCGCTGATCGCTTTCAACTGCGAGAACCCGGCCTTCTTCGTCCTGATGCACGGCCCGGAGATCCCCGGACAGATCACCGAGGAACACGACACCCTGCACGCCACGATGCTGACGCGGGTCGAATCGGCGCTCGCCGGCCACCTCCCGGACACACCGGCCGACCAGGTCCACCGCATCGCCGACATGGCCTTCATGCTCTTCAAGGCCGGGCTGGACCTGATCATGGCCCACGAGGGCGAAGAACGCGCGGCCTACATCCAGGAGCTGAAGACGCTCATGTTCCGCTACCTGGACCCCCTGGTCGGCGACGACATGCGGCACCGGACCCCGCCCACGCCCGCGCCGTAGACGGCCCGCCCGCGCGTCATGGCCGACCATGGGGCCGGTACGCGGTACCACCGGATCGCATTTATACCCCCTAGGGGTATAGTGTGGATACGACGGAACGCCGGGAGTCCTCCGCGACCTCCTGCGCCCCGCCACGCCGCCGTAACGTGTTCGCGATAAGGAGAACGTCATGACCGCCGAGACCGAGACCCCCCAGTCCACCGGCTCCTGCTGCTCGCCCACCGGTTCCTGCCACGACGGTGCGGCCGACGTGCGGATCGAGGAGACCGACTCGGTCACCACCGTGTACCAGGTCAAGGGCATGACCTGCGGCCACTGCGAGGGCTCCGTGTCGGAGGAGGTCTCCGGGATCGCGGGTGTGATCTCGGTCGCGGCCGTCGCCGCCACCGGCCTGGTCACCGTCACGTCCAAGGCCCCGCTGGCCGAGGACGCCGTTCGTGCCGCCGTCGACGAGGCCGGATACGAACTCCTCGGCCCGGCTGCCTAAGGCCGGCCCCGGAGCGGCCGCCACCCCGATCGCCGTCGGGCCGTACCCCACCAGGAGATACTGGTGGGGTACGGCCCGATCCGCGTTTCTCAGGAGTTCCGGACATGGCCAGCACAGCAGCAGCCGGTTTCCCGGCCGCCGACGCCTCCGAGGCCGAGCTCATGATCGGCGGGATGACCTGCGCCTCGTGCGCCGCCCGCGTCGAGAAGAAGCTCAACCGGATGGACGGCGTCACCGCCACGGTGAACTACGCGACCGAGAAGGCCCGCGTCACCTTCGGGGAGGGGCTGAAACTGGGGGACCTCGTCGCCGCGGTCGAGAAGACCGGCTACACGGCCCGGCCCGTCGCCCGCCCGGTACGGAAGGTACCGACAGGGACCGAGGCCTCCGCTCCCCCGGCCGCCGCCCCGGACACGTACGCCGGCACCGACACCGACGCGGCCCGCCGCACGGACAGCGCCACGGACACCGCCACGACCCCCGGCGTCGGCACCTCGGCAGACCCGGCCCCGGAGCCCTCCCCGGAATTCGCCCCGGACTCCGCGGCCCGGGACGCCGGGGCGGAGCAGGGCACCTCCACCGACGCGCTCCGGCAGCGACTCGTCGTCTCCGCCGTGCTCGCCGTCCCCGTGGTCCTGCTCGCCATGATCCCGGCACTCCAGTTCGACTACTGGCAGTGGCTGAGCCTCACCCTCGCCGCACCGGTCGTCGTCTGGGGCGGCCTGCCCTTCCACCGCGCCGCATGGACCGGCCTCCGGCACGGCGCGGCCACGATGGACACGCTGGTCTCGCTCGGCACGCTCGCCGCGTTCGGCTGGTCGCTGTGGGCCCTGTTCCTCGGCGACGCGGGCATGACCGGCATGCGCCACGGTTTCGACCTCACCGTCTCGCGCGCCGACGCCGGCTCGACGATCTACCTGGAGGTGGCGGCCGGGGTCGTCACGTTCATCCTGCTCGGCCGCTACCTGGAGGCCCGTGCCAAGCGGAGGTCCGGGGCGGCGTTGCGCGCGCTGATGGACCTGGGGGCCAAGGACGTCGCCGTGCTCAGGGACGGCAGGGAGGTCCGCGTCCCGGCGAGCACGCTCGTCGTCGGCGACCGTTTCGCCGTCCGTCCGGGGGAGAAGATCGCGACGGACGGGACCGTGGTCGAGGGCGCGTCCGCCGTGGACGCCTCGATGCTCACGGGCGAGTCCGTACCCGTCGAGGTCACCACCGGCGACACCGTCACCGGAGCCACCCTCAACGCCGGAGGCCACCTCGTCGTCGAAGCCACCCGCATCGGCGCCGACACCCAACTCGCCCGCATGGCCCGCCTCGTCGAAGACGCCCAGAACGGCAAAGCCTCCGCAC